>NZ_CM146344.1:0-615000 GCF_055693895.1 Qipengyuania sp. BR81-2
CCACATCGGGAGTGCCACACGCGAAGGTCGCGAGGAATCGGGCATGAAAGTGATCGCCAACATCCGCATGTGGGCCGACGGTCACCGCCCGCCCGACCAGGTTCTCAGCGGTCTCGACTAACGGCCTTGCCCACCGCACCACAAGGTGTAAGCGGTTTAGCCCATGGACGAATTCTCAGCCAAGATCGAAGCTCTCGAGCACCTCTGGATGCGCAGCTGGGTGCAGCGCGACCGCAACCAGATGAAAGCGCTCGCTTCAGGCGATTTCATCTTCCTGCTCGGCTCGAAGACACCTGCGATCCTCGACCGGGCCAGCTGGTTGGAAGCCTCGACCACGCGTTTCCGCTGCTCCGGCTATCGTTTCAACGAGGTCTACGTCCGGCGGCACGGCAATATCGCCGTTTTCGCCACCCACATGACACTCGACGCCACGCTCGGCGACCATGACTGGTCGGGTGACACCTGGCTGATGGACCTGTGGCACAAGTCGAAGATCCGCCGGAAATGGCGCATCGTCGAGCGCACGCTTTCGCGGCCCGATACCGATGAAAAAATGCCGGGCGAAATTCGCTCGATGCAGCTCTGGCGCTAGTTTGAAGACATTCCGGCTCGCCTCACATGAAATGAAAGCGAGCCGGATAAGTCATCAATCTCCGGTCAGGATCCGGTCGACCAGCTCCTTCACCGTCGGGGTAAAGTTGTTCGAGTAGAACGGGTCCTGCTTGAAGCGGTAGGCCGCGTGACCTGCGAAGGCGAGGTTCTCGTCCGGATCGCCGCCGTGGGCGATATCCTGCAGGGTCTTCTGGATGCAGAAGCTGCGCGGGTCGGCGAGACGGCCGGTGGTGTGGTTGTCGTGATCCTTCCAGCTCGAGAACTGGCAGTGCGACAGGCAGCCCATGCAGCCCTGCTGGTCGGCACGTATCTGCTCGGCACTTTCCGGCGTCACGAAGACGACCGTATCGTCGGGCGTCTTGAGCGCTTCGGTGAAGCCTTCGTGCATCCAGGCCTGCGCCTTTCGCTGGTCGCCGGGGTGGACGAAGAAGTACTTCGCTTTGCCGTGATCCATAAGCGGGATGGTGCCCTCTTCCTCGTCGCGCTTGAAGATCGGGATCTGGCGCTCGCTGCGATGCATGAGATCGTAGAGGAACGGGGTCTTCACCGCGCTCGAGTAGAAACCGGTTGGCGAGAACTTGTGCAGCAGCACGTCGCCCGGCTCGACCGTGCGCAGCATGTCCTTCCAGACCTGCGGGATCGGGCTTTCGTGCGTGAGCAGCGGGCGGGTACCGAACTGAAATGCGATCTTGCCGAGTTCGGGATTGTCGATCCAGTCGTTCCATTCGCGCAGGAACCACACACCTCCGGCCATGACGATGGCCGTTTCCTCGCTCACGCCTTCAGCACGCATGGTTTCGCGCAGAGCCTTCACGCGCGGATAGGGATCTTCCGGCTTGGTCGGGTCTTCCGCGTTGGAAAGACCATTGTGTCCTCCGGCGAGCCACGGGTCTTCATAGACAACTGCAGCCAAGAGGTCCGGGACCTTGGAATAGCTGCGCTTCCACAAGGCGCGGAAAGCACGGGCCGATGACACGATGGGCAGGTAATACACATTATAACGCTGGGCGATCTCGGCCAGCTTGTACGGCATACCTGCGCCGCAGGTGACGCCGGTTATCTTGTCGGCGCAATTGTCCAGCACGCCTTCCAGCACCTGCTGTGCACCGCCCTGTTCCCACAGGACATTGATGTTGATGGCGCCCTTGCCGTCTGCGATTTCATAGGCGCGGTTCACCTGCTCGGTCGCACCATCGATGGCATAGCGCACCAGCTGTTCGAAACGCTCCTTGCGGGTCGCCTGCGGATAGATCTGCGGGATCGGATTACCGTCTTCGTCATAGCTGTCGGCATTCACCGCGCTGACCGTGCCGATGCCGCCGGCAGCCGCCCAGGCGCCAGAACTGGCATGATCTCGTTGCGGAGACCCCCTTGCCGCCTTCGATAAGCGGCCAGACTTCACGGCCACCGTAATTAATCGGGCTCAGCCCCTTGAAACTCATGAAAACTCTCTCTCGTTCTGGCGCCGCTGCGGGCGCACGCCCCTATTCTGGATTGTCGCTCCGGCAGGGCTTGATCTCTCCAGGCTCGGGCCTTCTAGCCGCTGCCTTGAACTGCGCATAGTACCCCGACAATTCTGGCGCGTCCTTGAATGCCACGAGCTCGAAGCCAACGCGTTCAAACTCGCATGACAGGAGAAGTGGATCGATCCCGTGCTGGTCGGTCGGGCGATCACGGTCGACAACGATGACCTGGCCCTCTTCCCGCAAAGCCGGCCACATCCGCCAGAGAAATTCGTAGGGCTGCTCGATCTCGTGGTACATGTGGACCATGAAAATCCGGTCGAAGCTGTCCGCGGGCAGCCGCGGATCGGCAAATTCACCGCGCCTGATGGACACATTGTCGAGCCTGTACCGTTCGACACGCCGCCCGAGCCGGTCGAGCGCGTTCTGATCGATATCCTGTGCGAGTACCCTACCCTCGGCGCCCACGCGTTCGGCAAGCCTTACGGTGTAATAGCCATTGCCAGCACCAATGTCGGCAACGGTCATACCGGTACTGATCTCCGCGAGGTCCATGACCTTCTGTGCTTCACCCACGCTGTCGCGCTGGTCTTCGTTGGCGAACTCGTTGGAGCCCAAGCCCGAGACAGGCCGATCGGGAAGCGGGAAACCCGGAGCCGCCTGCGGCTCTTCCGTGCAGCCGCCCAGCGCCATGCTACCAAGCAAGAGGAGGCTCGCAGCACGGATCACTCGGCGTCCTCCACCTCGACTTTTTCACCCGTCACACGCTGGGCGAGCGCCGCTGAGATGAACGGGTCGAGAGCGCCGTCGAGCACGTCGTCCGGCGTGGGCGACTGAACGCCCGTCCGCAAGTCCTTGACCATCTGGTAGGGTTGCAGGACGTAGCTGCGGATCTGGTGACCCCAACCGATGTCGCTCTTTTCCTGGTATTCCCCAGAAGCGGCTGCCTCGCGCTCGGCCATTTCACGTTCGAAGAGGCGTGCCTTGAGCATGTTCATCGCAGTAGCCCTGTTCTTGTGCTGGCTGCGATCGTTCTGGCTCGCCACGACGATACCGGTCGGCTGGTGGGTGATGCGAACGGCAGAGTCGGTCGTGTTGACGTGCTGGCCACCCGCACCGCTGGCGCGGTAGGTGTCGATCTTGAGGTCGGCGGGATTGATCTCGATGTCGATGTCGTCGTCGATCACCGGATAGACCCAAACGGAGCTGAAGCTGGTGTGGCGGCGGGCAGAGCTGTCGTACGGGCTGATGCGGACGAGGCGGTGAACACCGCTTTCAGTCTTGGCATAGCCATATGCGTTCTCGCCCTTCAGCAGCAGGGTCGCGCTCTTGATGCCCGCCTGTTCGCCTGACTGGTATTCGACCGTTTCGACCTTGAACCCGCGGCGTTCCGCCCAGCGAGCGTACATGCGGAAGAGCATCTCGGCCCAGTCCTGGCTTTCGGTACCGCCGGCGCCCGCGTGGATTTCGATGTAGGTATCGTTCGCATCGGCCTCGCCAGAAAGCAGCGCCTGGACCTTGTCGCGGTCGGCGCGCTCGGCGAGTGCGGTGAGGCTTGCCAGCCCTTCGCTCACGATATCGTCATCACCCTCGGCCTCGCCCATTTCGACGAACTCGATGGCATCGCCCATTTCGCTCTCGATCTCGCGCACCGTGTTGATGGCGGTTTCGAGCCGCTTCTGCTCCTGCGTGATCACCTGTGCCTGTTTGGGATCGTCCCACAGGGTCGGGTCTTGCACGCGGGCGTCGAGCTCGTCGAGGCGGCGCAGCGCGCGCTCCCAGTCGAGCGACTCACGCACCAGCGCAAGCGCTGCTTCGATACGGTCGATATTGGCCTGCCCTTCGGCACGCATAGATCAAGTCCTCACCAGATTGGTCCGCCCACCTAGCGCGCGGGCGTGGATTGTAAAGCGACGGGGAACTGCAGGATGGTGACTAATAGATCCCGCCCTGGTCCTCGACGAAGTCGGAAGGCTGGTCGTCACGTCCCTCGGTTCGGTCCCCGCTCACGGCCTGACGTGCCCGGCGGATAAGCTCGAGGATTTCACTACGCTCGGCAGCCAGCTGGTCCGAGCGGGTCGAGCGGGATGGCTCCGTATCGGGCTTGAAAGCCTCCCAGATGACCGCCGCGCGAGGATCGTCGTCGGGGGTACCTTCGAACACGCGCTTGCCGGTACGGCGGTCGATCTTGACCATGCGGATACCCGGGGGAGCAATGAAACCGTCCGAGGTCCACCGGTCGCTGGTTGCTTCGATGAAGTCCTTCATGATCGGCGCGGCGGTGTTACCGCCCTGCACCCAACCGCCGAGGTTCCGGGGCTGGTCGAAGCCGACATACATGCCGGCAATGATATCCGGCGTGCCGCCAACGAACCATGCATTGGTCGGACCGTTGGTCGTTCCGGTCTTGCCGAAAAGGGGCAGGCCGAGGCTGCGCAGACGCACTGCGGTGCCGCGGGTAACGACGCCCTGCAGCATGTGTACGACCTGGAAGGCGGTCCTCGGATCGAGAACCTGCCGTCCACCCGGCTCGAAACGCGGCATCGGCTGCCCGTCCCATTCGGCCATGTTGCAGCCGGTACAATCGCGCCGGTCGCTGCGGTAGATCACCTTGCCGCGGCGGTCTTGGACGTAGTCGATGACCGAGCCCTCGTACTGGCGCCCCCAGTTGGCGAGCGCGGCATAAGCGTTGACCATCTTCGCGACCGTCGTGTCACCGGCGCCAAGAGCGAAGGAATAGTACGGATCATAGTCGCCGATGCCGACGCGGCTGATCGTCTCGGTGACGTTCTCCATGCCGGTGTCATCGGCAATATGCACCGTCATGAGGTTGCGGCTCTGTTCAAGGCCCCAACGCATGGTGTGCTCACCGCCGCCGCCACCGCCGAAGTTGCGGAAGCACTTTTCGCCCAGCTGTGCGCCCTGCCACACGCAGAACGTCTGGTCGGGCACCATCGAAGCGGGCGTCATGCCCTGATCGAGAGCCGCTGCATAAACGAAAGGCTTGATTGTCGAGCCCGGCTGACGGAGCGCCTGTGTCGCGCGGTTGAAGCTTCCCAGCCTGCTGTCGAACCCGCCCTGCATGGCGAGGACCCGACCGGTCCGCGGTGAAGCGGCGAGAAAAGCTCCCGAAACCTCGGGCACGATCCGAAGGCGATACCCCTCGCCAGACCGTTCCACTGCGACCACATCGCCAATCTTGATCGAAGCGGGAGCACCCGAGAGCGAATAATTCTCCCCATCGGTCATCCCGACCTCGGGAGAGCTTCCATCCGTGGTCACCACGCCGACCTGCCAGTCACGATAATTGATCGAGAGGTTGGAGGAGCGCAGCTGCGCGTGCAGTTCGCCGTTCTCCGGATTCAGAGTGGCGATGGGACCACGATAGCCGTCATTGCCGTGATAGCGCAGAAGCTGTGCGCGCAGTGCATCGCGCGCTGCCTCCTGCAGATCCACGTCGAGCGATGTGCGCACCCACAGGCCGCCGGCATAAACGCTGTTGCCCGTCGTTCCGCTTTCTCCAGTATCCTCGGCCGTCTCGCCGAAGCGTTCAATCAGCTGGCGGCGGACTTCTTCAAGGAAGTATCCGGCATCGGCCGAACGTTCGGTGCGTTGCTGGACGAGGCCGAGTGGCTGGCTTTTGGCCTGCTCGGCTTCTGCGGAAGAAACGAAGTCGTTTGCGACCATCTGGTCGAGCACGAAATTGCGGCGCGTAATCGCGAGATCCTCGTATCGCGCGCGGCCATAGCGTTCGGGTGCCTTCGGCAGGATGGCAAGGAATGCGGTCTCGTGCAGATCGAGTTCGCCGACATCCTTGTCGAAATAGGCACGCGAGGCGGCCTGTACGCCGAAGCTGCGGCGTCCGAGGGGAATTTCGTTGAGATACAGCTCGAGAATTTCCTGCTTGGTGAGCACCTGTTCGATGCGCTGCGCAAGTATCATTTCCTTGAGCTTGCGGGTGACCGAGTATTCGTCACCCAAGAGGAGGTTCTTCGCCACCTGCTGCGTGATGGTCGAACCACCGACCGCACGCTCTCCCGAGCCGTATTTGGTGATGTAGTCGATGACCGCATTGAGTGTGCCGGTCAGGTCGACACCACCATGGCTGAAGAACGTCTTGTCCTCGGCTGAAAGGAAGGCTTCCACCATCTGCTGCGGGAAATCGACGTACTGGAGCTGCACGCGGCGTTCGCGGGCGTAGCTGTGCACGATCTCGCCATCGATCCCGCGCACCACGGTCGGCAGCGGCGTTTCGTATTCGAGCAGGGAATCGGCTTCCGGAAGGTTGCGCGCAAGCGAAGCCCAGGCGAGAACCAGCAGGACGAGCGCGATGCCAATGAAATAGGTCAGCACGCGGAGCTTGCGGCTCTCGTGCCAGTTTTCACGCATCCATGCGGAGAACCGCGCAGGATCGCCCGTCAGGCGCTGCCGGACGTAATCGAGGCTGGGAATTGCAACCATACTGGGAACGGCCCCTAGCACGGGCATTCTCGACAGCGCCAGATGGAGAATCGCCTCGTGGGCGTAAGCCGATCGCTACTCGGCTTCCTGCCGAGCGAAATAGAGCCGGATTGCACTGGCCATGACCTCGGCAAAGGTTTGCCTACCTTCATCGGAAGCGAGCCTGCGAGCATCCTCCTCATTCGAGATAAAACCGCTCTCAAAGAGCACCGACGGTGTATCCGGTGCACGCAGGACACGAAGGGCGGCGGAGCGACGGGCTTGCGGATGGAATTCGATCCGGCCTTCCCCGACACGCTCGATTAGAGAAGCAAACCGCGCCGATTGCTCCTGGGTGCGGCGCTGGGAAAGCTCGATCAGGATATTTCCGACCGAATCGCTTTCAGCGGCGAGGTTCACGCCATTGAGCGTGTCGGAAGCGTTCTCGCGTGCTGCGAATATTGCTGCCGCCTGGCTCGATGCCCGCTCGGACAAGGTATAAATCGTCGCGCCCGCCACTTCGCCGATATCGCCAGCACTGTCGGCGTGGATCGAAAGGAAGAGGTCGGCTTCAAGTCGCCGGGCGATTTCATAGCGTTCCGCATGAAGCAGGTAGCGATCCTCGTCGCGTGTAAGCGCTACCCTCGCAACACCGAGTTCCTGCAACCTGTCCCTGAGTGCCAGTGCCAAATCGAGCACAAGGCGCTTCTCGACATAGCCCTGCGATGTCGCGCCGGGATCGTGCCCGCCATGTCCGGGGTCGATGACTACCAGCGGCAGGCTTTCGTCGCCCTGAATTTCCGGCAGTTCGATCGGCGAATTGTCTGTCGGCAGTTCTGCCCGCATCACGAAGCCCGGCCCCTTGCCCACAAGGCCGGACTGGTGGGCGAACAGGACCAGAGCCGCGACTACAACGAGCGGAAAAAGCACGAGGGCAAGGATATGCGCGCGCCGGGACATCGGCCTAGCGTTAGGGGCATTACTCCGGACAGCGCAATATAGTTGCCGAGCGATACCCACGGTGCTAGCGAACTGAAATCCGGGAAACCGGTGCCTCCGATCGGCGCGTTCAACTCGCGACGAAGAGGGTCACTTCCCGGGCCTTGCCGATGTCATCCCGGCCTCGGCCCCGAATGAACAGGTTGATGCAGGACGCACTTCACCCCCTTACGAACGGACAGATGCAGGCGGCTTGCCGCTGTGCGACTTCGGCTCGATGGGCGGTCTCGACCAGGGACCATTGCTTCCTTGCAGACACGAATCACCGGACTCTCGCGAGAGCGATGAGCCGGATCCCGAATGCCGCAAGCCGTTACAAGGCAAGCGGATTTCCAACACTGACGCGCGAATGGAGCGACGGGCGAGACCCGCGCACTCGCGCATGGAGAATAATCAATGGCAACGCGCATGCTCATCGACGCGCGCCACCAGGAAGAAACCCGGGTGGCAGTCCTCAAGGGAAACCGGATTGAGGAATTCGATTTTGAATCTGCCGACAAGCGGCAGATCAAGGGCAATATCTACCTCGCCAAGGTAACACGGGTAGAACCATCGCTTCAGGCGGCATTCGTCGATTTCGGCGGCAACCGTCACGGCTTCCTCGCCTTCAGCGAGATCCACCCCGACTATTACCAGATTCCCAAGGAAGACCGCGAAGCCCTGCTCGCCGCCGAGGCTGAAGTCGCGGAAGAAGAGCAGCGCCTGCGCGCCGAAGAGGAAGAGCGCGGCGAAATGCCCGGCGACGAATACGACGCCGAGGACGAAAGCGCCGAAGCCCTCGCCGAAGAAATCGCCGAAGATGGCCTCGAGGAAGTCGACACCTCCGACAAGGATAAGGTCGCGACTATCGAGGAAGGCCAGCTCGACGGTGACGAGGACGAGGAAGACGACGAAGACGAGGACGACGAAGAAGAAGCCGACGAGAAGCCCAAGGGGCGCGGACGTCGCGGTCGTGACCGCCGTCAGGGCAAGGGTCGCACCCGCGCCAAGGAAGTCGACGAAGCGCGCGCCAAGCGCATGGCTCTTCGTCGCAAGTACAAGATTCAGGACGTCATCCAGCGCCGTCAGGTGCTGCTGGTCCAGGTTGTCAAGGAAGAGCGCGGCAACAAGGGCGCCGCGCTGACCACCTACCTCAGCCTCGCCGGCCGCTACACGGTTCTCATGCCGAACAGCAGTCACGGCGGCGGCATTAGCCGCAAGATCAACTCGGCAAGCGACCGCAAGCGCCTGAAGCAGGTGGTCTCCGACCTCAACCTGCCGCGCAGCATGGGCCTGATCGTCCGTACCGCGGGCCTCAGCCGCACCAAGACCGAGATCAAGCGCGACTTCGATTATCTCGCCCGCCTTTGGGACGAGATCCGCGAGAAGACGCTGGCATCGGCGGCCCCTGCCCTGATCCATTCGGACAGCGACCTTATCAAGCGAGCCATTCGCGACATCTACAACCGCGACATCGAGGAAGTCGTGGTCGAAGGCGAGGAAGGCTACAAGTCCGCCAAGGCCTTCATGAAGATGCTCATGCCGAGCCATGCGCGCCGGGTGAAGCAATATGCTGACCCAGTGCCGTTGTTCCAGCGCTATGGCGCCGAAGACCAGCTCAAGGCGATGTATGATCCGGTGGTGCAGCTCAAGTCGGGCGGGTACCTCGTGATCAACCCGACGGAGGCACTGGTCTCGATCGACATCAACTCGGGCCGCTCCACCAAGGAGCACAATATCGAGCAGACCGCGCTCCACACCAACCTGGAAGCGGCCAAGGAAATCGCTCGCCAGCTGCGCCTGCGCGACATGGCCGGCCTCGTGGTCATCGACTTCATCGATCAGGAGCACCACTCGAACACCCGCAAAGTCGAGCGTGCCATGAAGGATGCGCTCAAGACCGACCGCGCGCGCATCCAGGTGGGCCGCATCTCGAGCTTCGGCTTGATGGAAATGAGCCGCCAGCGCCTGCGTACCGGCGTTCTTGAAGCGACGACCCGCGAATGCCCACACTGCGACGGCACCGGCCTCGTGCGCACCGCCAGCTCCGCAGGTCTCTCGGCGCTGCGCCTCATCGAAGAGGAATCGGCCAAGGGCAAGGGAACGCGTATCCGTCTCGCGGCCAGCACCGAAGCGGCGGTCTACCTGCTCAACGAGAAGCGCCAGGAGCTCATGGAGATCGAGAGCCTCTACGGCGTTTCGGTCGAAGTCGTCCCCGAGGGCGAGGACGAAGGTGCTAAGATGACCGTGTCCAGCCACGGTCCCAAGCCGAAAGACGCTCCCAGGTTCGAAACCCTTGTCGACGAAGACGAGGATGAAGACGAAGACATCGAAACCACGGATGAAGACGAGGACGACGATGATCGTCCGCGCAAGAAGCGCCGTCGCCGCCGTGGTGGCCGCGGACGCAACAAGAAGCGCGAGCAGTCCGAGGACCACGACGAATCCGAGGAAGACAGCGACGAAGAAACCACCGAGGAGGAGGACGACGATGGCGAAGAGAAGCCGAAGAAGCGTCGTCGCCGTGGTGGACGCCGGCGCGGCGGTCGTGGTCGCGGCAAGGGCAATGCCGAGGAAGTGACCTCGGAAGATGCCGAGAAGCTCGAAGAGGTCTCGGAGCAGGTGAAGGACGATATGGCGGTTGTCGCCGGTCCGGATGATGCCACTGAAACCGCTGAAGCTGCGGCAGAAGAGAAGCCCAAGAAGCGTACCACTCGTCGCAAGAAGAAGGCTGACGAAGCCCCGGCTGAAAAGGTCGAGTCCGCTACAGAGGAAACCGAGGCTGAAGAGAAGCCGAAACCTAAGCGGACCCGCAAGAAGAAGGCGGAGCCCGAAGAGGCCACCGAGGAAGCTCCCAAGCCGAAGCGCACGCGCAAGAAGAAGGCCGAGCCTGCTGCCGAAGAGGAAACTCCCGCAGAAGAGGCACCTAAGCCAAAGCGCACGCGCAAAAAGAAAGCAGACGCGGATGACACCGCAAAGGTCGCGAAACAGGTCAAGGAAGACATGGCTGTCGTTTCCGGCCCCGATGACGCGGTACAGACTTCGGAAGCGGCTGCCGGTTCGGACGACGCTGACGGAAAGCCCAAGCGCGGCTGGTGGCAGCGCACTTTCGGCGAATAGAAATCTGGTATTCCCCGCCCTGCACTCTCGCCGGGTGGGGAGTTACCGGCTGATTGTCGAAATCGGTGTCAGGCGCCTGTGCGCCGCGCCACACCCCATTCCATCCAGCCCATGACCTTCGGGGTCTTGTCCAGATAGGCTTGCCCGATTGGCTCGACTTCGAACCCGGCTCCGCGAAGAGCCGAACCGATCGGCCTGGTAAGGTGGCATCCACCTGCAAGAGGCTTCCATGCAGGTTCGATCCGTTCCTGCCACTTAGCCACGTTCTCGTCCGGTGCCTTGCCGTGCTCGAGAAACAGCAATTTCCCGCCCGGCTTCAGGATCCTACGCAATTCAGACAAAACCTGCGCAGGGTCGTCGACCGTGCAAAGCGTATAGGTGCACACCGCCGTATCGAAGGTGCTAGCGGCAAACGGAATATCCTCGCCGACACCTTGTCGGATATCGTGATCCCAACCCTTTGCACGTGCCCGCTCGCGCGCGCCTTCAAGTAGCTTTTCATGGGGATCGATGCCGGCAAATCCGATGATCTTGTCGCTATCGTAAAGAGCCTGGTTCAGGCCGCCACCGCAACCCAGTTCGAAGACGTTACCCTCGGCAAGGGGAACGACCTGCCGCCTGCGCTTTTCGATCCCTTTCTGGCCGCAGGCCAGAGTGATCAATCGCGGCATAACATGCGCATCGTACCAGCGTTTGACGCCCACCACGTCCTCCCCAGGCTCGCGATTCGTTAACCATGTTTAACGCGAAACGCGCCGATGGGGACTATTTTTCGGTCCGGCCTGCGACGAGTGCCCGGACCGCTGCCAGATCTTCGGCCTTGTCCACATCGACTGCCGCAAGGCCGTTTTCCGCAGAGACAAGCGCGGCCTTCACTCCGATCCTCGATCCGAGACGAGACAGGCCCTCGGCAAGGGTCAGCCGCCCGAATAGCATCGACAGCAACGTCGAAAAGCCGAGCCGGGCCGCGATCCGCCATGGACGCTTTCGGTCGGCCTCGACCATGCCCCACACGTCGATCGCACGGTGTGCGTCGGCCGTCTTGAGGTAGAAGAGATTGCAGCCCGACCAGTGACCATCGGCAAAGCGGAGATAGGTCCTGCAGCTGCCCGGCATGGCGGCCTCGATCTTCTCGCGATGGGCCAACATGACCGAGAGATCCGCATCGGGCGGAGTATCCTCGACCAGCTGGGTTATCCAGGCGCCCTCGAGCAGCGCATGATCACTGGTGGTAACGACCATCGGCGCTCCGAGCAGCTCGAGCCCTGCCGCAACACTGGCACTCGGTCCCGCGCGGGTGGGTACCGTTTCCACACCGAGCTTCCGGCAAAGCTCTGCCACCGCCCCCTCGTCGCAGCTGACGGCGATACGTTCGACCTGTGCATCGCGGAGCGCACCGACCACACGCTCGAGGATTGTCTTGCCGTCAATCTCGATCAGCGCCTTGTGCTCGACACCCTGTTCGGCAGCAAAAGGGTCTCCCCCTTTCCTGGTGCCAGCCAGCACGAGCGCGCTCTGGATCACTGCGCGGCTTCCTTGCGGGCGAGCGAGGTCATCACCCGGCGAACCGTTATGCTCATGACGATCCACAACACGGCAAGCCCGATCGCAACTGCGATGCCCACCCCGATCGGGCCGAGCGGCACCAGCAGGAGGATGCCGACGGTTAGGACACCGACCGCGAGCGCGCGAATGAGAAGCGGATAGATCGCATGCCCCGTCGAATAGAGAAGCGGCTCATAGGTCACCGAGGCAAGTTCGAACGAAGCGCCGATCGCCAGCGGGATAAGGATGGCGGCACCGCGCACGTAGTCCTCGCCGCCGATGAGAAGCAGCAGCGGCTCGCCAAGGAACACGGCGAGAAGCGTGACCACCGCCCCGCCCCCTGCTGCCATGACCGTCGTCTGCCGAACCAGCTTACGGAAGTGCTCGATCGAATGCGTGGTCCGCGCAACGGCGAACTCGGGGAAGATTGCGCGTGCGAGCAGCCCCGATAGCTTGCCGATACCCTGGGCGAGCTGGTCGGCAAGTCGGTAAAGGCCGGCCGCGCTGGTTCCGAGGAAATAGCCGACCGCGAGAAGCGGCCCCTGCTTGTAAAGCGCGTCCAGCGTCGAAGAAAAATAGGTGATCGTGAAGAACTTGGGCAGGTCCGGATTGCTACGCAAAGTCTCTCGGGCGAAGCCGAAATTGCGCAGGTTCATCGCCTGCGGAACGAGGCGCCAGGCGACAACCCAGTAGAGAAAGCCCACCAACAGGTCGAAGAATGCCCAAGCAAAGAGGAATCGCTCCACCGTCGGCCCAACCAACACGATGACGAAAGAAGCGATAAGCCGTCCTGCAGGGACGATCGCTTCAACGTAAATGGCCAGATCGAAACGATCTAGGACCCGGACTATCCCGTTGGGTGTCGTCATCCGCGACCAGAGCAACGCGCAAGCGAACCAGAAGGCAGTATCGATATAGCGTGGATTGAGCTCCAGCATCTGGCCGAAGCCGTAGAATACGGTCGCCGCAATCAGGCAACCGACAATGGCTCCACCGACATCGATGCCGCCGCAGGTCCAGATAAGCCTGCCGAAACGCCCCCAGTCCTTGTCCCGAAGAGGCTCGGCACCGAACTTCACCACCGTCTGCCAGGTCTGGAAGCTCGCCAGCGCGACCAGCGCGAGCGCCGTGGCAAAAATGAGCGAGAAGTGACCGAAATCCTTGAGGCCCAGCGAGCGGGACAGGATGGCGAGATAGGCGATGGAGCAAACCGCTCCAAAGCCTTTGCCGCCCATCAGCCAAGCCACATTCTTGAGGATGTTCGCAAACCCGTTGCGACGGGGGCGGATCGTCGGGTCCGTCTCCATAGCAGGGGTCCTTATGCGTATATGCGGCACGATCGGACGGCGGCGTCCGGCTAAACTCTTGGCCGGACCCCTAGTCGATAGAGCGACAATGGCAAATAGCTTCGTGCGCGAAAGGCCTTGCATGGCGATGCGCAATGCCTATCCGGTGACCCCGCGATGTCACGCGCCCTGTTCCTCTTCAACCACGATGCAGCCCATCAGGTTGCCCACCTCGCGCCCGTCGCGGCGGCGATGGCGCGCAACCATCGGGACATAGAGACCGTGGTCGCCTATTCCGGCCCTTCAATCCGTGCACGGATCGAGGGGCTGATCGATTCCGAAGATGCGGCGCTCATCCGCTGGGAAGAGCTTGGCCTCACCGGCGCTACGAAACTCCTGAGCGGCATTTTCGATCGCTTGCTCCCCGCATCACGGCTGGCGCGGTTGCGGGTCCACGAGAAGCTGTTTGCGGAAAGCGATGCAGTGATTTCCACCGAGCGCACCTGCCTGCGGGTCCAGAAACGACTTGGACCTCAGCGCTCGCCCCTCTTCGTTCGTGTTCCGCACGGAACTGGCGATCGCAGCGTGACCTTCCACCCCGATCATCGCCGGTTCGATCTCAGCCTCGTTGCCGGCCCCAAGATGGCCGAGCAACTGGCGGCAAATGGCGTTGATCCGGCGCGGATCCGCGTTACGGGATACTCCAAGTTCGAAGGCATCGACCTGTCGGCCAAGCCAGACTTCTTCGAGAATGGACGCCCTACTCTCGTCTACAACCCGCATTTCGATCCGCACCTTTCGAGCTGGTATGAAGCGGGACCCGAGTTGCTGCGATGGTTCGCAAGCGAAAAAGGGCAGGCGTACAACCTGATCTTTGCCCCGCACGTCATGCTTTTCCGGAAGACGATGCATGTCTCGCCGGAGTACAAAATCGCGAAGCGGCGTCCCGAAGTGCCCGACGAAGCCATGGAAGCTGAAAATATTCTCGTAGATGTCGATGGTCCGAGGCTCTTCGACATGAGTTACATGTTGTCTGCAGATGGCTACATCGGCGACGCATCCAGCCAGCTTTACGAATTCCTCGCTCGCCCGCGCCCCGTCTTTCTGCTCGATCCGAACAATGCCTTGCAGGACCAGGGTGAGAAAGAGTTGCCCTTCCTCACAACAGGTCCATGCGCGTCGAACGTGACTGACCTTGCCACGCTTCTGGCAGAGCAGCAGTCGGTCGGAGATCGGTATCGCGAGGTACAAGAACGCCTCATCGCCCATACTTTCGATCCGTCTGACGAGCCTCCTTCATCGAGAGCGGCACAAGCCATCGCTGATGCAATCGCGGCGCGGCGGTCCTGAGCCGATGAAGATAGCCTATTTCATCAATTCGATGGAAGGTGGTGGCGCGCAGTCGCCGCTCCCGACGATCGTGAAGGCGCTGGAGAAGGCCGGGGCCGAAGTGCGCGTTTTCGCCCTTTCGCGTCGAAACGGCCTCGCGGTATCCACCCTACGAGCAGAAGGCTTGGAACCCATCGTGCGTGACGGCGGCGAGAAAGATCACCTCGCTGCAATGCGATGGATGGAGCGACAGGCGCGGGATTTCGGCGCCGATGTCGTCTGGACTTCGCTGACGCGTGCGACTTTGCTCGGACAGATCGTGGGCAGAAAGCTCGGGCTTCCCGTGGTCAGTTGGCAGCACAATGCCTTCCTGAAACCGTGGAACGAGCGGCTGCTGCGCTGGCGGGTCGGTGCATCAGACCTGTGGGTAGCAGATAGTGCGCAGGTCGCCGCTCTGACACGCGATCGGCTCGGTGTTGCCGAGAAAGATTGCGTGACCTGGCCGATCTTTGCTGCGGACCCATCCGCACCGCAGGCAAGAGAGTGGAAATCGGGCGAGGTCCTGGAAATCGGTAGCCTCGGCCGATTGCACCGGGCGAAGGGCTACGACTTCCTCATTGATGCGCTTGCTCTGCTGAATGAACGAGGGTTGTCCCCCGCCACGCACTTCCGCATTCGCATTGCCGGTCTCGGTCAGGACGAAGCGGACCTGAAAACGCGAGCGGCACATGCCGGTGTAGACAAGGTCGAGTTTGTGGGCTTCGCCGAAGACCCGAAGGCGTTCCTTGCGAGCCTGCATCTCTACCTCCAGCCTTCGCGGCGGGAGGGTTTCTGTATCGCGGCGCATGAAGCGATGCAGGCGGGTCTGCCTGTCATCACCTCACAGACCGGCGAGATGCCGTTCACGATCAACTCACAAGAAGTGGGCCTGACCTTTCCGGTTGGCGACGTGCCCGCCCTCGCCGATGCGCTTGAGAATCTACTCTCCCGGCCGAAGGATCTGGCTCGTATGGGTTGCAACGCCCGCAAACGGGTCCTTGACCGTTTCTCGCAGGAAAGTTTCGACCAGATCGGCGCTGAAATTGTCTCGCGGATCAGCAGCCTAAGCGAGAATTAGAGCGAGCCGTCGATCACTCGCCAACCGCGTGCTTCGGCGCGCTTCTGTTTAGTGGCGCTCTGGGTTACGAAAACAGGATCATCGGCAAGCTCCAGCAATGGCTCATCCGCAAAACTGTCGCTGACGAAGCGCATGCCTGCCTTGTCCGGGTCCTCGCCCAGCCAGTCGGCAACCCGAATGCACTTTGCCGCCCCGTAGCAATTGCCGCCGGGTATCGCTCTTCCGTCCCAGCGCGTGGCAATCACCTCGTCGATCCTGAGCTTTTCGGCGAAGGCGGTCGCGTAGAACTCGAAAGCGGCGGTGGCGATAGCTAGGCGCCTCCCGGCAGAGCGGTCTTCCTCGACCATCGCGATCACGCCGTCCATCCATCCCGCGCGGTCGAGATGGGCATCTGCAAACTCTCGCCCGATTGCCTGCAACTCGGCGAGCTCACGGCGGCCAAGCATCAGCCGCATGCCCATCGTCTTGAGGCGTGTTCGATCATAGAACCCGATGCGGTATCCGATCATCATCAACACCCAAACAGGCATGAGAACCAGTCGGCCAGGTGCCAGTCGAAGCGCTGCAAATGCGAGGAACGGCGTGAAGGTCGCGCGCCGCACCAGCGTCTTGTCGAGATCGTAGATTGCCACCTTTATCACGCAGTCGCACTGCCAGCTTCGTTACGTTGCATCAAGCGGTGCAAAATTCGCGACCCTCACCCCCTTGCACCACGCGTTGCAACGGGTAGAGAGGGGCCAAACGAAGTCAGGATCGAATACACATGGCGACCTTCACTCTCCCGAAGAACTCCAAGATCAGCGGCAAGGGACGCACGCACAGCGCCGAAGGCGGCGCTCGCGTCAAGAAGTTCAAGATCTATCGCTACGATCCGGATACCGGCGAGAACCCGCGCTACGACACCTTCGAGATCGATCTCGACGATTGCGGCCCGATGGTTCTCGACGCGCTGTTCAAGATCAAGAACGAGATTGATCCCACGCTGACCTTCCGTCGCTCGTGCCGCGAAGGCATCTGCGGTTCGTGCTCGATGAACCTCAACGGCAAGAACGGCCTCGCCTGCACCACGGCGATCGACGATCTCAAGGGCGAAATCCGCATCACCCCGTTGCCGCATATGGAAGTCATCAAGGACCTCGTCCCCGACTTCACCCATTTCTATGCGCAGTACGCCAGTATCCGCCCCTGGCTGCAGACCGTGTCGCCTACTCCCAGCGGCAAGGAACGCCTTCAGTCGCCGGACCAGCGCGAGAAGCTCGACGGTCTTTACGAGTGCATCCTTTGCGCATGCTGCTCGACTTCGTGCCCGAGCTATTGGTGGAACAGCGACAAGTTCCTTGGCCCTGCCATCCTTCTCCAGGCCTACCGCTGGCTGGCTGATAGCCGTGACGAGATGACGGGTGAGCGCCTCGACCAGCTGGAAGATCCCTTCCGCCTGTATCGCTGCCACACCATCATGAACTGCGCGAATGTCTGCCCCAAGGGCCTCAGCCCCGCCAAGGCAATCGCCGAAACGAAGAAGATGATGGCCGAACGCGCCATCTAAGCGCACGTGGCACTTCCCGACGACGTTTTCGAGCACGGGCCCGATCCGGAAAATCCGGGCTGGCGGCACTGGAATCTCAAGGACGAAACGCTGTTCAACGGCGCGGTGATGGGCAAGCTCATCACCCGCGTCGAAGATGAAGGCAGGCACTCGCGTCTGCGCATGTACCCAGAGCGCAAGCACGAGAACCTCCAGGGCATCATCCACGGTGCGGTGACGCTCTCGCTGATCGACATCTCGCTCTTCACGACGATGCACACAATCGGCAGCGGAAATGCCGGCCCTTCGGTAACGCTCGAGCTTTCGACCCAGTTCACGGGCGGAGGAAAGCCCGACATGCCGCTCGACGCGGTGACCGAAATCGTGCGCGAAACCGGCGGTCTCGTCTTCGTTCGCGGCAAGGTCGTGCAGGAAGACCACACGGTCGCCTCCTTCTCCGGTATCGTCAAGAAGATGCGTCCCAAATGAGCGGGATGCTGGCCCGTTACGAGCGGCTGATCGCCGCCGAGGAACTGCAGCCCGATCCTGACCAGCGCCGCGCGGCAGAGCGACTGGACCGCCTTCAGAAGGACCTTGAAGCCCACAGTCCAGGCGGCCTGCTGAGCCAGCTGTTCCGTCCGAAGAAGGTCCGCCCGCAGGGCGTTTACATGTGGGGCGGCGTCGGGCGCGGCAAATCGATGCTGATGGACCTGCTTGTCGAGACGCTATCGATCGCAGAAAAGCGCCGTGTCCATTTCCACGAATTCATGCTCGAGGTCGATCGACGCATCCGCGACGAGCGCAAGAAGGAAAGCGGCGATCCGATCGCTCCGGTCGCGGCAGCCATTGCCGAAGAGGTGCGGTGCCTCGCTTTCGACGAGATGGTGGTCAACAACACGGCCGATGCGGCCATCATGGCCCGCCTCTTCACGGCGCTGATCTGCGACGAAGGCGTGACCATCGTCACCACCAGCAACAGGCCGCCGTCCGATCTCTACAAGGACGGGCTCAACCGTTCGCTGTTCCTGCCGTTCATCGACCTCGTTCAGGCCGAACTCGACGTCATGCCACTCAACGGTCCGACCGATTACCGGCTCGACCGGCTCGGCGACATCGCGAGCTGGCACACGCCGCTGGGCGACGAGGCGACGTCGCAGGTGCGCGAAGCCTTCTTCCGCCTGACCGACTACAAACCCGAAGACGCTGCCAATGTGCCCAGCGGGGAGCTGGAACTCGGCGGCGGGCGCACATTGCACGTACCGAAGAGCCTGAAGGGCGTCGCCGTCTTCAGCTTCAAACGCCTGTGCAGCGAGAACCGGGGCGCGGCAGATTATCTGGCGATCGCGCAAGCCTATCACACCGTTATCGTGGTGGGCATCCCGCGCCTTTCACCAGAGAATCGCAACGAGGCGATCCGCTTCACCAAGCTCATCGACGCGCTGTACGAGAATAATGTGAAGCTGTTCGCCACCGCGGCGGCAGAACCGGAAGAGCTCTATGTCTCAGGCGACGGCGCGTTCGAGTTCGAGCGGACCGTCAGCCGCCTGAAGGAAATGCAGAGCGCCGATTACATGGCCCGCGGTCACGGCAAGGGCTGAGTCCGCTCAGGCAGCATCGCGTGAGGCGCTGTCCTCGAAGAAATCGATCATCATGCTGAGGACGTGCCGCAAGGAACGCTCCTGCTCATCGAGCCGTGCCTCGATCTCCGAAAGCCGCTTCTCGACGTCTCCAGTCGGCGCGCTCCCGCTCGCCTGGCCGATCGAATCCACTTCGTCACGCAGCTTGGAGATCGCCTTTTCATGATCGGCGAATGCTCCCTCGATCGCCTTGATCTGGACATCGAGAAGGCCGGCCTGCGGCTCCTGAACCGGTTCGGCGTGACTATCCCCGGGCCCGGCGGCCGGTGCTTCGTCCATCTGGATAGGCTGCTTCTTCTGCTGCTGAGCGCCGCTGCCACCGCCGTGCATTTCCTCGACCACCGCATCTACCAACGCCACGTCGATACGTGACTGCGACCGCGCTGCGCCGCGCATCAGCAGGCGCGACATGAGGCGGTTGATTAGGCGGGGAATGCCTCGACTTTCCTCGAATATGCGCTTCCAGACCTGCGCTTCGAATTCTGGATTACCCTCCCAGCCCACATGCGAGAGCCGGTGAACGACGTATTGCTCAATCTCCTCGGGCTGCATCGCCTCGAGGTGGTGCGCCGCGATGACGCGCTGCCGGATCTGTTCGAGCTCGTCCCATTCCTCCAGCAGCTGGCGGAACTCGGGCTGACCAAGAAGGACCATCTGGAGCAGGGGCTGCGAGCCGAGGTGGAAGTTCGACAGCATGCGCAGCTCTTCGAGTGCGCCCACCGACAGGTTCTGTGCCTCGTCGACGATCAGCATGACCTTGCGTCCGGCCCGCGCTTCCTCGTGCAGGAAGGTCTCGATTGCGGTCAGTGCGGCTGCCTTGTCGCCCGAGGGCACCGAGAAGCCGAAGCTGTGCGCGGCCATGGTAATCATGGCATCGCCATCGAGGCCACTGGTGACGACCTCGCCGATGGTGACCCTGTCCGCATCGATCTTGTTGCGCAGATGGCCGACGAGCGTGGATTTGCCGGCGCCCACTTCGCCGGTGATCACGATGAAACCTTCGCCCTGATTGAGGCCGTAGCCCAGATAGCTCAGAGCCTTCTTGTGGGTGACGCTCTCAAAGAAGAACGCAGGGTCCGGCGTCAGCTGGAATGGCCGCTCGGAAAACCCGTAGAATTGCTCGTACATCGTGGCGGTCCTGTCATTGCCCCATCGCGCGTGTGTGCGCCGAGTATTCATTCCTACATTCTAAATATGGTTAAATCGTTGACTGGTTTCTCACACCAGCAGTTCGGCCGCCGGTCCCTGGCCCAGAAAGGCGCTTGGTGACGCGCTGGCGCCATAGGCCCCCGCGCAGAAAACCGCGACGAGATCGCCCACTTCCGCTTTCGGAACATGCGCTTTGTCCGCCAACCGGTCGAGGGGAGTACACAGGCATCCCACGATATTGGCCACTTCGGTGGGCTCTGCAGCGAAATGCGATGCGATGGCAACGGGATAGTTTCGCCTCACGACAGTGCCGAAATTACCTGATGCGGCGAGCTGGTGGTGAAGTCCGCCATCTGTGACAAGATAGGTCTCGCCATGGCTTTCCTTCCGATCGACAATCCGGGTCAGATAGACACCAGCCTCTCCCACAAGAAATCGCCCAAGTTCGATGAAAAGTTCTGTCTCAGCAATATCTTGTGAATGCTTATTGAAAAGCTCTCGAAGAGCATCTCCGACGCGCGTGATGTCGAGCGAAGTGTCGCCATTGAAGTAGGGAATGCCGAAACCGCCGCCCATGTTCAGATCTCGGCAGCCCTACTCCGGCCTCCCCGGCAAGGCGGATTGCCAGGTCAAGGATATTGGACTGTGCTTCGGTCACTGCCTCGGCCGAGAGCGCCTGGCTGCCAGTGAAAATATGCAGCCCGCGCCAATCGCATCCTGCATCGACGATGTGCCGTGCAAGGGCAGGCACACGCTCCGCATCGATCCCGAAGGGCTTGGCCCCTCCCCCATCTTCATACCCGAACCCTTGAGCTCGAAATCCGGGTTCACCCGGATCGCGAGACGTGGGGTGACGCCAAACTTCTCGGCGATCGCCAAAGCGCGGCGAGCTTCATTCTCGCTCTCGAGGTTAAGGGTGACGCCTGCCCTGATCGCAGCCTCAAGCTCCTCGTCCCGCTTGCCAGGTCCGGCGAAACTGATGCGTGAACCGTCGATGCCCAGCTTCCGAAGCATTTCGAGCTCTCCGCCCGATGCGATATCGAGACCGTCAACCAAGGGCGAAATATACTCAAGCAGCGGCGCGTAGCTGTTCGCCTTGATCGCGTAGTTGATCTTCAAGCCGTCGGGCATTGCCGCCCGGAGCTCCGCCAACCGCTGCTCGATCATGGATTTCGAGTAGACGAACAGTGGCGTGCGCCCCGCCTCCTCCACGAGTTCGCTTGTCCGGCGCCCCGAAATGGCAAGTTCGCCCCCGATGGCCGCGAAACCGGCAGGAATTGGGCCAATCGGCTTCACGCAGCAATCTCCTTCGCCAGTACCGTTCGGTCGATCTTGCCATTGGGATTGAGCGGCATCGTGTCCTTCCAGTGAATCACGTGCGGTTGCATGAAGTTGGGCAGCTCCCGTGCCAGCGCCTTGGGTAGTTCTTCCCGCGCGTTACCGCCAGATTTTGCCGCGCGCGCGATCAGGTGGATCTCGTGGCCGAGCCGCTCGTCCGGCACTGCGAGAGCGACGGCCTCGGCGACCAGCCCGGTGGCGAGCGCGGCACTTTCGATTTCCTGCGGGCTGATCCTGTTGCCCGAAGACTTGATCATGGCATCTCGCCGTCCGACGAAATGCAGCAGCCCGTTCTCGTCGCGTTTCACCCGGTCTCCAGACCAAACCGCGATTCCGCCGTATTGCGAGGCTTCGGGAGCCGGTTTGAACCTCTCGGCAGTCCTCTCCTCATCCTGCCAGTAGCCCTTGGCGACAAGCGGGCCGCAATGGACAAGTTCTCCCTCTACGCCCGGACCACACACCTCGCCCTGATCATCGACGACGAGGATTTCGGCAAAGGGAATGGCCTTGCCCATAGATGTCGGATGCGCGTCGACCAAGTCGGGATCGAGATAGGTCGAGCGGAATGCTTCCGTAAGGCCATACATCGGAAAAATATCTGATTTCTGGAACTTGTCACGCAATCCTTCCACAAGCTCTATCGTCAGCGCGCCGCCCGAATTCGTCAGCCTGCGCATTGGCGTCACGGCATCTTCGGGCCAATCAACCTCGAGCAATTGCACCCACAGCGGGGGAACTGCGGCCAAGGTGGTGACCGAATGCTTCGAGCAGACTTTCGCGACGTCCCGCGGGAAGAGGTAGTCGAGCGGGACCACCGATGCGCCCGCATACCAGGCGTTCAGCAATTGGTTCTGCCCATAATCGAAGCTCAAAGGAAGAACCGCGAGCACGACGTCGTCGCTCCGCATTTCGAGGTAATGCGATACCGACACCGCCCCCAGCCACAGGTTCGCATGGCTCAGCATCACGCCCTTTGGACGTCCCGTCGAACCGCTAGTGTATAGTATGGCCACCAGTTCATCGACATCATGCGAAGAAGGCGAGAGGGTGACCGAGCATTCCTCGGCCGATGCAAGAGCATCCCTTTCAACCAATGCCTCGCAACCGGGCGGCAGATCACCCTCTTCGAGCGAATTCAGTCGCGCACCGGTCGCCACAAGGAGAGTGGCACCGCTATCTGCAAGGATATGGGCGACTTGCGCGCGCTTCAGCAGCGGGTTGATAGGCACGTGAACCACACCCGCCCTCGCCGCTGCGAGCGGCAGCAGGCAGGTCAATTCGCCCTTGGCAGCCCAGCTCGCCACACGGTCGCCGAGCTTAACCTTCTCCGACAACCAACCGGCCAGCCGGGCGACTTTCTCCCGCGCCTCCCCAAAGGAAAGCGTGGCATCGCGAAGGACAAGTGCGGGATCGTGCTCTGAACCACGCTCGATCAACCAGTCGAGGGGGCGCGCATCGGGATCGGGGGGCGTGACAGGGCTTGTCATGCCGCCGCTATCGTGCCTCGCATGCCTTAGCGCAAGAGGCCCGCGCCGCCTTGCACCCTGCAGGGCACGCCGCTAAGGCAGGCCGCTTTCTCACGAGGGGACGATATTCTCGCATGACCTGCCAGACCGCCACTGCTGAGCCGACCGGCCCGAGCCGCAGCGCGATCGACGAGAAACTGCGCGCGATCTTGGTCGATGTGCTCTCCCTGGAGAAGGAACGCGTCGACGAGTTCGATGCCGATACCGGCCTGTTCGGCCACCTCCCCGAGCTCGACAGCATGGCAGTCGCCACGCTCTTCACCGAAATGGAGGACCGCCTCGAGATCGTGATCGAGGACGAGGACGTCGATGGCGAGATGCTTGAGACCTACGGTGGACTGCTCGCCTTTACCGAAGCGAAGTGCGTGGAAGCCTGACGTCTAGCGCGTTAAATAGCTGGTCAGCTCGACATGGGTGGACCAGCGAAACTGGCCCACGGGGCGCAATTTCTCCAATTTAAACCCCGCCTCCACGAGCGACTTGGCGTCGCGCGCCCAGCTTGAAGGGTTGCAGCTGATATACGCCACGCGGCTGGCATCACTTTGCGCAATCTGCGCCACCTGATCACGCGCTCCTGCACGGGGCGGATCGAGCACGATCCCGTCGAAGCGCGAGATTTCGTCGACGGTCAGGGGATTGCGGAACAGGTCACGGTGCATCGCGTGTACGAGGATGCCACGAGAATTTGCGGCGCTCTTGCACGCCAGATGCGCATCGCGTGCAGCCTCGACGGCGAGCACCTTTGCTGGGCCAGCCAGGGCAAACGCGAAAGTCCCGAGGCCCGCGAATAGGTCAGCGATCGTACCGGTGCCTTCGAGATAGGAGCGGGCATCAGCCAGCAGAACCTCTTCACCGTCCAAGGTCGGCTGGAGGAACGCGCCCTGCGGCAATCCTACCGGCGAGGCTCCAAGCGTTATCGTGACCGGTTCGGGTTCCCACACGGTTTCCGCGCCGTAGCCCTGATCGAGCGACAGGCGCGCAAGGCGGTGCTCACGCGCGAAGTCGAGAACCGCTTCGGTCGCAGCGAGGCCATCGGCAACGAAGCCCTTCAACGAGCAATCCACGCCCTGGTCCGCCAGAGTCAGCGAGATGTCGACGGGAGCCTTTCCGGCATGATCTGCCACGAGCTTCCTGAGCGGGGTCACAAGCGCGAACAAGCGCGGCTCGAGGATATGGCACTCGTTCATATCGGCTATGCGGTTGCTGCGGGCCTCGCGGAAGCCGAGGACAGCACCTTTTCCGGCGCGCAAGGCATGAAGCGTTGCCCGCCTGCGGGTACGAGCCGGCGACAGGTGCGTCGGCAGCAGTTCGCCAACCTCCAAGCCTTGCGCTTCGGCCGCGAAGGCAACCCGCTCGGTGACGAAGCGCCTCAGTGTCTCTTCGTCTGCATGCTGGAGTTGGCAACCACCACAGGTTCCGAAGTGACGGCACGGCGGTTCCTGATGGTGCGGTCCGAACTGTACCTTGCCGGCTTCATCGACCGTGTCTCCTGTCACCGCACCCGCGACATGCCGTCCGCTGGCCGTGACCCCGTCACCCTTTGCGGCGATCCTTTCGATGATTTCTGAACCGCTCACAGGAATCGCTCCAATGCTCCGGAAACCGCCGCGGCAAGTTCGCTCGCGGTAAAGGCGGGCCCGAGGAGTTGCGCGGCTTCCTGATGGAGCCAGACAGCCTCTTCGCAGGCCTTGAAAAGGTCCCCGCGTACTGCGAGCCGGGACGCAGCGATACCTGCCAGCACGTCTCCGGTCCCTGCGGCCGACAGCCAGCTCGATCCGGTTGGGAAGAACCTCACACCGGGGGCTCCGACGAGGAGGTTGTCAGGGCCCTTCGCCAAAACTGTCATGCTAGTCTTCTCGTGAAGAGCGCGGGCCCTTTCCAGCTTGCTCGAGGCTTCGATGCCGAAAGCCCTGCAAAGCGCTGTCAGTTCGCCCTCATGCGGCGTCACGGCAATATTCGATGCGTCGGCCTGCCCGAGCATCTCAGGATCCAAGAGATGAAGCGCATCGGCATCGATGATCGCCGGGCGCGGGGTTCCCAGTACGACTTCTAGCCGCGAGTTCGCCTCGTCTCCGCGACCGAGACCCGGTCCCACGAGGATTGCTGAAAGCCGTTCGTCACCCAATGCCGCTCTCAAAGCGCCGTCCACGATGACGAGATCGGACGGAGCGTCGGGATGGGAGTGCTCGCTGGCCAGTTTCACATAGCCCGCACCGGCCCTCATGGCTGCCTCGGCCGCGAGAATCGGCGCTCCCGGCATCTCGCCAGCTACAATCGCGAGAAGACCGCGCTTGTACTTGTGGGCATCGGTTGCCGGTGCGGACATGCTTGGAGCGAGCGAAAGCCTCGGTGCATCACCGGGCAAGTCGAGACCGATTTCGACCAGCCTCTTCACGCCCATCTTTGCCATGGCGGGCATGGTGAAATGCGCCAGCTTCCAGCCACCGAGCGCAAGGGTCAGGTCATAAGACACCTCGGGCCCAAGCAGTTCGCCGGAATCGCTCGAAACGCTGCTCGGCACATCGATGGCGATTTTGAACCCCGGAACTGCAGCGAGGCGCTCGAGCAGCTCCGCAAAAACGCCTTCCACCTTACGCGACAAGCCATATCCGAAGAGGCAATCGACATAGACCTGGCTAGACGGCAGTCCGGAGTCCGCGATCTCCCCCTGGAAATGCGACCGCGCAGTCTTGGCGGTATCAGTGCCCGGCTCCCGAGGGGCGACAACCGCCACCTCGACACTGCTGCGCCTCAGGCTCTCGGCGATCACGTAACCGTCGCCGCCATTGTTTCCGGGGCCGCAGAGCACGGTCACTGCCCTGCCCGCAGCCATCCTGGCGACCCACTGCGCGGCACCTTCGCCTGCGCGCTGCATCAGCTCCCACTCGGAGACGCCACCATCCATCGCCGCCCGCTCCGCGGCGCGCATCTGGTCGACCGTCAGGACTGCGCCGCTCACGACGCAAACCTTTCGGCGTCAAATATCGGCGAAAACGTGGGTTTCGCTTGTAGCACCTGGATGCGTGACAGCGCCGCTGGCCGCTGGGCCGACATTCTGCGCATAGCGCCACAAGGCTCCGGACTGGTAATCATTGGTCCGCGGCTGCCATGCCTTGCGCCTTTCGTCTAGCACGGAAGCATCGACATTGAGATCGATCGTACCCGCGACTGCGTCGATAGCGATCTCGTCGCCGTCCTCGATAAGTGCAATCGGTCCGCAGTCAGCCGCTTCAGGGCCGACATGGCCGATGCAGAAGCCTCTGGTCGCGCCCGAAAAACGCCCATCGGTGATGAGAGCGACCTTCTCGCCCATTCCCTGCCCATAGAGAGCTGCCGTCGTCGCCAGCATTTCCCGCATGCCCGGACCGCCCTTGGGGCCCTCGTAACGGATGACGATGACACAGCCCTCCTCGATCTGGCGGTTCTCGACCGCTTCGAAGGCGTCTTCCTCACACTCGAAGACCTTTGCCGGACCGGTGAACTGCAGGCGATCCATGCCCGCGACCTTCACGATTGCGCCTTCAGGTGCGAGCGAGCCCTTCAGCCCGACCACCCCGCCGGTGGGCGTGATCGGATTGGATACCTCGTAAAAGACCTTCTGGTCCGGGTTCCAAGTGATCTCCTCGATATTCTCGCCGAGCGTCTTCCCGGTGACGGTCATCGGCTCGGGATCGAGGAAACCGCCGTCGAGCAAGGTCTTCATCGCCATGTAGACTCCGCCAGCCTCGTGCATGTCCTTGGCCACGTACTTTCCGCCCGGCTTGAGGTCGGCGATGTACGGCGTCGATTTGAAGATATCGGCGACGTCATGGAGGTCGAACTCGATACCGGCCTCGTGCGCCATTGCGGGAAGGTGAAGCGCGGCATTGGTCGAACCGCCGGTAGCAGCGACGACCCGCGCGGCATTCTCGAAGGCAGTTCGCGTGCAGATATCGCGAGGACGCAGATTCTGCTCCAGAAGCGTCATCACCTGGCGGCCGGCGGCCATCGCGACCTCTTCACGCGACTTGTAAGGTGCCGGAGCCATATTGCTATTCGGCAATGACAATCCGATCGCTTCACCGACACAGGCCATGGTGTTGGCGGTGAACTGGCCACCGCAGGCGCCGTGGCCCGGACAGGCGACCTTCTCGAGCGCCGTCAGCTCTTTCAGCGGGCAATTTCCGGAGGCAAATTGCCCGACCGCTTCGAAAACGTCGACCACCGTAACGTCCTCGCCCTTGTAGGTCCCGGGCAGGATGGAACCGCCATATACGAAGATGCTTGGCACGTTGAGGCGAAGCATCGCCATCATCATGCCGGGCAGGCTCTTGTCGCACCCGGCGAACCCGACAAGCGCATCGTAGCAATGCCCGCGAACCGACAGTTCGACAGAGTCCGCGATTACCTCGCGACTGACCAGCGAGCTTTTCATGCCCTGGTGACCCATTGCGATCCCGTCGGTCACAGTGATCGTATTGAACCGGCGCGGCATCCCGCCCGCCTCGTCGACACCCCGGCGACAGATATCCGCCTGCGCGTCGAGCGTCGTGTTGCACGGGGCGCTGTCGTTACCGGCGCTGGCGACAGCGACGAAGGGGCGCGCAATTTCCTCTTCGGAAAGACCCATCGCGTAATAGTACGAGCGATGGGGCGCGCGCTCCGGGCCCACCGAAACGTGACGGCTGGGAAGTCGGGATTTGTCGAACCGTGCCATGAATACCTCCGTAGCGCTCAGCATTCGCCGCGCAGGAAGAGGATTTCAAGCAGTCTGACGAAAAGCTTTGCTTGGAGCGACCTTAGACTTCGAGTGCGACGCGGCCCAGGACATCGGCCAGCATGACCGCCCAGCGCGCCTGCCCGGCTTCGGTGTCGATCTGGTCCTGCCGGATCTCGACCGTGCAATAAGGAATGCCATTGGCCTCCGCATGGCGGTCCATCGTCGCATTCAGTTCCTTGCCGGAATAGGGCTTGTTGTCGCCGACGTTCAGTCCCTGCTCGCCGAACAGACGAATGGCGTGGCGAGCGGCCCTGTCATCATTGTTGTAGAGCAAGGCGACTTCCCAAGGGCGCTCTTCGTCGCTGGTATCGAGGCTCGGGGTGAAGCTGTGCAGCGCCACGAGCATGCGCGGCTTTACACGATCGATCAGCTTGCCCAGTTCGAAGTGGTACGGCCGATGGAACAGGTTCAGGCGAGCCTCGACATCCGCGCCAATATTGCCGGGAATCAGGCGACCATCGCTCTCGGTCGGCACGACCGAGGGATCGTCTTCGCGCCGGTGGAAGTCGCATACGAGGCGACTGACGCATGCGATGTGTGCGGGAATGCCATGACGGCGTGCGAGACGGTCGGCGATACCCTCGACACCGATATCGACCGCGATGTGCTGCTCCATGAGCTTGGGATCGATGCCAAGCTCTATGCCATCAGGTACGTAGTTCGAGGCATGGTCCGCCACGCAAAGCAGGCCACCGGGCCTCGGATCGTCCGCACCGACCTGTCGGTACGGCAAATTGTCGATCATCATCTAAGTTTTCCCCTCAACTGCCACCAATCCGGCTGGGCGGCGGCGATGCGCGCGGAAGCTTCATCACGCGCGGAACTGCTCTCGTAGAGCGCAAAACATGTCGCGCCTGAACCCGACATACGGGCGAGAAACGGCTGGGTTCCGCGCAATGACGTCAGTACGTCCGCGATCTGGGGGCAAATCGTTACTGCCGGAACCTCAAGGTCGTTACGGCCTTTATGCGCGATCTCGCGCACGTTCCCTTGCGGGAGTGGTCCTCGATCTTCGCCATCCCAAGCCTTGAAAACCGGGCCGGTGGCGAGCGGGATGCGCGGGTTGACCAGAAGGACAGGCGTGCCCGCGAGACTATCGTCGGCCACCTCAAGTTCGGTGCCGGTACCGAGGCCGATCGAGGTCCTGCTTTCTACGCAGGCAGGAACGTCGGCGCCCAGCGATGTCGCACGTTCGTGCCAGTCGTCGGGCAAGCCGAAACGATCGCGGATGATGCGAAAAACCGCTCCGGCGTCGGCAGAGCCTCCGCCCAGCCCTGCGGAGACCGGCAGGTTCTTCTCGAGCGTGATCGCGAGACCTTCCGGTCGCGAAAGCTTGCCAAGCGCTGCCATCACCAGATTGTCGAACGGATCGTCGAGCGCGGACGCAAACTCGCCGACGGTCTCGAGCCGATCCTCGGCCGCCGTGCGTGCAGTCAGCACGTCGCCCTTGTCGACGAAGGCGAACAATGTCTCCAGCTCATGATAGCCGTCCTCGCGCCGCCTGCGGACATGCAGCGCGAGGTTGATCTTGGCATAGGCTGTTTCGGTTACCGCCACCCGGACGGATCACATGTTCGGATAGTTCGGCCCGCCGCCGCCTTCGGGCGTGGTCCATTCGATATTCTGGTTCGGATCCTTGATGTCGCAGGTCTTGCAGTGGACGCAGTTCTGCGAGTTGATCTGGAACTTCGGCTCGCCCGTATCCTCGTCGACCAGCCATTCGTAGACGCCAGCTGGGCAATAGCGGGTCGAGGGACCGCCATAGACCTCGAGCTCGCTCTCACGCTGGAGCTCGCGGTCGAGCACCTTTAAGTGAACCGGTTGGTCCTCGGCGTGGTTGGTGTAGCTGAAGCTGACATTGGTCAGACGATCGAAGCTGATCTTGCCATCCGGCTTGGGATAGTTGATCGGCTTGTACAGGTCCGCGCGGCCGAGCTGCTCGTGGTCGCGGTGGTGCCTCATCGTGATCGGAAGGCCGATCTTGAGAGTGCGCATCCACATGTCGATCCCGGCAAGAACAGTGCCGAGGTCTTCGCCGTACTTGGCGACCGCAGGCTGCGCGTTCTTCACCTTCTGGAGTTCGGTTGCGATCCAGCTCGAACGCACCGCGCTGTCGTACTCCATGAGTTCAGTGTGCTCATTGCCGGCGGCAATCGCATCGGCGATGCTTTCGGCGGCCAGCATGCCGCTCTTCATGGCGGTATGAGTGCCCTTGATGCGCGGCACATTCACGAAACCCGCCGAACAGCCGATCAGCGCGCCGCCGGGGAATGCAAGCTTGGGTACGCTCTGCCAGCCGCCCTCGTTGATCACGCGCGCACCGTAAGCGACGCGCTTGCCACCCTCGAGAAGCGAAGCGATCTCGGGGTGGTGCTTCCAACGCTGGAATTCCTGGTACGGCGAGACGTGCGGGTTCTTATAGTCGAGAGCCGTAACGAAGCCGAGAGCGACCTGGCCGTTCGCCTGGTGATAGATGAAGCCGCCGCCCCAAGTACCGCTTTCGCTGAGCGGCCAGCCCTGCGTGTGGATGACGGTGCCCTGCTCGTATTTCTCGGGCGCGACGTCCCAGAGTTCCTTGATGCCGAGGCCATAAACCTGCGGCTGGCAATCGGCCTCGAGGTCGTACTTGGCCTTCATCTTCTTGGTGAGATTCCCGCGAGCACCCTCGGCGAAGAGGGTGTACTTGGCGTGGATTTCCATGCCCGGCTGGTAATCGCCTTTCTGCGAGCCATCCTCGGCAATACCCATGTCCTGCGTCACGACGCCCGTGACGGCGCCTGCATCGTTGAACAGCACTTCCGCTGCAGGGAAGCCAGGGAATACCATCACGCCCAGCCCCTCGGCCTGTTCGGCCAGCCAGCGACAGGTGTTGCCGAGCGATGCGGTGTAGTTGCCGTCGTTCGACATGAACGGCGGGAGCAGGAATTCGGGAAGGTCCGACTTGCCGCCTTGGGAAAGCACCCAGTGGTGGTTCTCTTTCACCGGAGTCTCTGCGAGCGGGCAGTCCATGTTCCGCCAGTCGGGGAAAAGCTCGTTCATCGCCTTGGGATCGACGACCGCGCCCGAGAGGATGTGCGCGCCGATTTCGCTGCCTTTCTCGAGCACCACGACTTCGAGGTCCTCGTTGATCTGTTTCAACCGGATGGCAGCCGAAAGGCCGGCAGGACCGCCGCCGATAATGACGACGTCGCAGGGCATCGATTCGCGTTCGCTCATGTCTCTCTCTTTTCGTCGCGTAAACGTTGCGAATGCCTTGATTGCTGGGCGGTTTGAGGTCAAGACCTGTGACGGACGGAAAATGATCGCAGCAACGCCGGAATCCCGCGAAATATCGCCCGCTGAAGCGCTCGAAGCAGCGCTTGACTGGTGGCGTGAAGCGGGCGTCGACAGCGACTATGATGACGAAACCGTCAGCTGGCTGGCCGAGCCCGAAGAAGAGCAGGCCGTAGCGTCGCCCAAACCGAAGAAACCGCCCGAGGAACCGCAGCAAAGCCCGCTCGAGCGCGCCTTCGAGAGCACGAACCCCACCGCTTTAATCGGAGGCCTCCCCGAGGCTTTGCCCGACACGCTGGAAAAATTTCGCGAATGGTGGATGAGCGAGGAAACCCTGTCTTCGTCGGGACCGGATCGCCGCCTACCGCCGCGCGGTGTCGAAGGCGCCAAGCTCATGGTGATCCTGCCACATCCCATGAAAAGCGATACCGATGCTCTGCTTTCGGGCGCACCGGGCAAGTTCACCTACGCGCTTCTCAAGGCAATGGGCATCGAACCCCACGAGGCATATCTGGCCAGTGCGCTGCCTGCGCCTCTCTCATTGCCGGACTGGACGGAGTGGGCCACTCGCGGCCTTGGTGAGGTGACACGGCGACACGTGGCTCTGGCGAAACCGCACAGGGTGATCTCCTTCGATCGCAGCCTTGCCCCGCTTTTCGGCGTCCAGCCCAAGATGGCTCGCGAGCCTGCGGTGATTGAGGCGGGTGACAGGAACCTACCCCTGCTGCTGGCTCCCACCCTAGACGAACTCGCGCGCTCGGCCGACCGCCGCCGCAATTTCTGGAATCGCTGGCTGGAATGGACCGCATGAAGACTTCCCGCTTGATGCTGCTGGCAGCATGCCTCGGCCTTCCTCTCGCCGCTCCGGCAAAAGCCCAGGAAAGCAGTATCAGCCACTTCTCGCGCGACCATGCGAATGCGCTGCCGCGTCTGCTCTCGACCGATGACCGGTTCTATTATGCCTCCCTGTTCGAAGCCATCGAAGCGGAGAACTGGGACCGTGTTGAGGTCGTGCTCGGGCAGCGCGAGGATGGTCCGCTCCACGCGGCAGCGCTCGCGGCCTATTACCTCGACCCCAAGAGCCCCCGGATCGAACTGGCGAAGATCGAGGAGTGGCTGCGCCGCTACGCCGGTAGCGCTCGCACCGAAGATATCGTGCGTCTCGGCCAGACCCGCGGCCTCTCGTGGGAACCAGAGATGCCGCGGGCGCGGACACTGGTGCGACAGCCAGGGATCACGCGGCGAACGCGCCCTGCAGCGATAAACGACGGCACGCTGTCGGATGACGTGCGTTCGGCCATCCTCGAGCGCATCCGGGAAGACGACCCGGATGGAGCGCGGCTGCTTCTCGACGGTGTAGATGCCTCGCTTTCGCGCGAAGCCCGCGCCGAATGGCGACAGCGTGTCGCCTGGAGCTATTACATCGAGAACCGCGATGCCGAGGCATACGCCATGGCCCAGCTGGTTTCCCAAGGCTCCGGCCCCTGGGTCGCCGAGGGTGACTGGGTGGCAGGGCTTGCCGCCTGGCGGATCGGCGATTGCGCGCGGGCTGCCGACTATTTCGCCTCCAGCGCACGCGGCGCAGAAAATGTCGAACTCCGGACGGCCGCGCATTACTGGGCAGCTCGCAGCCTCATTCGCTGCCGCCAGCCTCAGGGCGTCGACGACCACTTACGGAGCGCCGCGCGCTACGACGAAACGCTTTACGGGATGATCGCGAGCGAGCAGCTCGGGAGGGACCTGCCGCGCGACCATGTAGCGGCGGATTTCAGTGGAGCGGATTGGAACCGGCTTTCCGGCAAGAGCGCAGTTCGCGAAGCGGTCATGCTCGCCGAGGTGAACCGGCGCGACCTCGCCGACGAAGCGCTTCGCTGGCAAGTCCGCTACGGCGACCCGGACGACTTCGCCGCACTGGCGCGGCTTGCACGCGCGCTCGGAGTGACGGGCGCACAGACCTTCATGGCCTATAACGCTCCTCGCGGAGAGCGTTCGCCTGCGAACCTGCGGTGGCCGGTTGCCTATCACGCGCCGCAGGACGGCTGGCGGATCGACCCCGCCCTCGCCTTTGCCCATGCGCTGCAGGAATCGAATTTCCGCGAGCGTGTCGTCAGCCCTGCAAACGCGATCGGTCTGATGCAGATCCGTCCGATCACCGCACGTGAATATGCTGCCTCGATCAACATGAGTGCCGGGGCTGATCTCAAGGACCCTCGCACCAACCTGTCCTTCGGGCAGCGCACGCTCGAAGCGCTGGCGCAGGCCAGCTACACGCGGGGAACGCTTCCCAAGGTCATGGCCGCGTACAACGCCGGTCCCTCGCCGGTCGCGCGCTGGAACAGCGAGATCAACGACCAGGGCGATCCGCTACTCTGGATGGAATCGATCCCCTACTGGGAAACCCGCGGATACGTGGCGATCGTGATGCGCAACTATTGGATGTACCTGCGCCAGGCCGACGCTCCGGCGCCGAGCCGCACCGACCTTGCCGAAAACGACTGGCCGCAATTTCCACGAACCCGTTGAGAGGTAACGAATGGCTATCGACGAAAGCCTGACCTTCAAGCCGGTCAATATCGCGCTGCTCACGATCTCCGACACGCGCAAGGCGAGCGAGGATACCTCGGGGGACATCCTGGCCGGACGGATCGAGGGTGCCGGGCACGCGCTCGCCGCCCGCGAGATCAGCCACGACGACAAGAATGAGATTGCGGCCCATCTCCATCGCTGGATCGACGACGAACTGATCGACGCGGTCATCACCACCGGCGGCACAGGCCTCACTGGCCGGGATGTGACCCCGGAGGCGCTCGACCGGGTGAAGGACAAGGACATTCCCGGTTTCGGCGAGCTTTTCCGATGGATCAGCTACGAGACGATCGGCGTCAGCACGATCCAGAGCCGCGCCTGCGCTGTGATTGCCCGCGGGACGTACATATTCGCGCTGCCCGGCTCGAACGGTGCAGTGAAAGACGGCTGGGACAAGATCCTCGCAAGCCAGCTCGACAGCCGCCATCGGCCCTGCAATTTCGTCGACCTGATGCCGCGCCTGCGCGAACGCTAGAAGCGCTTTACCCCCGCCGCATCGAGCGCTGCCGCGAGAAGGCGGAAGTCATCACCTATCGCCTGCTTGGGAATGGGATTGAAGTAAGCCTCGGTCTGGTGGAGCAGGATCATCCGCTCGGTCTCGGACCATGCATAGAGCTCGTGGAAGGGAATCCGCGCGTGGCCGCGCTGATTGGTGAAGGTTATCGATTCCGCGTCGAATTCGAGCTCGTTCTCATCGCGTAGAGCCGCGCTCTGCCTGAACTGCCTGCGCATGATGCGTGGTGCGATCAGGTACGGGATCAGCCAGATCAGCGGGATACCAACCCCGATCACAATCAAGGTGGACACTTTCAGCGCATCGTCCTCGTACAGATCGAGAGCGACGAGCAGGACCGCGAGCACGAGCACCGCGATGAAGAGGTAGCGCATCGGTCGCTGGAATACCCGACGCTGGAAGTAGTGGCGTCCGGCGACGGCGAGATCGCCCTCTTCGACGCGGTAGGTGTAAGGGCCATGCTTGGTCATCCTCCGCTTTGTTGACCATGGCTGCGCACCGCACAAGCCTGCATTGGATTTTCGCTGGACCGGCGCCATTGTTCTCCATATGTTCCACTCATGGAGAAAAGCATTGAGTCGCCTGTCAGCGGACGGGGTGCGCAGTCGCGCGTAGTCCCGACACGCTTCGGCCTTGCCACGCGCGAGGCCGATGGTGACTGGCGCGATCATATGGAGGCGCTGGACGGTCCGCCGGTAAAGCTGCGCACCCACGTGACCGAGGAGAACCCGAAAACGATCCTCAGCTTCAACCAGTCGCCGGACATATTCTTCGACCGCTCGATCAACGCTTATCGCGGGTGCGAGCATGGCTGCGTCTATTGCTTCGCGCGCCCTACCCACTCCTATCACGACCTCTCGCCGGGGCTCGATTTCGAGACGCAATTGTTCGCCAAGCCCAACGCGGCGGAACTGCTGCGCGCGACGCTCGCGAAGCCGAAGTATCGCCCCAAACCGATCGCGATGGGGACCAACACCGATCCATACCAGCCCATCGAGCGAGATTACCGCATCACGCGGGCGGTGCTGGAAGTGTGCCTCGATGCGCGTCATCCAGTGACGATCACCACCAAGTCCGATCGCGTGCTCGACGATCTCGACCTGCTTGCCGAGATGGCAGAGCGGCGGCTGGTGGCGGTGGCGATCTCGGTCACCAGCCTCGACCCGAAGTTGTCAGGCAAGCTCGAACCGCGCGCAGCATCACCTGCCAAGCGACTCGGAGCGCTGGAGAAACTGGTCGCAGCGGCCGTGCCTAGCCATTGCTCGGTCGCACCGGTGATCCCCGCCATCACCGACGAGTTCATGGAAGAGATCGTGCAGCGCGCCGCCGCCATCGGGGTCGACAGCGTGGGCTGGATCCCGCTGCGCCTTCCGCACGAAGTCGCCCCGCTGTTCCGCGAATGGCTCTCGGTCCACTACCCCGAGCGCGGCGACAAGGTAATGAGCATCGTCCAGTCGATCCGCAACGGCAAGGACAACGACCCCAAATTCTTCTCGCGCCTCAAGCCGACCGGCGTCTGGGCCGACCTCTTCCGTGCGAGGTTTCGTTTGGCCTGCAAACGGGCAGGACTGGGTAAGGCGAAGTTTGAGCTGGATTGCACGCATTTCAGGCCGCCCGCGGTGGGCGGGCAGTTGCGGCTTCTGTAGTAGGTTGCTCAACGGCGAATGCATGATAGCAGGCAAGGGATGAATCCCACGTTTTCTGCTCTAACCGATCAACTTCCGCCATTGCTTCACGAATTGAAGGGGTGCCAACCACAGGTTGGTCTGCCACTGAGAAAATTGGTGCTGCCAGCTCGTGCGGTTTACCTTTTCAGCAAAGGTGAGAAGCATCTCTACGTCGGCAGAACAAACAGACTTAGAGCGCGAGATCAAGGAGCATCTAAAGGGCAGGAACAATGATTCCCCGTTTGCCTTCAAGATGGCTCGCCATGAGACCGGGTTCTTCAAGGGTAAGGGCCAACCCACGAGAAAAGAGTTGGAGCATCATCCTGAATTCTCGAAGGCGTTCGCTCTCGCAAAAGATGACCTCGCCACGATGGAGTGGCGATATGTTGCAATCAACGACCCGAATTTGCAGTGCCTTTTCGAAATCTATGCGACAATCAGCTTGGGTGCTCGCTTCAACGACTTCGAAAATCACTAGCTGAGGTCAAAACCCCTCTCCCGCAGCGCCCGGCTTGAACCGCACCAGCCTGCTGTCGACCAGCGCTGCCGTCCGATTGACTACTGCCTTCTGGTAATCCAGATCCTTGATCATCTCGAAGAACGCGCCCGAGTTCGGATATTGCGCCACGAAGCCATCGTGCCAGCGCATCGCTTCCGGTCCCGTCACCACGGTCTGGAAAGCGCCGCGCCAGACGATCTCGCCGCCCACGCGGCGGAAGATCGGGCCGCTGGTCTTGCCGTATTCCTCGTAGGCGCGGCGGCCGCTCCAGCCTTTGCCTGCGTGCTCGTGCCCCTCGGGATACTCGGCCTCCTCGCGGTAGAGCAGGAGGTTGAGCATCTGAATCGGCTCGTCGCGCGGCAGGTCCTTGAATGCCTGGAAATTGGCGGGGCTCGGGTCGATATAGCTGTCGGTCACGGCTCTCTCCTCAGACTTCGATTTCACGATAGGTGCCGGGTGCAATGCCGTCCACGCTCCAATCGCCGATGCGCCAGCGGATGAGGCGCAGCGTGGGCAGGCCCACGGCGGCAGTCATGCGGCGGACCTGGCGGTTGCGGCCCTCGGTGATCTCGAGCACAATCCAGCTGTCGGGCACGCTCTTGCGATAACGCACGGGCGGATCGCGATCCCAGACCGGTGGCGGATCGATGCGTTTCGCGCGGGCAGGACGGGTCATGCCGTCCTTGAGCTCGACGCCGTGCGCGAGCTTTTCGAGCGCCTCGTCCCCCGCCTCTCCCTCGACCTGCACGAGGTAGGTCTTCGCCATTTTGTACCGCGGTTCGGCAATGCGCGACTGCAGCCGGCCATCGTCGGTCAGCAGCAACAGCCCTTCGCTATCCTTGTCGAGGCGGCCTGCCGGATAGACCCCCGGCACATCGACGAGATGCGCCAGAGTGTCCTCCACCCCTTCCTTGCCCCCGGTGAACTGCGAAAGCACACCGAAGGGCTTGTTGAGCAGGATCAGCCGGCTCACGCCTCAAGCTTGTAGTCGGCGAACCGGTCGCGCAGGTCCTTCTTGCTGATCTTGCCGGTGGCGGTGTGCGGGATGTCGTCGACGAATTCCACCGCATCGGGAAGCCACCACTTGGCGACCTTGTCGGACAGGAAGTTGGTCACCTCCTCGGCGCTGACATCCTGACCTTCCTTCTTCACCACGAAGAGCACCGGGCGCTCGTCCCACTTGGGGTGCGACATGCCGATGCATGCAGCCTCAGCAACCGCAGGGTGTCCCACGGCCGCGTTCTCGAGTTCGACCGAAGAAATCCACTCGCCGCCCGACTTGATCACGTCCTTGGTGCGGTCGGTCAGCTGCAGCGTGCCATCGGGATGCAGCATGCCGACGTCGCCGGTGTCGAACCAGCCATCTTCGGTGACCGCATCTTCCTCGGCCTTGAAATAGCGCTTCACCACCCACGGCCCGCGGATCTGCAGCGCGCCTGAGGTTTCGCCATCGCGCGGCAGCACCTTGGTCGGATCGTCGAGGTCGATCGTGCGCAATTCCACGCCGAATATCGGGCGGCCCTGCTTCATCGTCTTGGTGACCTTCTCATCGAAGCTGAGCTGGTCCCAGTCATGCGTCGGGCCGCCGACCGTGCCGATCGGCGAGGTTTCGGTCATGCCCCATGCGTGCTGGACGCGGGTGCCGTTCTTCATCAAGCGCTCGATCATGAACCTGGGCGCAGCCGAACCGCCAATGGTGGCGGCCTTGAGCGGCGGCAGGTCGATGCCTTCGGCGTCGCAATACTGGAAGTGTGCGAGCCAGACGGTCGGCACGCCAGCGCTGTCGGTGACGCCTTCTTTCAGCATCATTTCGTGCAGCACCGCCGGATCGTTCACCGCACTGAACACGAATTTGATGCCCGCCATGGCCCCTGCATAGGGAAGTCCCCAGCTCGCCGCGTGGAACATCGGCACGACCGGCAGCATCACCGAGGATGCGCTGAAGTTGAACGTCGAGGGCTGCAGCCCCGAGATCGCATGCAGGACCGTGCTGCGATGCTCGTACTGGACGCCCTTCGGATTGCCGGTGGTGCCGCTGGTGTAGCAGATCATGCAGGGGTCGCGCTCATCGCCTTCGACCCATTCGAAATCGCCGTCTTCCGCACCGATCCAGTCCTCGAACGAGGTCGTGTGCTCGCCGCTGTCGAAGCAGATGTAGTGTTCGACGTGCGGCCAGCGGTCACGCATCTTGTCGACGATGGGCTGGAACATCGCGTCGTAGATCACCACACGGTCGTCCGCGTGATTGACGATGTATTCGAGCTGGTCCTCGAACAGGCGCGGGTTCACCGTGTGAAGCACGCCGCCCATGCCTGCCACGCCATACCAGCTGACGAGGTGGCGCGAATGGTTCATCGCGATGCTGGCGACCTTGTCGCCAGGCTTGAGACCGAGCTTCTGCAGCGCCTGCGCCATCTTCAGCGCATCGCGGCGGATGCCCTGCCAATTGGTCCGGGTTTCGGTCCCATCCGCCCAGCGGGTGACGATCTCCCGATCTCCTGCTTCACGTGCCGCGTGGTCGATCACATGCGTCACACGCATGGTCCAGTCCTGCATCGCTCCGAGCATTTAAGCCTCTCTCCTTGCCTCTTGCGCCTCTCCCGGCGCTTGTCGGTCAGGCGACGAGGCGAAGGTGCGAGCCGCCGCGCCGCTTGTCGAGCTGCACCTTGGCAAGGCCGGGCACGCTTGCCAAGCGTTCTGCGAGCTCGCCATCGAGCGCAAACCCGCGGCCCAAGCGCATCACCGGCTCGTGGTCGCCGCCGATCCGTAGCGTCACCATGACCTCGTCCTTGCCATTTCCGGCGTCAGACAATTCACGGCTCAATGCTTCGACCGCCGCGACATCGATGATCTCGAGCGTGAGGATCATCGGCGTCGAGCCCTTCACGTCCGCGAGCGGAGTGCCGCCGCGCACGGTGATGCGTGGCGGCTCGTCCGGGCTCGGCGAATCGAGTTCGACCTGCAGCAGGACGCAGGTCTGCTCCTCGGCCCACTTCATGAACCGCTCCACCATGCCCTCTTCGAAACAAGCGGCGCTGAATTGGCCGGTCGCATCGGAAAAATCGGCGCGGATGAAGGGCTTGCCGCGGCGCGTGGTGCCCTTGTTCACCTTCTCGACCATGGCGGCCATCACCGCATTGGAGCGGCCGCCCGCAGGTGCACCGCCTGCCATCAGCGAAGCGTAGGTGCGCGCGCCATTGGCGGAGGCGATATCCTTCCACGCGGCGACCGGATGGGCGGAGAAATAGAAACCAAAATTCTCGCGCTCCCGCGCCATGCGCTCGGCGCGCGGCCAATCCTCGACCTCGCGCAGTCGCAGCGTTTCGCCAGGCGCGTCGTCTCCGCCGAACATGCTCGCTTGCCCACTGGTGCGTTCGCGGTCCGCCGCATCGGCCACGGCCAGCAGCATGTCGGCATTCTCGAACACCTTGGCGCGATTAGGCTCGAGCGCGTCGAGCCCGCCTGCACATGCAAGTGCCTCGAGCTGCCGTGAGTTCATCGAGCCCTTGGGAATGCGCTCAAACAGGTCCTGCAGGCTGTCGAACTGCCCCGAAACCTCACGCTCGGCGACGATGGCTTCCATCGCCTTCTCGCCGACGTTGCGGATGCCTGCGAGCGCATAGCGAACCGCATAGCCATCGTCGGTTTGTTCGACGGTGAACTCGGCCTCTGACTTGTTGATGCAGGGCGGTTCTACAGCGATACCCTGCCGCCGCGCATCGTCGACGAAGATCGTCAGCTTCTCCGACTGGTGCATGTCGAAGCACATCGATGCGGCGAAGAACTCTTCGGGATAATGCGCCTTCATCCACGCGGTCTGGTACGCCAGAAGCGCGTAGGCGGCGGCGTGCGACTTGTTGAAGCCGTAGCCTGCGAACTTGTCGATCAAGTCGAACAGCTCGTTCGCTTTGGCCTTCTCGATACCGCTTATTTCCTTGCACCCGGTCACGAAACGTTCGCGCTGGATGTCCATTTCCGCTTGGACCTTCTTGCCCATGGCGCGGCGCAGCAAGTCTGCATCGCCGAGCGAGTATCCGGCGAGGATCTGCGCGGCCTGCATGACCTGTTCCTGGTAGACGAAGATGCCGTATGTCTCGGACAGGATGCCTTCGAGCTTCTCGTGCGGATACTCGATGGGAACTTCGCCGGCCTTGCGCTTCCCGAAGAGCGGGATGTTGTCCATCGGGCCTGGACGATAGAGCGAGACGAGCGCGATGATGTCGCCGAAATTGGTCGGCTTCACCGCGGTAAGCGTGCGCCGCATGCCTTCCGATTCCAGCTGGAACACGCCGACCGTGTTACCCGCCTTCATCAGCTCGTAGACCGCCGGATCGTCCAGCTCGAGCTGCGAGAGATCGATCTCGATATCGCGCTTCTTGAGCAGGTCGGTCGCCTTCTTGAGAACCGACAGCGTCTTCAATCCGAGGAAGTCGAACTTGACGAGACCGCTGCTCTCGACATTTTTCATGTCGTACTGCGTCACCGGCATGTCCGAACGCGGATCGCGGTAGAGCGGCACGAGCTGGGCAAGCGGACGGTCGCCGATCACCACGCCCGCCGCGTGGGTCGAGCTGTTGCGCGGGAATCCTTCCAATTGCATCGCGAGGTCGATCAGGCGTTTGACCTCGTTGTCATTGTCGTATTCGGCCTTGAAATCGGCGGCCCCGTTGAGCGCACGCGGGAGCGTCCAGGGATCGGTCGGATGGTTCGGCACCATCTTGCAGATGCGGTCGACATGGCCGTAGCTCATCTGGAGGATGCGGCCGGTATCACGCAGCACCGCGCGCGCCTTCAGCTTACCGAAGGTGATGATCTGCGCGACGTGGTCATGGCCGTATTTCTGCTGGACGTAACGGATCACCTCACCGCGGCGGGTTTCGCAGAAGTCGATGTCGAAGTCGGGCATCGAGACGCGTTCCGGGTTGAGGAAGCGTTCGAACAGCAGGCCCAGCTTGATCGGATCGAGGTCGGTAATCGTCAGCGCCCACGCAACGAGGCTGCCCGCACCCGAACCACGACCTGGCCCCACGGGAATGTCCTGCTCCTTCGCCCATTTGATGAAGTCGGCGACGATCAGGAAGTAGCCGGGAAAGCCCATCTGGTTGATGATGCCAACCTCGTAATCCAGCCGGTCTACATAGACCTGGAGTTCCTCGTCCGACATCTCGCCATAGGGCTCGAGGCGCTTCGCCAAGCCCTTGCGCGCGTCCTCTTCCAGCATCCGCGCCTCGCCCTCGAGGTCGCCGGCAAGGCTGGGCAGAATCGGTTCGCGATAGGGCGGCGCGTAGGCGCAGCGCTGCGCGATCACGAGCGTGTTGGCAGTGGCCTCGGGCAGGTCGTCGAAGGCCTCTTCCATCATGTGGGCGGTCTTGACGTAGGCCTCTGGGTTCGACTTTGCGCGCTCCTCCGCGTCGACATGCGTCGAATTGGCAATACACAGCATGGCGTCATGCGCCTTGTACATATGCGGTTCGGCGAAGTTCGCAGGGTTCGTCGCGACAAGTGGCAGGTCACGTTCGTAGGCGAGGTCGATCAACGCGCTTTCCGCCGCTTCCTCGGGCGGGTTGCCGCGCCGCGCGAGTTCCACATAGAGCCGCCCGGGAAACAGAGCCTCGAGCTTGTCGAGCATGGCCATGGCGTGGCTCGTCTGGCCCTCCGCCAGCAGCCGCGTCACCCCGCCCTCGCTCGCGCCGGTCAGCGCGATCAGGCCGTCGGTGCGGCCTTCGAGGTCTTCCATACGGATATGCGGTTCGAACTCGAGCGGACGATCGAGATGCGCCTTCGAGACGAGATGGCAGAGATTGTCGTAGCCCGCTTCGTCCTGCGCGTAGAGCGGCAGGTAGTCGACCGTGCGGCCTTCCTCGTCGCGCGCCACCCCGAGCAAAGTACCGGTAATCGGCTGGATGCCCTCCGCCTTGCAGGCATTGGCGAACATGACCGCGCCATAGAGCCCGTTGCGGTCTGCCATGGCTATCGCGGGAAAGCCGCGTTCCTTCGCCAGCTTGGCCATCGCCTTCGGATCGATCGCTCCTTCGAGCATCGAATAGGCGGAGAGCACGCGCAGGGGTACGAAGGGCTTGTAGGGCATCCCCGCAAGGTAGGATTTTGCGCGCCGATCTCAAAGGGCGGGCGGGCGGTTATTCTCCACCGCTTGTGGAGAAATCAGTCCTCCGGCGGAGCAGCGATCTTCTTGCGGGTGTCGCGGATCGTCGACCACGCTCCGTAAACGATGAGAGCGGCGAGAAAGACCCACACCCAGACCGGAATATTCTCGCCCACAATGGCGAGGTAGAGATAGGCCGAAACGAAGAAGAAACCCGCAAGCATCGTCGGTACGACGGTCGATTGCCCCGCCCTCGCCCGCTTCACAAGCCAGGCGATGGAAGCGAGGAAGAACGGGATCGCGCCCACGTAAATGCCCCCGAAAATGTAGGGGTTCACGCCGTATTGGGCGCCGAGAGAGAGAAACCAGGTGTTGAGTTCGGCAAGCATGGCTGTGTGTTCGCTGTGAGTCCCGGATCGGTTACAGGAGCTTTTCGATATCCTTGGCGATGGTAGCTGGAGCGTCGGCAGGGCCATAACGCTTCACCACGTTGCCTTCGCGGTCGATGAGGAACTTGGTGAAGTTCCACTTGATCGATTTGGACCCCATCAGGCCCGGCGCCTCTGCCTTCATCCAGTCGAAGAGGGGGCTGACATTGTCCCCGTTCACCTCGACCTTCTGCATCAGCGGAAAGGTGAGGCCGAAATTGACCTTGCAGAACTGCTCGATCTCGCCCGCATCGCCGGGTTCCTGGTTACCGAACTGGTTGCAGGGAAACGCCATGACCTCGAAGCCCTGCTCCTTGTAGTCCTGAAACAACTTCTCCAGCCCGTCATACTGCGGCGTGAAACCGCACTTGCTTGCAGTGTTCACGACCAGCAGGACCTTGCCGAGTTTCTCTTTCAGGTCGAGATCGTCGCCCTTGTTCGTGGCAACGGTGAAATCGGCGATGGTGGTCATTCGGCTGCGTCCTTGCGGCGATAGATGAGGTCGAAATAGTTCGCCCAGCTCAGACCCCGGTCCTTGCTGGCCTCGCCGTGTTGGCGCACGCTACCATCATCGCGCAAGCTATAAGTCATTCGGACCAGCAAAGGCGTTCCATCCTGCGCCTTTCCCCATTGGCCGGTGAGGATCATCCTGCCCTCCACCGCGCCGCCATCGAAGAAGACGCGGCCGGGCTGCCCACCGACCCACAGCTGGTGCCAGCCCTCTGTCCCGGGATCATAGGCGCTGAGGCTCGTCCCGCTGCGCCCTTGAAGCGGCATCCACGTCTCCCGGATTGCGCAACCGGCGCTGACTTTCTCGATCCTGCTGTCAGCCACCTTGTCGGGAGAGCCTTCTGCGTTCGGGTAGACGTCCCACTCTCCGACCCAGAAATCGAAAGCCTCGAAGTCCTCTCCCTCGCATGAGGGCGGCGCTGGCGGCGCGGCGGGCGCCTCGGTAACGGTGGCCTGGGCAAAAATCAGGGCGATGGATGCAAGTGACATGAAAAATCCTCCCGCTCCTTGCCTAAACCGGGTGCGGGAGGATCGCCAATTTCAATCTGCTGAGTGGCTATTGCAACCTACGAGCGGGGGAAATCGTCTCGCTTGGAGAGCTCTTCCACCTCCGACGCGTGGTATTCACGGTCGCCCAGCTTTTCGATGTAGTAATCCTTCCGCTCGTGCTCGGGCATCAGCATCATGTGCGTGACGAGATCGGCGAAAGTCCCGCTTCTCAGGGCCTGCGCACCTTCGAGCACGCCGTCCCCATGCCCCACGCGATGAAGCGAGGCGCGGTCATCCCACTCGATGCCGGGACGATGTGCTTCGGGGCCTCTGAAAGTACTCGGATGGTCGGTCATGCAAAAATCCTCCTTTGCATCACCAACGTATGAAGCCCGCGCCGGGTCCTTATTCGAGGACACCCTCATGCAGGCGCACGACCCGGTCCATTCGCGAAGCGAGCCGCTCGTTGTGCGTAGCGATCAGTGCAGCGCTTCCCTCGCCCCGAACGAGCGCTAGAAATTGCTCAAGCACACGGTCTGAGGTGGCCTCGTCGAGGTTGCCCGTCGGTTCGTCTGCAAGGACAAGGTCCGGGCGGTTGGCCAGTCCGCGCGCCACGGCAACGCGCTGCTGTTCACCGCCCGAAAGCTGGCTGGGCCGGTGATCGAGCCTGTGTCCGAGGCCGAGGGCAGTCAGCAGCTCTTCGGCCCGCGCCTCTGCATCCTTCCGGTCAACGCCAGCCACGAGCTGGGGAAGTACGACATTCTCGCGCGCGTCGAAATCGGGCAGCAGGTGGTGGAACTGGTAGACGAAACCCAAGTGATCGCGGCGCAGGCTGGTCCGTGCATTCGCATCGCTCTTTTCCGCCGAATGGCCCGCAATCACGATCTCGCCGCCGAAACCACCTTCGAGGAGACCGACAGCCTGCAACAGGGTCGACTTGCCCGAGCCTGAAGGCCCGAGAAGCGCCACGATCTCTCCCGGCATGATGTCGAGATCCACGCCGCGCAGAACGTCGATGCGCACGCCGCCCTGCTCGAAGCTGCGAGTAAGGCCGCGAAGTTCGACCACGGGACGCATGTTGGCGTTACTCATAGCGAAGCACCTGCACGGGGTCGGTACTGGCAGCCTTGAGCGCCGGATAAAGCGTCGCGAGGAAGCTCATCACGAGGGCAAGGCCGACGATCATCGCGATCTCGACCGGATCGGCCTTGGCGGGGATAGTGCTCAGGAAGCGAACCTGCGGGTCCCACAGCTCGGCTCCGGTCAGCCAGCCAATAGCGGCAACGATCTGTTCGCGGAAACCGAGGACCAGCGCACCGAGGATCAATCCGGCGATAGTGCCGAGCGCGCCGACCGTGAAACCGGTCGTCACGAAAATCTTGGTCAGGCTGCGCCGCGTCGCGCCCATCGTACGCATGATTGCGATGTCCCTAGTCTTCGCACGAACGAGCATCACGAGGCTCGAAAGAATGTTAAATGCCGCCACCAGAACCATGAAACTCAACGCGAATGCCATTGCCGCACGCTCGACCTCGAGCGCTTCGAACAAGGTGGCGTTGATGGTCTTCCAGTCACGGACTACCGCCCTGCCTGCCAAGCTCTGCTGGACCGGCGCGAGAATGTCCTCGACTTCGTCCGGATCGGTTACCTTCACCTCTATCATGCCGATCGTGTCGCCGGTCAGAAGGAGCGTTTGCGCATCCTGCATCGGCATAACGACGAATGCACCGTCATAATCGTAGACTCCGACCTCGAAGATCGCCGAGACCTCGTAGCCGACCTGGCGCGGCACAGTACCGAATGGCGTCGAGCGCCCCTGCGGGTTGATGATGGTGATCGTGTCACCCACCCGTGCACCGATATTTTCCGCCAGTCTCACGCCGATGGCGACCTTGCTCGCACCGGGCTGGAGCAGGTCCATGTTGCCGGCGACGGTCTTCTCGGAAAGGCCGCGGATGTCCTGCATGGTGTTGCCCCGCAGCAGGATCGCCTCGACGCGGCCGTTGAAAGTGGTGAGTAGCGGCTGCTCGATCAGCGGGGAAGCCTCGACCACGCCCGGCGTCTGCTTGACCTCCTGAAGGACGTTCTCCCAATCGTCGAGCCGACCGCCATAGGCCTGCACGATGGCATGGCCGTTGAGGCCCACGATCTTGTCGAGCAGCTCGGCTCTAAAGCCGTTCATGACGCTCATAACGATGACTAGCATCGCGACCGAAAGCATGACGACGGTTATGGAAATGCCCGCGACTAGCGCGATGAACGCCTCGCTCCTGCCCGGGAGCAAGTAGCGTTTGGCGATCGTCCGTTCGAATGGAGAAAGAAGCAAGGCGGCCCCAGAATAGAGGTGATCGGGTGTGGTCGTCCGTTGCCTTGGGCGTTTAGGCACAGTTTCGTGGCCGCGCAATGAACGTGCGCGAAATCTCCCCCGCGATCCGCCTCACAAGCCTTGTAATCCTGCCGTAACATCGCCATTGGGGCGGCATCCGGATGGCAGCGCGGGCTACACCATGAATTGCACCCACCCCTTCCTCGACGCGGATGGCGACAAGCTACGCGAAGAGTGCGGCGTTTTTGGCGTAATCAACGCGACAGACGCCTCTGCGGCGACCGCGCTCGGCCTGCACGCGCTGCAGCACCGAGGACAGGAAGCCGCCGGCATCATCGCCTGGGACGGCGCAGAATTTCGCGCCCGCCGCGGTCTTGGCCACGTTGCGGAGAATTTCTCTTCCTCCGAAGCGATTGCCGAATTGCCCGGCCATATGGCTGCGGGACATGTCCGTTATTCGACGACCGGCGGCGCTGGTCTTCGTAACGTGCAGCCGCTCTATGCCGACCTCGCCAGCGGCGGTTTCGCCGTGGCGCACAACGGCAATATCTCGAACGCCGGCGTGCTGCGCGAAGAGCTCGTCCAGCGCGGCGCCATCTTCCAGTCGACTTCCGACACCGAGGTGATCATCCACCTCGTAGCGACGAGCCGCTACCCCACCATCGTCGACCGCCTGATCGACGCATTGCGCCTGCTCGAAGGTGCCTATGCGCTGATCGTGATGACGCCCGAGGGCATGATCGCCTGCCGCGACCCGCTGGGCATCCGTCCGCTGGTCATGGGCAAGATCGGCGATGCGACGGCGTTCGCCAGCGAGAGCGTGGCTTTCGACGTCGTTGGCGCCGAAATGGTCCGCGAAGTCGAGCCGGGCGAGCTGATCCGTGTCGACTTCGACGGCAATGTCGATTCGCTGCATCCCTTCGGCAACCACAGCCCGCGCCCCTGCATCTTCGAGCACGTCTATTTCAGTCGTCCCGACAGCTTCTTTGCCGGCCGCAGCGTGTACGAAGCGCGCAAATCCATCGGCGTGGAACTAGCCCGCGAGAACCCGGTCGAGGCCGACCTCGTCGTGCCGGTCCCCGACAGCGGCGTACCCGCAGCCATTGGCTACGCGCAGGAAGCAGGCATTCCGTTCGAACTCGGCATCATTCGTTCGCACTATGTCGGACGCACATTCATCCAGCCGTCCGACGGCGCGCGCCATGCTGGCGTCAAGCGCAAGCACAACGCCAACCGCAGCCTGGTGGAAGGCAAGCGCATCGTCCTGATCGACGATTCGATCGTGCGCGGCACCACCTCGATGCAGATCGTCGAGATGATGCGCGATGCGGGCGCCAAGGAAGTGCACTTTCGCGTCGCCAGCCCGCCAACGGCACACAGCTGCTTCTACGGTGTCGACACGCCTGAGCGTAGCAAGCTGCTCGCCGCGCGCATGGACATCGAACCGATGCGCGAATTCATCAAGGCGGACAGCCTCGCCTTCGTCTCGATCGACGGCCTTTATCGCGCTGTCGGAGAGAAACCACGCGTGAAGTCGTGCCCGCAGTTCTGCGATGCCTGCTTCACCGGTGATTACCCCACCTCGCTGACCGATCTTTCGCGCCGCGAGGACAAGCAGAAGCAGCTCGCCCTGCCCGTCGACAAGGTCGCCTGAAATGACGAAACCGCTTGAAGGAAAGCTCGTGCTCGTCACGGGTGCCAGCAAGGGCATCGGTGCTGCAGCCGCAGTGGCCATGGCCGAAGCCGGAGCGCATGTCGTGCTCACCGCGCGCGATGTCCGCTCGCTCGAATCTGTCGAGGATCGTATCCACGAGGCAGGAGGCGCGTCGACTATCGCCCCCGTCGATCTTGCGGAAAGCGACGGAATCGCTCGCCTCGCTTCGGCAATCGCTGGCCGCTGGGACAAGCTCGATGCTCTGGTTATCAGCGCTGCCTACCTTCCCACGCTCAGCCCAGTCACCCAGATCGACGGCAAGCAGTTCAGCCAGGCCGTGACGATCAACCTGCTCGCCACCCAGGCCCTGCTTTCGAATTTCGATCCACTCCTGAAACGCGCCGATGCAGGTCGTGTTCTCGGCCTTACCAGCAGCGTAGGTAAAGACCCCAAGGCGTATTGGTCGGCATATGGTGCTACCAAGGCGGCGTTCGACAACATGCTCGAAAGCTATGCGCAGGAAGTCGAGAAGATCGGCAACGTGCGTGTCGCTATCGTCGATCCCGGCGCAACGCGCACCGACATGCGCGCAAAGGCCTATCCCGGAGAGGATCCGGAAACGGTCAAGCCCCCCGAAGCTGTGGCACAGCGACTGGTAGAGCTCTTGGTTAACGACTTCCCGACCGGCCACCGAGAGCGGGTCGAAAAGTAAGTTAACCTTCGCCGGTGACCATTCCTTAATCTCGAACCGCGACATTCGCCCGATATCGCGCGCACGTCTTCCACGTGGCGGGATCGTTGGATCGGATCAGGGCAGAAGGTCTCGAGATATGAATTACCAGACGCAAGACCGCTACTTGATGGCGGCACAGGAAGATCGTTGCGCACCGCGGACCAAACTCACGATTCCGGGGCAATTGCGCGCCAGCGGCGGACGCGCCTTCCAGACCGTAGTCCACGATCTTTCGATCTCGGGCTTCTCGGCTGCCGCGATCAACCGCATGCATGAAGGCCAGATGTGCTGGCTCACCCTTCCCGGCCTCGAATCGCTCCAGGCGCAGGTCGTGTGGTGGGAAAACTGCATGGTTGGTTGTGCATTCAGCGAGCTGCTTTCGCCGATCGTGCACGACAACATCCTCGCCCGCTACAGCGGCGAAGATACCTACCGTCCCTACTGATCTCGCAAGACAGGCGACGACACCGACAGCTTTGGCGGCGGCCTGAAGGGCCTGGCCTGAACCTCGTCCGGATGGCTCGTCGTCGGTGGCCGTGCGCCCCAGTGGCCTCGGCCACCACTTGTATTGGGGACAGGCCTACTCCCCTTCTGCAGCGATCATCCCGACGATTTCACGGAACTTCGCCCGGTTCTCCAAGCTCGTGGCAGTCGGCCAGTTGCTGACGACCGCAACAACGAGATCGGCATCGGGCACGATAGTGATCGCCTGTCCGAAGATGCCCTGCGCCCCGTACTGCTCGCCAGGATAGGCCCACCACTGATAGCCGTAGCCGAAGCCGGGCGCACGCGGCCCGAAATCGACCTGCGCATCGCCGGCAGCATCGAACCATCCTGAAGGCACCACGCCCTCGCCACCCTCGAGCACGAACTGCCCGAAACGCGCATAGTCCGACAGCGTCAGCGACAGGCAGCATCCGCCGATATTCCCGCCGGTGAGGTCCTGCATCCAGAACAGCGAGCCTTCGAAACCCGCCGGGAAGACAATCTTCTTGGCCGCGTATTCGGCGAGCGACATGCCGGTCGCCTCCTCGACGATCAAACCGAGCAAATTGGTCTCGAGCGTCTTGTAGACCCACTTTTCGCCCGCGGGAGCCTCGCGCTGGAGCGTACGGGCATAGGTCACGGCCTGCGATTCTCCAGCGACCGGTGTCACCGCGAGCATTCGCGCAACATCGCTCGCCGGGTCGGTGTAGTCCTCGTTCCACGCGACGCCCGATGTCATGGTCGCGATCTGGCCGACGGTAACGCCGTCGTAAGCCGTGCCGGACAGCGCGGGAATGATATCGGTCACCGGGGTATCGAGGCTTTCGATCGAACCGTCTTCGATGGCTGCGCCGAGGAGAGTCGATGTGAAGCTCTTCGCGACCGAGAAGCTGGTCCAGCGATCTTCCGCGCCGAGACCCAAGCCGTATTCCTCGAACTCGACTTCGCCACCGCGCAGGACCATCAGGCCCGACACCGAGGTGTCACGCATGAAGCCCCGGATCGCGTTCACCGTTTCGCTCGAAAGCGCGTTCTGACTCCGCGGCAGGCTGCGGGCCGCAGATCGCGGCGTTACTTCCAGACCAGGAAAGAGCGATTCCATGTCACGGAATGCTGCGGAACGGCGCTCATCGCTCCAGAATAGGATCGAGTCCGAAGGATCCATGCTCGCCATCTGTTCGGGCATGACCTGCGAGACAGCCGGCATCTGTGCAGGGGAGGTGGCCGCCTGCATGTCCTCGGTAGCCGCTGCCCCGCACCCGGCGAGCGCCAATGCCGCTGCTCCGATAAGCCAGTTTTTCATGCCCTCTCTCCCTCTTTAACCAGCGTGACCTGGTGGACGTCGATCCCGCCGCCGCGGAATCCGCCTTCGCAATACATCAGATAATAGCGCCACAAGTCGCAAAAGCGTTTGTCGAAACCGACCGGTAGATCGTCATTCGCCGCCGCCAGATCGAACCGTTCGCGCCACAAGCGAAGGGTTTCGGCATAGTCGAGGCCGAAATCGTGCTGGTCCTGCCATGTCATCCCGCGCTCTTCCGCGAGACGGCGGAACTCGCTCGTGCGGATCAGCAGCCCGCCAGGGAAGATGTAAGCCTGGATGAAGTCGGCGCTCTTGGCATAGTCGTCGAAGAGCTCGTCGCGGATCGAGATATACTGGATCGCGGCGCGCCCACCCGGTTTCAGGTTTCGCGCAATGCAGTCCATGAAGGTCGGCCAATATTCGCGGCCCAGCGCCTCGACCATTTCCACGCTGACGATGGCGTCATAGCTGCCTGCGGTATCGCGATAGTCCTGCTTGCGGAAATCGATCGCGGTCGACTGGTGCTGGCGCGCCCACGCCAATTGCTCGTCCGACAGGCTAATCGCGGTGACATGGCTTCCCCTGCCCGCGAGATAGCCGGCGAGCGCTCCCCAGCCGCAACCGATTTCGAGGACGCTTTCAGGCTCGCCGATGCGCTCGCCCAAGGCGGCCCATTTGCGCTTCTGCGCTGCTTCCAGCCGATCCTCCACGACATCGAGCGCAGAGGAATAGCTCATCGTCGGATCGAGCCATGCGCGGTAGAAATCGTTGCCGAGGTCGTAATGCGCGGAGATGTTCTTCTGCGCGCCTGCATGCGTGTTGCGGTTGACGAGATGCGCCAGCTTCAGTGCGTGGCGAAAGGGTCCCTTGGCCCGCGCCGTGTCTCCCAGGCGCTCGGCATGCTGCATGAAGAGGGCAAAGAGCGGCACCGGATCGGGGCTCCACCATTCCCCCGCTTCCCAACCCTGGTAGAGGCCAACCGAGCCATTGGTCGCGATGCGGATCAGCGCGCGGTAGCTGCGCAGTTCGAAATGGCATTCGAAACCGGGCGCGCGGCCACCAAGGGTGCGCTTGGTACCGTCCGGAAGTGTCCCGTGAATTGTTCCGCTGGCAAGTCCCTCGTCGATGCGGGAGAGCATCTTCTCGACACCCGGCGCGATCAGCCGCGCGAACAGACCCGGCTTTCTCGCAAATGCCTTCGAACCCTCGATAAGGTCGCGTCCGCGTTGAGAGGTCTGCATGTCCATGACCGGCGCTATGCCGCGCAGGAACTGAGACGACAAGTCCGCTACGACTTGCTGGCCTTGTATGCCTCCAACGCGCGTTCGCGCGCTTCCTTATGGGCGATGATCTTCACCGGATAGTCTCCGCGCTTCGAGTCCGGCGGATCGTGAATTTCGCTGTCGGACAGGTCTGCGAGTTCCGGCACGTATTCGCGGATATAGCCAGCCGCGTCGAACTTCTCGCTCTGCGTCAGCGGCGCCATGATGCGAACGAACATGTTGCTGTCGACGCCGGTGCCCGAAATCCACTGCCAGTTCACGCCGTTGTTGCCGTAGTCGGCGTCGACCAGCGTGTCCCAATACCATTGCTCGCCGAAGCGCCAGTCGATCAGCAGGTGTTTCACGAGGAAGCTGGCGCAGATCATCCGCACGCGATTGTGCATCCATCCGGTCTGCCAGAGCTGCCGCATCCCTGCATCGACCACCGGATATCCGGTCATGCCCTTCTGCCAGCATTCCAGGTCCTCTTGGATGAGGTGACCGGCATTGGGGTTCCGCCACAAGGTGCGCTCGTCATAGTCGCGGTAGCTCTCGCGCGGGTAGTCGGGAAACTGGTCGATCACGTTCTGGGCATAGTCGCGCCAGATGATCTCCTTTGCATAGGTCTTCCATCCGTCGGAGCGCTTGTCCTTGAGCTTGTGCCAGACCTGCGCCGGGCTGATTTCCCCCCAGTGGAGATGTGGCGACAGGCGCGAGGTGATATCCTCGGATGGAAAGTTGCGACCCTCGTCGTATTCGGCGACCTGGTCGGTCCACCACTCGAGCCGCTCATGCGCGGCAGCCTCGCCGAAGTCCCAGTACTCACGGATGCCCCCTGCCCAGTCCGGCTGGGTCGGAAGAAGGTCCCAATCCCCGAGTTCGTCGCTTTCGGGCCAGCTGCCGGGCGAGGAGATCATCTCCGGCTCGTCCAGCACGTCGCGTGGAGGCATGCGTTCGAGCATCGCCTTCGAGAATGGCGTGTAGATCTTGTACGGATCGCCCGAGCCGGTCGTTACCGAACCGGGCGGCAGCAAGTAATTGCCGTCATAAAGGCAGAGCTCGCGCTCATCACCCAATGCATCGCGAACCTCGTCCTCGGCTTCCTTCCACCAGGGCTCGTAGTGCCGCGTCGCATGGATGCAGCTCGCACCGACCTCATCGGCGATCGCCGCGAGGATCTGCGGTGCATCGCCCTTCCTGAGCACAATCCTCGAATTGCGGCTACCGAAGCTCTTGCCAAGGCTCTCGAGCGAATAGTGGAGCCATACCAGAGATGCCCCGCCATAGGCGTGGTCGCCCGCACGATCCTGGTCGAGGACAAATATGCAAATGACAGGCCCGGCCTTCGCGGCGGCATGGAGGGCGGGCTGGTCGGCCATGCGGAGGTCGCGCCGCAGCCAGACGATTTGGGGAGAACTCATGCGGCTCTAACCGCCGCGCTACTCGGTCGGTTCCGTCTTCACGCCCTCGCAGACGTCGTCTGGCAATCGGACCTCGAAACGCCCGCTTGCGCGCGGGTCGGAGAAGCGCGCGTCCTGCAGCCAGAGCGTGCCGTCTTCCTTGGGTACGATGTAAGGCGTGCGCGACCAGAACAGGAAGGCGTCGACCTCGCTGTCGGCCTCACGCGCCGCTTCGAGATCGCAGCGATCGAGGGGCACGCCGGGAAAGGTCGTATCGCCGTTCAGTGTGTAGAGCCCGTTTCCGCCCGTTATCATATCGCGTTCCCACGACCAGAATGGCGGCGGACTGGCGATCACGATGTCTGTTCCGGTCGGGCTTTCCGTGACTTCGCGCTCTGCAGCACCAGTCAGCAGCCCCTGGAACGCGATGTAGAGAGAGGCGATGGTAAGCGAGATTTGCGCAGGCTTCTGCCACTCCCCGCCCTTCTTCTCGCGCCTCAGCGAAAACCACGTGGAGATGCCCAATAGCGCCCAGAGCCAGAGGTCGATGATGAAAAGGGTATCACCGTAGAACCACTGGCTGGAGAATGGCTCGAGAAGGCGGATGCCATAGACGTTCAGCCAATCGAGCGCCGGGTGCGTGAGGCAGCCGACGAAACTGAGCAGGAAGAGCCACTTGAAACTCACCGGCAAGCGGTCCGCGGGACGTTTCCCGCGGCTACCCTGCCAGCGGTCGTAACCGTAGAGCAGGCCCGCGAGGATCAGCGGCAGCAGCACAAGAGCTGGCGGACCATGCGTGATGCCGCGCCGGAATCCGAGGTGTTCCACGCCTTCGAGCCAGAACAGGCAGGCCGCATCCACATCGGGCAGATTCGCCCCGATGACGAGGGCGGGCATGGCAAGGCCGGTCTTCTTCTTAAGGCCGGCCTGCCCGATCAGCGCGCCCACCAGCGAATGGGTTATGTTATCCATTTGCTTTGCGACCTCGTGACTTTTTTAGAAACAAACCGACCCATCGGGCACTACGGACCCGGAGGAGAGATCGAGACGATCTCCATAATGCTCGATAACAAAGTCGGGCAGGCATGGCCGCCCATGGTTGAGCCCCTCTTTCCACTGGACAAAAATGTAGCCTTTGTCTGTCGGTTCGAGCACCGCGACGAAACGCCCGGGCAGGACGCGCTTGACGGCATGACCAGTGATCATCCGGAAGCGCAGGTAGTCTCCATAGACATCGCCGCCCCGCGCGTTGCGGATCATCGTCGCATCCGCGAGAGGCTCGGCGCCCAGATAGCGGACGACCTCGCCCTTCTGAATGAGGATGCTTGCCCCCAAGCAGATGGAATTCTCGTCCGGATCGGGCGGACAGTAGTAGCCGTCGTACTCGGCCTGATCGTCATGCAGTTCGAAGACCGCTGCGAATACCTCGGGCTCGACGCCCTCTTCGGCCGAAAGTGGTCCGGCAGCACCGGCGGCCAGCGCTAGAGTAGCGAAGCTGGCCGCTAGGCGCTTCAAACGGGATCCTGCGCCGTGCCGTCTACCGTCCAGGTCTGCCCCTTGCCGAGCAGCTTGGCGAGATTGGCTTCCTTGCCTTCGCTGGCCTTCTCGCGTTCGGCGATGACCGCATCCTCGAAAGTCGGACGCGGATCGTCGTATAGGACGCCGAGCGCCATCGGGAACGGACCGAAGGGCATCTCGATCAGCATATGGGCCACCGAGCGGTTTGTGACATCGTGGACGATCACGCCCGCTGCTTCCCAGTCGCCATCGGTCACGTCGACCACTTCGAGGCTCAGCGTCTCGCGATTGAGCGCGATACCCTTGGTGTCCTTGGCGAACAGCATCGGCTTGCCGTCTTCGAGCCATAGCTGCTGGTCTTCCGCGCCCTTGGGCGCGGCGAAGTCGTTGAAGACGTCCTTGTTGTAGACGATGCAGTTCTGGAAAATCTCAATGAAGGCTGCGCCCTTGTGCGCGTGGGCCGCCTTGAGCACGTCAGGCAGGTTCTTCGACACGTCGAAGCCGCGGCCGATAAAGCGTGCACCGCTACCCAGCGCGAATGCTGCCGGGCGTGCGGGATGGTCGTAGCTGCCGATCGGGGTCGAGGGCGACTTTGTGCCTTCGCGGCTGGTCGGCGAGGCCTGCCCCTTCGTGAGACCGTAAATCTCGTTGTTGAACAGCATGATCTGCATATTCACGTTGCGGCGCAGGACGTGCATCAGGTGGTTGCCGCCGATGGATAGGCCATCGCCGTCGCCAGTCACCAGCCAGACATCGAGGTCCGGATTGGCCAGCTTCGCGCCGGTCGCAAACGCCGGAGCGCGTCCGTGGATGGTGTGGAAGCCGTAGCTCTCGACATAATATGGGAAACGGCTCGAGCAGCCGATGCCGCTGATGAAGACCGTGTTCTTCGGGTCGGCACCAAGCTGCGGGAGCGTGCGCTGGACGGCCTTGAGGATCGCGTAGTCACCGCAACCCGGGCACCAGCGAACCTCCTGGTCGGTTTCCCAGTCCTTGAGCGTGGTTTCGATCTTGGCAGGTGCGTTCATTTTGCGCCTCCTTCCGTGCTCGGAAGCTGCTGGTCGTTGGCTGGGACCTGCCCGCCTTCGTTGCCGGGAATATCGTCGAAGAACTTGGCGATCTCCGCCTCGAGCTCCGCAATCTGGAAGGGCTGGCCGCTGGTCTTGGTGAGAGGCTGCGCATCGACGAGGAACTGGTCGCGCAGCACCGTCTTGAACTGGCCGGTATTCATTTCCGGCACGAGGACGTGGTCGAAGCCGCGAAGCAGGTCGCCGAGGTTCTTCGGCATTGGCCAGATGTGGCGCACATGGATATGGCTGACCGAGCAGCCCTTCTCGATGCTGCGGCGCACGGCCTGGTGGATTGGACCGTAGGTGCTGCCCCAGCCGACGACCGCGAGCTTGCCGGTGGTTTCGCCCAGGGCGACTTCCTGATCGGGCACCTCGACGCCTTCCACCTTGTTCTTGCGCGCATCGGTCATGCGCTGGTGGTTGTCGGGCGAGTAGTCGATGTTGCCGGTCAGTTCGTGCTTCTCGATGCCGCCGATGCGATGCATCAGTTCGGGCGTGCCGGGCTTCACCCAGGGACGCGCGCCCTTCTCGTCACGCTTGTACGGCAGGAAGGTCGCATTGCCTTCCTCGTCGGTGCCGTTCTTCTCGGTCAGGAACTGTGCAGGGAACGGCTCGAACGTCGAGGGATCGGGCACCTTCCACGGCTCGGCGGCATTGGCGATATAGCCGTCGGTCAGCAGCATGACCGGTGTCATGTATTGTGTCGCGATACGACATGCCTCGATCGCCACTTCGAATGCATCGGAAGGGCTGCATGCCGCGATGACCGGCATCGGCGCATCGCCATTACGGCCGTAGACCGCCTGGTAGAGATCGCTCTGCTCGGTCTTCGTCGGCAGGCCGGTCGAAGGACCGCCACGCTGCGAGTTGACGATCACCAGCGGAAGCTCGGTCATGATGCCGAGACCGATGGCCTCGGTCTTGAGCGCAATGCCCGGTCCCGACGAGCTGGTGACGCCCAACTGGCCAGCATAGCTCGCGCCGATGGCAGCACAGATAGCCGCGATTTCGTCTTCAGCCTGGAAGGTCGTGACGCCGAATTCCTTCAGCCGCGCGAGGTGATGGAGGATGGCAGAGGCGGGCGTGATCGGATAGCCGCCGAAGAACATCGGCAGTTCCGCAAGCTGTGCACCTGCGACCAGTCCGAGGCTGACGGCTTCCGCGCCCGTGACCGTGCGATAAAGGCCCGGAGCAGTCGGGACCGGATCGACATGAACCTGCTTGAGCGGTCCCGCGAGCTCTGCCGTTTCGCCATAGGCGTGGCCTGCGTCGAGCGCCGCGATATTTGCATCGGCGATCTCGGGCTTCGACTTGAACTTCTGCTTTAGCCAGTCGTGGATCGGCTCGCGGTCGCGGTCGAACATCCACAGCGCAAGGCCGAGGGTCCACATGTTCTTCGAACGAAGCGCATCCTTGTTGCCGAGACCGAAGGGCTTCACGGCCTCGATGGTCTTCTCGCTGATATCGAAGGCGAGCAGGTCGTATTTCGCGAGGCTGCCATCCTCGAGCGGGTTGGCATCGTATTTCGCCTTGTCGAGATTACGCTTCGTGAAGGCACCCGTGTCGGCGATAATCAGGCCACCAGGCTTGAGCGCCGCGAGGTTCACCTTCAGCGCTGCCGGGTTCATCGCGACCAGCACATCGGGAGCGTCGCCTGCCGTGTTGATCGATCGGCTCCCGAAGTTGATCTGGAAAGCCGACACACCGAACAGCGTGCCCTGCGGCGCGCGGATCTCGGCGGGGAAATCGGGGAAAGTCGCAAGATCGTTCCCGGCCAGCGCGGTCGACAGGGTGAACTGCCCCCCGGTGAGCTGCATGCCGTCGCCCGAGTCGCCGGCGAAACGCACGACGATCGCATCGGGGCTGGCGGGGAGGCCGTCTTGCGGCAGGCTGGCGGCTGTTGCCATCCGGTCAATTCCTTGTCGCGCGCCATAATCGGCGCTGTCTCTGCGGGAGCGCCACCTAGGAGGCGTCCCATCCTCTCGCAATGAAGTTTCTCTGCTAGCCGCAAAAAGGCTGGTGGAAAAGCGCGAGCGAGACGGTTAGTCCCTTTTTGCAACGCGAAGGGAGAGAGCACCATGGCCGATACCGAACATTTCGTGCGCGACGACGTGCGCGCATTTCTCGACATGCTCGAGCAGATGGGGGGCAAGGGAGTCGAAGAAGTCGGCGCGGAAGAAGGCCGAACACAGATGAAAACGCTGGGCGCGCTGGCGGAAGCTCCCGCGCGCGATCTCGCGATCATCAAGGACCTCACCTGCCCCGGACCCGCAGGTGACATCCCGCTACGTTTCTATGATGCCAAGGAAACGCGTGATCCCTCCCCTTGCGTGGTCTTCATTCACGGTGGTGGGTTCGTGATCGGCGACATCGACGTCTATCATTCGCTCTGCACCGAGATCGCCTACCGGCTCGATCTGCCCGTGGTCTCGGTCGAATACCGGCTCGCACCCGAGCACCCCTTCCCCGCAGCACCCGACGATTGCGAGGCGGCAGCGCGATGGATCGCGTCGTCACCCGAAGCGCTCGGGCGCAAGATTTCAGGGCTGGTAATCACCGGCGACAGCGCGGGCGGCAATCTCACGATCGTCACCACCAACCAGCTCGTGAATGATCCAGCGGACGTGCCGGTGATCGTGCAGGCGCCGATCTACCCCGTGGCAAGCGACGTCTCGCAGCATCGCTCGCTCAGGGATTTTGCGGAAGGCTTCCTTCTGACCGGCGCGGCCATGAGCTGGTTCACCGAGCAATATGGCGGCAGCGCGGACGATCCGCGCCACACGCCGATGGTCGGCGACTGCTCGAACACTCCGCCGACGGTGGTTTGCACTGCCGGGCTCGATCCACTGCGGGATTCGGGCCGCGAATATGCAGCGCACCTGATCCAGCAGGGCACCGAAGTCGTCTATCTCGAATTTCCCGGGATCATTCATGGCTTTACCACGCTTAGGAAAGCGATGCCGAGCGGGCAGAGGGACCTCGATGCCTTCCTCGACGCGGTAGAACTCATGGTGGAGCGTTACAGGTGAGCGAACTCGGATACCGACCCTGTGTCGGCGTCATGTTGGTGAACAGCCAGGGCCGCGTTTTCGTCGGTCGGCGGATCGACAACAAGGAGGGCGACTGGTGGCAGATGCCTCAGGGCGGTGTCGACGAGGGCGAGGACCTCGATCAGGCGGCGCTGCGCGAACTGGCGGAAGAGACCGGTGCCAAGCCCGAGCACGTCTCGCTAATCGACCGGACCAAGGAACCAATACGCTATGACCTGCCGGAAGAACTCATCGGCAAGCTATGGGGCGGGAAATATCGCGGGCAGGAGCAGATCTGGTTCCTTGCGCGCTTTTCCGGCGCGGACGAGGACATAGACCTCGAGGCGCATGACCCGGCCGAATTCTGCGACTGGAAATGGGTAGAGCCCGAGCAGCTGCCCGAGCTCATCGTTCCGTTCAAGAAACGCGTCTATCGCGCAGTCGTAGCGGAGTTCCGCGAGCTAGTCTGACGATCAGTTGGACTGGGGAGCCGGCGCATCAGGGATCGTGGCCTCTGCGGTCACGACCGGAGCGCGCTGGCCTGCAGCAATTGCATTCGCCAGACCCTGCGTCTCAGGGCAGCTGTCGCCGCACAGCGACTGGACCTTCGCGAGGCTCAGTCGCGCCTTCTCAAGCGCGCCCTTCTCGGCGAGTGCCTCACCCTCGCCGGCAATCGCGGCGAGATTGTCGGGATCGCGCGAAAGCGCCTCGCGGTAATAACGGATTGCCTTGCCCTGCAACTTGTCCTCGCGCGCAGCCTCGGCAAGGTGGAGGAAGATCGGCGTATATCCCGGGTCCACGGTAAGCGCGGCCTCGAAGGCATCGGTCGCAGCTTGCGTGCTGCCTTGCTTAAGCGCCGCTTCACCCTGAGCGATAAGCATAGCCGCCCGCGGGGTCGGATCGCGTTCCTGTCCCACGCTAACGCTCGCAGTCATGGCAAGAGCCAGGGAAAGGGCGGCGGCGGCGGGGGCAAAACGCATAATCGTCTCCGTTAGCGATGATCTCGCGGAAGGCTGAGTGTTAGCCATAGCGGGAAAGCTAACACGATCTAGCTGCACGGGCGATGAAAAACCCGTCCGTACCATCGTGATACGGCGTCAGGCGGATGCCGTTCCCGCGTGGTCGGCCCACGGGAAGCGTCACTTCCTGGGCGCTAAACTCCTGATGCCGCGAAAGAAACGCCTCGAACTGGTCAGCACCTTCTTCATCGAGCAGCGAACAGGTCACGAAGACCAGTCGCCCGCCGGGCTTAACCAAATTCGTTGCGAGATCGAGGATTTCGGCCTGCAGGCTCGTCAGGCGTGCGAGTTCGCCTTCATCGAGACGCCAGCGCGCCTCCGGATTTCGTCGCCACGTGCCCGTGCCCGAACAGGGCGCGTCGATCAGGACGGCATCCGCCTGCCCGGTCAGGTCGTCGAGCGCTTCCATCTCCCGCTTGGGGTCGAGCAGGCGAGTCTCGATATTGGTCGCTCCGGCACGCTCGGCCCGCGGGGCGAGGCGCGAGAGGCGGTTGCGATCGGTGTCGGATGCGACGAGCCTGCCGAGATTGTCCATTGCCGCCGCAAGCGCGAGCGTCTTGCCACCGCCACCGGCGCACAGGTCGACCACGGTCTCGCCGGGCTGCGCATCGACAGCAAGGCACGCCAACTGCGAACCGGTGTCCTGCACCTCGATCTTGCCTTCGCGCCACTCGGGCCATTGCTCGACATGCGTACCGGGCTCTAGACGCAGCCCATTAGGCGCATCGGTCTTTACGGCTTCACTTGGGAGCGAGATCGTCGCGCGGTCAGCCTTGAGCGTGTTCACCCGCAGGTCGAGCGGCGCACGGCCGAGCAATGCGTCAGCTTCAGCTTCTCCGATCCCGGATTTCTCAAGCAGGCCAGCCAGCCAATCAGGAGCAACGCCGCCGGTCGCCGCAGTCTCATCGCCACTTACGGGTTCGGGCCCATAATTCGAGCCGTCGAACAAGGGCAGGATGCTGTCGTCGACCTCGGCGAGTCGAAGCATGGCTGCACGGCCGCTCTGCGGCACTGGGCCACAGGCGCGGATGGCGGAGAAAACCAGCTCGCGGATGGCGCGGCGGTCCTTCGACCCGGCGAAGCGGTTGTTGCGGAACCACTCGGCGAGGATCCGGTCCGCGGGCGCACCCTTGGAACGCGCGGATTCGATGATCGCGTCGAGCAACTCGATCGAGGTCTGGACGCGTGCGGCGGGGGTCATGTCTCCCCTCCCCGATCAGCGCGTCGGATAGTTCGGGGCTTCCCGAGTGATCGACACGTCATGGACGTGGCTTTCGGTCAGGCCGGCGTTGGTAATGCGCACGAAATGCGCACGCTTGCGCAGGTCTTCGATCGTCGCACTGCCGGTGTAACCCATCGCCGCCTTGATGCCGCCGACGAGCTGGTGGATGACCGCGCTCGTCGGGCCCTTGTAAGGGACCTGGCCCTCGATACCTTCGGGGACCAGCTTTTGCTGGCTGACGTCCGCCTGGAAGTACCGATCCGCACTGCCGCGCGCCATCGCGCCGACGCTACCCATGCCACGATAGCTCTTGTAGCTGCGGCCCTGGTAGATGAAGGTTTCGCCCGGCGCTTCTTCGGTGCCGGCCAGCATCGAGCCGACCATGATGCTCGAAGCGCCGGCAGCCAGCGCCTTGGCCGCATCGCCGCTGGTGCGAAGGCCGCCGTCGCCGATGACCGGAACGCCCTGCTTCTCGGCTTCCTCGACGCTGTCCATGATCGCAGTGAGCTGCGGCACGCCGACACCGGCGACCACGCGTGTGGTGCAGATCGAACCCGGTCCGATGCCGACTTTCACCGCGTCCGCGCCCGCGCCACACAGCGCCTTGGTCGCTTCGCCGGTCGCTACGTTGCCTGCAATGACCTGGACCGCGTTCGAGAGCTTCTTCACGCGCTCGACCGCCCTGGAGACTTCCTTGTTGTGGCCATGCGCGGTGTCGATCACGACGACATCGACACCGGCATCGATCAGCGCCTCGGTGCGCTCGAAGCCCTTGTCGCCGACCGTGGTGGCCGCCGCGACGCGCAGGCGGCCCTGCTCGTCCTTGGTGGCATCGGGATAGGCAACCGCCTTCTCGATATCCTTGACCGTGATGAGACCGACGCAGTGACCGCCATCGTCGACCACCAGCAGCTTCTCGATCCGGCGCTGGTGCAGGAGGCGGCGCGCTTCTTCCTGGCTGGTGCCGAGGGGAACCGTGGCGAGGTTTTCGGTCGTCATCAGCTCCTGGACGGGCTGACGAGGGTTTTCTGCGAAGCGCACGTCGCGGTTGGTGAGAATGCCGACCAGCTTGCCGCTGCGATCGGTCACCGGAATACCGCTGATGCGATTGGCCGTCATGATTTCCTGCGCATCGCCAAGCGTAGCATCCGGGTGAATAGTGATCGGGTTGACCACCATGCCGCTTTCATAGCGCTTCACGGCGCGCACGGCGGCGGCCTGTTCGTCGATCTCGAAATTGCGGTGCAGCACTCCGATACCGCCTAGCTGCGCCATGGCGATCGCCATGTCTGCCTCGGTCACCGTGTCCATCGCCGAGGAGATGACGGGGATATTGAGCTGGATCTCGCGCGTCAGCCGCGTGGCGGTATTCGCCATCGAAGGAAGGATATCGCTCTCGGCCGGACGCAGGAGAACGTCGTCGAAGGTAAGACCGAGGGGAATGTCGAGATGTGCCACTATGAGAATCGCCTGCCGGAGGAATGTGGCGGCCCATGTAACGACGGTTTGTGGCGGATGCTAGAGGGCGCGGCTACTCCGCCGTCCAGCCTCCGTCGACGCTCCAGTTTGCGCCGTTCACGTTCTGCGCTTCATCGCGGCAGAGGAACGCGGCAAGCGCGCCGATTTCCTCGGGCTGGACGAACTTCTTGGTGGCCTGCTTCACCAGCAGCACGTCGTTGATGACCTGCTCGCGGGTCATGCCGCGCGCCTTCATGGTATCGGGGATCTGGCCCTCGATCAGCGGGGTCCAGACATAGCCGGGGCTGATGCAGTTGGCGGTGATACCGTGCTCGGCCAGCTCGAGCGCAACGGTCTTGGTGAAACCGTCCACCCCGTGCTTGGTCGCATTGTAGGCGCTCTTGAAGGGGCTCGCGACCTTCGAGTGCGCGCTGGCGGTGTTGATGATGCGCCCCCAGCCCTTCTTCTTCATGCCCGGCACCACGAGGCGCGTGCAGTGGAATACAGCCGAAAGGTTGAGCGCCACGAGCTTGTCCCACTTGTCGAGCGGGAAATCCTCGACCGGCGAGACGTGCTGCATGCCGGCGTTGTTTACGAGGATATCGATCTCACCTGCCTCGGCCATCATGGCTTCGACCTGTGCCACGTCGGTCAGGTCGGCGCCGCTATGGGTTGCGCCCAGTTCCTCGCAAAGCTTGGCGATCTCCGCCTCGTCGCCGAAGCCGTTCAGGACGACTTTCGCCCCTTCGGCCGCCAGTGCCCGGGCGATGGCAAGGCCGATCCCGCTGGTCGATCCGGTGACAAGTGCGCGCTTTCCTTCGAGAAACATTTGGCTCTCCGAGCGTTAGGGGTACATTCGACAACGGCCATCGCGCATCGGTTGCGCACTGTAAAGCGGCCAGAACGATGGGGGAATGAATGCGGCTCAATCCGTTCAATACCAGCAACATCAAGGTCCGCTCCAGTGGAGGCGGCGGCGTAGGCAAGGCTGGCGGTCTGGGCTGCGGCACGATCGTCATCGCAGCGCTCGGCTATTTCGTTTTCGGTCTCGACCCTTTCCAGACCGCAGCGACGGTCGAGAGCGTCCAGCAGGGCACGCAGCAGGCCGGGCCTGCGAACACCAACGAGGAAGAGATCTGCAATTCGAGCGAATATGCGCTCGAGGCTTGCAATGGACTGCAGTCGCTCAACCAGACTTGGGCCCGCATCTTCCAGGAACAGGGCCTTGGCGACCGCTTCCAGCAGCCGACGCTCGACCTGTTCCGCAACGGCCGCGTGACCACGCAGGGCTGCGGCAGCGCGACTTCGGCTTCAGGCCCGTTCTACTGCCCGGCCGACCAGACGATCTACATCGACACCAGCTTCTACGACCAGCTGGCACGCATGGCAGGCAACCGCGGCGACTTTGCGCGTTACTATGTTCTCGCGCACGAGTACGGACACCATATCCAGACTATCACCGGCATTTCCGGCCAGATCAGGAGTGCGCAGCAGAGGGCCAGCCGGGCACAAGCCAACCAGCTCAGCGTGCGGATGGAATTGCAGGCCGATTGCTATGCGGGCGTCTGGGCGGGCCGGAACCGCAACCTGATCGAACCAGGCGATATCGAGGAAGGCATGCAGGCGGCTTCCGCGATCGGCGACGACCGGCTTACCGGCGGGCGCGTTTCGTCCGAGAACTTCACCCATGGTACCAGCGCCCAGCGCAGCCAGGCCCTTCGACTGGGTCTCCAAGGTGACGACCGGGCCTGTCACGAGATCACGGTCCTGCGCTGACAGACCAGCCGTACGAACAAGGGGGCGCGACCGGGCTTGGTCACGCCCCCTTTTCATTTGCAGAGCGATTGTCAGCTCTCAGCGAGCTCTTCGCTCCGTCCTGCGCGCGACCACTCGACGTTGCGGGTCGCGTACATGACACCGGCCAGTGCGAGGAACATCGAAAGCGATCCCACGATCAGCGATGCAGCCTCGAGGCTGAGCAAGATGTAGAGCCCGGCGTAGAGGGCCGTGAGCAGCACCCCGATGAAGCTGGCGCGCTTCCACCCGCCCAGCACTGCGGCGCTATAGGCAGTTAGGAGCCCGATGATCGCGGCACTCGCCAGCACATATGCAAGGGCGAAGCCCATCACCTCGGCAAAAGCGAGTAGCATCACGAAGAAGAGCACCAGACCGGCACCGGTCAGCAGGTATTCCGCAGGAGCGACACGCGCGCCGCCGACCACGTCGAACAGCAGGTAGGTAAGGAAGGTGAAGCCGATGAACAGGAACCCGTACTTCACGCTTCGGTCGACCTGCGCATAGATATCGGCAGGCTCGACCATCCTGATGGTTGCGGTCTTGCCCGACGCCGCTTCAGCAGGCTCGGAGGAGGTGTAAACGTCACCTGGGAAATTGCTCACGCGAACAGGCGGCAGGTCTTCCTGCATGACCATCGACTGGCCCAGCGCAAGATTGCCGATCGACCAGCTGGCATTGAAACCCTCCGAAGAAATCTCGCTGCGGTCGGGCAGAAAACTTCCGCCGAAGCCGGGGTGTGCCCAGGGCGAGGAAACCTTCCAGTCGGTCTGTCCGCCACGCGGCACGAGTGTCAGCGAAAGGCTGCCGCGCAAGGTGTAATCATAGGCGACCGAAAGCGGCTCGCCGGAAGACCAGTCGATGTTGCCGTGGAAACCGGCGCCTCCGCTCGAACGGACGCCCTCCCCCGGCTGCAACTCGATCCGTTCGCCATCGACGCGCACATCCGCCACCGCGCGGAGCCCCCGTGGGTCGGAGGTACCGAAGCGGATCTGCGCCTCGTCGAGCAGAAGCTGTTCGCGTGTCGCACCAAAGCGCGACAGGTCATCGGGCAGTACGAAACGTGCCGTCCCGTCCATCTGCGCGAGGTAGATTACAGTCTCGTAGAGTGCCTTGCGTTTGCGTTCGGGTTCGAGCGTTGTTTCAAGCGTATGGCGCTCTGGCGACAGGAACAGTTGCTTGCGGATCGTCTGCGTGCGTGTGGTCGCAACGCCGTTGACCGTTTCGTTACTGACGCGCTGCTCTTCATATGGAATGACAAGTACCGGGCCCGAGACGACCTGGGCACCACCCGATCCGGCCGTGATCGCGTCCTGCGCCACGCGCGCCTGGTGCTGTCGGTCGGACACCAGCCCATAGACCATGATGAGGGGAATCATCAGGACGAGCCCGACGAGTCCGGCGAGGACCAGTTTGAAACCGGGGGATCTTTCTTGCATCACACATCTCCATCGTTGCTGCGATGAAACGTTCTGTGTGAGCGACGAACTGAATACGCATTGAATTGCGCTCAGGTGAACGAAAACGGCCGGCGCATCGCTGCACCGGCCGTCGGGTTACGCAGGACCCGCAGTCCCTGCGCCTCTTACTTTCTCTTCTTTTGGAGCTCCGCGATCTCGGCATCGACGGAGCGCAGCGCTTCGGCACGTTCTTCGGCGGACAGCGAGCTCTCGCTGGCGATCGCCGTACGAGCCGACTTCAGCGCCTGGAGCGCCAGCTCGTTGGCTGCAGTCTCGCAAACGAAGAGCGTGGTCTTGCCCTTGGCATCGGTCGACGAAGTGACAGGCTTCGACTTGTCCTTGCATGAGACGACAACTTCGGGTGCCATCTTCGCGGCCTCGCCTGCCTGTGCGACAGCGAGACGCATTTCGCGGCGGAACTCGCCACCCTCGGCGAACTGTTCACGCAGCTTCTTCATTTCGATGTCGAAGTCGCCGCCTTCGGCGAACTGTTCACGCAGCTTGGCCATTTCGGCCCGGAGCTCGGCACGATCGGCGTCGCTCATCTTGTCCCAGTCCTTGCCGTTGACGCGAATGCGGCGCTTCTCGACCCGGCGCTCGTCGCCTTCGGCCAGCTCACGCTCGATCTCGACGATCTCGCGGCGGACCTCGGCAACTTCGCGCTCGGCCTCTGCGACTTCACGCTCGGCTTCGGCGAGTTCGCGCTCCACCTCGATTTCGGTTTCGATACGCTCCTCGCGGACTTCCTGAACATCGGCCTCGGTCCACTCCTCGACGGAAGTTTCCGCGGCCTGCGCCGTGGCAGCCAGCAAAGTGGGCGTGCCTTCGGCATAGCAGATCGATGCAGTCAGCGGCACGGCCAGGAAGGCCGAAGCCAGTGCACCCCGGCCCAGAAGGCGGCGGCGCGGCGAAATATCGGACATGGATAAACTCCTCAAACGATGGATTATCGACTTGTCCCCCAGAACCGGACAAGCCATCGGCGCAGCCAGCGCAGGGCGCGGCGCAAGTGCCGGACGGCGTGCATAATCGGCGATGACATTGGCGTAGGTTGCCCGTTCGTCGTGCGAACGGGCGGCCACGACACGGGCATCGCAAAATGCTTCCTGGTCGCGCCGCAGCGCATTCCACCCGATATGGCCGAGCGGGTTGAACCAGTGGATCGCGAACAGCGGCTGGACGAGCATGTTGACGATGAGATCGCCACCGCGGTGGTGCGAGAGTTCGTGCGCAATCGCGAGGTCACGTGCCGCCCTCTCGCGGCTCGACATGAAACCGTTAGGCAGGGCGATGACGCGATCGATCACGCCGAAAGCCATCGGGCCGGAGATGGCCGAGGTTTCGATCAGCCTGATGGAGCCGACCTCGCCTACCGGGCGGGCATCCTCAAGCAGTTCGCGGCGCAGCGCGAAATAGAGCCAGAACCGGCGCACGAGCATGACAATTGCTCCGCCCAGCCACAGGAGTAGCAGCGGTGTCAGGAAATCGAACGGCTCGGCCGCCGTGGAAAGTGTCGTCGGAAGCGCCGCACCCGATTGGGCGACCGGCAGAACGATTGTTTCGGACTGTAGCGCAAAGACTGGCTCAGCCTCGACGACGGTCTCGGTCATTGGGCGCATCCAGGCCGGAAGCGTGAAAGGAGGAATGACAAGGCGAGCAAGCGGGAGGAACCAGAGCGCGTAAGCTGCACCGGCACCGAAATTCCGCGCCACGGGGCGGCGAAGCACCATGACCAGCGCGATCAGCGCGCCCGTCCACACCAGCGTGTCGAACAGGAACCAGTCCCAATATTCTCTCAGGAGTTCGGTCATTTGCGCATCTCCTTGAGGAGTGCCTCGATCTCGGCGAGATCGTCATCGGTGAGCGCTTCGCTTTCGGCGAGATGGGCGAAAAGCGGTGCTGCACGGCCTCCGAAGAGGCGATCGACGAGGCGACGGCTTTCGCCGCCGACATAGTCCGAACGCTCGACCAGCGGATGGTAAAGGAACTTGCGGCCCTGGGGTTCCGTCCCGACCGCGTTCTTCGCTACAAGGCGGCTCAACAGGGTCTTCACTGTGGGGATCGACCAGTCGTTGGCCGCACAGACGCGGTCGCAGACTTCGGCAGCCGACAACGGGCTGTCGTCCCACAGCGCTTCCATGACGGCGTGCTCGGCTTCGCTGATCCGGTCACCGGGTCCCTGCTTGCGCCTGGCCATCACGTCGTACTCCCCTCTCGAATTGCGTTCGATTACGCCTGTAGCCGCATCGACTACGATTGTAAACATGAAGCATAGATGAACGCGCGTTCAGGAAGCATTTTCCGGTTTCGCGGTCCACCGGAGCTCTGCGTGGGCCATCAAGAATTCGATGGACGACAAGCATGCGCGCGGTATTCTTCGCTCCATGATCGCACGCATCCTTGCTCCGCTCGCCCTCCTCTCCACGCCGCTTGCAGCGCAGGACGAGACCGCAAGTCCGCCCCAAGAGGTTGATTTCGAGACCACATTGGTGGTCCTGGAGACGACCATGGGCGACATTACCGTCGCGCTCGAAACCGAACGCGCTCCGATCACGGCGGGCAATTTCCTGCGTTATGCGGACGAAGACAGGTTCGACGGGACGGTCTTCTACCGCGCCATGCATCTCCAGTGGGGCGAAGCGCCCAACGGCCTGCTGCAGGGCGGGACCCAGAACAATCCCGAGCGCATCCTCGAAGGCGTGGCGCACGAACCGACCAACGAGACGGGGCTCAGCCACACGGATGGCGCGCTGTCGATGGCACGACTCGATCCGGGTACGGCAACCGGCGACTTCTCGATCATGATCAAGGACCAGAAAGGTCTCGACGCCCAGCCCGATAGCGACGATCCAAATCTCAAGGCCGGCTATGCCGTGTTCGGTTACGTTGTCGACGGAATGGATGTGGTCCACGCAATCCACGCATCGCCCCGCGATCCGGAGCTCGGCGAAGGCTGGATGAAGGGCCAGATGCTGGCCGAACCGGTCACGATCGTCGACGTGCGCCGGGTAGAGGTCGCGGCGGGGGATTAAGACTCGATAGGGATCAGCTCGCCATCGTCGGTCCGCAGGACCAGGGTTCGTCCACTTCCCGCAAGACCATATGGGCGGGTGAACGCCTTCAAGCGGACGTTCTCGCCAGCCTCGAGTGTCGTTTCGACACAGTCAAATTTCCAGTCATTACCGCCTAGAGCGAGCGCAAACGCGGTCTTCGTCGTACGGGCGGGATCGAGGGCAATCCGTTCGACATTCGAAGGGCACATACGAAAGTCCTGCGCCTCTTCCGATCGATTGCTGATTGTGAACTGCCAGCCCTCCCAAGCCGGCGAGCGATGGTTCGCATCGACCTCTTCGAAATCAGCCACGAATGGCGAAGCTGTGGAGATTGCGGTTGCGGCGATTAATGTCAGCATTTCATTCCCCTTCTTCGACACTTCCACCCTGAACCCGCCAATATGAATACTGCACAACGGTCTCAGCAAACTTCGGCGGTATTCTCCGGGATCGGTCCGGGAGGTACTCTCGCGGAGCTCATCCAGAAAGGATCCGAGCTGAGGCGATGATTTTCGCCATATGCCTTGCCGAGCGCGGTGTAGAGTTGCGGGTCATAGCTCGCGAGGTCGGGATGGTTCAGGATCGGTCGCCCATCGACCACCACCAGGCGGTTCGAATTGAACCAGATCTGCGTCCCCTCGGCCCAGTATTCCTGGATCGTCGTGGTCGTATACTCATCGAGCCAGAGGTCGTTCGACAAGGCGTTGGCATAGGCAGCTTCGACCTCGACATAGAGCGCGGGATCTGTGGCCTGGATGGCATCGAGGACGAGATGCCCCATCTCGTGCACGAAGATGGTCTCGCCATAATAGCGGCTCGACGGAAGGCCGAGCACATCCTCCGCCCCGTCTGCCATGCGCTTGCCGCCGATCGCGCGGGCGCGCTCGCTCCAGTATTCGCGATCGGTCTTGGCACCAATGCGCACGTCGTAATGCTTGATCTCGCACCGCGTCAGCCGCGGATCATCGCGCGCCGGCTTGGTCCAGCTTGCCTTGTCGGGCAGGTCGAGCAGAGCCTCGTCCTCTGCGATGATGGCGATGCGATAGTCATTGCCAGCGAGCCATTCGGCGAGGTCCGGACGGTGAGCGAACATATCGCGGACCATATCACTTGCAGCGACCAGGGCTTCGTCGGGGACTTTGCCCGAGGAAAGGATCGGAATGCCGCGTGAGGACATGTGCTTAGCGTAGAATGGCTCGGCCCCGAGCACGGCAGGGGGTGCTCCCGGCGTCGTCACGCATGCCCATAGGGCAAGCGCTGCGATCGAAATCGCAATCCCGCGGATTGGCCGAGAGTGATGATGGCAATCCACCCCGGTCAGCTCTCCAGCCCACCGAAACGTATGGCCCGTGTCTCGATCTCCCGGCACAGGCGCTCGAATTCACCTTTTTCGGGAAAGGTATGAGCAGACAGCTGGATATTCTTCCCCGCTTTCGCCTTCAGCCTGACTGCGGGCAAATGCTGGATGCGGAAACGCGTGATCGCAGTGACATCGTCCCACCTGAGCGACACGTCCGATGCCATGGCGCGTCCGCCCACGGTCAGCTTGCGCTCGTCAAGCCGGACATGAGGCTTTCCGCCTCGCAAGAACCCGAGAAGAAGAAACACGCCGGGCGCCAGCATCCCCAGCGTGCCGAGGAAGAAAAGGAGTTTCCAGACCCACGGCTCCAGCGAGAAGCCGAGATCCACCCCGCGATACCGTACTCCCGAGGTGTCCTCGAAGAACAGGCCGTAGGCGAAGAGGATACCGAACGCGAAGAAGAGGACCATCACCAGCAGGCTGGTCCAAAGCGGCACGTGCATGTGGAACACCAGAGCGCCGTCCGGCCTTCGTTCGATTGTCATCCGCTTCCCCGCCGCAAGCTTCGTCACCGAAACCGGAGCATAGCCGCGACGGGGTGAGAAGTCAGTAAACGCGCTTCTTCGGTTCGATGTATTTCACATCGTCGGTGAGCGTGTATTCGTGGACCGGGCGGTAATCGATCTTCACGCCGCCGCCGTTTCCGCCCCAGCCATCGAACCATGCGATGGTGTGCTTCATCCAGTTCTTGTCGTCACGCTCGGGGAAATCCTCGTGGGCGTGAGCGCCGCGGCTTTCCTTGCGGTTTTCGGCCGATGCCATGGTGACATTGGCCTGCGCCATGAGGTTGTCGAGCTCGAGGGTCTCAATGAGATCGCTGTTCCAGATCAGCGAGCGGTCGTGGACCTTAACGTCCTGCATCCGCGTATTGACGTCCTTGAGAACTTCGACGCCTTCGGCGAGCAGCTTGCTGTCGCGGAACACGGCGGCGTGCTTTTGCATGCCCTTCTGCATGTCGGCGCGCAGGGCTGCGGTCGGCGTGCTGCCGTCGGCATGACGGAAGTGGTCGAGGCGCGAGAGCGAAAGCTCAGCGCTGTCCTTTGGCAGCTCGTCCTGGCTCACGCCCGGCTTGATGATTTCCTTGAGGCGATGGCCGGTTGCGCGGCCGAACACCACGAGGTCGATCAGCGAGTTCGAGCCGAGGCGGTTCGCGCCGTGGACCGAGACGCATGCCGCTTCGCCGACAGCGAAAAGGCCGGGCACGATCTTTTCCGGATCCTTCGGATCGCCGGCCATCACTTCGCCGTGATAGTTACAGGGGATGCCGCCCATGTTGTAGTGAACCGTCGGGGTAACCGGCAGCGGCTGCTTGGTCAGGTCGACACCTGCGAAGATCTTGCCACTTTCGGTAATGCCCGGCAGGCGTTCGCCCAGAACCTTGGGATCGATATGATCGAGGTGCAGGTAGATGTGGTCGCCATCGGGGCCGACACCGCGGCCCTCGCGCATTTCGAGAGCCATCGAGCGGCTGACGACGTCGCGCGATGCGAGGTCCTTAGCGGAAGGCGCATAGCGTTCCATGAAACGCTCGCCTTCGGAGTTGGTGAGGTAACCGCCCTCGCCGCGCGCACCTTCGGTGATGAGCACGCCGGCACCGTAGATGCCGGTCGGGTGGAACTGCACGAACTCCATGTCCTGAAGCGGCAGGCCCGCACGCAGCACCATGCCGCCACCGTCGCCGGTGCAGGTGTGGGCCGACGTCGCGGTGAAGTAGCAGCGACCATAGCCGCCGGTCGCGAGGACCACGGCCTGGCTGCGGAAACGGTGGATGGTGCCATCATCGAGGCACATCGCGATCACGCCACGGCAGACCTTGCCGTCGGCCGTGTCTTCCATGATCAGGTCAAGCGCGAAGTACTCGATGAAGAAGTCCGCGTCATACTTCAGGCTCTGCTGGTAGAGCGCGTGGAGCATGGCGTGACCGGTACGGTCGGCTGCGGCGCAGGTGCGCTGCACCGGCGGGCCTTCGCCCATGTTCTGCATGTGGCCGCCAAAGGGACGCTGGTAGATCGTGCCGTCGTCGTTGCGGCTGAAGGGCACGCCTGCATGCTCCAGCTCGTAAACTGCCTGCGGGGCTTCGCGGACCATGTATTCGATCGCGTCCTGATCGCCGAGCCAGTCGGAGCCTTTCACGGTATCGTACATGTGCCACGACCAGTGGTCGGGCGTGTTGTTGCCGAGCGAGGCGGCGATACCGCCCTGTGCGGCGACCGTGTGCGAACGCGTCGGGAAGACCTTGGTGATGCAGGCGGTCTTGAGGCCAGCTTCCGCGCTGCCCATGGTGGCGCGCAGGCCAGAGCCGCCGGCGCCGACGACTACGGTGTCATAGAGGTGGTCGACGATCGGATAGCTGCGACCGCCGATTTCGAAAGTAGCGCTGTGGGCCATCAGGCGGCTCCTCCAAGGGCGATACGGGCGATCGAAACGAGACCGAATGCGCCGCCGCCGATGGTTGCAAGATTGAGAATGGTAAGCGTAGCGAACTTGGTGCCGGCATCGTGGACATAGTCCTCGATCAGCACCTGGAGGCCGAGGCGTGCATGCCAGAACACGCTGACGATAAGCAGCGCCAGCGCGGTTGCGGGCAGCGTCTGCGAGGCCCAGCCGGTCATGGTCGAATAGCCATAGTCGGGAAGCAGCGCGAGGCTGATCACGAGGAACAGCATCAGCACCAGGTTGCCGATGGCGGTGAAGCGCTGCACCAGCCAGTGATGCGCGCCCTCATGTGCCGAGCCTAGCCCGCGGACGCGTTTGATGGGTGTGTCGTGTGCCATGTGTCCGGGTCTTCCTTAGCGAAGCAGGACGACCGCCCAGAAACCGGCGGTCAGGAGGATTGCGATGATCGGCGAGAGGATCGACCAGACCCGGTTCATGTCCAGCTCGTAGCCGGCGCCTATGTCGAGTACGAAGTGGCGAAGACCGCTCATCATGTGAGTGAAGAACGCCCAGCTCAGGCCGACGAGCACGATCATGCCGATCGGCGAACCCATGACTTCCTGGAAGGTCGCATAGGTTTCGGGGCCACCTGCCATTGCGCCGAGCCACCAGAGCAGGACGGCTAGGCCGACGATGGCCATCCCGTCGCCGGTGATACGGTGGAGGATCGAGACCAGCATATGCGGGCCCCATTTCCAGATTTGCAGATGCGGTGAGAGCGGGCGGTTTGCCATGCGTTATCGTCCGTTACGGTAATTCGTCGCGCCTCCTTAGCGAAGCTGGCGTACGAGGCAAGGCGCGCGGCCTCGACATTTGTCGCAAAGTTTCGAATAGCGTGATGCATGACATGCATTCTTCTCACCGGCTCATCGCGTGGAATCGGCGCTGCTGCGAAGGCGGCTCTCGAGGCGCGCGGCGCCAAAGTTATCGGGCAGGCAACCTCGAGTGACGCAACCGATACCGTGCCGGCGGACTTTCGCGAGCCCTTCACACCGCAGGAGTTGTGGCAGGCTGCCCTGGCCCGCGCCGGCGGCAAGATCGACGTGCTCGTCAACAATGCCGGACTCTTCGCGCCCAACCCTATCGAGCGCTCCGACATCGAGTGGCTCGATGCCTGGGAAGATACGATGCGGATCAACCTGACCGCCGCCGCCCAATTGAGCCGCTTCGCGATCAAGCACTGGCGCGCACGTGGATGCGAAGGGCGGATCGTCCATGTCGCGAGCCGTGCCGGCCACCGCGGCGATTCGCCTGCGCACTGGCACTATGCGGCCAGCAAGGGCGGAATGCTGGCGATGCACAAGAGCATCGCGCGCGCCTATGCGTCGGAGAATATCTACAGCTTCGCGATCACGCCGGGTTTCACCGACACGGCCATGGCAGGCGATTATCTGGAGAGCCGCGGCGGGGCTGGATTGCTTGCCGACATTCCGCTCGGCCGTGTGGCCGAACCAGAGGAAATCGCGAAGATCATCGAATTCTGTGCACTCGATGCACCGCCCAGCATGACGGGCGCGACGCTTGATGCCAACGGGGCAAGCTATGTTCGCTAGACTTGCGCTTCCCCTCGCCCTGATGCTCGGTGCCTGTGCCAACACTCACGCCGGTGGGTCCCCGTCCGTCCAGCCCGTCCAATCAGAACCGCAAGTGCCGGATGAGCGCTTCGTGGAGGCCTGCGAAAAGTGGGACGAGTGGGACAAGCCGGCCCGGCCTTTCCGCCTGATGGGCAACAGCTGGTATGTGGGCACCTGCGGTATCGCGGCCATTCTGGTCACGGGCGACGCGGGCCACATCCTGCTCGACAGCGGGGTGGAGGCCGCAGCCCCCCACGTGCTCGCTAGCATCCACTCGCTGGGTTTCGAGCCTTCCGACATCCGCTACATCCTCATGAGCCACGAGCATTTCGACCACGTGGCCGGACATGCCGCGATCGCCGAAGCGACCGGAGCCGAAATCGTGGCCTCCGAGCGCGCCGCGCCGGTCCTCGAGAACGGAAAGCTGGCGAGCGACGACCCGCAGGCCAACTCGGGGCATCCGGACATGGAGCCGGTTCAGGTGAGCAGGATCGTGGCGGACGGTGATGTCGTCGAGCTGGGCAATCTAAAGGTCACCGCGCACACGACACCTGGGCACACGCCGGGCGCGCTCAGTTGGACCTGGTGGTCCTGCACTCCGCCCGACCAGCCGCCGGTCTGCAGCCGCATGGCCTATGTGGACAGCCTCTCTGCAGTGTCCGCGGGCGACTATCGCTTCACCGACCATCCTGAAGTAGTCGCCGCGTTTCGCACCAGCATCGACAAGGTGCGCTTCCTGCCCTGCGAAATCCTGACCACTCCACACCCGTCATCGAGCAACATGATCGAGCGCTGGCGCGAAGGCACCTATGGCAAACCCGGTGAGTGCCAGCGCTATGCCAATGCGCTGAGCAAACGCCTCGACGAGCGCCTTGCGAAGGAAGCCGCGCAGTGAGCGCCTGGAAGCTTTCGGGCGAAGCCCCCAAAAAGGTCGTGCAGGCAGCTCTCCTCGCCCACGAGGACGCGTGGGATTTTCCCGAGGAGCTGGTCGTCTCCGGCCGAGAGATCGCCGAGGACAAGCCGGACGAATGGATCCTCGAGGTCTGGCTCGACCACAAGCCGAACGCTGAGGACAAGAAGGCCGTCGCATCGCTTTTTGCCGACGGCGCGCCCGATCTCGAGGCCGAGAAGCTGCCCGAACAGGACTGGGTGACGCTAAGCCAGCTGGGCGTCGATCCCATCCGGGCCGGTCGTTTCCACGTGCGCACGCCGGAGCATCCGGCCGACCCGGAACTCGTCGATTTCATCATTCCTGCCAGCCAGGCATTCGGCACCGGCCAGCATGAGACGACCGCCGCCTGCCTCGCAATGCTCGACCTTATGAAGCGCGAGGGGCTGGTGGTGAAGAACCACGCCGACATCGGCACTGGCACCGGGCTGCTCGCCTTTGCCGCCATGCACCTCTGGCCCAATGCCACGGCAACCGCGTCGGACATAGACTATGTCTGCGCCGGAGTGGTCGAGGACAATTGCGCCCTGAACAATGTGCCCACCGGTGCCGGTCCAGGAGAACTGACGATGATCATCGCTCCCGGTACTGACGACGCGCTGATCCAGGCACGCGCGCCTTATGATTTGCTGATCGCCAACATCCTCGCGGGTCCGCTCGTCGAACTCGCGCCCGATTTCGCTGCAGTCACGGAGAGGGGTGGCAGCCTCCTCCTTGCAGGTCTGCTCCATACGCAGGAAGCCGAAGTCCGCGCGGCATACGCTAGGCAGGGTTTCCGCCTCGCCCGCCGTGTCACGAATGGCGACTGGTCGATCCTGTGGCTGCGCCGGAGCCGCGTGCGGTGACCCGCAAGGGCGCGTTCAAGTGGCTCGGCGGCATTCTCTGCGTCCCGCTCCTGCTTGCGATGCTGTTCTTCCTTGCTGCCTGGATCGGCAGCTCGATTCCGCGAAACGCGGACTGGACCGAGCCGGAGACGGGCATCCGGATCATGGTCGAAACCAATGGCGTCCACACCGGCATCGTGATGCCCATCGTCACGCAGGAGAAAGACTGGCGCGAAACCTTCCCCTCGGCGGGAATGCCCCGCGATGCCGATGGCTGGATGCCGACCCACGTGGCGATCGGATGGGGTGAGAAAGAGGTCTTCCTCAACACGCCGACATGGGGAGATCTCAAGGTCAGCACCGCGCTGCGGATCGCCTTCATGGGCGGTGACGGCCTGATGCGTGTCGGCCACTACGTGAACCCGCGCCCATCCGAATACCATCGCTACCTGACGCTGAGGCCGGAAGAATACCGGCGCCTGGTGGCGGAGATTGAGGCGACCCTGCCCCCGCCCCCGGAGGCCGGCGAGCGCTTCAGTTACGAGAGTTTCGAGAAAGGCGCGCGCAATTACGACGCGCTTGGCCGTTATACACTCGGCAACACATGCAACCAGTGGGTGGGCGACACGCTTGCGCGTGCAGGCATGAAAATGGGCCAGTGGACACCGCTGGCGGGCGGCGTGATGAAGTGGGTGGACGATCCGACCGCTGACTAAGCGACCGGGTCCTGCCGCCCCTCGTGATAGCGGACTACCGACCGCGTGACTCCCTGCATCATGTCGAAACGCTCCGCATAGGATGTGCGGGTCTGCCCGATCAGTACGGCGATAGTGTATTGCGTGCCATCGGGAGCGGTGAGGACGCCGACGTCGTTATAGCCGGACTGCACACCGTCGAAGTACTGGCCCGTGCCGGTCTTGTGGCCGAACTCCCAACCCTCGGGCACACCGCCCTTGAGGCGCCGCGGACCGCTCTTCGTTTGCTTTAGCGTGTCGAGCATGAAGCTGGTTGACGCGGGCGCCAAGAGATCGCCGCGCGCCAGCTTCGCCAGCGCTTCGGATATCCCCGCCGCACTGGCACCGTCGATCGGATCCGCGAGATAGGCTTCGAATGCCTGCCGCCGCCGCTTCTCGGGTACGCGGTCGCGCGCCTGGTAGAAGGCGTTTCCCGTCGAATAAGACTGGCGCCACTCCAGTCCGGCAATCTCGCTCTGCTTGCTGCGCTCGTCGGTGCCGAACTGCACGCCGGCTATCCGGTTTCTTCTAAGGAATGCCTCTACCGCCTGCGGGCCGCCTACTCGGCGGAGAAGGCGATCATTGGCGGTATTGTCGCTTTGCGTAATCGCGCGGGTCAGGAGGTCGCGATAATCGCTCGTGAATGCCCCTCGCGCCTTCACGATGTTCCTGACGGGCTGATAGAACAGCGTGAGATCTGCGCTGCGGATCGTCACCATCTCGTCGAGCGAAAGGCCGCCCTCTTCCGCAAGGTCCAGCGCGGTCAACGCGACCCACAGCTTCGTGACGCTCTGCTGCGGGAATGGCTCTTCGCCATTGTGGGTCACGGTCGAAAGGTCGGATACCTGCGTGACCGCAATACCGACTTCGCCGGCAAATCCTTCGCCGATGCCTCGCAGCTCCTCTTGGAGTGCCAACTGCGCTTCTTCGAGTTCGGGCGGCGGTGGAGGCTCTTGGGATGCCGCACCCATAACACGCCGTTCAAACTCTTCAGGCGTTTCGCCGGGCGTGCTCACGGATGTCGCCAGCACCAGGAAGGCGCCGACTATCAGGACGGTCAGGAACAGGATCGGAGAGCGTCTCACATCCAACTAACGCCATCAAATCGGATGGTTTCCGAGATTGCCGTCAGCTTTTGAATCCGCGTCCTCGTCGTCCTCTTCATCGTCTTCGTTCTTCTTCGACATGGAAGCGCTAAATGCTGCACCAAAAGCGACACCCAGCCCGAGACCGATCGCGAGATTGTCGAAGACAACCCCGAACATGACCCCGAAGATCAGCCCCAGCGAGATGCCTTGCGCGTTCATGGCCCCTACTCTGCTTCCGCCACGATTTTCGCCCAGCCTGCCTCGTCGATCACCTCGATTCCGAGATCGGCGGCCTTCTTGAGCTTGCTGCCGGCGCCCGGGCCGGCGACCAAGAGGTCGGTCTTGGCACTGACCGAACCGCTTGCCTTGGCTCCGAGACGCTCGGCCTGCGCCTTGGCCTCGTCACGGCTCATCGTTTCCAGCTTGCCGGTGAATACCACGGTCTTTCCGCTGACGGGGCTTTCCTTCGTTTCGACCTCATAGCGCGGGGGCGAGACTTCATTCAGCAGGTCGTCCCAGACTGTTTTGTTGTGATCCTCGTGGAAGAAGTCGCCGAGCGCCTCGACCACCGCGCCGCCGATGCCGTCGATCGAGGTCAGCGCCTGTGCGGCGTCTTCGTCTCCCGCGCGTGCAGCCTCGGCAGTCTGGCGCAAGGCCGGCAACTCGTGGAAATGCTTCATCAGGTCGCGCGCCGTAACAGCGCCGACGTGGCGGATGCCCAATCCGAACAGCAACCGGGCCGCATCCGGCTCGCGCCGCGCCTCGATGCTATCCACAAGCTTATCCACAGAGCGCTCCTGCCAGCCTTCGAGCCCGAGAATGGCGTCACGACGTTCGTGGAGACGGAAAATGTCCGCTGGGCTTTCCAGCCAGCCCAGTGCGAAGAACTGGTCGATGGTCTTCTCGCCGAGCCCGTCTATGTCGAGCGCACCGCGACTGACAAAATGCTTCAACCTTTCAGTGCGTTGCGCAGGACATATGAGACCACCTGTGCAGCGCACATCGACCTCGCCCTCTGCCGCCACAGCCTCGCTTCCGCATTCGGGACAGTGATCGGGGAACACGAAAGGCTCGCGCTCCACCTCGCGGGTCAGGTTTTCCACAAGCTGTGGAATAACGTCGCCCGCTCGCTGGACGACCACTCGGTCGCCGGGCCTGACGCCCAACCGCTCGATCTCGTCGCGGTTGTGAAGCGTGACGTTCGTTACAGTGACACCGCCCACCAAGACAGGCGCAAGGCGGCCGACAGGGGTAAGCTTGCCTGTACGCCCGACCTGGATGTCGATCGCCTCGAGCGTGGTCTCAGCCTGCTCTGCCGGGAACTTGTGCGCCAGCGCCCATCGCGGTGCCTTGGCCACGAAGCCGAGGCGTTGCTGCCAATCCAGCCGGTCGACCTTGTAGACGACCCCATCGATTTCATACGGAAGGTCGGGACGCTGCGAACCGATGCTGTCGTAATGCGCCAGCATTCCGGCGACGTCCTGAACGACGGTGAATAGCGGCGAAACCGGCACTCCCCACTTTTCGATCTTACGCACTACCTCTTCCTGCGTGGCACCGGGCACATCGGAGGCCGCGCCCCAGCCGTGCGCCCAGAACCTGAGCGGACGCTTTGCCGTCACGCTCGCATCCTTCTGGCGCAGCGAGCCGGCAGCTGCATTGCGCGGATTGGCGAAGAGCTTGCCGCCTGCCTCTTCCTGCGCGGCGTTGAGCGCTTGGAAGTCGGCCTTCGACATGTAGACCTCGCCGCGGATCTCGAAGACCTCCGGCACATCGCCCGAGAGCTGCTGGGGAATATCCGAGATATGCGCGACATTGGGCGTCACGTCCTCGCCCACCTGCCCGTCCCCGCGCGTTGCAGCACGAACAAGCTTGCCGCTCTCGTATCGCAGCGAGCAGGACAGTCCGTCAATCTTGTCTTCAGCAGTAATCGAGACCTGCTCGCTTTCGTCGAGCGAAAGGAAACGCCGGACCCGTGCCACCCACTCCTCGACCTCTTCGGCGGAGAAGGCGTTGTCGAGGCTCATCATGCGAACCTCGTGGGTGACCTTGGATAAGGCGTTCTCTGACTTGGTGCCTACGATCCGTTGAACACTGAATAGATCATTGGGCTGGAATTCCAGCTGCTTCTCTAGACTTTCCGCTTCGCGCTGCAGGCCGTCGAACTCGAGATCCGAAATTTCGGGATCATCGAGCTCATCATAGCGATGGCGATGATATTGGATCTTTCGGAAAAACTCACTGTGCTCGGCGGACTGATGTTTCAACATCTCCCGCCTAAGCAGGTCCTTTTGCTTCTTATTGAGAGGGCCACCCGCTTTCTTCAATTCGGCAAGTGGCGCGAGTGGAGCCAAATGCGGGAAGTAAGCCAAGACCTCAATGGATTGTCGCACTAATTCATCAATCTTCGCTTGAGGCAATTCCTGAGATTTTTCGCGGATTTCCAACCAAATTGATCGACCGATCTGAAAGTTTGCGCTTTCGAGGAATTCCGACGCGCTCGCGACTGTTAATTCCTCAGGCATTTTTACGGGCGTTTCCCTAGAGTTGGTTGGCACGGTAACCTCGCCGCATAGCCTCGCCGAGAACCAAAACCATCAAGTAGCCAACGATTCGCACGGTCACACTCCCTCAAGCAATCGATCCGCCTGCGCCCTCGCTTCGGGCGTGACTTCAGCACCCGAGAGCATGCGAGCGATCTCTTCCTGGCGACCTGCCTCGTCGAGCAGCGCCACGCTGGTGCGTGTCACCGTGCCGTCGGAGCTCTTGGCGATCATGTAATGAATCTGCCCGCGCGCAGCGACCTGCGGGCTGTGCGTTACAGCCAGCAGCTGTCCGTCCGAGGCCAGCCTTGCGAGGCGTTCGCCGATAGCGCTGGCCACTGCGCCGCCTACACCGCGATCGATCTCGTCGAAAATTACCGTCGCTGCCCCGCCCTGCTCGGCCAGCGCAACCTTCAACGCAAGGATGAAGCGCGATAGCTCGCCGCCGCTGGCGATCTTCGCGAGCGGCGCGAAATCGGCACCCGGGTTGGTGGCGATGAGGAATTCGACGCTGTCGACCCCATGCGCGCCCCAGCGCTCTTCCGGAAGCGCGGTCACAGCCGTCTTGAAACGAGCCGCATCGAGCTTGAGCGGCGCAAGTTCCGCCGCGACGGCTTCGTCGAGACGCAATGCCGCAGCCACGCGGTTCGCATGCAGCGACTCAGCCTCGGCACGGTAGCGCTTGCCCGCTTCTTCTGCGGCGGCTTCGAGCGCATCGAGCTCGGCCTCGCCGCCTTCGATCGCATCGAGCTGGCTGCGCATCTCGCGGATCTTCTCGGGCAGCTCGTCGACTTCGCAGCGGTGCTTGCGGGCCAGAGCGCGCAGCTCGAACAGGCGGGTTTCCGCCTCTTCCAGAGCGGCAGGGTCATGGACCAGCGCCGCTGCGGCAGCTTCCAGCTTCTCTTCTGCCTCGCCAGCCTCGATCACGGCGCGATCGAGTGAGGCCAATGCGTCGGCCAGCAGCGAATGTTCTGGCGCGATCCGGTCCAGCTTCCGGGCAGCCACACGCAGCGAGGCGAGCGGCGAGTCCGAGCCTTCCCAGAGATGGCGGAGCTCTTCGAGATCGCCCGAAAGGCGCTCGCCCTTCTGCATGTCGGCGCGCGCTTCCGCCAGCCGGGCCTCTTCACCCGCCTGCGGTTCAAGCGCGGTCAGCTCGGCAAGATGCGCGAGCAGCAGGTCCTGATCGAGCTTCGCCTGTTCGAGTGTTTCGCGCGCTTCGGCCAGCCGAGCCTCGGTGCTGCGCCATTTGGTCCAGGCCTGTTCGACCTTCGCGGAATCCGAACCGGCAAACCGGTCCAGCAGCGCGCGGTGACCGCGCGGATTGACCAGCCCGCGATCGTCATGCTGGCCATGCAGTTCAACCAAGGCGCCGGCAATCTCACGCAGAAGCGCCACGCCAACTCCCTGATCGTTGATAAAGGCCTTGCTGCCCCCGTCCGCCTTGAGCTGGCGGCGGATGATGAGCGGTTCGCCCGGCTCGATCTCGATGTCAGCATCATCGAGCGCCTCGGCGATCGCATCGGGAAGCTTGGCGAACTCGAAGCTCGCCGAAACGCTGGCCTTCTCCTCGCCAGCGCGCACCAGCCCGCTGTCGGCGCGATTGCCCAGCACCAGCCCCAGCGAATCGAGCAGGATCGACTTACCCGCACCCGTCTCGCCCGTGAGCACACCGAGGCCGCGCCCGAAATCGAGATCGAGCGCTTCGATCAACACGATGTTGCGGATGGACAGGCGGGTCAGCATCCCCAATCCCTTAACGCAGGCCAAAGCCCGCGTCACCGTTCCCGTTATGATCGGGTGTGAATATTTGGCTTATCAGCTGGCGGTGACGCCCGGCGCGTGGTCCTGAACAAGCTCGTAGGCTTTCTCGTACCATTCGTTGCCCGGATAGTTCGCGCCGAGGACGGCAGCATATTTCACCGCTTCCGAGGGAATGCCCAGCGCGAGGCTGGTCTCGGTCAGGCGATAAAGCGCTTCGGGCGCGTGGCTGGTCGTCTGGTAATCGTCGACTACGTTCTGGAAACGCACCTGCGCGGCAATCCATTTGCCCGAGCGCTGGTAGAAACGGCCGATTTCCATCTCCTTGCCCGCGAGGTGATCCTGCACGAGGTCGATCTTGAGACGCGCATCGGCGGCATATTCGGTCTGCGGGAAGCGGCGGACGACTTCGTTGAGAGCCGTCAGTGCCTGCTCGGTGATTTTCTGGTCGCGCTGCACGTCGCTGATCTGCTCGTAATAGTTGAGCGCGATCAGGTAGTAGGCATAAGGCGCGTCCTTGTTGCCCGGGTGGATCGAGAGGAAGCGCTGCGCTGCCTGCACCGATTTGTTGTAATCGCTCGCGACGTAATAGCTGAACGAGCTCATGAGCTGCGCACGGCGGGCCCAAGGCGAATAGGGATGCTGGCGCTCGACCTCGTCGAAGAGAGCAGCCGCGAGCGGCGCGTTGCCGCGATCGAGCCGGTCCTTCGCCTCTGAATAAAGCGTCTCCACGTCGCGGGCCACGTAGGCAGTGTCCCTCGGGGCGGAACCCGAACCCGCGCAGGCCGCGAGGAATACGGTGGCGGCGAGGACGGTGCCGATGGCCGGCAGGCGGCGGAAGCGCGAAACAGTGTTCATAGGGTCGAGCCTATAGCCAGCACCCTGCTGAACGCCAAGTGAAGTTCGTAAGGATTTCCCCGTGCGTCGAGCCGCCGAGATGTGAGTGAACCCTTAAGTGGATTTTAAGGAAACGTGGCCAAATATTGGCAGCGATGCGGCTCACCCCGCAGAATCATGGACGGGATTTGGCAAAAATGAACGCAATCAAGCGCTTCCTTAAGGACGACAAAGGCGCGACGGCGATCGAATACGGTCTGATCGTTGCGCTCATCGCCGTGACCGCTATCGCGGCAATGCAGACCCTCGGCAACGAGTTCGGGGCGACCCTGGACACGGTCAGCACGACCATGTCCACTGCCAACGTCTGATCATTCCTTCACTGCGGGCCAGTCGGCCTCTTCTTCTCCTCTGGTCTTCCAGAGCGAATAGAGCACGCCTGCCGCAATCAGCGCAGCAGTAACACCAAGGCTGATCCACGCCGGGAACTTCGCCCCATCCAGCAGGAAATCCGCCACGAAGATCTTGCTGCCGATAAACACCAGGACCGCCGCTAGCGCATACTTCAGGTAGTGGAAGCGATGCACCATCGCCGCCAGCGCGAAGTAAAGCGCGCGCAGACCTAGGATCGCGAAGATGTTCGAGGTGTAGACTATGAAGGTGTCGGTCGTGATCGCAAAGATCGCCGGTACGCTGTCCACCGCGAACACCAGGTCCGCGAGATTGATCACCACCAGCGCCAGGAATAGCGGCGTTGCGGCGCGCACCATGCGGCCGGTTTTCTCGTCCTTCACCTTCACGAAGAACTTCTGGGCGTGCAGCTCGGGCGTCACGCGCATGTGCCGCGATATCCACTTCACGAAGGGATTGTTGCCAACGTCCATCGGCTCGTCGCCGGCGAAGAACATCTTGATGCCGGTCACCACGAGGAAGGCTGCAAACAGGTAGAGGACCCAATACGCCTCGGCGAGCAGGGCCGCGCCACCGGCAATCATCAGGCCGCGCAAGACGATTACCGCCATAATGCCCCAGAGGAGCGCGCGATACTGGTACTTCGCGGGAATGGCGAAATAGGTGAAGATCAGGCTGATCACGAAAACGTTGTCGATCGACAGCGCCTTCTCGATGAAGAACCCAGTGTAGTACTGCATCCCCGATTCAGGACCGCGCTCGAACCAGACCCACAGGCCGAACAGCAAAGCTACGCCGATATAGAAGACCGATAGCTTGAGGCTTTCACGTATGCCGAGCTCGCGGTCTTCCTTGTGCAGGACGCCCAGATCGAATGCCGTCAGGACGATGACAATCGTCAGGAAGGCGGCCCAGAACCAAACGGGGGTTCCGAGCCAGTCCTGCGCGAGAAATTCTACCATGTCTTTTCGATCTCGTTCTCAGCCTCGCCGGCGGGCAGCGAGATTTTCAGGAGGATGTATCCCGCAATCGCCGCAATGGTCGAACCGGACAGGACGCCGAGCTTCACGGCATCCACTTGCTCGGGTGTGCTGAAGGCAAGGTTGCCGATGAACAGGCTCATGGTGAAACCGATCGCGGCTAGAAGTGAAAGCGCGTGGATTTGGCGCCAGTTCACCTCGTCCGGGAGCTCCGCGAGCTTTGCCTTCACGGCCAGCCAGGCGAAGCCGAAGATCCCGATCTGCTTGCCGATAAGAAGGCCTAGCGCGATGCCGAGGGGCAGCGGCTCGAGCAGCGCCGAAGGCTGCAGGCCGACCAACGTCACACCGGCGTTGGCAAAGCCGAACACGGGGATGACCAGGAAGGCTACCCAAGGGTGGAGCGCATGCTCCATCCGCTCAAGCGGTCCGTGATCGCTCTTTGCATCCAGCGGGATCGTCATGGCAGCAGCCACACCGGCCAGCGTTGCATGAACGCCCGATTTGAGCACGAAGGCCCACATCAGGATCGCGAGCAGGATGTAGGGAATGGTCGACTGGACCTTGGCGCGACCGAGAGCGAGCATGAGTACGAATACAATCGCGGCAGCGCCGAGCATGCCGGTGTCGAGCTCGCCCGAATAGAACAAGGCGATGATGGCTATCGCGCCGATATCATCGATCACCGCGATCGCGAGCAACAGCGCCTTGAGGGCCACGGGGACGCGAGGGCCCAGCAGCGAGAGAATGCCGAGGGCGAAAGCGATATCGGTTGCGGCGGGAATAGCCCAGCCACGAATGTTGTCGGGCGAATCCAGATTGAGGCCAATGAAGACCAGCGCGGGGATGGCCATACCGCCGATCGCGGCAATCAGCGGGAGCGACGCTTTGTTCCAGCTCGATAGCTGGCCCTCGAGGACCTCGCGTTTGACTTCGAGACCGACGAGGAAAAAGAAGACCGCCATAAGGCCGTCGTTGATCCAGAGCAGCAGCGGCTTGTCGATGACGAAGCTGCCGAAAGCGGCGACGACAGGAATGTCGAGAAAACCGAAATAGCCCGCCGACAGGGGCGAGTTAGCAACGGCGAGCGCCAATGCGGCTGCAAGAATAAGGACTATGCCGCCTGCGCTTTCCTTCTGGAGGAAGTCGCGCAGCATGGGTGTTATCGCTCTGACCATTCTCGGGCCCCTGTCTTTCTGACGAAAACTTTTCGGCACCAACGCTCGGTATTGCCGGGGGTGCCGGTTTTCGTAATTTAAATGGCTATGGCCCGCCTCAGGCGGGCACTGCGCGACCCGTCAGCACAGCCAGTGCATTCTTCGCGCGCGCTTTCAGAGTGGCGAGGCGCAAGATCTCGAGACCATCGGGCCTCGCCTTGCGCGCCTCGAGCCGCAAGCGCTCGTCGATACGCTGATGAATCTGGGTAAGCTTGTACATCCGGGCCGTCATCGTGACCTCCGCAATCGAAATCGTGGGTTCGATCGGATAGCCGATGCGGCCGTGGGCTGGGATTGGGAGGGGAAAGGGGCCCACCAGCTCGCATCGGCTAATCCGATACGGTCCGACATCACGAGTGCCTGGAAAGACACCCGCCAGAGGGGCCCGGTCCGCAAAAACTTAAATACGACAGGATCAGTCTGGTTCCAAGAAGATCCGGATTTATTTCGTCGATTTCTGTGAGCGGTTCATCCGACCATCGCTTCGGGGGCTTCCCAAAGCAGGTGGCGGTTCTCCAGCATTACGAGGTTGTTCGAACGGATGATCTCGCCCCGGGTCTTGTAGCCGAGCAGCTGTTCCGCGCCGGTTTCGGGATTGTGGATCAGGACGCGCAACTCCTCAGACGTGAAATCGCTGAGCCCCCTTGCCCGCTCAATGCCCTTGCTGTCGTAGACATGCAGCACGTCGCCGCGGGTGAAATCGCCATCCATCGAAAGGATGTCACTACGCGAGATCGGGCGGTCGCCCTTCCCGAGCGCATCTGCCGTCTGCTCGCTCACAACGATGCTGCCGGCCATCTGCAGACGGTTGGCAATCCAGCTGTCCCAGCCTGAAAGCGGATTGGGATTAGGGATGACCTTGGTCGCGCGGCGCTCACCATTGAGGACAGTCGAAAGCGGACGATCGATCTCACCCTGGGCAATCCAGGTGGTCACGCCTGCCTCCTGCGCCATATTGGCTGCCTGGAGCTTGGTTTCCATGCCCCCCGTGCCAAGCGTGCTCTTGCCCTTGGTTGCGTTCATATATTTGTTCACGTCTTCGACCTCTGGCACAAATCGCGCCTCGGGATCGTCAGGATTGCGGTCGTAGAGGCCGTCTACGCCGGTCAAGATGATGAGATCGCTCGCCCCGACCATCTGCGAAACCTTGGCGGCCAGACGGTCATTGTCACCCACCCGGATTTCCTCGGTGGTAATCGTATCGTTCTCGTTGACGATCGGCACGATGCCCGATTCCAGCAGGCGATGGACCGTATTGCGCGTATTGAGGAAGCGGCGATGGTCCTCGAAATCGCCGAGGGTCAGGAGAACCTGCGCGATTTCGAAGCCGAACTCGTGCCCCACCTGCTTATAGGCGTTGAGCAATAGCGGCATTCCGCATGCGGCAGCTGCCTGCTTGTCGGAAACTCCCGCGCTGTCCGGCGTTTCGCCGATGATACGCAAGCCGAGCGCGACCGAGCCGGAGGAGCAAAGGATTACATTGAAGCCCTGCGATCGCAGTACGGCGATGTCTTCCAGCAGGCGCTGGAGGAAGCCGTAGCGCGGCGTCAGGAGGTCCTGGTTCGCGAGAAGCGCCGAACCGATTTTAACAACGATGTTTCGTTTCTGGGTCATATTCCGAATATCTGCATAACTTGAAATTTCTCGCATACAATGTAGATAGGGATTGTGCAGTGCACAACCGACTTTTCCAAAATATCGAATGCGCAAGTAGAGAGCCTTAATCACATCAGAACAAATCTACGGTCCTCGAATCGATATTTTACATTCAAATAAACTCAAGACTTACATAACGTGTGATTTACACGGGAATGGATTTCTAAGATCATCAATTCAGTTCTTATTATCGGATGCGGAAAAATGGGTTCCGCTTTACTGTCGCAATGGGTGGTCGGACCCGAATCGGTTACCGTCGTCGACCCGATGGCAAGCGACCTTCCTGAAGGGGTCACGCTGGTGCCCGACCGCGAGGAAATCGCCTCGCAGCACTTCGACTGCATCGTTGCAGCGGTGAAGCCGCAGCTAATCGACGAGGTCATGCCCGCGTATCGCGATAACCTCGCGCCGGGTGGCTACATCCTTTCGATTGCCGCGGGCTATTCCGCCGGGCGCCTATCGCGCCTGCTGGGCGATGCGCCGGTCGTGCGCACCATGCCTAACCTGCCGGCCGCCATCGGCCGCGGAGTGAGCGGCATCTGCCCTGGTCCCCACGCCTCGTCCGACCACCTCGTGCATGCTGAGGCCTTCATGCGCCGGGCCGGTTCGACCATCACTGTCGACAGTGAAGAGAAGCTCGACCGCGTGACGGCTGTCGCAGGCTCAGGCCCCGGATACGTTTTCGAGATCGCCCGCGCCTATTCCGAGGCAGCGATGGCGCAGGGTTTCGATGAGGACGAGGCACGCGATATGGTGCTCGGCACGATGGGCGGCGCAGTCGCCATGGCCAGCGAACCATCAGCACCAGGCCTCGAGGAATTACGCAATTCGGTCACCAGCAAGGGCGGCACCACCGCCGCAGGCCTCGATGCGCTCAATTCTGACGATGGCCTTTCCGATCGCCTGCATGCTACATTGCAGGCAGCTTACGACAGGGCGGTCGAGCTGCGCTGACATCACAGCGCCTCCTGCCCCGCAAACAAACAGAGAGATATCATGAACGACCAGACGCTAGATCCCCAGATCCATATCGCCACGCTCGGCCAGAATGCCCGTAAAGCAGCCAAGGGCCTGCTCTCGGCGAGCACCGAGGCGAAAAACACCGCGCTGCGCGAAGCCGCCAAGGCACTGCGCAACTCGATGGATGAGCTTCTCGCTGCCAATGCCAAGGACGTAAAAAGCGTCGAGGGCAAGAAGCCTGACAGCTTCATCGACCGCCTGAAGCTCACCGAAGACCGTGTCGAAGGCATGGCCGGTGCGCTGGAAGAGATTGCAGAGCTGCCCGACCCTGTCGGCCGCACGCTCGCGACCTTCGAGCGCCCCAACGGCCTCAGCATCGAACGCGTCGCCGTCCCCATCGGCGTGATCGGCATGATCTACGAAAGCCGCCCCAATGTCGGCGCGGACGCGAGCGCGCTCTGCCTGAAGAGCGGCAATGCCGTGATCCTTCGCGGTGGCAGCGAAAGCCGCCACTCGACCCGGGTCATCGTCGATTGTATGCGCGAGGGCCTCAAGGCAGCAGGCCTGCCGGAAGACGCCGTGCAGACCGTCGGCACTACCAATCGCGACGCCGTTGCAGCGCTGCTCAAGGCCGACGAATTCGTCGACCTCGTCATTCCGCGCGGTGGCCGCGGCCTCGTCGAACTGGTTCGCGACCAGGCAAGCGTCCCCACGCTCCTACACCTCGACGGTAACTGCCACAGCTACGTCCACGAGGCGGCCGACCTCGACAAGGCGGCCGAGGTCATCCGCAACGCGAAGCTGCGCCGCACCGGCGTATGCGGCGCGACCGAGAGCATCGTCGTCGACCGCGCCGTGGCGAAGGATTTCGTCCCCCGTCTCACCGCGTTCATGGGCAGCGACTGCGAACTGCGCGGCGATGAAGAAGCCGTCGCGATCGACAGCAGCATCAAGCTCGCGACCGAAGCCGACTGGAACACCGAATATCTCGACCCCATCGCCTCGGTGAAGGTCGTTGGCGGTCTCGACGAAGCCATCGAGTGGGTAGACGAGCACAGCTCGCACCACACCGATGCGATCATGACCGAGGATGACGATGCTGCGCGCCGCTTCATGACCGCGATCGACAGCGCGATCGTCATGCGCAACGCCAGCACCCAGTTCGCCGATGGCGGCGAATTCGGCATGGGCGCCGAAATCGGTATCGCGACGGGCAAGATGCACGCACGCGGCCCCGTCGGCCTCGAACAACTGTGCAGCTTCAAATACCTCGTCCACGGCACCGGCCAGACGCGTCCCTGAGCCAAATCTCAAACGCCGCGTTAACCATAAGGTAAATACCTAGGGCTATGGTCTCCCCCGAGATTTATTCCCGGGGGACACAGGCCGCATGGCTGCAAGCAACGGCAAGAACCGCATCGAAGTAAACGGACGCCTCGAAGCGTTTGGTATCGGCGCTGCCGAACAGGACCTGCTGGGGAAAATCGGCAGCGAGATCGTCGGCGAGATCGACTGGATCCTCGAACCGCTGCGCCCTTCGCTCGAGAGCATGCGCGATAGCGGCAACCTCTCTACCGATTGCGACATCGACAAGTCGTGCGCCCAGTTCCGCGACTGGATGATCAGCCGCCTCACGCAGCCGGTCGACGAGGCGTGGATGAAGGCCGCCGCCTCGCTCGGCAACTGGACGCACGAGAACGCTGCCGTGCCCTACCGCGTCGTCGGCGTGCTCCACCACGTCTTCTCGCGCGCCTCCCAGCTCGCCAGTGCGCACGCCTCGGACAAGGATGACCGCGAGGCGCGCATGCTCGTCCTCGGAGCCGTCGACCGCATCACGGCCGAGCTCATGGTCGCCCGCCTCAACCGCATCACTCGCCGCCTCGAGGAAGCCCGCCGCGCCGAGATCGCCGAGCGCTTCCACAGCACCATTGCCGAACTCGTCGGCGAGACCACCAAGCGGAGCTCGCTCGTCACCAAGCTCGCCCAGCGCGCCCGCCGATCGACCACCTCGATGGCCTCCGACGCCGCCGAGATCGCCGCTGCCGCCGAGCAGTCGGCTACCGTCATGGGCAATGCCGCACGCGAGAGCGGCGACCTCGTCCAAAGCATCGAGAACGTGCGCGGCTCCGTCGGCGCGATCAGCCAGGCGAGCCGCGATGCTGCCGGCCAGGCCCTCCACGCCAGCGAGGTCATCGAGACGCTCGGCAAGGACACCCGCGAGATCGCCAACGTCGTCGACATCATCCGCGAAGTCGCCGACCTCACCCGCATGCTCGCACTGAACGCCACCATCGAGGCCGCCCACGCGGGCGAAGCCGGTGCAGGCTTTGCGGTCGTCGCCGAGGAGGTGAAGGCCCTCGCCCGCCAGACCGAGAACGCCACCGACGACATCGTCCGCCGCATCGCCGAGATCCGCTCCTCGGGCGACCGCACGGTCGAGGCCAACCGCTCGATCAGCGATCACATCGGCGCCGTCAGCAACTCCAGCGAAGCCTTCGAGCGCACCATGCAGGAGCAGACCGGCCAGGTGACCAGCATCGCCAGCATGATCGACGAGACCGCGATGACCGCCAGCTCCATGGCCGAGACCATCGCCGGCGTCAGCACCGCCGCGCAGGACGTCGACAAGCAGTGCAGCCGCGTCGAGGACATGTTCGCGCTGATCACCGACCAGCTGGGCGAACTCGAAACCGCCGTCGGCGAGTTCCTGAACGACATCGCCGCCTAGGCCCCGCCCGACCCCGCAAGCCCCTCGGTCATCCTACAGGGTGGAACGGATGGAACACGGTCCAAGGCGGAAAAGTTTTCCCCTTCGATTTGGGTGCCGGAAGCCCGGGGTTTGCCGGTTTTTGGCGTGTGAGGCGTTGTTTGAGGTGACGGCTTAGTCAGCTGCGCTCATGTAGGAAACAACGTTTGGATCCGAGCAGCCAAAACACCGGTGGTCATGCGCCGATCCGGTCCGCGAGCAGCGGACCGCAAGGCCGACCGGCCGGCCGAGCTTATGCGAGGAAGCCAAGCGACGCGGACGCGTCGCGCCCGGCGTTTGAGGGCGCAAACAAAAGACCCCTCGCTTCGTCGCGCATCGTTACCTAGTACCACCCTCATGGTGGATAACCTCAGTCCTGAAGAACGCAGTAGCTTGATGTCGCGTGTTCGCGGCAAGGATACGAAACCGGAGATGGTTGTGCGGCGCTTGGCCCACCGTTTGGGCTACCGCTTCCGCCTTCATCGGCGAGACCTCCCGGGTAGCCCAGATCTCGTGTTTCCGGGAAAGAAGAAAGTGATCTTCGTTCATGGCTGCTACTGGCATAGGCACAATTGCAGAAAGGCCACGACACCGAAGACAAACGTGGATTTCTGGCAGAAGAAATTTGACGATAACATCATGAGAGATAATAAGAACTTGAGCGACTTGAGAGCTATGGGGTGGGAAACGATGGTCGTGTGGCAGTGCGAGGCCGAAGAACCCGAGCAACTATCCGATCGTCTGATCCGATTTTTGGAGATGACGCAATGACTGCGAAACCGGAAGTCGTAGACCTATTTTGTGGTGTCGGGGCCCTGAGCCATGGCTTGAAACTTGCCGGTTGTAATATTCTGGCCGGTTACGACACTGATGCTCGATGCAAGCACGCATACGAGAAGAACAACGGCGCCAAATTCATCGAGGCAGATGTAGGCGACCTGAGCGCCAGCGAGATCAAGAAGCATTACTCCGGAACTGCTCCCACCATTTTGGCGGGCTGTGCCCCATGCCAGCCGTTTTCCACCTACAAGCAACGTTATGCCGAAGACCCCCAGTGGGGGCTGGTCGAAAAATTCGCGCGGTTGGCTGCCGAAGTACAGCCCGATTTCGTGACAATGGAGAATGTGCCCGCACTGAAGCGATACAAGGGCGGTGAAGTCTTTCGAAAATTCAAGCAGATTCTCAACGATGCTGGCTATCCAGTGCGAGCCACGATTGCGAAATGCGAACTTTTCGGTGTGCCTCAGAAGCGACGGCGGTTGGTTGTAGTAGCCGCGCGGGGGAGGAAAATCGGCCCTCTCATTCCCGCCGCGAATGTCGGATTGACGGTGAAGGATGCGATTGGACATCTCCCGCCTATCGAAGCAGGAGCGAAGCACCCGATAGACCCCCTTCACACCTCTTCGTCGCTATCGGAATTAAATATGAGGCGAATGAAGGCGGCCAAGCCTGGCGGCACTTGGCGAGACTGGCCCGAAGAACTGCGTGCCGACTGTCATCGTCGAGCGAGTGGGAAAACCTATCCTGGCGTTTATGCCCGGATGACTTGGGACGATCCCGCCCCTACGATGACAACACAGTGCTTTGGCTTCGGAAATGGTCGATTTGGCCATCCTGAGCAGGATAGGGCCATTAGCCTTCGAGAAGCGGCGATCCTTCAGTCCTTTCCACCAGAATATGAGTTTTTGCCGCCGGACGATAGGCCCAATATGAAAGAAGTTGGACGGTGGATTGGAAACGCGGTCCCGGTGAATTTAGGCCAAGCGATCGGTAAAACAATAATTGCTGGATGCAGAATAAATGACCGATAAAAAATCCAAAGATAAATATGAACTGACTATTAGTCTGAATTCCCTAGAGCACCTCGGGATCAACCTTTACAGCAACATGGCGGCCGTCCTCTCAGAGATCGTAGCAAATGCCTACGACGCTGACGCCGAATGCGTAGAGATTAGCTGGAATAGACCGAAGACTAAGATCGTCATCAAAGATGATGGTCTAGGTATGACCGAGGATGAAGTTAACGCCAGATTCTTGACGGTCGGCTATCGCCGAAGAAGCGGGCAGCCAGGCCTCACCCCGAAACATAAACGTAAGCCGATGGGCCGAAAAGGCATCGGCAAACTCTCACTTTTCTCTATCGCCGACACTGTCCTTATCGAGACTGCAAAGAATGGCGAACGCAATGCATTCAAAATGCATTTGCCGGACATTAGGGCGAAAATAGAAGCGGGAGGAAATGATTCAACGACCTACGCGCCGAAAGAGGTAAGCGCCTCCAAGATCGACTTTGCGCATGGCACTCGCATCACGCTCACCAACCTGAGACGCAAGCAAACGATAGCTACGCCCAAGGCGCTCCGCAAACGTGTCGCTCGCAGATTTCAGGTCATTGAGTCCGATAGTTTTCGCGTATTTATCGATAAGGCGGAAGTAAAAGTCGAAGATCGGGAATACTACGACAAGCTACAGTACGTCTGGACCTACGGAAATCAGAAAGACGTGACTGCACTTGCTACTAATCTCGAGCATAGGGAGAGTCGCAGCACGAGCGCAGCGCCGGGCGGGGTAAAGGTTTCTGGCTGGCTCGGGACCGTAAAAGAGTCCAGTCAACTTAAAGATGATGAGGACGGCGATAACCTCAACAGGATCGCGATCTTTGTCCGCGGGAAAATGGCGCAAGAAGATATCCTCGATGCCTTCACAGAACGCGGAGTATATGCAGGGTATCTTATTGGCGAACTACGTGTCGACGGTCTCGATCTATGGGTAGACGATAAATCAAAAGATGATGATGCGGCCACAAGCAGTCGGCAAAGTTTAGTTGAGGGAGACCCCCGTTATCTCGAACTCAAAGAATTCATCGCGACAGAATTGAAGTATATTCAGAATAAGTGGGCCACCCTCCGAGTGGATTCTGGGGCGAAGAATGCGCTCAAAATACCGGAGGTCAAGGACTGGATCGAGACCTTAAAGCCTGCGACTCGGGTGAAAGCTAAGAAATGGATCGGGAAATTAAACAAGATTGAAGCGTCAGACACCGAAGAGAAATCTCTGATAAAGCAATCTGTTCTGGCATTCGAATTCCATAGACTTAATGAAAATCTCGATAGGCTTGAGAGTATCACAGATGAAGGGGTACCGACCCTCCTAGAACTATTCTCCGAGGTAGATGGCCTCGAAGCGAATTTGTATGGTCAAATCGTGAAATCCCGAGTGGGCGTTTTAAGAGCCCTAGAAGACAAGGTCGAAGAAAACGCGCTTGAAAAGGTAATACAAAAATATTTGTTTGATCACCTTTGGCTAATCGATCCTGCTTGGGAAAGAGCAGATTCCACCGCTTACATGGAACGACAAGTTAACAAGGTAATAGATCAAGTTACCTCAACTCTTACGGCGAAGGAACGAAAGGCGCGTATCGATATTGGTTATCGAAAAACCGCCGGAAAACACGTGATCGTCGAGTTAAAGAGGCCAAAAGCGTCTACAACTTCATTTAAACTTGCTGAACAAGTAGCAAAGTATCGCTCAGGGATGGCAAAGGTCCTTAAGAAGGCCGATCTCGACAAGGAACCGGTAGAAATAGTTATCGTTCTCGGAAAAGAGCCGACGGATTGGGCTGATCCAGGCGGCGAAACAGCCTCGCAGAAAGTTCTTGATGCACATGAAGCTAGGATAATTTTCTACGAAAATCTTATCGACACTTCGACGAAAATATATGGCGACTATTTAGAACACCGCAAAGACGTAGATAAGCTGCAAAAGTTGATGGCAGCAATCGACGATTTCTCGGCGACCTAGCGCGCCTACTCTTCCCCCATCCTCAGCGCAGCAATAAACGCCTCCTGCGGGATGCTCACGTTCCCGTATTCGCGCATCCGGGCCTTGCCCTTCTTCTGCTTCTCGAGCAGCTTTTTCTTACGCGTGATGTCGCCGCCGTAGCATTTGGCGGTGACGTCCTTACGCAGGGCAGCGATGGTTTCGCGGGCGATGATCTTGCCGCCGATCGCGGCCTGGATCGGGATCTTGAACAGGTGGCGCGGGATGAGGTCTTTCAGGCGCTCGCACATGCCGCGACCGCGCTCTTCGGCGACCGAGCGGTGGACGATCAGCGATAGCGCGTCGACCGGCTCGTTGTTGACAAGGATGTTCATCTTCACAAGGTCGCCTTCGCGCAGGCCGATCTGCTCGTAATCGAAGCTGGCATAGCCGCGGCTGATGCTCTTCAGGCGGTCGTAGAAGTCGAACACCACCTCGTTAAGCGGCAGCTCGTAGGTCACCTGCGCGCGGCCGCCGACATAGGTGAGGTCGGTCTGGATGCCGCGGCGGTCCTGGCACAGCTTGAGGATCGCGCCCAAGTATTCGTCGGGCGTGTAGATCACCGCCTTGATCCATGGCTCCTCCACCACGTCGATACGGTTCACGTCCGGCCAGTCGGCAGGGTTGTGGATGTCGACGACGGCGGCGTCCTCGTTCTTCGTGCGAGCGAGGTGCACGCGGTAGACCACGGACGGGGCCGTGGTGATGAGGTCGAGGTCGTATTCGCGGCTGAGGCGTTCCTGGATGATCTCGAGGTGCAGCAGGCCGAGGAAGCCGGCGCGGAAGCCGAAGCCCAGCGCGGCGGAGCTTTCCATCTCGTAGCTGAAGCTCGCATCGTTGAGGCGCAGCTTGCCGATGCTTTCGCGCAGTTTCTCGAAATCGGCGGCGTCCACCGGGAAGAGGCCGCAGAAGACCACGGGCTGGACTTCCTTGTAGCCCGCCAGCGCCTTTTCCGCCCCGCCCTTCACCGTGGTGATCGTGTCACCGACGCGGGCCTGTTCGACTTCCTTGATCTGCGCGGTGATGAAGCCGATCTCGCCCGGGCCGATTTCGGGCAGGTCGACGCGCTTCGGGGTGAAGGCGCCCACGCGGTCGATCAGGTGCTGCGTGCCGCCCTGCATGAACTTGACGTTGAGGCCCTTCTTGATGACCCCGTCGATCACGCGCACGAGGATGACGACGCCGAGGTAGGGGTCGTACCAGCTGTCGACGAGCATGGCCTTGAGCGGAGCGTCGCGGTCGCCCTTGGGCGGCGGGATGCGCGCGACGAGCGCCTCGAGCGTGTCCTCGATGCCGATGCCGGACTTGGCGCTGGTGAGGACTGCGTCCGATGCGTCGAGGCCGATGATGTCCTCGATCTCAGCCTTGACCTTGTCGGGCTCTGCGGCGGGCAGGTCGATCTTGTTGATGACGGGCACGATCTCGTGGTCGTGCTCGATCGACTGGTAGACGTTGGCGAGCGTCTGCGCTTCCACGCCCTGCGCCGCGTCGACCACCAGCAGCGCGCCCTCGCAGGCAGCGAGGCTGCGGGAGACTTCGTAGGCGAAGTCGACGTGGCCGGGCGTGTCCATGAGGTTGAGCTCATAGGTCTCGCCATCCTTGGCGGTGTAATTCAGGCGCACGGTCTGCGCCTTGATCGTGATCCCGCGCTCCTTCTCGATGTCCATGTTGTCGAGCACCTGCTCGGACATCTCGCGCGCGGTCAGGCCGCCGCAATGCTGGATCAACCGGTCGGCCAGCGTGGACTTGCCGTGGTCGATATGGGCGATAATCGAAAAGTTACGGATCTTGGAAAGGTCGGTCATCGCCCGCGCAATTAGCGACGAACGACGACCGTGTCAGCAGCTATGCGCGCCTCTCGGCGCTTTTTGGCTCACTTGAGCGGCGCGGCGCCGAAAAATACGCCGAATGCGCGGCACCAGATGACGACCGATTGGGCCTTGGCGAGGTCGTAATTGGCCGGCAGGCGATAGATCTGCTCGCCGCTCGAGGAATCGAGGCCGCCGAGGTCGATGTGACCTGCCGAGCGCACTGCGCTGGAGCCGCGCGGGGCATTCGCTTCGCTGACCCAGACACGCAGGTCAGGGCCGCCGCGGACCTTGAAGTCGGAATGGAGCTTGATGCCGTAGCCGCCGCCCTTAAAGCGCACGACGGTTGCGGTGCCCGATGCGGGATGGCTGCGGTCGCCGATGAAACTGCCCTTGGAAGCTAACTCGGCTGCTGCGGCAGGCTGGGCGTGGAGGACGCCGACACCTGTCCCGAAAACGGTCAGTGTGCTCGTGAGGGCAAGTGCGATAGGGGCAATCGATTTGAGAACGGACATGGTAGGAAACCTTTCGGTGTAGTCGTTGGATACACCGCAAGGTTCGCGCTCCTGCCTCGATTGGTTACGGCAAAAGCGATTATTTGGACTTTGAAAGATCGACCTGATCGATCTAGGGCCTTTATGCCGCCTGCGGGCCTGTTCCCTGCGAGGGCGCGTTTGCCGACAGCTTGAACTGGGCGAAACTGCCCGGTGCGGCCTCGGGCGCCTGGCTGTATTTGCCGGGCGGAAGCGCGGTGAGCGGTGCCCCGGCGGCTGCAAGCGCATAGGGGCTGACACGGTGGCGGGTGCAAAGTCCCCCAGCCCCGTCGTCGACGAGTTCCTGTTCGAATTCCACGCCCTGAGTATCGTCCATCGAACGGCGCACGGTGCACACTGCAAGCTGACCCTGCCCGAAGTCGAGCACGAATTGGGTGCCAATGGGGACCTCTTCGAGACCCTGGATCATCGCACCAGAGCGCGACATGTTGCGTAGGGTCACGTCGTAATAGTGGTCTTCGTGGATCAGGCCGATCTTGCGGAAAACGGTGCGGCGGCTGGCGCGCTGCGAGCCCTGATCGGTGGGCTCGAGCACCCACTCGCCCTGCGCAATTTCCTCGAGCACGCGCTCTGCACTCACCGCTTCGCAGAAGACGAAGCCTTGGACGTTGCTGACGCCGATCTTCTTGAGTTCGTTCATCAGCTTCATAGCGTGAACGCCGCTGGCGACGGTCTCCATGCCCATGGCGCCGGCGAGCGCGACAACGGCCTGCACCAGTTCCATATCGCCAAGTTCGTTACCCATCATGGGCTCGAAGAAGTTCGCCCCGATCTTGAGCGAATTGAACGGTGCGCGGCGCAGGTAGGAAAGCGACGACAGGCCCGTGCCGAACTGGTCGAGCGTCAGGCGAACACCGAGCTTGAACAGCGCGCCGAGCGCGCCGTCGACCTTGCTCGCTTCACCGAGAAGGACGGATTCGTTCAGCTCTAGGTCGAGACGCGCAGGATCGAGCCCGGTCTCCTCAAGCACCGATGCGACCATTTCGACGAAGCCATTGGCCTCGAACTGGACGGGCGAAATATTGATCGAAAGCCGCAGGCTCTCGGGCCATTCCTTGGCCGTTTCGCAAGCCTTGCGCAGGGCCCATTCGCCGATTGGGACAATCAGGCGGCTGCCCTCTGCCACCGGCAGGAAGGTTTCCTGGGCGACCCGGCCGCGTTCCTCGTCTTCCCAGCAATACTGGGCTTCGAGGGCTACGACCTTGTTGCTGCCAAGATCCACACACGGCTGATATTCGAGTGTGAAATTGCCCGCATCGATCGCCTGCGCGAGGTCGTCTTCCATGCGCTTGCGAAGGTTGGCCTCATGCTCGAGGTCGGCGGCATAGAAACGGAACTGGCCGCGGCCACCGTTCTTGGAAGCGTAAAGCGCCAGATCGGCTGCGCGGGTCAGCTCTTCGCGCTCGACCCCGTCATAGGGCGCGATCGCGATACCGACCGAACAACCGATCGAGCAGCGACCTTCTTCAACCGAGTAGGGCTGCGAGATGATCTGGATGATCTTCTTGGCCATTTCGCCAAGCTCGCCGCGGTCGTCCATATCTGGGACGAGGATCTGGAACTCGTCACCGCCCAGGCGCCCAATTTCGCCACGGCTCGAGATAACGCCGTTGAGGCGCTCTGCGACCTGCTGGAGCAGCTGGTCGCCGGCTGCATGGCCGAGCGTGTCGTTGACCTGCTTGAACCGGTCGAGATCAAGCATCAGCAGCGCGGCTGCACGCTTGGCGCTGCGGAAAGCATGGAGCGTGGAATCGATCCGCTGCTCCATGCGGTGACGGTTGGCGAGGCCGGTCAAGGAATCGAACTTGGCGAGGCGGCTTGCCTCCTCCTCGCTGCGATATTCCTCGGTGATGTCGGTCGCGGTGCCGCGGAAGCCGATGAATTCGCCGGAACGGTCATGGAGTGGCCGACCGGAGAGGCGCAGCACGAGGTCGGCATCCGGATCACCCGTCTCGACGGTCAGGCCGGCAAAGCTCTTGCGGGTTCCTAGCTTGAGGCCCAGCGAACGGGCATCGCCATCGCCGGCGGCAGGATCGAAAACGTGCTGCAGCGGAAGTTCGAAAGCCTTGGCCGCTTTGCGTCCCATACGTTCGTAGATGGCATTGCTGAGATAGGTCAGCACACCCTTGGAATCGGTGGCCCAGAAACAGGCGGCACCGGTGCTTTCCAGCTGTTCGACGATGGCGAGCTTTTCAGAGGCAGAGAATTCGGGAGGCGCGGGTACACCCCGGTCGCCGCCAGACCCTTTCTTGCCCTTGAAAAATTCTGTGAAGGGCATGGCGCCCATGTCAGTCAGACCTCGTCAAACCCGTTTTGGTTCATCCGGCCTAGCGAGAAATGGTTAGTATTGACCTAACGCGGCTAGGAAAAAGCGCTGCAATCGAGGCGATTATCCGCCGCTGACTTCCACTTCGGCAAACTGCGGAATGGACGCAGTCGCGACGGCCCCCGGTCCCTTCAGAGCGCCATAGGCATCCGACGGCAGGGCGGCCAGCGGACGGCCTGCAGCCTCGATGGCGTAAGGCGAAACGCGGTGGCGCGTGCAGAAACCATCGGCGCCATCGCTGATCAGCGAGGTTTCGAATTCGAGACCTAACGCATGGCCCTTCGAGCGACGCACCTTCGCCACTGCCAGCTGACCGTCGCCCAGATCGAGCACGAAATCGGTTCCGACCGGTACATCCAGCAGCCCTTCGATCTTCGCCCCGGTCTTGGAGATGTTGCGCAGCACGACCTTGTAGCGATGGTCGTCGTGAATCGCGCCGATCCGGCGGAAAACGCTCCGGCGTTCCGAGCGCGAATGCTCCGGACCGCGCGGTTCATAGACGAGGTCGCCTGTTCCCAGCTTCTCCATCGTTTGCTCGTGCGAAATGGGACGCGAGAAAAGATATCCCTGGATGTGCGTTGCACCGCGCGACGACACGAGCTTGAGCTCGTCCTTGGTCTCCACGCCTTCGCAGACGGTTTCCATGCCCAGCGCATCGGCAAGGCCGACAATTGCGCTCATGATCGCTGCATTGTTGTTGTCGGGCTCGGTCGCGCCGCGCACGAAACTCTGGTCGATCTTGATCTTGTCGAACGGCGCGTGCTGCAGATAGCTGAGCGAGGAATAGCCCGTACCGAAATCGTCGAGCGCCAGCCGCACTCCGAGCTTCTTCAGCGCGAGGAAGGTTTCCTGGGTCTGCTCGGCATCGCCGATGAAGACGCTTTCGGTGATCTCGAGTTCGAGGCGCGCAGGATCGAGTTGGCTGGTTTGAAGAGCGCTCTTCACCACGTCGACGAAGTTCTCCTGCACGAACTGCGTCGCGGAGACATTCACCGCCACGCGCAGTTCGACCGGCCACTGGACGGCATGCTCGCACACTTTCCGCAGGGCCCACTCGCCGATCTCGTTGATGATCCCGAGGTCTTCCGCAACCGCGACGAACTCGTCGGGAGACACGAAGCCCCGTTGCGGATGCTCCCAGCGGATGAGCGATTCGAAGACGGCGACCTTGTAGGAGTCCGACTTGACGATCGGCTGGTAGTGCATGCTCAGCTCGTCATTGACGAGCGCATCGCGCAGGTCTTCCTCGAGCATGCGGCGCAATGCGGCGCCTTCCTTGAGGTCGCCTGAATAGAAGCGGTACTGACCTCGCCCGCCACCTTTCGCAGCATAGAGTGCAAGGTCCGCCGCCTTGACCAGCTCCTCCGTGTCGAGGCCGTCGTAGGGTGCAATCGCAATGCCGAGCGAGACACCGATGATCGCACGCGAACCGTTGATCGAATAGGGTTGGCCGACCATCTGTATCACGCGTGCGGCAAGGTCGCCCAGCTCTCCGCGATCGTCGACATCGGACAGGATGATCTGGAACTCGTCGCCGCCGAGCCGTCCGATCTCGCCGCGATCCCCGACAATACGCTCAAGCCTAGCGGCGACCTGCTTGAGCAGTTCGTCCCCCGCCGGATGGCCGAGCGTGTCATTGACCTGCTTGAACCGGTCGAGGTCGAGCATCATCAGCGCGCAGACACGTTTCGAGCTGCGGAATGCGGTGAGCTTGGCGCCCAGCACCTTGTTCATGCGGTGCCGGTTGGAAAGGCCGGTCAGCGAGATCGTACTGCGCCAGCCGTTCGGCATCGCGTTGGGATTCACGAGTAATGGTGACGTCCTTGGCGCTGCCGCGATAGCCGATGAAGCGCTGCTTGGAATCGAACTGCGGCTTGCCGGCCAGCTCCCACCAGGCGACCTTCTTCGCGCAAGCGAGCTGCACCTCGATCTGCGCGATCGAGTTGCGCGCGCTCAGATAGAAGGCCAGCGGACGTTCGCTTGCGGCCAGCTGCCCGTCAGGGTTCTGGCTGCAGGGTATGAAGAGGTCGGTCAGCGGCTTGCCGATGGTCTCGTCGGGGTGGAGGCCGAAGCGTTCCATCGCATTTTCGGATAGGTAGATGAGTCGACCGTGCGCGTCCGTGGCCCAGAACCATCCAAGGCCTGCATTTTCGAAGCTGTCGAGAAGTTCTACGCGCCGCGCGAAATCCTTCGGAGTAATGGGCACGACCGGTGCGGCTGCGTTACCACTATGACCCCGCTTGGCCTTTTTGGAAAAGAAGCCGCCCATTCCCGTTCAACTCACCCTGCTTGCAACCCTTTTGTTCTTTATGAGGCGGTCCTGAGACACGCCGAGCTTCCGCATAGTCAGTATTCCTTACCAAACGCATAACCATGCACGCTAAGCAGGACTGCGGCGCTGCGCGCTTGCCTCTGGACCGCATGCGCTTCATGAAGGGTGAAATTGATCGGGGGGAGAGACCGTCAATGCGTCACATCGCTATCGTAGGTTCGGGTCCGGCGGGTTATTACACCGCCGAAGCGGCGGGCAAGCAATGGGGCGATGATGTCAGTGTCGACGTGTTCGATACCCTGCCCGTCCCCTATGGACTGATCCGCACCGGCGTTGCTCCCGACCACCAGTCGATCAAGAAGGTATCTCTACGTTACGAGAAGACGGCGCTAAGCGAGAATGTCCGCTTCGTCGGCAACGTCCACGTTGGCAGGGACGTGTCCGTCGCGGAACTGAAGGAATTCTACGATGCGGTGATCTTTGCCACCGGCGCGCCGCATGACCGCAAGCTTGGCCTCGAGGGCGAGGATCTCGATAACGTCTTCGGCAGCGCTGCTTTCGTGGGCTGGTACAACGGCCACCCGCAATTCGCCTCGCTCGATCCGGATTTCTCCGGCAGGCACGCGGTCGTGGTCGGCATGGGCAACGTCGCGCTCGATGTCGCGCGGATCATGTCCAAGACCGAGGCCGAACTCGACGGTTCCGATATCGTCGCGCATGCACTCGAGGCTTTGAAGACCTCGAACCTCGAGACCGTCACCATTCTCGGTCGCCGCGGACCGCACCAGATCATGATGACGCCCAAGGAACTGGGCGAGCTGATGCGGCTCGAACGGGCAAGCCCCTATGTCGACAAGTCAGACCTTCCGCCGGAAGATGACGACGCAATCCTCGAGCCGGGGCTGCGCAAGTCCGTGACGCTGCTGCGTGACTTCGCCGCGATACCCGAGAACATCCATGGCGAAACCCCGATCACGATCGAGTTCGACTTTTTCGCCAACCCGAAGGCCTTCCTTGGCGAGGACGGAAAGGTTCGCGGCGTCGAGGTCGAGCGGACCACTATCGAAAAAGGCCGCGCGGTCGGCACGGGGGAAACCTACGAAGTGCCGGCAGACGTGGTCATTACCTGCATCGGCTACCGCTCCTCGCCCATCGAAGGCGTGCCATTCGACGAGCGCGCCGGGCGCTTTGCCAATGACGAAGGTCGCATCCTGCCGGGCCTCTACGCCGTCGGCTGGGCCAAGCGCGGTCCGACCGGCACCATCGGTACCAACCGGCCAGACGGCTACGGCGTTATCGAGTTGGTTGCCGAGGACATCGGCATGGGCTCGCGCAAGCGAGGCCGCGAGGCTTTCGACGAACTTGCCGCCGAACGCGGGCTGGATATCGTGACCTTCCGCGACTGGCAGAAGATCGAAGAGGCCGAGGCTGCAGCGGCACGCGATGGCTCGCCAAGAGAGAAATTCGTCGATATCGAAAGCATGATCGCCGCAAGAAACTGACACGGAACGGCTGGGTCGCACCGCCCGTTGATTTGAAACAAGACAGATCGAACAAGGACAAGCCTGCCAAATGCCCAAGCTCGAAGACGAAGCCGCCCAGCACACCAGCGCCCTCGGCCCACTGATCGGCCTGACGCGCGAAGACATTTTCGGCGCGGTCGCCGTCATGCTGCGCGAAACGGCCTCCGATCCGCAGCGCCTGATGAAACACAGTCAGGCAATGGGCGAGGACATGATCAAGATCATGACCGGCAAGAGCGATCTTGCTCCCGACCCGAAGGATCGCCGCTTTCAGGACCCGACCTGGCAGTACAACCCCTTCATGCGCGCCGGCATGCAGTATTACCTCGCCGTCCAGAAAGGCGCATCGCGCTGGCTCGAAGACCTCGAGCTGGACGAGCTGGAAAAGGACCGCGCGCGGTTCATCTCCAACATCATCATCGACAGCCTCGCACCTACCAACACGCTGGTCGGCAACCCGAGCGCGCAGAAGATGGCCATCACCAGCGGCGGCCTCAGCCTCGTGAAGGGTCTGAAGAACGCCTATGACGACATGGTCAACAACAAGGGCATGGTCAGCCAGGTCGACAAGAAGCCGTTCAAGCTGGGCGAGAATATCGCAACCTCGAAGGGCGATGTCGTCCTGCGCACCGAGATGATGGAGCTGGTGCACTACGCACCCACGACCGACGAGGTCTACGAGATCCCGCAGCTCACCATCCCGCCGCAGATCAACAAGATGTACATCAACGACCTCAGCCCCGAAAAATCGGTGGTGAAGTATCAGGTCGACAACGGCATCCAGACTTTCGTGATCAGCTGGAAGAACCCCAGCAAGGACCAGGGCCACTGGGACATGGCCGATTATGTCCGCTCCTGCCGCGAGGCGATGGAAGCGGTCAGCAAGATTACCGGCAGCAAGAAGGTCAATGTCTCGGCCGGTTGCTCGGGCGGTCAGACCGCATCGATGCTGGCCAGCAAGATGGCCGCGGACGAAGACGACCTTCTCGGCGCGCTCACGCTGATGGTTTGCGTGCTCCATCCCAAGCAGAACGATATCGAAGCAGGCTCGCTGGTGAGTGAGAACGGGCTTGAGCTTGCTCGCCGCCGCGCTTCGAAAAAGGGTGTCATCAAGGGCGACGATCTTGCCCGCGGTTTCGCATGGCTGCGCCCGAACGACCTCATCTGGAACTACGTCATCAACAACTACTTGCTCGGCCAGGATCCGCCCGCATTCGACGTGCTGTTCTGGAATGCGGACGCCACGAACCTGTCGGGGGCACTCATGGGCGACTTCCTGACCGTGTTCGAAACGCTCGCCTTCACGAAGCAGGGCGAGGTCGAGATGGTCGACCACAAGATCGACCTGTCGAAGGTGACGAGCGACCTCTTCATCCTCGGCGGCGTGACCGACCACATCACCCCGTGGAAAGCGACCTATCGCTCCACCCGCCTCTTCGGATCGAAGGACATCACCTACGTCCTGTCGCATTCCGGGCACATGCAGGCGATTCTGAACCCTCCCGGTAACCCGAAGGCGAAGTATTACCTCCAGAAGGATGCAAAGAAGAAGCTGCCCGAGACCGCCGACCAGTGGCTCGAGGGCACTGAAGAAGTCGCAGGCTCCTGGTGGCCTTACTGGATGAACTGGGTGCAGGAACGCTCGGGCGACAAGAAGAAGGCACCGGCGAAAACGGGGAACAAGGCCTATCCGCCTCTGGACCCGGCCCCGGGCCTGTACGTTATGGAAGCCTGCTAAGGGCCATTCGGGACAAATCGCGTGAATGCAAAAACGAAGAACGACATGACCGCCACGGTCGAAATGATGGACATTGGCGGCCGTACACTGCGGGTAGCCCACTGGCGGCTCGACAAGCCGAGTGACCACCCTCCCCTGTTGTTCTTCAACGGCATCGGCGCGAATATCGAAGCGGTCGCACCGCTTGCCGAGATGCTCACCGAGCGCGCTTTCGTCATGTTCGACATGCCGGGCACCGGTGAAAGCCCCGATCCGACGATCCCCTACAATCCCTTCACCATGAGCTGGACGGCGACGCAGATCCTCGATCGCCTCGGCCTGGAAGAAGTCGACGTGATGGGTGTCAGCTGGGGCGGCGCGATGGCGCAGCATTATGCGCTGCAGTACCCGGGTCGAACGCGCCGGCTTGTGCTCGTTGCGACCACGGCAGGCATGCTGATGGTGCCGGGCAATCCGGCTGCACTGACCAAGATGGCCAACCCGCGCCGCTACATCGACCCCAAGTTCATGAACGAGCATTTCCAGACGCTCTACGGCGGTGTCGACAAGGACGGGGCGGCCCACCAGAAGGACAGCCATATCGGCCGCCTCAAGCCGCCCTCCCCGCGCGGCTATTTCTACCAGCTGATAGCCATGCTCGGCTGGACCAGCCTTCCCGCACTTCCCTTCATGAACAAGGAAGTGCTGATCATGATGGGTGACGACGACCAGATCGTCCCGCTCGTCAACGGCAAGATCCTCGCCTCCGCGATCCGCAATTCGCGGCTAGAGGTGATCGAAGGCGGCGGACACCTGTTCCTGCTGACCCATGCCGACGAAAGCGTGGCGACCTTGCGCGATTTCCTCGATGCTCCCGGTGGCGAGGACCGTGCGGCAGCCTGATCACGGCATTAGCGGCTGATGGAAAGCGCCGCCCCCGACCCGCTCGTCCGTCCGCTGGCGGCGCGCGAAACACGGGGGAATGGCGGCGCTCTGGGCAAGACGGGGTTTGCCTGGGCGGTCTTCGAATGGGCCCGCAACCCCTATTACATCCTGATCGTCATCTACATATTCGCGCCCTATTTCGCGCGCGACATCATCGGGGCCGACCTGCTTGCGAGCGGAGAACTTGACGGGTTGCCTGCCGAGGAAGCGCAGGCAGCAGCCAATGCCCAGGGCCAGGCGACGATCGCCTCGGTCACCAAGTGGGCCGGCTTCATAGCCGCACTTACCGCCCCGTTCCTCGGTGCAGCGCTCGACAGGGGCGGCAGGTTGAAGCCGATCCTCGCCATCTTCCTCGGTGCGATCACGATCTGCTCGGCTCTGCTGTGGTTCGCCATGCCCGGCGGACAGGGCCTGTCTGTGCCCGTGATCATGATGCTGCTGGTGATCGCCTATGTCAGCTACACCTATTCCGAGGTCACGCATAACGCGATGCTGAGCGTCGCGGGCGAGCCGCGGCGACTGGCGATGATATCGGGCCTTGGCCTCGGCCTCGGCAACCTTGCCGCATCGCTCATCTTCATCGCTATCGCGCTGCTCTTCGTCCTGCCCGCGCTCGTTGGCTGGCCATTTGCGGAAGCGCAATTCGGCGTCGATCTCACCAAGTTCGAACATGCCCGGCTGGCGGGACCGGTCTGTGCAGCATGGCTGGCTGGTTTCTCGATACCCTTCTTCCTCAATGCGAAGGATCCGGGCACGCCCGGTGCGAGTTGGTTCAAAGCATTTCGCGAGGGGGCGCAGAGTGTCATCCGGACGGTACGCGAGGCGGCGCACTACCGCGAGCTCATGAAATTCCTCCTCGCCCGCATGTTCTATGCAGACGGGATGGCAGCCCTGCTGGCGCTCGGCGCGGTCTATGTCGCGCTGTTCCTCGAGTGGAATTTCCTCGAAATGCTCTGCTACGCGATCTTCGCGAGTATTTGCGCATTCGGGGGCGGCATCTTCGGCGGCTGGCTCGAAGAGAAGGTCGGCGTGAAGCGCGCGCTCGCGCTCGAAATCCTGGCCATGATCGTCACCGGCCTAGTCCAGCTCTCGATCACGCAGGAGAGCCTTTTCCTAGGCCTCGTCCAGAATTTCGAGGTCTGGGACGGTCTCGTGTTCTCGACCCTTTCCGACCTCGCCTACCTCGGCCTCATCAGCATTATCGCAGTGACCGCGACCGCCAGCATTTCTTCCAGCCGGACCATGCTGGTGGCACTAGCACCCGAGGGCCGCAGCGGGGAATTCTTCGGGCTCTACGCCATTGCCGGAACGATCACCGTCTGGATGGGACCGCTGCTGGTCGAGCAATTCACCCTTTGGTCGGGCGACCAGCGGATCGGCATGCTCTCGATAAACCTGCTCTTCCTCGTCGGCCTCGCAACACTGCTGACCGTGCGAATGACAAGCCGTCCCGAATAGTCGGCGCTGGACTCATAAGTTGCAATGTGGAACCTTCTCTGGCGAGAGAGGAGCCACAACCATGCCAGCATACGACCTGATCATCCGCGGCGGGACCATCACCGACGGGACCGGAGAGGATCGCTTCACCGGAGATGTCGCCGTCAAGGACGGCCTGATCGCCGCAGTGGGCGAGATTTCGGGCGATGCGGCAGAAGAAATCGACGCCTCCGGCTTGCTGGTGACGCCCGGCTTCGTCGACATCCACACGCATTACGACGGACAGGCCACGTGGGACCAGGAAATGGCCCCCAGCAGCTGGCACGGAGTGACCACGGTCGTGATGGGCAATTGCGGCGTAGGCTTCGCGCCTGCCAAGCCCGACAAACACGAATGGCTGATCGGCCTGATGGAAGGGGTCGAAGACATTCCCGGCACCGCGCTTGCCGAGGGAATGAGCTGGGACTGGGAGACCTTCCCCGAATATCTCGACGCACTCGAAAAGCTTCCGCGCACAGTCGATGTCGGCACGCACGTCCCGCATGGCTCGGTGCGCGCCTATGTGCTTGGCGAGCGTGAACGCCCCGGCGCCGTTCCGACCGACGAGGACATCAGGCAGATGTCGGCCATCGTCGAGGAAGGCGTGCGCGCGGGCGCATTGGGCTTCTCGACCTCGCGCACGGTCCTACACCGCGATGTCGAAGGCGAAGTCGTGCCTGGTACGACAGCGACCAAGGAAGAGCTCATCGAGATTGGCCGCGCCATGGGCCGCGCTGGTCACGGTGTGTTCGAGATGGCCAGCGACATGAAGCGCGACTGGGACGAGTTCGGATGGATGGGGGCGCTCAGCCGCGAAACCGGCCTGCCCTGCACCTACGCCGCGCTGCAATCGATCGCCAAGGAAATGCCGCTCGACGAGCAGATCTCCTCAATGCGTGCACAGAACGACAATGGGGCAAACATCGTCGCCCAGATCGCGCTGCGCGGGAACGGCATCGTGATGGCATGGCGCGGCACGGTCCATCCCTTCCGCCTCAAGCCGAGCTGGAAGGAAATCGAGGACCTGCCGTGGGAAGAGCAGAAGGCAAAACTGTTCGATCCCGAATTCAAGGCGAAGCTGCTGGCCGAGGAACACGATTTTTCCGAGGTGAACCAGGACATCATCGGCCTGATCATGGTCGTGTGCGGCGGCTGGAACATGCAGTTCGAGATGGACCCCGACTTCAACTACGAGCCGACTGCTGCCGAGAGCATTCTAGAGCGCTCCAAGGCGGCCGGTGTCTCGGGGGACGAGTACGCCTACGACCTGCTCTGCAGCGACGATGGCAAGGGCTTCATTTACCTGCCGATCCTCAACTATGCGGACGGCAATCTCGATTTCCTCCACGACCTCCAGCGCGCCGACGACACTGTGAACTCGCTGTCGGACGGCGGTGCGCATTGTGGCACGATCTGCGATGCCGCCTCGCCCACCTTCATGCTCCAGCACTGGGTGCGTGACCGCTCGCGCGGCACCATTAGCTTGGAAAATGCGATCAAGCGGCAGTGCAGTGACACGGCGCGGCTCTATGGCCTTGAAGACCGCGGCGTTCTCGCGCCCGGCTTCCTTGCCGATATCAACATCATCGACATGGAACGATTGAAGCTGGGCAAGCCCTGGCTCGCTTTCGATCTTCCGGCAGGTGGCAAGCGCCTCCTGCAGAAGGCGGAGGGCTATGTCGCCACGATCAAGAACGGCACCGTCACTTTCCGCGAAGGCGAATGGACCGGCGAGACCCCGGGCGGCCTCATCCGCGGCCCGCAGCGCGCCGAGCTGGCTGAAGCCGCCGAATGAGCGCATTCGTCCCGCAACCCGGCGACCATGCGCTGGTCACCGGAGCGGGCAGCGGGATCGGCAGGGCTCTGGCTAGGCATTTTGCGGCCAAGGGCATGGCGATCATAGCGCTCGATATCGACGGGGATTCCGCAAGCGAGGTGGCCAGCGAATGCGGCAACGCCTCGCTATCCTACGCCTGCGACGTCACCGACCCTGAAGCCCTGCTGCAAATTGCAGCCGACCTCAAGGCACGCGGCATCGTGCCATCTATCCTGTGGATCAATGCCGGCGTCGGAAGCGCCGACAGGATCGTCGATGCCCGCATGCGGACCATTGAGTGGCTCATGGCTGTCAATGTCATGAGCCCGATGCATACCGCGCGTGCCTTCCTGCCCGCAATGCGCAAGGCAAAACCCGCCGCGCATGTCGGTGTGACGGCAAGTTCGGCATCGGTTACGTCGGTCGCTGGCCCCTTCACGCTCTACGCCACCACCAAGCAGATGACCGCCGCCGTTGCCGAAGCGCTGGCGGCAGAGCTGGCCGATGACGACATCGGCGTCACCATCCTTTGCCCCGGCATCCTCGATACGCAGATATGGAACGCGGCGCGCGTCCGGCCAGACCAGTTCGGCGGAGCGCGCGAAACGCCCGACGCGATCGGCGATCACTGGCGCAGCAAGCCCGATGCGGGGGTCATCTCACGCGGCGTCGACGAGACGCTCGCGGCCGGTGGTGGCTGGTGCATCATTGCCACCGAAGAAGATACCGGACCCAAGATGGAACAACGCCATCAGGCGCAGCAGGCCGGATTCAAGGACTATGTCCTTTCCGAAGGAGACAGCAAGTGAAAGCCATCCGCACGGGCGCAACGCCATCCACGCTCGAAGCCCTCGCCTTTGTCGATGTGGACGATGCCCCCGCACCCGCTGCGGGCGAGATCACGGTCGACCTGAAGGCCAGCTCGCTCAACTATCACGACTATGCGGTCGTGAAGGGCATGATCCCGGCTGCCGAAGGCCGCATTCCCATGTCCGACGGCGCTGGCGTAGTCACGGCGGTGGGCGACGGGGTGACCGAGTTCGCCGTGGGCGACCACGTCGTCAGCACCTTCTTCCCCGACTGGCTCGACGGTCAGCCGCCGCAGACTGCTTTCACCCGCGTACCTGGTGACGGGATCGACGGTTACGCGCGCGAGGCGATCACCGCTCCGACGTACTGGTTCACGCGCGCTCCCGCCGGTTTCAGCCATGCGGAAGCGGCGACGCTGACCTGTGCCGGCCTGACCGCATGGCGCGCGCTTTTCGTCGACTACACGCTCAAGCCCGGCGACACGGTGCTGGTCCAGGGCACGGGCGGTGTGTCGATCTTCGCGCTGCAGCTCGCCAAGGCGGCGGGCGCAACCGTGATTGCCACCAGCTCGTCCGACGAGAAGCTGGGGCGTGTGAAGGCGCTCGGGGCCGATCATCTGATCAATTACAGAGAGGTCGAAGCCTGGGGGCCCAAGGCCCTGGAAATCACCGGCGGCCGCGGAGTCGACTGCGTGGTCGAAATCGGCGGCGCTGGCACGCTCGACCAGTCGATGCTGGCGACCCGTGTCGGCGGACACGTGGCGCTGATCGGCGTATTGGCGGGCTTTGCAGGACCGGTCCAGACCGCGCTACTGTTCTCGAAAAACCTGACAGTTCAGGGCCTTACTGTCGGTAGCCGCAAGATGCAGCAGGACATGATTGCGGCGATCGAGGCGAACGGTATCCGCCCTGCAATCAGCGACACATTCGCGCTCGAGAACCTTGCCGATGCCTTCCGCCACCAGGAAAGCGGCGGTCACTTCGGCAAGATCTCTATAGAGATTTAGGGCTCGATCTAGGGCTCGATCACGATACCCTTGGCGGGATCGATCTTGCCGCCGAGCATCTCGACGAATACGGAACGCGCTTCTTCGATGCCGCTGTGGCGTTCGATATCGATCGAGCCGCCCGCATCCTCGAGGAAGCCGTGCCAGCTCTCGGCGACCATTGCGCCCGCCTTTTCCGGCCCGTGTTCCTTGAACAGGGCCACCGCGTGATCGGGCGCGAAGAACAGCGTCGGCGTCGGTCCGGGCAGGTCGCCGCCCGCGCCCAGCCCTGCGCCGCGCTCCTCGATATGCGTTGCGCCGACCAGGCAGGAATATTTCAGATTGTCGCCGAGATGGTGGTGCAGCTGGCCGAGCAGCTTGGCATTGCCCGCGAAATCGACCGTAACGCTCGGTTCGCCCGCGATGTCGCCTACGGCATCATAGGAAAGGACCTCGTCATAGAGGCCGCTGTCTTTCACGAACTGGATATTGCCTGCCGAGGTCAGGCCGATGCGTTTCACCTGCGGCGAGCGACGCTTGGCGACGCTGGCGAGACCCATGGCGGTCTTGGACGATGCGCTGGTGAGGATCACCTGCCCTGCTCCGAACCAGTCCTCGTTACGCATGAAATACTCGATCAGGAAGCCCGTCTTGAATAGCGGGCCGAAGATCATCCGCTCGCCTTCGCGCGCCGGATCATGCTCCGGATCAGCGGCAAGGCGCGAATACTGGTTGTAGATCGGGCTCATCGGCTGGCGATGCTCGGCCATGTCGACGAAGCCGCCCTTGGTGACCTTGCCGGGAATGACGTCGAGATGCGTCGCCATGGGGAGATAGCCGTAGACACGCTCGCCCACCGCGAATTCGGGGTGGTTGCTCTCGACCACTTTCGCGTGGCCCCACATGGGGACGATGCCCTTGCCCTCGGGCGCGGGGAAGAAATTCCAGTAGCCGAAGCCGTCACCGACCACGGCATAAGTCACGTTGTTGGCAGTGACCGAGAAGCTCTCGATGGCGAGACGCACGGCATTGTCCGCAAGCGCACCTTCGTCCTTCTCGACCACTTCGGCCTTGGTGAGTTCGGACTTGTCGACGTGAACCTGCTTCATGACTGCTCTCCCTCTTCGCCGGGCCAACGTGTGGCGGCAATGCTGGGGCGGTCATGCAACTCCTGCATCCAGCTTGCAAGCGCCGGACACTGGGCAAGGCCCGCCTCGCCCTGCGGCGTCAGCTCGACACTACGCAGCATCGGGTAGAGGAAGACATCGGCGAGATCGAAGCAGGTCAGGTCCCAGCGGCCGTTCTGCTGGATCTCCGCCTCGCAGAAAGCGAGTGCGCGGGAGATTGCCGGCAATGAGCGGTCGACCGTCTCGCGGTCGAGCGGGAAGCCTGAATAGCGGTGCATCACCCAGGGCATCACGAGACCGCGCTCGAACAGCGGAAACAAGTAGGTATTCGCAACCGCTATCCAGCGGTCCATCACCGCCCGGCGCGCAGGATCGCGCGGCTGCAACGCGCCGGAATTGTGAGCATTGTCGACATATTGCGCCACGCTGACGCTCTCGTAGAGCTCCAACCCGTCGAGATCGACCACCGGCACCTTGCCGAACGGATGCCGGTTGTCCGGCGACTGGGCGGCAGTCGCCACGGTGCGATGCGCCAGACCAGCCTCTTCGCAGGCGATCTCGACGATCCGCGTATAGGTTGAAATGACAGTGCCGTGGATGACCGCTTCGGCGGTCACCCGGTCATACCCGCATCGGCATCAGGACGTAGAGAGCCGGGCTGTCGTCATTCTTGCGGATCAGCGTCGGCGCGCCAGCGTCGGCGAGGTGGATTTCCACCTCGTCGGCGTCGATCTGGCTGAGAATGTCCTTGAGGTAGCCGGCGTTAAAGCCGATCTCGAAGCCGTCCGAGCCGTATTCGGCTGCCAGCTCTTCCGAGGCGGTACCGTTGTCGGGCGAGGTGACGGTGAGCGTCACCTTGTCCTTGTCGAGGCCCATCTTCACGGCGCGGGTCTTCTCGGTGGCGATGGTCGCCACGCGGTCGACACCGGCGAAGAAGCTCTTCGGATCGATCTTCAGGAGCTTGTCATTGCCCGTCGGGATCACGCGCGAATAATCGGGGAAGGTGCCGTCGATCAGCTTGCTGGTCAGCACCACGCCGCCTTCGCCGCCTAGCGTGAAGCGGATCTTGCTGGCCGACAGGTCGATCGTGACATCGCCGTCCATGTTCTCGTCGAGCAGCTTGCGCAGCTCTGCTACCGCTTTGCGCGGCACGATCACGTCGGGCATGCCCTCTGCGCCATCGGGGCGCGGAATGGTGAAGCGTGCGAGGCGGTGACCGTCAGTGGCAGCCGCCTTGAGCACCGGCTGGTCATCGTCCGAGACGTGGAGGAAGATGCCGTTGAGGTAATAACGCGTTTCCTCGGTCGAGATCGCGAAGCGCGTACGGTCAATCAGCTCGGCCAGCGTCTTGGCAGGCAGCGTGAAGCTGGTCGGAAGGTCACCTTCGACGATCACGGGGAAGTCGTCGCGCGGCAGGGTCGGGAGCTTGAAGCGGCTGCGACCGGCCTTTACGTCCATCCGGTTTTCAGCGGTCTCGAGGCTCACCTGGCTGCCTTCGGGCAGCTTGCGGGCGATGTCGAACAGGAGGTGGGCCGAGACGGTAATCGAACCGTCGGAGTCGACGCTGGCGGCATCCATGTGCTCGACCACCTGGAGGTCGAGGTCGGTTGCCATGACACGCAGTCCATTGCCCTCGGCCTCGATCAGCACGTTCGACAGGATCGGGATGGTATTGCGACGTTCCACCACCGACTGGACATGGGAGAGACAGCGCAGCAGCGTAGCGCGTTCGATTGTGGCCTTCATGGTCCTTCTTTCGTCCCTTTTGGGCGCGGTGAAGGCCGGAATCGCTCCACCAGCGCCGGAATACGGATAACGACCTTAGCTATGCTGGCATGACCCGCAAGCTTCCGGCGCTAGTGGACGGATTTCCCTTGGGGATAAGTGAAATTACCCCATCATCGCCATGCCGCCGTTGACGTGCAGCGTCTGGCCGGTGACGTAGCCAGCCTCGTCGCTGGCGAGATAGGCGACGGCAGCGCCGATCTCGTCGCCCTCGCCCATGCGGCCCATCGGAATGCGACCATTGATGGCGGCCTTCTGGTCGTCATTGAGCGCATCGGTCATCGCGGTGCGGATGAAGCCCGGCGCGACGCAGTTCACCGTGATGTTGCGGCTCGCCAGTTCCTGCGCGAGGCTCTTCGACATGGCGGTGAGGCCACCCTTGGCCGCGGTATAGTTCATCTGGCCGGGGTTGCCCGTGTGGCCGACAACGCTGGTGATCGAGATGATCCGGCCGCCCTTGGCCTTCATCATCGGACGCGCGCTGGCGCGCATCAGGCGGAAGCTCGCCTCGAGGTTGATGCGGATCACGTCGTCCCATTCCTCGTCCTTCATCCGCATCGCGAGATTGTCGCGCGTGATGCCGGCATTGTTGACGAGGATGTTCATGCTGCCCAGCGTGTCGACGGTAGCCGGGATCAGTTCTTCCACCTGCTTCGTGTCCGACAGGTTGCAGGTGATCTCGACATGGTCGTGGCCAAACTCTTCGTTCAGCTCCTCGCGGAAGGCGCGCAGCTTGGCCGCGTTCGAGCCCGAAAGCGCAAGGCGGGCGCCCTGGCTTGCCAGCGCACGGGCGATGGAGGAGCCGATGCCGCCGCTGGCACCGGTGACGAGAGCGGTCTTTCCTTCAAGGCTGAACATCACGCGTTCTCCTTCGCAAAATTCTCGAGGTCTTCCATGGTGACGAGGCTGATCGTGGTCGCTTCCTTGTCGATGCGGCCAACCATCGGGCCGAGCACCTTGCCGCCCAGTTCGACGAAGCGTTCCACGCCGCCGTCGCGCATGGCGATCACGCTTTCACGCCAGCGGACGCGGCCGGTAACCTGCTCGACGAGCAGTTCCTGCTCCTTCGAGGGATCGGTGACCTTTGCAGCGGTGACATTGGCGTAGATCGGCACGGTGAAATTGGTCGGCAACGTTTCCTCGAGCGCGATCTTCATGCGCTGCGCGGCCGGCTCCATCAGCGAGCAGTGGAAGGGCGCGGAAACCGGCAGCTTGATACCACGCTTGATACCGTGCTCCTTGGCGAGCTCGATGGCGCGGTCGATGGCCTCTGCATGGCCCGAAATCACGACCTGCGTCGGGTCGTTATCGTTGGCGACATCGCATACCTGCCCTTGCGCTGCGGCCTCAGCGAGCGCCGTTGCCTTCTCGATATCGGCACCCAGCAGCGCGGCCATGGCGCCGACGCCGATCGGAACGGCATCCTGCATGGCGATACCGCGCAGGCGCAGCAGCTTTGCAGTCTCGGCGAGGCCGAATGCACCAGCGGCACACAGAGCACTGTATTCGCCCAGCGAGTGACCGGCGACGCAATTGGCAGTGCCGCCAAGCGAAACGCCAAATTCCTTTTCGAGCACACGCAGCGTGGCAATCGAGTTCGCCATGATCGCGGGCTGAGCATTGGAGGTGAGCGTCAGTTCGCTCTCGGGTCCGTCCTTCATCACGGCGGATAGCTTCTGGTTCAGCGCGTCGTCGACTTCCTCGAATACCTCGCGTGCATGGGCGCTTGCTTCGGCAAGCTCGGTGCCCATGCCGACCTTCTGGCTGCCCTGGCCGGGGAAGATGAATGCAGTCATGAATCTCTCCTTGTCGGCTGGCGCGTTAGGCGCGCTCGCTTCAAGCCTCAAGGCCGAAAGGCACGATCCTGTTGGCAGAGCTGTGACCGATGGCGGCCCGCCCGAGGTAGGGAATGCCGTAGCGTTCGCACCAGTAGCGGAGGATTTCCTCCGGCCCTGCGCCGAATGGCCGGTCGTTCTCGGGCACCGCAGTCACTTCGCCCAGACGGATGCCCGCGACATCGTGCAGGTGCTCCATAATGTGGAAAACAAGCCGGTCGATCGCGTATTCGTACTCGCCCACTTCCTCGATCAGGATTTCGTGACCGTCGAGCGGCGGCATCAGCTGCGTGCCGACGAGCATTCCGAGGGTATAGAGGTTGAAAGCCGCGACCGGTTTCCCTGACAGTCCCTGCTCGAGCCCGGTCCTGCCATCACCGAACCATCCGAGGACACGCCGGATCGCCTCTTCGCCGCCATCACGCTTGATGTCGACCGGCATCGGCGCATGCACTGCGCGGCCGATTTTCGCGCGGTACAGGGCACCCAGCAGCGTGCCGCAGTCGGAATAGCCGAGGTAGGTCTTGCCCGCTGCCTCAGGCCCCGCCTTGCCGATGAAATCGCGCGCGATGCGGTTCGACCCGTAGCCACCTTTGGCGAACCATAGAGCGTCGACATCGGGCGCATTGGCGCATTCAAGCAGCGCATCCAGCCGCACTTCGTCGGAACCGGCGAAGTGGCCTTCCTCGATGAAGCACTGTTCGTGGAAGTCGAGCTTTATGTCGGGGAATTCGCTCGCCGCCAGCTTGCCGACGGCCTCGGCATATTCGCGCTTCAGCGGTGTCGCGGGGGCGCAAACGGCAACTTTTCGGATGGGTCGGTGCACGCACGCGACCATGCCCGCTTGTCTTCGTGCTTACAACTGCATAGCGAGGCCGCAATGACCGACTTCCCCAGCCCCGATGAACTTTTCGCGCGTCCCTTCTTCTTCGTCGGCATCGGCGGATCGGGAATGCTGCCTCTTGCGCAGATCCTGAAAGGCCGCGGCGCGACCGTCGCCGGTTCCGACCGCAGCTTCGACCAGGGCCGCACGCCCGAGAAGTTCGCCGCGCTGGAAAGGCAGGGCTTCGAGCTGCATCCGCAGGACGGGAGCGGGATCATCTCGGGCGATCAGGTCGTGGTGGCCTCGGCCGCGATCGAGGACACCGTGCCCGAGATCAGCAAGGCCAACGAGCTCGGCTGCCTGCGGCTGTCGCGCGCGGAACTCAATTCGATCCTCTTCAACACCAGCGGCGCAGGCCTCGCCGTTGCAGGGACCAGCGGCAAGTCGACGGTTACCGGCATGCTGGGCTGGATCCTCGAGGCGACCGGCCGCGAGCCGACGATCATGAACGGTGCGGTGATGAAGAACTTCGTCTCGCCCGAGCGCCCCTTTGCCAGCGCGGTGGTCGGCAGCCAGAGCCTTTATGTCAGCGAGGTCGACGAAAGCGACGGTTCGATCGCGCTCTACCGGCCCGCGGTCGGCATCCTCCTCAACGTTAGCCTCGACCACAAGAGCATGGAGGAACTGCGCCAGCTCTTCGGCGACTATCTTTCGCGCAGCCGCATCTCGGTGATCAACGCCGATGACGAGGAGGCGCTCGCGCTGCTCCCGCATGCGAAAGAGGTCATCACTTTCGGTATCGAGCAGGAAAAGGCCCAGATCGGCATCGTGCCGGGCAGCATTGCGGAAGGCCCGGTGCGCCAGGCGGCGCTCGTCGTCGACCGCCACGATGGCAGCCAGCACGCATTGCGCCTGAACATGCCGGGCCGCCACAACCTTTCGAATGCCCTCGCCGCCATTTCGGGCGCCGCAGCTGCGGGTATCCCGGTCGCGGCATCGGTAGAGGCGCTGGCAGGCTTCGAAGGCCTCGCCCGCCGGTTCGATATAGTCGGCACGAACCACGCCGCAATCACGGTGATCGACGACTTCGGCCACAATCCCGAGAAATGCGCCGCGACCCTGCGCACCCTCCGCGCGCATGAGGGCCGTGTGCTCGCATTCTTCCAGCCGCATGGCTACGGCCCCTTGCGCCAGATGGGTGCCGAACTGGCGCAGACCTTCGCCGTCGAACTCGCCGAAGAGGACATCCTGCTGATGTGCGACCCGGTCTATTTCGGAGGCACGGTCGATCGTAGCGAAGGCAGCGAGCGGATCGTGCGCCTGATCGAGGAGGCGGGCAGGACTGCCGAATATATTCCCGCGCGCAAGGCAGTGGAAGACAGGCTTACGAACTTGGCGAGACCGGGCGACCGGATCGTCGTCATGGGTGCGCGCGACGACACTTTGTCGGAGTTTGCCCGCAGCCTTTTCAAGCGACTCTCCTAGGCCGGCTGCTCAGCGCTCCCCTGCAATTACGACGCGGTTCCTGCCTGCCTGCTTGGCGCGATAGAGCGCGCCGTCCGCATCGGCATAGACATCGTGAAGCTTGCGGCCATGGCCCAGGGCACCACCGATACTGATCGTGACGGGAGCTAGATCATCGGCGCGGCGACGCTTGCCGCCGTCGACAGCGCGGCGCAGGTTTTCGGCGATCTCGCGCAGGGATATCCGGTCACTGCAAGGAACCACGACCGCGAATTCCTCACCCCCGAGACGAAAGATGTCCGCCCCGCGATAGTCGACCAGCACACGCCGCATGCGGGTCGCCGTGTCGGCGAGGACAGCGTCGCCCATCAGGTGCCCGCGTTCGTCGTTGATTGCCTTGAAGTGATCGATGTCCGCGATGACGAGCGCCTGCCCTTCGGGGATCGTTTCGAGATTATCGAAGGCCCGGCGGTTCGAAACACCGGTAAGCGCATCGCTGAGCGCCATGCGCTGCATCTTGAGCGCGTGGATATTCGCGCGGTCGCGCTCGACCCGCAGGACCATGAACCGGTCGCCCACCGCCGTGGAGGTCGCGAGAACAAGCAGGACGAGCGAGACCAGAAGGGCATCCGTCACTGCGCGCTCTGCGGTCATCATCGAAATGGCGAGCAAGAGCGCCCCTGTCCCAACGATCGCCATGGGTACGAAGGCGACGAGGAGGAAAACGGCTGCGCGGCTACGGCGCTTGAAAGCGATGCCGATGGCAACCAGCAAGGCGATACCCAGCGGGACCAAGCTCATCATGTGGAGGTTGTGCACCAGCACGCGCCAGGGTTCGAAATCGAACAGTGCCGCGAACTTGGTGCCGACCATGAAGGCCGTCAGCGCGAGCAGCACGCTACGGATCCGCTCGGAGATCACGCCTTCCTCGGCAATCTCCAGCACGAACATGACCGCACAGGCGACCGCAAAGGTCAGCGTCACGGTGTTGGCCTGATACCGCAGCTCGAGCGGCATCGCGGGAAACAGCAGGAACACCAGCCCGGAATTGAAGAACACGAAGCCTAGCGCGCCAAGCGTCATACCCGCGTGCCAGGCGATGAAGCGTGATCTCAGCATGCGCAGGAACAGAAAATCGAAAATGAACGGTGCCAGCAGCAGGCCGCAAACCAGCGCGAAGACGAGCGATCTCGAGTAATACTCTTGCCGCGCGGTCTCCACGCTAACCAGCCGAGCTGACTTGGCGACATTGAACGTACGTGGCCGCTCGATAACGGTATCGATCGCGATCAGCTTGGCGCCGGTGTCGGGCACCGGGATACTGAAGCTTGTATCGGGAGACCAGTTGCGTACCGCCATCTGGCGGTCGACATCGACAAGCCGCTGTTCGCCATTGGCATAGGTGAAGCGCACCAGCATGCTGTCGAAGCTCGCCGGATCGGTCTGCCAGACGTATTCGTGGCTTGCTGCCTCGGGGAGCGAGTACACATCGGCATGCGTTCTCACGAAATGGCTGCGGTTTGCGAACCGCATCGCGCTGCAATCGAGCGCCTGTTTGGGGATGGAGAAGGCTTCGTCCGCGCTAGCGCCTCCGCCAACGCAAATCCGTTCCTCCAGGAGGTGTCCGCGCGCAGACGCGGGTGCAGCGATGCTGCACACGGCAACGGCCAGCACGACCATCAGCCTCGCGATCTGTTTCAGGCCCACGTCTCCCCCGGCGACAGCTCAGTCTATCGCGCGGCGGAATTATCCTTGCAAGACCTGCCGGAAACCAGCGCTCTGCAGGGCCCGGTCCCGTTTCGGGACGGTACGCCGGAGATCGCCGCCTTAGTGGCTATCGCCCTCGAATTTCAGGACGTTGTGCAGGAGGAAGGCGATGGCAAAGCCCAGACCCAGCGCAATCAGGGCCGAAATGGCAGCGTAAGTCAGCCAACCGAGAAGGCCGGAAAGCGCACCGGTTGCAGCTTTGACAGCATATTCCGCGCCGTGGGCGATGTCGTAGAACAGGTCGAAACCGAGCTCATGCGTGCCGTGGACGATGATCCCGCCCCCGACCCAGAGCATCGCGATGGTCCCGACGAACGAGAGGGTCGCAAGCAGCTTCGGCATCGCCTTGAGCAGGAAACGGCCGACCGTCTTGGCAGTCGAGGAAGCCTTCTTGGTCAGGTGCAGACCGACATCGTCCATTTTCACGATCAGCGCGACCGAACCATAGACCGCGACCGTTACCCCGATCGCGACTAGGGCCAGCGTCAGGCCGCGACCCCAGACCGTCGCGGCGATCGGCTCGCTGCTGATCTCGTTGAGCACGATGGCCATGATCTCTGCCGACAGGATCAGGTCGGTCCGGATGGCGCCGCTGATGCGCTCCTTTTCGAACTTTGCCGGATCCTCGATGACGTCTTCGACGGTCTTGCCGTGCTTGGCACCGCCGAGCTTCTCCATGACCTTTTCGGCGCCTTCATAGGACAGGAAAGCCCCGCCCAGCATCAGGATGAAGATGATCGCGCCGGGCAGGAATTCGCTCAGCAGCAGCGCGCCTGGCAGCAATATCAGCAGCTTGTTCTTGAAACTGCCCTTGGTGATCGCCCAGATAATGGGCAGCTCGCGCGCCGGGGAAAGGCCCGTCACATAGCTCGGCGTTACCGCCGCATCGTCGATGACCACGCCGGCGGTCTTGGAGCCTGCCCTTCCCGCGGCAGCGGCGACATCGTCGATCGATGCTGCGGCGGTTCTGGCGATAATCGATACGTCGTCGAGCAGGGCGACTAGGCCGGAGGGCATGAACACTTCCCCTTGTGCGTTTTCAATGCAATGCGCCCTTGCCCGCCTCGTTCCATCGTCACAAGCCTGAAACGAGCTTGCATTCTCCCCGATTCCCGCTATGTGCGCGCATCCCTCGCTTCCGGGCGGCGGATATTGAAGAAAGCCGGAGGGGCCCCGCAATCCCGCGGATCAGCCAGCGATCGGCCAGCAAGTGAAAGGACAAGAGCATGGCTCTCTACGAGCATGTCTTCTTGGCGCGACAGGACCTGAGCCAGGCTCAGGTTGATCAGCTCGCCGCCACGGCGACCGAAATCGTCGAAAAGAACGACGGCAAGGTCACCAAGACCGAGACCTGGGGTCTCAAGAACCTCGCCTACAAGATCGACCGTAACCGCAAGGCGCACTTCGTGATGCTCAACATCGAGGGCCCCGGCTCCGTTGTTTCCGAGCTCGAGCGCCAGACGCGTATCAACGAAGACGTCATCCGCTACATGACCATCAAGGTCGAAGAGCACGAAGAAGGCCCTTCGGTGATGATGCGCAAGAACGAGCGCGATTCGAAGAAGCGCAAGGACCGCGAGGAGCGTAACTGATGGCACGTCCGTTTTTCCGCCGCCGCAAGACCTGCCCGTTCTCCGCGAAGAACGCGCCGGCTATCGACTACAAGGACGTTCGTCTGCTCCAGGGCTTCATGTCCGAGCGTGGCAAGATCGTCCCCAGCCGCATCACCGCCGTCAGCGCGAAGAAGCAGCGTGAACTGGCCAAGGCCATCAAGCGCGCTCGCCACATCGGCCTGCTGCCGTACATCGTGAAGTAAGGGAGAAAGAACATGGATATCATTCTCCTCCAGCGTATCGAAAAGCTCGGCACGATCGGTGACGTCGTCACCGTGAAGGACGGCTACGCACGCAACTTCCTGCTCCCGCAGAAGAAGGCGCTGCGCGCCAACGAAGCCAACAAGAAGGTCTTCGAAGCCAACCGCGAGCGTCTCGAGAAGGAAAACGCAGAACGTCGTTCCGAAGCCGAAAAGAACGGCGAAAAGGTCGACGGCGCAGAGATCGTCCTGATCCGTGCCGCTTCGAACACCGGCCAGCTCTACGGTTCGGTCAACGTCCGCGACATCGTCAACGGCCTCAACGACAAGGGTCACGAAATCGACAAGAAGCAGGTCATCATGGGCAACCCGATCAAGACGATCGGCATGCATGACGTGCGTATCGACCTCCACCCCGAGGTCTCGGTGACGATCAAGGCAAACGTCGCTCGTTCGGACGACGAAGCAGAACTGCAGACGCAGGGCGTCGACGTTCTTGCCCAGATGTTCGAAGAAGAGCAGGCCGAGATCGAGGAAATGGCGGCTGCCAATGCCGTCGATCCGACCCTCGAGCCGGGTGAAATCCCCGCGGACATGCTCGAAGAGGGCGTGGAAGTCGAAGGCGCTGCCGAAGCTTCGGAAGAAGAAGACAAGGCCGAAGGCTGATCTTCTAACCGACATACAGACATCAAGGGCGCGGCGGCTTCGGTCTCCGCGCCCTTTTTGTAACAGGCGCACTTGTGTGGCAGGAGGCGTCACGAAAACGAAAAGAGCCAGGAGAAAAAGGCCCGTATGGACACAATCGAACAGACACTCGACAAACTTCAGGCCGTCTACGACGCCGCCGTCAGCCGGCTGCGCGACGACGTCATCGCCTTCGGACGCAACCGCGACCTTCCGTCATCGGAACGGCGCAAGGACGGCAGCTATGCCTATCCCGAGCTGCGGATTCTCTTCCGCGGCGGTGTGATGCCCGATGGATCGAGCCGCGCCTTCGGGCGCCTGAACACGCCGGGCCTCTATTCGACCACCGTCACCAAACCGAGCCTGTTCCGCGACTACCTGCGCGAGCAGATCGAGCTGATCGAGAGCAATTACGAGGTCGAGATCGAAGTCGGCTCCTCGCGTCAGGAAATCCCCTTCCCCTACGTGCTCGACGGCCAGGCCGGCGCAGAGCTGGCCGGCATCGATCCCAACGAGATCGCGCGCCACTTCCCGTCGACCGACCTTGCCGATATTGGTGACGAGCTGGCCGACGGTATCGAGCTGGAAACCCCCGACGATCCGATCCCGCTTTCGCTGTTCGACGGCCTGCGCACCGACTTCAGCCTCGCGCGTCTCGCGCACTATACCGGCACGGACGTCCAGCATTTCCAGCGCTTCATCTTGTTTACGAACTATCACCGCTATGTCGATGAATTCGTTGACTGGGCAGGCTCGCAGCTCGGAAGCAATGGTTTCACCGCGCTTGCCGGTGCCGGCGGCCTGCTGCTGACCGAGACGACCGACAATGCGCGCGGCCAGCTATCCGATACGGCGTGGCGTCGCCACCAGATGCCGGCTTACCATCTCGTCGGTGAAGGACGCAGCGGCATCACGTTGGTCAACATCGGCGTCGGCCCGTCGAACGCGAAGACGATTTGCGACCACCTCGCCGTCCTCCGCCCCGAAGCATGGCTGATGATCGGCCACTGCGGCGGCCTTCGCCCGAGCCAGAAGATCGGCGACTACGTGCTCGCCCATGCGTACCTGCGCGACGACCACGTGCTCGACCCCGTCCTTCCGCCCGAAATCCCCCTCCCCGCCATTGCCGAGGTCCAGCAGGCGCTTGCAGGGGCGGCAGAGGCCGTCTCGGGCGAACACGGAAGCGACCTGAAAAAGCGGATGCGCACCGGCACCGTGGTCACCACCGACGATCGCAACTGGGAACTTCGCTATACCCAGTCGGCCAAGCGTCTAAGCCTCAGCCGCGCCGTCGGCATCGACATGGAAAGCGCCACCATCGCTGCACAGGGTTACCGCTTCCGCGTTCCCTACGGCACGCTGCTGTGCGTTTCGGACAAGCCGCTGCACGGTGAGATCAAGCTGCCCGGGCAGGCCAACAAGTTCTACGAGGAAGCCATCGCTGCCCACTTGCAGATCGGCGTTACCGCCTGCGACTTGCTGAGGCAGGAAGGCCCCAAGCTCCACAGCCGCAAGCTACGCGCTTTCAACGAGCCTCCGTTCAGGTAACCGGTTCGGCGCCCCGTCTCCTGTGCCAGAAATACCAGCTAGCCAAGATGATGACACCCAGTATCGGTTCGAAATACTTTAATAGGAACGCCGCGATGCCCGTCCCGCCGGACAAGGCAACTGCCGTAGTGTCCCCGGACTCGGGGAAGGCGCCGAGGATAGAAGTGTTGAAGATCACCGTGAAATCCCAGAGGGCATGAATGACGACAGCCGGCCAAGCCGAGTTCGCGCGCAAGGTAAGCGCCCCGTAGAGCAGACCAGAGAGCCCGGCGTGAATGACCTGCTGGGTCGTGCCGCCAAAACTCTGGCCGTTGACCCAGTTTACGTAATGCATCGCCCCAAATAGCACGGATGACGCCAGTACCGCGGTGACCGGTCCGAAACGGCGCTCGAACCCGTGCAGGACGATGCCTCGGAATAGCACTTCCTCGAAAATCCCGACGCAAATGGCTAGTAAGGCGAAGCCCTGTAACAGACCCGTGGACCAGAGGATCTGGAAAGCTTCAGGGTTTGCGAAGGCTCGCGAAACGCCCACCGACAGGATCAGCGCGATTATCGCAGCAGGGAACAGCGCAACGAGGCTTCCACCTAGTAGCGGGCGCGAGAATACACGGGCCGACTTCCCCCATCCTACCAATACGACAAGCACCAACGCGCTAAGCGCCAGCCACAGTTCTTCCAAACGTTGATTTGTGGGAGCAACATTGGGCTGCATCTGGGAATTGTGGCCAAAGGCGGTGCCGCTTCCCAACGCAGGCCAAGCAAGGATCATGAAGTAGATTGTTGCCGCGAGCAGGCTGCATCCGACCGGGTATCTGGCGAAGATGTTTGGTAGGAGCCACCTTCGCTGGTCATTACCGTCTGCTTCAGCTGTCACACCCGAACCCTTCTTTGCTTTCATCGGCTCAAAGCTGCTGGCGCGAGGCGCGTGGGGCAGCGATCCTCATGCAACTGCGGTTGCCTCGATCTCGATCATCAGGTCCGGATCGTAAAGGGCTTTCACGCCCAGCAAGGTGCTGCAGACCTGCGCCCCTGCCCCGACATGGAATTTCACGATGTGCTCGGCCTTTTCCATGAATTGCGGCACGTCGGTGGTGTAAAAGTTCAAGCGCACGAGATTGCTCGCATCCAGTCCGGCTGATGCGAGAGCATCGATCAGGTTCCCCCAGGCCGCCTCGTATTGGGCGACGAGATCTCCGGGATGCATCGCATTTCCGTCAGCATCGGAGGCTGTCTGGCCCGACAGGTAGAGCGTACGTTCCCCGCCCCTTACCTCGACGGCATGGTTCAATCCGAAATGGGTGAGCCATTCGGTTGGATTGTGCGTTTCTCTCTCCACTTTTACCTCCTGTAAGGCGACCGCTAACCCTTCCCCTTGGTCTTCGTCTTCCCGACCTTCGCATTGGCAGCCATGTAATCGATGATCATTCCGGCGATGTCCTTGCCGGTCGCCTTTTCGATCCCTTCGAGGCCGGGCGATGAGTTCACCTCCATGATGACGGGACCGTGATTGCTGCGCAGCATGTCGACGCCGCATACGTTCAGCCCCATGTGCTTGGCCGCGCGCACCGCAGTGGAGCGTTCCTCCGGCGTGATCTTGATCAGCTGGGCGCTGCCGCCGCGGTGGAGGTTGCTGCGGAAATCGTCAGCCGCGCCGGTCCGCTTCATCGCCGCGACGACCTTGCCGCCCACCACGAGGGCGCGGATGTCCGTGCCGCCCGCTTCCTTGATGAATTCCTGCACGAGGATGTTCACATTGGCGCCGCGGAAGGCCTCGATCACCGACTTGGCCGAAGACATGGTTTCGGCAAGCACCACGCCGATGCCTTGCGTGCCTTCGAGCAGCTTAATGACCACAGGAGGGCCTTTAACGGCCTTGATAATCTCTTCGGCCTGCTTGGGATCGTTGGCATAAGCCGTCAGCGGCAGGCCGAGACCATGCTTGGCGAGGATCTGCATGCTGCGCAGCTTGTCGCGGCTGCGCCCGATGGCGACGCTCTCGTTCAGCGGCCAGCAGCCGCGCATTTCGAACTGGCGCAGGATGGCGAGGCCGTAATTGGTGATTGAGGCACCGATACGCGGAATGACCGCGTCATAGCCGACACACGGCTCGCCATTGTAATAGACTTCGGGCCGGTGGCTCGCGATGTGTACGGTGCAACGGGTGGTATTGAGGATGTCGAGCTGATGCCCGCGCTCTTCCGCCGCCTCTGTCAGACGCTTGTGCGAATAGAGATTCGGGTTGCGGGCAAGCATGGCGATTTTCATGGTTTGTGGCCTTTCTTGACCTTCATTTCCGGCGTTTGCAGCCAGGAATATCCTGAATCCACGACAAAGCGGCGACGCAGCGAGGAGCGGCCGATCAGCATGGGGAATTTCATATCGCTCCGGTCGGCGAGGCTGACTTCGGCGCGGAATTCGACATCGCCGATCTTCAGCGGCGTCTTGATGACATAGCGGTACTGGGTCTCGCCGTTCGAGCTGGTGATGCCGCGCACGTCGACATGCACCGCCTCGCAGACCTGGCGGACATGCTGCTGTTCGAAATCGACTGCGAAGCGGACGTATTTCTCGCCGTCACGCTCGAATTCCTCGATCACCTCACCGTGCAGCGACGAAGTCCGAGCGCCAGTGTCGATCTTGGCGGGAATGGCGTGAAGGCCGAGCTCGGGCAGGTGGACAAGCTCGCGCCAGCCAACGACCGGTAGTATTTTCGGTGGTTTACTCATTCGATGATCGCGATCCCGTCGCCCCCGCCCTTGCCCGGCAGGCGCCGCAGCACTTCGCCGGTCTCGAAATCCACCTCGGCGATGGTGTCGTTGCGTGTCTCGGCAACGTAGATCCGCTCGCCATCGGGCGACCAGAGGATCGTCACCTGCGTCATTGCTTCGGCTTGCTCGGGGCTGGAAACCGCAATCGAACGGACTGCCTTGCGTGTCGGAATGTCGATCACGGTCAGGCCGCCATCCATCAGGTCCGACGTGACGGCGAAATCACCCTGCGGACGCATGGCGATGCGCAGGGGAAAGCGACCTGTGTCGACCTCGCGCCACACATCGAGCGTCATCGGGTCGAGCATGAAAGCCTTATCCGATCCACGCGCCGTCACCCAAAGCATGCCACCGTCGATGGACAGCGCGATGCCCTCGGGTTCGTCGCCGACCTCGACCGAAACCGGCTCGCTGGGTGACTTCAGGTCGATCCGCGTGACGGTCCTTGACCCAAGATCGGTAGTCCACGCATGCAGGCCTTGGGGCGACACGGCCAGCATATGGGTGCCGCGCTGACCGGTTTCATACTTCAGTGTCCGCTGAACGTGAGCCCGGTGAGAACCATCAGGAAGTGGGTTGATGATATGATAGACAGCTTGGTGCCCTTCTGCCGTGCTGTAGAGACTGCCATTCGGGTGCCAAACAATGCCATGTGGTCTGGCGCCTTCACCCAAATTGATACTGGTCACCTTCTGCAAGTCGCTCGTGCGGAAGATGTCGACCGTGGTCCCGCCATAGCAGGCCAGCGCGACGTGCTTGTCGTCCGGAGAGGTCGCCAGCTCGTGCGGGTTGGCACAGCTGTCGACCCGCAAAACTTCCTCGCCGGTCGCAAGATCGACCTTCGCGAGCGTGTTGCCGAATTTGCCCGCTACGAAGAGCGCACCCGAGACTTCGCTTTCGCTCAGTGCAGGGGTCGGTTCGTCGGAAACAGGGGCGCAGGCCGCCAGCAGCGGTAGCGCCAGCCAGCCTGCGCGAGCGATCATCACCAGCCCTGCTCCATGCCTTCGTTCTGCTCGTCGAGCCATGCCTTGAGCGGCGCGAAGTACTCGGCCATCGCCATGCCGCTCATCTGGCGCTCACCTGTGAAGGCCTCGAGCGCGTCCGGCCAGGGCTTGCTGGCACCCATTTCGAGCATGGCATTGAGGTTCTTGCCGACTTCCTCGTTCCCGTAGAACGAGCAGCGGTGAAGCGGCCCTTCCCAGCCGGCCTGGTCGCAGGCGGCTTTGTAGAACTGGAACTGCAGGATGCGCGCGAGGAAGTAGCGCGTGTACGGAACGTTACCCGGAATGTGGTACTTCGCGCCCGCATCGAACTGGCTTTCGTCACGCGCGACCGGCGGGGTGATGCCCTGGTATTCGAGGCGCAGGTCGTTCCAGCCGGCATTGAGGCCGTCAGCCGGGATCGACCCGTCGAACAGGCCCCAGCGATAGCGGTCGACCATGAGGCCGAAGGGCAGGAAGGCGATCTTGTCCATCGCCTGGCGCAGCAGCAGGCCGATATCCTTGTCGGCGCTCGGCACTTGATCGGGATCGAGCATGTCGATCTGGACGAGATATTCGGGCGTGATCGACAGCGCGATCATATCGCCGATGGCTTCGTGGAAGCCGTCGTTCGCGCCGTTGAGATGCAGGTAGTCCTGCTGGTTGTAGGCGCGCTGGTAGTAGTTGTGACCAAGCTCGTGGTGGATGGTGATGAAGTCATCCGCATTGCGCTTGATGCACATCTTGATGCGCAGGTCGTCGACATTGTCCACGTCCCATGCGCTGGCATGGCAGACCACTTCGCGGTCGGCCGGCTTGGTGAACTGGCTGCGCTCCCAGAAGGTCTCGGGCAGAGGCGCGAAACCCAGCGAGGAGAAGAAGTCCTCGCCAACGCGGACCATCTGCTTTTCGTCGTAACCCTTCTGCTCGATCAGTTCGGTGAGGTCATAGCCGATGTCACCAGCCCCTTCGGGCGCGACGAGCGGATAGATATTGCCCCATTCCTGCGCCCACATATTGCCGAGCAGGTCCGCACGGATCGGGCCGTTCGCAGGCTGCACGTCGTCGCCGTACTTCTCGTTGAGCTTGCCGCGGACATAGGTGTGCAGCGCCATGTAGAGCGGCTTCACTTCCTGCCACATCCGCTCGGTCTCGGCGGCGAATTGGTCGGGGTCCATGTCGTAGTTCGAACGCCACATCGCGCCGAGGTCGTCGAACCCGAGCTCCTGCGCGCCTTCGTTCGCGATGGCAATCATGCGCAGGTAGTCGGTGCGCATCGGGGCGCCGACATTGTTGTGCCAGCTCGTCCACATCTCGGCCTTCTGTTCCGGCGTCAGGTCGAGATCGCCCATCGCCGCCTCGATGTCCGAGCCGTTGATTTCCTCGCCATCAAGCGTCCCGCGGCCCTGCCCGTATTGCGAACCGAGATCGGTCGAGATGCTGGCGAGTTCGGCTGCCGCGCCATCACGCACCGGGGCGGGCATGACGATCGAATTGCGGAGCATGTCGAGCTTGCGCGAAACTTCGGGGTCGAGGCCCGGCACGCGGGCATATTCAGCGGCCTTGTTGGCGTACGTCACCGATTTCTCGGTTGCCTCTGCACCGTATTTCGCTGCGAGCATGTTGCTGTCGTGCACGATGTAGGTCGAATTGAGCCACAGCACCCGGCCGTATTCTACCGAGAAGTCGAACATGTCCTTCTCGACCATCGCCACCCAGTCGGCAGCGCCCTTCGGCGTCATCGGATAGGGATCCTCTGCAGCCACGGGTGCGGCAGGCGTGCTCGCCACGCGCTGGGTGTTTGCCGGCGAACAGGCAGCCAGCGAAACGGCGAGCGCGGACAGGGCGACAGTGGCAAGTTTCATCGTATTTCCTCTTCCCGAAAGGGGTTGTTCTGCAACGTAAGCCGATTGCACCTGCAGCGGTGCTTAATCAAGCGGAACGGCGCTGCCGCCACTCACCGAGCAACGCAGCGAGGATAGCAAGCGTGGCGGTAATCCAGCTCGCGACCTTGATGGGCCGCACGGTGGCAGCAAGGCCGGCTAGGCCATCATCGCCGTCGAAGCTGATGAGCTGGATGAACTGCGAGATGGTCTCGGCATAGTCGGTCGCCAAGAAGACGATCCCGGAAATCAGGGCGGCGCTGCCGCAATGACGCAACCAACCGCTTGCTTCGCGCCGGAAATATCGCCCGCCCAGCACGCATCCGACACCGTAAACACCGATGAAGACGAGGTCGCCCGCCATCGCGATTGCCGCCTGGTTCCAGAGCCCCGCAGAGCGCCACGCAGCCTGTATCCGGTCAACCTCAGTGGCGGTGCCTGCAGCCTGGTGATCGAGAATTCCGCCGGGCACCTCGGTGAGCACGAGCGGCATGCCCAATGCGATGACGATGGCGAAGAAGACCAGCCCGCCGACCCAGAACCACAGGAAGGCGCGGCGCAGCGTCATTTATGCGCCGCCAGCCACTCGGCGATGGCATTGCCGAGGTCAGGCTTGGTTACGCTGCCCATATGCGTGCCGGGCACCTCAACGAAATCCGCTCCCGCAATCGCTGTAGCCAGTTCGGCGGCGGAGCCGTTGTCACGATCCTCGTCGCCGCAAACCACCAGTGTCGGCATGGTAATGTTGGCGAGCATCGAAAGATCGAGATCGGGCATCGTGTCGAGCAGCAGCCGCGCCGCAACCCGGTCGACGCCCTGTGACTTCAGGAACTGCATCGAGAAATAGGCCGGATCGCCGCGCGGGATCGTGTCGAACTCGTCGATCACGCGCTTGAAATAGGCCGACCGCTTGGCCCATTCGCCGAGCCCTGCCGTGCCCATGCCGCCGATCACGAGATGGGCTGGCTCGAGAACGCCGTGAGCAACAGCGTGAAGCGAGGTCCGCGCACCCAGCGAGAACCCGCCAAGGTCGTAATCGTCGAGCGCGAGATGCTCGACCAGTGCCGCAACATCGCGCACCAGCACGTTTTGCGGATAGGCCTCCGGCTCGCGAGGCGCTTCGCTTTCGCCGTGGACGCGAAAGTCCAGCATCAGCACCTCGAACCCCTCGCGAGCGATGCGCTCGGCATGGCCGAACTTGATCCAGTTCATTTGCGCACTGGAGAACAGGCCATGGAGCAGCACGAAGGGCCGCCCCTCACCGACCCGATGGAGGGCAAGGCGCGTACCGTCGAAGCTGTCGAAATGTTCGGTTTCCATATCAGTTCATGCCCACGACAATGTCTTCAGCCGTGTCTTCGCTGCCCTCGCCGAGCTCATCAACAGTCCTGGCTGGAAGTGCGACGGGCCGTTTGCTCACAATGGACATCATCTGCAAGTCGACGATCCAGAATTCCGCCCGGTCATTCTCCGGCCATGCAATCAATGTCATCGTGGAGTTATCGATGAGGCGCGGAGAATCGACGAAGCGCAATCGTCTTGCCAAGGTGCGCTGTTCGAGGTCGGAAAAGCGCCCGATGTGGAGATCGAGCATGCCATCGGAATAGTCCTGCTCGGTTCCCGTGAGGGCAATCCAGGCTGACTTCTCGCTTTCCGAAGGTGCTGCCAGCGCTTCCCAGCAGAGTACAAGTTGGTCGGAATCTTCCGCCAGAATCATGCGCGATTTGCCCGTTCGCCTGTCCGTAAGGGAGATATTCCGCGCTTCGATCTCCAAACGCTCCTGAAGTTCGGAATTGGTCCGATAAAGCACTGCTCCGCCGCCGGTCGTCTCGAATTCCTCACCCTCGATGCCGTTATCGGGCGCTTTTGCACCATAGGGGGTGCGCACATCGCTCTCTTCCTCCCACGCCTGCATTTGGCGATACTCCCAGAGGAAGGTGATGAGTAAAAACGCGAGTATCAGGAAAATGCCGACTGCATTGATCCTACCGAGATACTTGAAAAACCTGTCGGTCGTCATTCGGGCATGCAGCCGCTGCTGTCCGTCCATCGCTTGACCAGCTGCTCGCTTTCGTCAGCCCGCTTTTGCGGCAGGTGCGAGGTATCGATCCAAGCCTCGTGCATGCGCTCGACACCGAAATGCCACTGCGGCTCGAGACCGTAGGGATCGTCGAGCGTGCCGATCGCAAGATCCATGTCTTCGCCATCGTCGAAGGCGAAGCCCAGCGGCGTTCCGCATTCCTTGCAGAAGGGACGCTTGGCGAAGGTCGAGCTCGCGTACCATTCGGGCTCGGATTCCCAGTGCAAGTCAGCCTTGGGCAGGCTCATGAAGGCGATCGAAACGCCGCCGGTGGCACGCTGGCACATGCGGCAATGGCATAGGTAGGCGCCGTCGGGATGATAGGTAGCCGTATAGCGGATGCGTCCGCACTGGCACCCTCCCCCTGCGTCCTTTTACCTGTCATCGCTTGGCAAGCCCCCTTGCTCCATGCGCCACTTAGCCATTTCGATGCGGTCCTGCCCGAAAAAGGGCTCGCCGTCGAATACCAATGTGGGCACGCCCCAGTGCCCGGCCTTCTCAAGTGCATCTTGGTTGGCCGCGATCTCCGCGTCGAGCGCTTCACCCTCGCTCTGGACTTCGGCAATGATCTCCTCGACGCCGAGGCCCGCTGCCTCGATCGCGCGCTCGAGATGGCCGCCCTCGTGCCAGTTTTCCTGGCCACCCCAGATCATGCGGCCCGCCTCATGTGCAAAGACGAGACCCGCACCGCGCCGTGCGGCGGCCTGCCCCATGCGCGTGACGCGGCGGATATAAGGCTGGTCCTCCGCAATCTGGCGCGTCGCCATGTCCTGGATGATCGGATCGGGCTTTGGTGTGCCGAAAGGTATTCCATGGAAAGCCGCCACGCGGATCATGTCGCGCATGGTGTAGCCGAGCCAGTTGGGATGGTTGCGCTCGAAGAAGTCGGGCTGGCGTATCGCGAGCGGGTAAACCGGCCTCAGCGCGATATTGAGGTCGTATTCCTCCGTCATCGCGCGATAGCGGCCCACCGAGAGATAGCTGTAGGGCGAACGGAAGCTGAAATAGAGCTCTGCGGTCAGGGTCATGGACCGCGCTTATACATTCGATGCCGCTTAACGGAAGAAGCAGCTCATTCCCGCCTGAAGCGCGGTGATGTCGTCACCCTCGCTGAAGCCACGGATCGTACCGTATTGGCTGGTCGTAAACTCGAATTCTCCGGGAAGTGTAGAATCGATTTCACGGACCTGGAATTCCCGTTTCAGATCAGACAGTTTCGTAACCCCCGGCTGCACCCCGTCGACTGTCATGACATCGCCAGTTTCGCGCAGGAACCAGCCGACGAACCTGTCGTCCTGAAACGCGACCTGAAGCGGGCCGACGCCGCTGAATTCCATGGGGCCAGCGCCGCATTCCTCGTTCGAGCTTCTCTCGGGCACCGTCTCGAACGCGATCTCAAGCAGTTTGTCCGCGGATTCCCTCGAACCTCCGAAACTGGCGACGGCCATGCCATCGCCGTAACGCTTCTGCAGGCCGTTTTCGCCGACCACCAGAGTAGCGGTCTCCCAGACATCATTGGTATCTGCTGCGGGTTCTTCGGTCTCTTCCAAAGAACCGCAAGCTGCCAGTGCGAATGGCAGGACAAAGAGAAGTACCTTCCTGATCATCCCTTCTTAAGACACTCGCGGCCAAGCAGTTCCGCAATCTGCACAGCATTGAGCGCAGCACCCTTGCGAAGGTTGTCCGATACACACCAAAGCGCGATGCCATTGTCGACCGTCGGATCGTCGCGCACGCGGCTGATGTAGGTAGCGCTGTCGCCCGCGCTCTCGACCGGGGTGACGTATCCCTCGTCCTCGCGCTTGTCGATCAGCATGATACCCGGCGCTTCGCGCAGGATTTCCTGCGCCTGCTCAGCCGAAAGCTCGTTTTCGAATTCGATATTTACGCTTTCCGAATGGCCGACGAAGACCGGCACGCGCACGCAGGTGGCGTTGAGCTTGATCTTGGGGTCGAGGATCTTCTTGGTCTCGACCACCATCTTCCACTCTTCCTTGGTCGAGCCGTCGTCCATGAACACGTCGATGTGCGGGATGACGTTAAAGGCGATCTGCTTGGTGAACTTCACCGGCTCGATCGGGTCACCGACGAAGATCGCGCGGCTCTGCTGGAACAGCTCGTCCATGCCCGCCTTGCCCGCGCCGGAAACCGACTGGTAGGTCGAGACGACGACGCGCTTGATGGTTGCCGCATCGTGCAGCGGCTTCAATGCCACCACCAGCTGCGCGGTCGAGCAGTTGGGGTTCGCGATGATGTTGCGCTTCTTGTAATCGTGGATCGCGTCAGGGTTCACCTCGGGTACGATCAGCGGCACATCGGGGTCCATGCGGTAGAGCGAGCTGTTGTCGATCACCACGCAGCCGGCCGCGGCCGCCTTTGGCGCATATTCCTTTGCCGGACCGCTACCTGCGGCGAACAGGGCGATGTCCCAGCCGGACCAGTCGAAATGCTCGATGTTCTTGCACTTAAGCATCTTGCCGGTGTCGCCGAATTCGACCTCGGTGCCGTGCGAGCGGCTGGATGCCACTGCTGCCACCTCGTCGCAGGGAAACTCGCGCTCGGCGAGGACCTGCATCATTTCGCGACCGACATTCCCGGTCGCGCCGACTACGGCAACACGATAACCCAATGTGCATCTCCAAATTCTTGTGCCGCGTGCAAATGGGCGCAGCCTTGCCTGCGTGCAAGCAAAATGGGAATGACCGCGCACAAGGGAGGCTTGGCATGAAACTGTCGGAATGGCGCGATAGGACTGAATTCTTCGAATTCGAGGGGCTGCGCATTGCCTATTGGCGTGGTGGCGAGGGAAAGCCGCTGCTGCTGGTGCACGGCTTCCCGACAAGCGCCTGGGACTGGGAGCCGGTCTGGCAGACCCTTTCCGCTCGGCACAGCCTGATAGCCTGCGACATGATTGGCTTCGGTCTCTCCGACAAGCCGCGTTCGGGATACTCAATCCACCGGCAAGCCGACATGCATGAAGCCCTGCTTGCCCATTTGGGAGTCACCGATTTCGATACGCTCGTGCACGACTATGGCGTGAGCGTGGGGCAGGAATTGCTGGCGCGCCAGCTCGACGGGTCGGGCAGCACCGGGCTGGGCAAGATGGTCTTCCTCAACGGCGGCATCTTCCCTTCGCAGCATCGCCCGCGCCCGATCCAGAAGCTGGGCGTTTCACCATTGGGATTTCTCGTCGGCCTGCTGATGAACCGGAAGGGCTTCGGCAAGAGCTTCTCAGAAGTCTTCGGGCCCGACACGCAGCCGAGCGAGCAGGAGCTCGATGACTTCTGGTCTCTGATTGCCGAGAAGGACGGCAACCGCATTACGCACAAGCTGCTGCACTACATCGGCGACCGGCGCGAGCACGAGGCACGCTGGGTCGGCGCCCTGAAACATGCGCAGGGCCGTATCGGCCTGATCAACGGCGCGCTCGATCCGGTTTCGGGCGAGCACGCCTATCGCGAATGGCGACGCGTGGTGCCCGAAGCGCGGCACCACCTGCTCCCGGACGTCGGGCACTATCCGCAGGTCGAGGCGCCCGACCGCGTGGCGGCCAAGGTGCTCGAGTGGTTGGGCTAGGCCTTATTCGGGCGGCGTTACACCGTGGCTTTCGAGGAAGCGGAACACGGTGTTGTAGCGATGCGGCGAAATCTGCTCGCCCGACACACGGTGCGTGTAGCCGGGATAGAGCATCATTTCGAACGGCACATTGGTCTCCTGCATCACCGAGATGATCTCGGTCGCATTCTCGAACACTACGTTGTCGTCTGCCATGCCGTGGATCAGGAGCAGCGGATCGACGATCTTGGTCGCTTCGGGAATGGCTGATGCTGTCTCGTAAGCTTCTGCATCATCCTGCGGCGTGCCCATGTAGCGTTCGGTATAGTGGGTGTCGTAAAGCTCCCACTTGGTCACCGGCGCACCCGAAATACCGGCAGCGTAGAGCCCCGGATCGGCCTGCAACTGCTTCAGCGTCATGTACCCGCCATAGGACCAGCCATCGATCGCGATCTTGTCCGGATCGACGAATTCGAGCGTCTTGAGGTATTCGGCGCCGGTCTTCTGGTCGCGCACCTCGACACCGCCCATGGCGCGGTAGAGTGGCTGTTCGAAAGCCACGCCGCGATTGGCACTGCCGCGATTGTCGAGCGCGAACCAGATGTAGCCCTTGTCGACGATCGCCTGGCGCAGCGCGCCGTTCCAGCCCTTGTTGACGATCTGCGGACCCGGTCCGCTGTAGTGGTAATAATAGACCGGATATTTCTTGCCCGGCTCCATCTCGGGCGTGAGCATCTCCCAGTAGAGCGGCGTGCCGTCTTCTGCGGGAATGGTGCCGTATTTCGTCGGGCGGTGGCTGGCGAGGAACGGCGCGTAAGGATGGTTACCGTCGAGCGCGTTCTCTTCGATCCACGCAAGACGCTTGCCGGTCGCATCGGCTATGTAGCTCTGCGACGGCGTATCGTCGTTCGAGCGGGAGATGAGCAGCGTCTGCCCCTTCCCGTCCATGCTGGCCGAATGGGTATAGGCCGGGTCGGTCAGTAGTTTGGCCTCGCCGGGGTTGGCCAGGTCGAGCGAATAGACATGCTGTGCGAGCACGTCGTCCCTCGTGCCCTGGAAGAAGATGCGTCCCGCCTGTTGATCTACACCGACCAGCTTGGTCACGACCCATTCGCCGCTGGTCAGCTGGGTCCAGTCGCCATCGGCAAAGCGGTATAGGTGGCCATAGCCGTCGCGCTCCGACCACCAGATGAGGCTGCCGTCGTCGAGCCACTTGTAGTCGTAGCCGAGGTTGATCCAGTAATCCTCGACCGCCGCTTTCTCGGTAAAGAGCACTTCGCTCTCGCCCGTCGCAGGATCGACCTTGAGGATATCGAGGACGGTCTGCTCGCGGTTCTGGCGCTGCACGTAGAGCGCGCTGCCATCGGGCGCCCAGTCGACACGGGCGAGATAGATGTCGGTCTCTTCGCCGAGGTTCACCTTCACGCGGTTCTGGCCGTTCGGATCCATCACGAACAGCTCGACCACGGCATTGGCGCTTCCGGCCACCGGATAGCGCTGGTCGAAGACCCGCGTGCCGGTTGCACCGATCGCCGCACGGGTGACGATGCCGACCATGCTTTCATCGAAGCGCTGGACAGCGATCCGGCTGTCGTCCGGGGCCCACCAATAGCCGGTGAGACGCGCCATTTCCTCTTGCGCAACGAATTCGGCCTCGCCCCAGCGAATGGCTTCGCCCTCTCTGGGCGTGATCGGGGCAGCCTCACCGCCGACCTCACCGACCCAGAGCTGACGGTCGCGCACGAAGGAGACGTACTTGCCCTTTTTCGACAGCGAGGGATTGAGCTCGCTTTCCTCGGTATCGGTCAACCGCACGACTTCGCCGCCAATCCGCGCGAGGTAGAGATCACCGTCGAGCGGGACGAGCACGCCGGTGCCATCGGATGTCCACTGGTAGGAGATAATGCCTTTGAGGCTGCCCACGCGCGCACGTTCACGCTGCATCTTTTCGTCTTCGGACAGCTCGCGGCCCGTGCCCAGCGCCTCGCTGTCGACCAGCATCGACCATTCGCTCGTCTCGCGATCGTATGCCCAGAGGTCATAACGCGAGAGGTCCTCTTCACGGTTGCGCAGCACGGTGAGATAGCGGCCATCAGGCGAAAGCTTCGCTTGGCGCGGGCTCGGTCCGTCGAGGTCGGGCGATGCGAAAACGCGCTCGAAGGTGAGGTCCATGGCGGCAGTCTCCTGCGAATTTGCGTGATGGTCTGCCATGGCCGGCGAGACGAGGCTGGTACCGAGCGCGAGTGCAGCGGCGAGGCGAAGCGACTTCATGTTCTCTCCCGAAAATCGTATCGCCGCCTCCTCGCAATGCCTCGCCCCGATTGCAAGACGGAGCGTGGCCGCAGAAGTTTTTATGCCTAATTTCGGGTTAAGTGCGCTTCCTTAAATCCTCTTAAGAAGCGGCTGCCAGAACAGGTCTTGTCAACGGGAGGCCCTTTCCGGCTCACAGGCTTCCCCGAGGCATCAAGAGCGGGCCAATTCCGGCCCTATCATGATCCCCACGTGACAAGGGCGGCGTTTTCAGGAACGCCGCCCTTATTTCGTTCTGGGCTTGCTTCCAGATATTCGAAACGCTGAATCGAAAAGGGCGGCCCGTGAGGACCGCCCTTCGTTTGTTCGCTGTTGCGAGAAGCTTACGCCCCGAAAATCAGGACTTCGGCGCGTTGTCGCGGCGTTCCGCGATACGCGCGCGCTTGCCGGTGCGGCCGCGCAGGTAGTAAAGCTTCGCACGACGCACGATACCGCGGCGGACCACGGTGATGCTGTCGACGATCGGCGAATACAGCGGGAACACACGCTCCACGCCTTCACCGAACGAAAGCTTGCGGACGGTGAAGTTGCTGCCCATGCCGCGGTTCGAGCGGGCAATGACAACGCCTTCGAAATTCTGAATACGCTCGCGGTTGCCTTCCTTGACCTTCACGCCGACACGAACGGTGTCGCCGGCACGAAATTCCGGAACGTCCTTACCGAGGTTCTCGATAGCTTCCGCTTCGAGCTGCTGAATGAGGTTCATCGAACCAATTCCCTAATCTTTTCGCCGCGCGCCAGAGGCAGACTGGTCCCGATCGCCACTATAGCGATCCCAAAGGTCCGGCCTGCGTAACCGAGTGTCTTCCTCGCTTCTTGCCTTGCGCCAAGCAGCGATCTTCGCATGATCCCCCGATCGCAGCACTTCAGGGATCGTGCGCCCTTCCCATTCCTGAGGTCGGGTGTATTGCGGATATTCGATGAGCCCGTTCTCGTAGGACTCCTCGACTCCGCTATCGGGCGCGCCCATTACTCCGGGAAGCAGCCGAATGCAAGCATCGAGTGTGGCAAGCGCGGCAGTCTCTCCGCCCGACAGGACGATATCGGCCAGGCTGACCTCTTCGATCTGCGGATAGTGCTCGAAAATCCGCTCGTCGAAGCCCTCGAAGCGCCCGCACAGAATGGCGACGCCGGGCCCGGCCGCGATCTCGCGAATGCGCGCCTGGCTGATGGGCTTGCCGCGCGGGGTCATGGCCAGGATCGGCCTGCCCTCGCCCACGCTTTCGATAGCCGGGCCCAGCACATCGGCCTTGAGCACCATGCCCGCCCCGCCACCAGCAGGCGTATCATCGACCGTACGATGCTTGTCAGTGGCGAAATCGCGGATCTGGACGATCTCGCACGACCAGTCCCCCCGCTCGAGCGCCTTGCCCGCAAGCGACACGCCCAGCGGCCCGGGAAACATCTCGGGGTAAAGGGTGAGGATGGTGGCGGCGAAGGTCATAGCTCAGAAAATACTTCCGAACGTTCCGCAACTTTCCTGCGTCGATCATCAATAAGACCAACTGCAGCAATTATGAGCCCGCTAATCGTCACGATGAGGGAGAGAGCATTGGACGACAAAATTACGAAAGGAATCTCAACGAGTAATTCAAAAAGAGGCCGCTCTGAGGACCAGAGAAAATACAGGAATATCGTCCAAAAAACCATTGGGAAGAGGACCGCGAGAACAATTCGGAACGCCAAGTTTAACTGAGTAGCGAAGTGGTTCAATAGGACTCCGGCGATCACACCTGGCAGTACATATCCCAGCCCCGGGAGAAGCCAATCAATCGGATTCGACGACAACGGCGCCGGATCCTCGTGCGCCAATGCTTGTGCTTCCACGCCGAAGAAGCAAAGGATGAAAATCAGCTTCTTCATTGCCAGCTGACCCCATTTTTCGACCCTGTATCGACGCTAAGCGTGAACACATCGGGCCGCGAGTAATGGCCGTCCGTATCGAGGCTGGCCAATCCCTGCCCGATCTCGCCGAGCTCTAACTCAGCAAACAGCGTCTCCTCACCCTCACCAGCCTGCGTCACGATCCGCGCATCGGGTGCGATAATCATCGAGCCGCCGCGATTGAGCGCCTCGCCCTTGATCGCCTCGATCAATTCCTTCGCCGCTGCATCACCCCCGGCACGCTCCAGTCCGTCGAAAAGATCGTCCCTCGCCTGAACCAGCCCAGCCGCCAGCACGAAGCAGCGGCCCTCCATCGCGTAGTGCCGCGAGGCGAGCGCGTATTCTTCGCGCACGGTGGGCCAGCAGGCGACGTGGACGCTCTCGCCGAGGTTGTGCATCGCTGCGCGCGCCAATGGCATCCAATGCTCCCAGCAGATAAGCGAGCCAACCTTGCCCCACTCCGCCTGATGCACGCCCAGCGTCGAGCCGTCGCCGCGCATCCAGATGAGGCGCTCGCCATGCGTGGGCACCAGCTTGCGGTGGTCCAGCACCGGCAGGCCGGGCCGGAAGGTCAGCTGGTTGTTGTAGAGGCTTTGCCGCACCCGCTCATGCGCGCCGATACTGATGACCGCGCCGCTCTCGTCGGCGAGCTCCTGCAGGGGCAGCAACCGCTCGTCATTCGCCACCACTGCCTGTTCGAGCATGATGCGATGCAGCGCCTTTGTGCCCGGATGGTCCCACAGCGCCGCGCCGGGCGCCTCGTCGAGCCACAGCGGATAACCGCCGAGGAACGTCTCTCCGAACGCCACCATCTGCGCCCCGCCCTCGATCGCTTCGCGGGCAAGGCGGACAGCCTTCTCGATCCCGTCGCCGATGGCGAGAGGAATGGGGGCAGCCTGGACGATGGCGACTTTCAAAGTGCTCATGGGCCCAAGCGGTTAGCGCGGGCAGGGCCGCTTGGCTATCCCGCTGGCGCTCAGCGTGCGGAAAGCTTCTTCCGGTCTTTGCCTTGCGTGGGAATGACCTTGCCGACCGCGCTCGATGTGATGATGCCGAGGATCAGCAGTCCCCCGGCAGAAAACAGGTCCATGCTGTCGAGCGTAGTGCTGGGGCCGCCCTCCAGCCGCATTGCGAGCAAGACGGCCAGCGGCGATGAGCCGGCAAACAAGTGGCGCATGCGCGGCCCGATGGAAGGCGAGACCTTGGCGATCATGGCGCTCATACCTGCGCTCATCGCGGCATATGATCCCATCAGGAAGGCTGCATCTAACATGGTTTCTTGTCCCTCGGCTGGCTTCGGCAATGTCCCGCGACCATGCGCGAAGGCCTGCATGAATTCCAGCGGCGTTCTATACGGGTAATACAGCGCTCTGCAAGCGGCTTCGGCACACTTGCGCGCCGCGCGCGTATGGTTGGCATGAAACCGGACGACTGCATCATCGTGGGCGCAGGCCCGGCAGGCCTGACCGCCGCGATCTACCTCGCGCGCTATCACCTCGACATCCGCCTGTTCGACTGCGGTACCAGCCGCGCCAGCTGGATCCCTAAGAGCCACAACCACGCGGGCTTTCCCGACGGTATCAACGGCAACGAACTGCTCGAACGCATGCGCGAACAGGCAGCGAAATACGGGGCGATGCGCGAGCCGAAGCGGGTGACCGACCTCGCCAAGCCCGACGAATCCTTCACCGTCACCTGCGACGAGGAGACATTTCGTGCTCGCACGGTCCTGCTGGCAACCGGCGTGGTCAATAACCGGCCCCAGGGCATCGAGGAGCAGCTCCACGATGAAGCCATGTCGCGCGGTCTCATCCGCTATTGCCCGGTCTGCGACGGCTACGAGGTGACCGACAGGAAGGTCGCGGTGATCGGCACCGGCGACCACGGCACCGCCGAGGCGCAGTTCATCCGCACCTTTACCGATGACATCACGCTGGTCTCGCCCGAGGGCGCGCATGAGCTGTCGGAGCAATGCAGCAAGGCGCTCGACGATGCGGGGATCGCCTGTGTCCAGGGGCCGTGCGGTGGCTTCGCCATCGACGGAGACCGGATCGCGTTCGACACCGCCGAGGGTCGGATGGCGTTCGATTCCATGTATCCCGCGCTCGGGTCGGTTGTTCGCTCGGGCCTTGCGAGGAAATGCGGCGCCGAGGTCAGCGATGGCGACTGTATCGAGGTCGACGACCATTACGAGACCAGCGTCCCGGGCCTTTTCGCGGCAGGCGACGTGGTGGTCGGGCTCGACCAGATCAGCGCGGCGATGGGCCAGGCCGGGATCGCCTCGACGACGATCCGCAACCGGCTCGCCGAGAAGATGCCGCTGCGTCGCTAGTCGACGAAATCGGCGTTTAGGGTCAGCTTCTCGGCATCCCAGCCGGGAACCGCCTGCTCGGTCAGCGGGACCATGAATTTCTTGCCGTCGGGCTTTTCGATCTCGACGATCTCGGTCGCGCCGAAGTTCTCGACTGCGCAGACACGGCCGACCTCGTCACCGGCATCGGTAACGACTGGCAGGCCCAGCAGGTCGGAATAGTAGAATTCGCCCTCTTCGAGCGCGGGAAGCGCGCTGCGGGGGACGGTCAGCACGGTGCCGCGCATGGCCTCGGCTGCATTGCGGTCGGCGACTTCGGCAAAGCGCGCGATGGCGCCGCCCTTGTTGTCGCTGCGGACCTTGGAGAGCGTCAGCGCACCCTCATTGAAGCTCTTGTGCGGCTTCAGGGCTTCGAAACCCTCGCCGAACAACTTCAGACGGACTTCGCCCGCCACGCCATGTGCACCGGTGACGGCGGCCAGCGTGACGGGCTTGTCCTGCATCGAAGCGATTACTCGCTCTTTGCTTCTTCAGCGATTTCCGCAGCTTCGGCTGCAGCGCCTTCTTCAGCTGCAGCTTCCTCTGCGGGAGCTTCTTCAGCAGCTGCTTCTTCAGCCGGAGCTTCGGCTTCGGCCTTGGCTTCTTCTTCAGCAGCCTTGGCAGCTTCTTCAGCTTCAGCGGCCTTGGCAGCCTTCTCTTCAGCGCGTTCCTTGGCGGCTTCGCCCGGCTCACCCTTCTTCGGGTTGTTCTTCGGTGCACGCTCGAGGATGCCGGCGGCATCGAGGAAGCGGTGGACGCGGTCCGACGGGGTCGCGCCGACCGACAGCCAGTGACGTGCACGGTCTTCGTCGAGCTTCACGCGCTCGCCCGAATCCTTCGGGAGCATCGGGTTGTAGGTGCCGATCTGCTCAAGGTACTTGCCGTCACGCGGGCTGCGCGAGTCCGACACGACGATGCGGTAGTAAGGACGCTTCTTCGCGCCACCGCGCGAGAGACGAATTGCAACTGCCATTTTACTTCACCTTTCGAATGTAAATTTCTGTAAATTAAATTATTTCTTGTTCAACATGTCACGCAGGTCGGGCGGAAGCGTGTCCGGGTCGACCGAGGGGCCGTTCCCGCCGCTTCCAAGGCCCGGAAGGCCGCCCATCGGACCCGGTCCGCCCGGTCCGCCGAGGCCCGGCATTGCAGCGCCGAGGCCGCCCTTGCCGAACAGCGCGCCGAGACCCTTGAGACCGCCCATCTTCTTGATCTGCTTCATGGCCTTGGCCATTTCCTGATGCATCTTGAGCACCTTGTTCACGTCCTGGACCTGCGTGCCCGAACCGGCTGCCACGCGCTTCTTGCGCTTGGCGTTGAGCAGCTTGGGACGCTTGCGTTCCTTGGGCGTCATCGAACCGATGATCGCGTCCATGTGGACCAGGACCTTGTCGTCCATGCCCGAAGCCTGCATCGCGGCCTTGGCCTTCTTCATGCCCGGCATCATGCCTGCGAGCGCGCCGAGGCCGCCCATGTTCTGCATCTGCTTGAGCTGCATGCGCAGGTCGTCGAGGTCGAACTCGCCCTTCGCCATCTTCTTGGCGAGAGCTTCGGCCTCCTCTTCCTTGATCGTGGCGGCAGCCTTCTCGACGAGGCTGACGACATCGCCCATGCCGAGAATACGGCCGGCGACGCGCGAAGGATCGAAAGCTTCGATCGCATCGAGCTTTTCGCCCGTACCTGCGAACTTGACCGGCTTGCCGGTGACGTAGCGCATCGAGAGCGCCGCACCGCCGCGTGCATCGCCGTCCATCCGCGTGAGGACCACGCCGGTGAGCGGCACTTCGCCAGTGAAGCTCTGCGCGACGTTGACCGCGTCCTGGCCGGTCAGGCTGTCGACCACCAGCAGCACCTCGGTGGGTGCCGACACGGTGGAAATCGCCTTCATTTCGGCCATCAGCGCTTCGTCGACGTGGAGACGGCCCGCGGTGTCGAGCAGCAGCACGTCGGCAGCCTGCAGCTTAGCGGCTTCCATCGCGCGGCGCGCGATATCGACCGGCTGCTGGCCCGGGACGATCGGCAGGGTCGCAACATCGACCTGCTCGCCCAGCACCTTGAGCTGTTCCTGCGCGGCCGGACGATTGACGTCGAGCGAAGCCATCATCGACTTCTTGCCGTGCTTCTCCTTGAGGAGCTTGCCCAGCTTGGCAGTCGTGGTCGTCTTACCCGAGCCCTGCAGGCCGACCATCATGATGACGACCGGAGGCTTGGCGTTGAGGTTCAGTTCGCGCGGTTCGGCATCTTCGCCGGTGCCGCCGAGCATCTCGACGAGCTCGTCGTTGACGATCTTGACGACCTGCTGGCCGGGCGTGACCGACTTGAGGACTTCCGAACCGATCGCCTTTTCGGTCACCGCATCGATGAAGCGGCGGACGACGGGGAGAGCGACATCGGCTTCAAGGAGCGCGATGCGGACCTCGCGCATGGCCTCGCGCACGTCGCTTTCGGTCAGCGCGCCACGGCCCTTGAGCTTGTCAAAGACGTTTCCGAGCCGGTCGGACAGATTGTCGAACATGTCTGTTCTACTCCTTCCGAACCCGATCAGGTCCGAATAAACGCGAAAAACGCCGGCGGACGAGAACTCGTCGGCCAGCGTGGGGCGTACCCCTATGGAAACCCAAGTTTTATCCCGGGTGTGGTGGAAGCAAGCCGCAGCCGTCGCCACGGCCTGCTACCATCAAATCCGGGAAAATGGTGGAGCCTAGCGGGATCGAACCGCTGACCTCTACAATGCCATTGTAGCGCTCTCCCAGCTGAGCTAAGGCCCCGAGCCATTTTCAAACCGACGCATCCTGGGGGTGCGTCGCCCTTGCGGGAGGCGCCCAATATAAGGGGCCTCGCCGCAATGCAACAGCTAAATTAGCTTTCGTCCGCGTCGTCGTCGTCGCCCTTGGACTTGGTTTCGACCCCAAGGTCGTCGTCACCGCCAAGATCGACTTCATTGTCGGGGGAATCATCGTCTTCGTCGATGTCGATATCCAGATCGTCATCGTCGTCGCCGCCCAGATCGCTATCCGCCTCAGCGTCCTTCTTCTTCTTGGCTTCGTCCTCGGCGAGGATCGGCTGCTTGGACTTGAGCACGGGCTCGGGCGTCCACTCTTCACCGCATTCGATGCAGGTGACGGGATCGTCCTTGTTAAGATCGTAGAAGCGGGTGCCGCAGTTCGGGCAGGTCCGCTTGGTGCCCCATTCAGGTTTGACCATGTGTAATCCTTGGATGCTGGCCCCGCCGGACGGGCGAGGCTGGAATTCTCGAATAAAGATGGACTCCATCGCCCTAAAGTAAAGGGGGAGGAATCGATAGCGCGCGCGCCTTGCCAGAGTGCATGGGCGCTGTCAAAGCGCAGGCCATATATGGATACGCTTTCGTGACATCGCACCGATTTTCTTTCCGTGGCCCGCTGACCGGACGCATCCGCGTGCCGGGCGACAAGTCGATCAGCCATAGATCGCTCATGTTCGGCGCCCTGGCTGTAGGACGCAGCCGCATCTCGGGCCTCCTCGAAGGCGAAGACGTGCTCGCCACGGCCGCCGCGCTGCGGGAGATGGGCGCGAAGATCGAGAAGGACGGCGGCGACTGGGTGGTCGACGGCGTGGGTGTCGGCACGCTGCTCCAGCCGCAACGGGCGCTCGACATGGGCAATTCGGGTACCTCGACCCGCCTGCTCATGGGCCTTGTCGCGAGCCACGGCATCACCGCGACTTTCACGGGCGACGCCAGCCTGTCCAAACGCCCCATGGGACGCGTCATCGATCCCCTTTCGACGATGGGTGCGAGCTTCACCCCCTCCCCCGGCGGCACGCTGCCGCTGGTTATGCAGGGGCTGCAACCAGCCGTCCCGATCAGCTACCGCCTGCCCGTCGCATCGGCGCAAGTGAAGAGCGCGGTGCTGCTCGCCGGTCTCAACACCCCGGGCACCACAACGGTGATCGAGCCGGTGCCCACGCGCGACCATACCGAGCGCATGCTGCGCGGCTTCGGTGTAGACGTTGAGGTCCAAGAGCAGGATGGCGAGCGGATCATCGAACTCACCGGCCCCTGCGACCTGCAGCCATGTGACATCACTGTGCCGGGCGATCCCTCCTCGGCAGCATTCTTCTCGGTTGCCGCGAGCATAGTTCCGGGGAGCGACCTGGTAATTGAGAATGTCGGCCTCAACCCGACGCGCGACGGCATCTTCCGGGTACTCAGGCAGATGGGCGCCAGTATCGACTATCTCGACGAGCGCGAAGTCGGCGGAGAGCCGGTTGCAGACCTTCGCGTGCGCCACGCACAGCTCAAGGGCATCGAGGTCGATCCCGCCATCGCGCCGAGCATGATCGACGAGTTTCCCGTGCTCTTCGTCGCTGCTGCGCTTGCGGAAGGTACGACCGTCACGACCGGCCTCGAGGAATTGCGCGTGAAGGAAAGCGACCGCCTCTCCGCGATGGCGGCCGCGCTCAAGCTGGCTGGTGCCGATATCGAAGAACGTGACGACGGCCTCGAAATTCGCGGCAACGGAGGCAAGGCCCTGCGCGGTGGCGGCCCTGTCACCACTCACCTCGATCACCGTATCGCGATGAGCATGGCCGTCGCAGGCCTTGCCAGCGAGGTGGGCGTGGAAGTCGACAGCACCGAACCGATCGCAACCAGCTTCCCGAACTTCACCACCCTGCTTGCCGAGGCCGCCTCGTGACCGGTCTCGACTGGGCAAGCATGGTCGGGTTCGTCGGCACGGCCTGCATTATCGGCGCCTACGCCTACCTGACATATAAGGACGAACCGAATCCCTTCATCCTGCATGGCACCAACCTCACCGGCGCGGCGCTGCTCACAGTCTCGCTACTGGTTCATACAAACTGGCCGAGCCTGGTCCTCGAAGGCTTCTGGGCAGCGATTGCCATCTGGGGCTTGGCGAAGGCACTGAAAAGCCGCAGGGAGCGCACATGATCATCGCCGTCGACGGACCGACCGCCTCGGGAAAAGGTACCATTGCCAAGGCGCTGGCCGAGCAGTTTGGGCTGCCGCATCTCGATACGGGGCTCCTCTATCGCGCGGTCGGATATCAATGTGCGCGTGACGGCGGCGAGCCCAACTCGCTCGCTGATGCGCTTGCTGCCTGCGCGTTCGATGACAGCCTGCTCGACAATCCGGAACTACGCACCGAAGAGGTCGGCGGGCTGGCAAGCCAGGTATCGGTTCATCCCGCAGTGCGGCAGGCGCTCTTCGAGCGGCAACGGGCCTTCGCAACGCAGGAAGGCGGCGCGGTCCTCGACGGACGAGACATCGGTACGGTCATCGCTCCAGAGGCCGACGCCAAGCTCTTCATCACTGCAAGCGTCGAGGCGCGGGCGCAGCGCCGATTTCTCGAAATGCGCGGGCGAGGCGTCAAAGTGACACTCATGGAGATCGAGGACGACCTGCGCCGCCGCGACGAACGCGACCGCAATCGCGAGGTCGCACCGCTTGTACCTGCAGCAGATGCGATGGTCATCGACACCAGCTCATTGAGCAAGGAAGAGGCGATCGAGGCCGCCATCGAGGCAGTGAAACAGGCGCAATAGAGCTGCCGTCCGGTCGGCCTTGCCAATCTTGCAGCAAAGGCCCAGAACACTACCGTTTCCAGCTTGGTCGCCAATAGGTCGCGCTCGGGTCGCTGCATGACAGCGAAACGCACGATGCGACAGCGCAGGCTGCGCTTCTCTGTCCATCACGAGGAGAGAAGCAATGAAGAAGACCCTTATACTTGCCGCCCTGATCGGACTGGCCGCCACTCCGGCTCAGGCCGAGCACTGGGACGTGATCGGATCGAAGCTGAAGGATGGATGCTCGATGGGCACCTACATGGCCATCGTGAAAGACTTCAACGAGTGGGGTAAGGCCCACGGGTACAAGGCGACAATTCTGACGCCGATTCAGGATCGCGATCTCGAGACCTTCTGGTGGATCGGCAGGACCAAGGATGCTGCGACGTTCGGAGCGGCATGGGACGCATGGCGCGATGCAATGGCCGACCCAAATTCGACGGAGGCAAAATTGCAGGCGCGGTTCGACAAGTGCTCGGTTGATAATTCGCGTAGCGGATACGACGCCTGGTAGGCGGCGAACGATCCGAAAAAGCGGGCGCGCCCGAAGTGCCATTTCCCTTGCTTTCCTGCGGGGTTTGGCCTAGGCGCGCGCCCGTTCACCAAATCCCCCGGATCTCGATGGACCTTCGCGGCGGCATCCGGCCTCGCGGAGATCACGGCCCTCTTGCCCCGTACGGCCCGTGCAATGGTGCGCAGGCAGACGGAGAAAGACCCCGGGAAAACCGGTGGCCGGTAGCAAACGTTAAGTCAGGACTACACAACCTATGGCAACCTCAGCCAATCCCACCCGCGACGATTTCGCCGCAATGCTCGACGAGCAGCTCGGCGGCGCCGATGACGGCGGCTTCGAAGGCCGCGTCGTCAAGGGCACCGTCACTTCCATCGAAAACGGCATGGCGCACATCGATGTCGGCCTGAAGAGCGAAGGCCGCGTCGACCTCAAGGAATTCATGCGCGGCGAAGACGAGCACGGCCTCGAAGTCGGCTCGGAAGTCGAAGTTTTCGTCGACCGCATCGAGAACGCAGACGGCGAAGCAATGCTGTCGCGCGATCGTGCACGCCGCGAAGCCGCATGGGACAAGCTTGAAAGCGAGTTCGGCGAAGGCAAGCGCGTCGACGGCCGCATCTTCGGCCGCGTCAAGGGCGGCTTCACCGTCGACCTCGACGGCGCAGTGGCCTTCCTCCCCGGCTCGCAGGTCGACATCCGCCCCGTGCGCGATGTGACCCCGCTGATGGACATGCCGCAGCCCTTCCAGATCCTGAAGATGGACCGCCGCCGCGGTAATATCGTCGTCTCGCGCCGTGCGGTCCTCGAAGAGACCCGTGCAGAACAGCGCAGCGAACTGATCGACAAGCTGGCTGAAGGCCAGGTGATCGACGGCGTCGTCAAGAACATCACCGACTACGGCGCATTCGTCGACCTCGGCGGTATCGACGGCCTGCTCCACGTCACCGACATGAGCTACAAGCGCGTCAACCACCCGAGCGAGATGATCGAGATCGGCCAGACCGTGACCGTCCAGATCATCCGCATCAACGAAGAAACCCAGCGCATCAGCCTCGGCATGAAGCAGCTGGAATCGGATCCGTGGGATGGCGTTTCGGCCAAGTACCCGGTCGGCATGAAGCTGACGGGCACTGTCACCAACATCACCGAATACGGCGCATTCGTCGAAATCGAGCCGGGCATCGAAGGCCTGGTCCACGTTTCGGAAATGAGCTGGACCAAGAAGAACGTCCACCCGGGCAAGATCGTCTCGACCTCGCAGGAAGTCGAAGTCATGGTCCTCGAAGTGGACAGCGAGAAGCGCCGCATTTCGCTCGGCCTCAAGCAGGCCCAGCGCAATCCGTGGGAAGAGTTCGCCGAGAAGCACCCGGTGGGCACGAAGGTCGAAGGCGAAGTCAAGAACGCCACCGAATTCGGCCTGTTCATCGGCCTTGATGGCGACGTCGACGGCATGGTCCACATGTCGGACATCGCATGGGGCATCTCGGGCGAAGACGCTCTGGCCCTCCACCGCAAGGGCGAGCAGGTCGAAGCCGTCGTTCTCGACGTCGATGTCGACAAGGAACGCATCAGCCTCGGCATGAAGCAGCTCGAAAAGGGCGCTCCGACCGAAGCCGGCGCACAGAGCGACCTGCGCAAGAACCAGGTTGTCACCGTCACCGTCCTCGAAGTCCGCGATGGCGGCCTCGAAGTTCAGGTTGGCGAAGACGGCGCAACCGGCTTCATCAAGCGTTCGGACCTCGGCCGTGACCGCGACGAGCAGCGTCCGGATCGCTTCCAGCCCGGTGCCAAGGTCGATGCCATGGTCACCGGTTTTGACCGCTCGAAGAAGCCGACCTTCTCGATCAAGGCGCGTCAGATCGCCGAAGAGAAGGAAGCAGTTGCACAGTTCGGCTCGTCGGACTCGGGTGCATCGCTCGGCGACATCCTCGGCGAAGCGCTGAAGAAGAAGGAAGACTAAGCTCTTCCACCCTTCTCAAGGGTAATCAGGAAGGCCCGCTTGCTCATGGGAGCAGGCGGGCCTTTCCCTTTGGCAATAGCGGGCCTAGCCTCTGTCCTGAAGCAGCGAAGCGATAGGACGGACTAAAACCCATGCTCGAAGTTCACCAGTTCCCCTGCCTGTCCGACAATTACGGATTTCTCCTCCACGATCCCGACAGCGGCGAGACTGCGGCGATCGATACACCTGACGGCAAGGAGTACCTCCGTCAGGCCGAGGCCATGGGCTGGACGATCACCCAGATCTGGAACACGCACTGGCACCCAGACCACGCGGGCGGAAACAAGGACATCGTCGAGGAGACCGCCGCGAAGGTCACCGCGCCTCAAGAGGTCGAGAAGCTCAGCCCGATCGACCGCGTCGTCGGCAATGGTGACAGCGTCTCGCTGGGCGACTGGAAAGCCCGCGTGATCGACGTGTCCGGCCACACCAATGGCCACATCGCCTATCACATCGCAGAAGCCGACACGGCCTTCGTGGGCGACAGCCTCTTCGCGCTGGGCTGCGGGCGGATGTTCGAAGGCAAGCCCGAACAGTTCTGGCACAGCCTCGAGCGGATCAGGCAGCTGCCCGAGAACACGCAGCTATACTGCGCGCATGAATATACCGAGGCGAATGCGAAGTTCGCGCTGCATGCCGATCCCGACAATGCAGAGCTGCAACTCTATGCGGCGCGGGTCGAGGAAAAGCGCGCCAAGGGCGAGCCGACGGTCCCCACCGTCCTCTCACGAGAATTGGGCACAAATCCCTTCCTGCGCGCCGACAGCGCGGACATGCGCGATCGCTGGGGTGGTACCACCCCTGCCGAAACTTTCGCGGCGCTGCGCGCTGCCAAAGACAACTTCTGATCCGATGAAAGCTCTTCGGGTCACGAGCCTCAGCCCGGATCTGTCCGGCGTGGAATTGCTCGACCTCCCGCGCCCGGTGCGCAGTGAACGCGAAGTTCTGGTCAAGGTCGCGGCCGCCTCGCTCAACTATCCCGACCTGCTGATGACGCGCGGGGACTACCAGTTCAAACCCGAGCTACCCTTCACGCTCGGGCTGGAAATGGCCGGAGAGGTCGTGGAGGCAGATGCGGACAGCGGCTTCGCAGCGGGGGACCGTGTCATGGGGGGCGCCAAGACCGGTGCCTTTGCCGAATACGTGTCCCTACCCGCCCGCTTGCTCCGCAAGGTGCCCGAAGGGCTCGACATGGCGCAGGCCGCCGCGATGGGCGCAGCCTATCACACAGCCTATGTCGCGCTGGTCGAACTTGGCGGTCTCGAGGAAGGACAGAGCGTGCTGGTGCATGGGGCGAGCGGCGGCGTTGGCCTTGCCGCCTGCGATCTCGCCCGCGCGCTTGGCGCAAAGGTGATCGCGGCCACCCACCGCGAGGACAAGCTGGATGCGCTGCGCCGCATCGCGAGGCCGGATGCCGCGATCCTCAACACGGGCCGTTTTCGCGAGGAAATCTCCGCCCTAACCGATGGCCGCCTGTGCGATCTCGTGTTCGACCCGGTTGGGGGCGATGTCTTCGACGAGAGCACGCGCTGCGTAGCCTTCGGCGGCAAGCTGCTGGTGGTGGGCTTCGTCGCCGGGCGCATTCCCGAGATCGCGGTCAACATCCCGCTCATCAAGGGCTTCTCGGTCGTCGGTGTGCGTGCGGGGGAATACGCGCGGCGCTTTCCGGACCGCGGGCGGCGCGTTGCCAAGGCGGTCGACAAACTGGCTGGCGAGGGCAGGATTACACCGCATATCGATCGCACCCTTCCCCTCGCCCAATGGCGCGAGGCACTCACGGCGATGGAGCGTGGCGAGATCGTCGGGAAGATCGTGATGACCCCCTGACACGAAAAAGGGCGACCCGCGGGCCGCCCTTCTCGTTCCCATCCAGCGGGGAAAATCAGATGCCTGCGATGACCTTGTCGGCCAGGGCCTTGTCGGCTTCGGCATCGTGCTTCTCGGCGATCAGCTTGCGGCTCGCACCGGTCGCTGCGGCAACCGCGCGATTGCGCACGTCTTCGATGGCTTCGCGCTCTGCAGCAGCGATCTTGTCTTCGGCCATGCGTTTGCGACGTTCGACCATCGCCTTGCTGTCGGCTTCAGCCTTTTCGAGGATTGCGTCAGCTTCGTGCTGAGCGTTCTCGATCATCGCTTCGGCGTCCTTCTCGGCGCCAGCGATCTTGTCGGCATATTCCTTGCGGAGAGTTTCTGCCTCGGCGCGGAGCTGCTTGGCTTCTTCGAGCTGCTCCTTGATCGCGGCGATCTTGTTGTCGAGGCCACCGGCGATGGTCTTGTGAACCTTGGCACCGAAGATGGCGATCAGCAGCAGGACCAGCATTGCGACCGAGACGATCTGGTACGGGGCGAGCAGGTCGTAAAGCTTCGGCTCGACGTATTTCGCCGCGCCTGCATCAACTTCCACAACCGCTTCGGTCTGGGCCGCGTCGGTAGCGATCACTTCAGGAAGGTTTGCGTTAGCCATGAGCCATCTGCTCCTTCACCGCCTTGGTCGCGACCGGCTTGGTCACCTTCACGCCCGCGAGCGTCTTGACGATGTCCTGCGCCGCTTCGACAGCGACGTTCTCGACTTCGGCAAGCGCCTCGGTACGGGCTTCGTCGATACGCGTTTCGGCGTCGGCCAGCTTCTTGTCGATGCGCTTCTGCGCAGCGGCGAGCTTCTTCTCGGACTTGGCGGCAGCCTCGTCCTTGGCCTTGGCGACGATCCCCTGCGCGGCAGCGCGGTTTTCGTTCTCTTTCACCCGCCAGGCCTCTTCCTGCTCGTCGGCAGCGTCACGCGCGGCCTTGGCAGCGGCGAGGTCGGCAGCGATCTGGCCGTCACGCTGGGCGACGGTGTCCATCACCTTGGGCACCATGATCTTGCCGATCACGAAGAAGGTAATGCCGAAAAAGACCAGCAGCCAGAAGACCTGGCTGGACCATGTATCGGCAAGCTGTGCTATCTGGGGCATTGCAGCTCTCGAAAAGCGGGTGCGAGAAAATTGCGGGCCGGCCGGGCATCACCCGACCGGCTCAACATGGATTTCGTCGATTAGGCGACGAAGATCAGGATCATGGCAACGACGAACGCCAGCAGGCCGAGAAGCTCGGCAGCGGCGAAGCCGATGAACAGGCGGCCCTGCTGGCCGTCTGCTGCGCCCGGGTTGCGCAGTGCGCTTTCGAGGAACGAACCGAAGACGTTACCCACACCGATGGCGGCCATGCCGGCACCGATTGCAGCGAGACCGGCACCAACCAGCTTTGCAGCTTCTACTTCCATGACAAACTCCTTTGGAAAACAGGTAATTGAATTGAAAACTTAGTGAAGGTGCTCTGCATCGTTGATGTAGAGCGAGGTAAGCAGGGCGAAGACATATGCCTGGATGCCTGCCACCAGGATTTCGAGTGCGCTGATGCCGATCATCAGCAGGAAGCTCGGAAGGCCGACCAGCGCGCCGAAACCGACGCCGGCATTGGCGCCGTCGATCACGAAGCTGGAGAGAACCTTGAGCAGCACGTGGCCTGCCATCATTGCGACGAAGAGACGCAGTGCGAGGCTGAACGGGCGCACCATGAAGGAGATGAATTCGATCGGCGCGATCACGGGCACCATCGGCAGCGGCGTACCGTGCGGCACGAACAGGCTGAAGAAGTGCAGGCCATGCTTCCAGAAACCGACGATGAGGACGATCGAGAAGCTGATGATCGCGAGCACACCGGTCACGGTGAAGTGGCTGGTGAAGGTGAACGGGTGGATGCCGACGAGACCCAGCGGCAGAAGGCCGATGAGGTTGGCGATCAGGATGAACATGAAGAGGCTGAAGACATAGGGGACGTACTTGCGCCCTTCCTTGCCGATGTTCGCTTCCAGCATGTTGTCGATGAAGCCGGTGAAGGTCTCCACCATCATCTGCCAGCGCCCGGGCACCAGTTCGCGCTTCATGCCGCCAAGCACGAAGACGAAGAGCACCACTGTGGTGATGAGCATCCACATCGCACTATTGGTGAAGGCGATGTTGAAGCCGGCAATTTCCCAGCCCTGCGTTCCGCCGATCGCTTCGATCGCGAACTGCTTCATCGGGTCGACTTTGGCCTGATCGGCTGCCACGTCTGCTAATCCCTAAAACCTAAGAACAACGCCCCGGAAACCCCTTGCGGGAGTTCATTCCTCGGGGCGTTTGTTTGCCGCACGAATAATGTTCCTGAAGGCGACCACGATTCCGAGGAACAGGCCGACCAACAGACCCCAGGGCGAGGTGCCGGCGAACCAGTCAACGGTCCAGCCAATCACCGTACCACCGAGAATTCCGCCGAGCAGATCCGCCAGTACGCGGTTGCCGGAGCGATAGTTCGCATCGGCGCCGGTACCTCGCGGCTGGTTGCGCTGGTCTTCACGCTGCTGGGCGGCTGCGAGCCGCTTCTCCAGCGCGTCGATCCGCGCATCCTCCTCGACAGGTTCTCGTACGGGTTTGTCGTCGCTCATGCCTTGCTCCTTTAAGGGGGTTGCGCGGCACGGGCACGGACTTACCCGCCGAGGGCGCCGCCCCCTTAGAAGGGGGTCATTTTAGAGTCAACACGGCAGGGGTGCAAAAGGCGGCATTCCCCTTGCAAAAATGCCTCCCCCGGCATGAAGCGCGAGGGAGGCATCCTGATTTCGTTGCAACTTGGCTCTACGGGCAGCGCGAATCCCGCATGGGCGGCGCCGTAGTGCGGGTCTGCCAGCTGCCGTCAGGCGCTTGGTACTTCTCGCCCGGTGTGGTGGCCAGGATCGCCTGGCAACCGGCGGTCAGCGCATATTCCTCGATCGTCGCGTTGGTCGCCTGCGCGCGTTCGGAATAGACCGCACGGCGCTTGATGTTGATATCGTTGACGAGACGGCGAAGTTCGGCGGTCTCCGCGCCGACGATGCCTAGATAGCCGTCCATCTTCTCGCCGACCTGGCCGGCAGCGCGCGCGGCAGCATAGGCCGGATCGCGCTGCGCATGCGCAGGCGCGGCAATCCCGCCGAGGGCGAGTGCGAAAACCGCGCCGGTCAGCGCAGCCTTGGTCAGTCCTTTGGTCATCGTGTCACCCATCAGAAAATATCCGCGTTCTCTTCAATCGTATTGCCCGCATCTTCCGCGAGCCTGTAAATAACTTCCTGCCGGATGTTCACATTGAGCTCGATCACGATCGGCTTGTCGGGTGCTTCCACCGTCACACAAGCTGCCAGCGTGAGCGAGGCCAAGGCGGCCGCCGCCAGTTTCGTCTTTCCGCGCATACCCTGCTTTCCCTGTTTGCAATCAATTGTCGCAAGGCGCTCGCGGTCCGTCAATTCGTGGCTGTTCATACGCCTCACTCGCTTTCCTGGTCCTGAATAGTGGGTTCATCCGGAATCACGTCTTCCGGATCGATATCGGGCTCCGCTTCCTCGCCCGTGATGGATCTCCTGAGCCGCGTACCGTCGTCGTCGAGCAGTCCGAGCTCACGCGGATCGCGCACTGAAGCCGGGTCGTACATCGCCTTGAGCGAGGTGAGCAGCTGGTAGAACTGTGCGCGGATATTGATGCGGAACTGGATCGGCAGGTCGGCAATCTGGCGGGTGATGAAGTTCGTTTCGGCACCCTCGCCCTGGCGCACGCCGTCGAAACGCACCCGCGTGACGATCTCGCCCGTAAGCGGGCCGTCCATGATGATGCGCATCTGGCTGTAGTCGAGGCTGCGCAGCGCATCGAAAGCGAAATTGGCGATGGCCGAGAGGTCTTCGTAGGTCAGCTCGCCGACATAGGAAATATTGCCGCCCGGCGGGCGCGACAGGAGGATGCCCTCCTCAATGAAGCCGTTGCCCTCCGCATCGAAGACGATCGGCACCGTACCGTCGAAGGTTCCGGTCGCCGAGATATTCTCCAGCTCCATCTGCGCCACGAACTGGCCCGCATCGAGGCCGACGATCTCGAAGATATAGCGCCGCTCCTCGCTGACGCCGAGGTTGAGGTCGACTTCGCGCAGGATCAACCGCCCGCCCATGAAGGGCCAGCTGCCGCCCGCAACGCTCAACAGTTCGCCATCGCGCAGTTCGAAGGAAACCTCGCCATCGAGGACCTCGATCCCCGGATTGACCGAGGCGACCTTGAGCGTCTGGTTCGGAGCCGTGGTGAGGTTCAGCAGGTCGGTGAACTCGATTGTACCGCTCGCGCCCCTCACCGGACCGAATGCCGCCGCAAAATCGATATTCTCGGACGAGAATGCGCCGGTGCTGGTAACTTCGCCATCGCTCGACCAGTCGATCCTGCCGCTGCCCGTAATCACGCCATCGGCATTGGCGATCACGCCGAGGGCGAGCTGGCTGACGTCTTCGGGCTGCAATGCCTCGTCGAATCGAAGGCCTTCGATGTCGAGATTTGCATAGCCGGCGCCGGTCTCGAGGTTGTGCCGGATGTCCGCGAGCGTGACGATGCGGTCGCTTGCCGGGTTGCGCAGTGCAGCCTCGGCATCGATCACATTGTCGACGAGCGTCAGGCTCGCATTGCGCCCGACCAGCGGCTCGAAACGGTCCGGCTCCTCGCGATCGGTCAGCCGGAAAGCCCCATCGCCGACTGCGAGCCTGCCATCGGCAAAGGAGAATTCGCCGGCAATCTCGGTGAGGTCCATCGGCACGGCAGCAAGCGAAGCCGCGCCGCCCTCGAACTTCCCGGAAATCGTGTCGCCGAACTCTGCATCTATCCGCGCAAAAGCGAAGCGGCTCGCATCGCCAACGGTGCCAAGCGTGATGTCCACTTCGTTTGCGACCAGCTCTCCTGGATAGCTCATGGTGAGTGTATCCGTTTCGAGCGCGAGCGGCGTGTCTCCTAGCGAGCCTTGCAGGTTGAGCGGGCCGGTTTCGGCCGCGAAACGCAGGCCTGCCTCCCCGTAGCGAAAGATCGGCGAACCTCCCGAGGGACATATTGTCAGCCCGGGTCCGGCAAGGTTGAGCGACGCAAGTGCAAGCCTGCGGAAGCCCACGCGCGTGCATTCGCGCCACAGGGCAAGCTCTCCGCCGGGTTCCCACCGGCCTTTAACGGGCATGGACAACCCATCGACCGCTCCGCCGGGAAGCGGCCCGCTCGCTTCGATCTCTCCGGCGAAGCCCAACGCGCCGCTATCGGCTTGGGCGATAGTAATTCCCGGGATCGCAATGCGTGATCCGCCCGCTTCATAAGGTGCCATGGAGAAGCGGAAGACCGCATCGTCTCCGCCACTGCGCTCCATGCGTCCGCTGATGCGCGGAATGCCCGGCCCGCCGGTGGCAATATTGCCGGACAGACGCGTGGGCTCGTCGGCCAAAGTGCTGATCTCGAAGCGCGAGAGCGAGAGGAGGCGCGCGCCGCTTCCTCCGACGAGCTCCGCTTCGGGAAGCAGGATGAGCGATCCGCCTTCATCAGAACGATAGGTGATGCGTGCACCGAGCGAGCTGCCCCGCGTTTCGGCCTGCAGCGCCGACCCGATGCGGCGGGCGATTGGCTCCACCAAGGTGCCCTCGCCCGATGCCGCGAGCGATTGGATTGTGCCGATCGACGCGCTGCCGAGCCGCAAGCCATTCCCTTCGACATCGCTCTCGATTTCGAGGCGCGCAAAACCGTCACGAGCGCGCAGAACGCCTTCGGCAGTGATGACCGCGGCGAGCGCTTGCGGGCTCTCTGCTCCGCGAAGCGCAAAGCTGTAGCGGGCGGTCGCGTCTCCGTCGCGGAGTTGTGCCCGGACCGTTCCTGCAAGCGACTGCGCGGCCACTGACCCGTAGCGCGCACTGTCCGATCTCGATGCGTGCGGTGAAGGAAGGGTTGGTCAGTGCAGCATCGATGGCCGCATCGACCTCCGCAACAAGCCCGGAAAGGCTCGTCTCGCTGTCTGGACAGGCCATTTCCGTGGCGCGCAGAGGACCGGAGAACGATGGCTCACCGTCATCTGTCTCGATCTTTCCGAACAGGGTCGCCGCTTCCGCGCGACAATCTCCAAATGTCAGCTGCGGAGCGCTCGCCGCGAGAATGCCCGCGAAACCGTCGGACAAAGGTCCCTCGCCTTCCACCTTGAGGCCGATCGGGCCGTAATCGCTTTCGACAAGGCCCCTGCCATCCACAAGTTTCAGGTAGAAGTCGGGAAGGCCCGGAGCCGCATCACTTTCGCCGAAGACCAGCGGGTCGAGCGAACCGAAGCTCAATTCACCGTCGACGAGTGTGCCGTAGAGGCGCGGCTGCTCGAGAGTTACCGCTGAAATCTGTGGCAGGCCAAGGCGATAACGAAGGCTGACGATGACCCTCTCGGCAGTGAAATCGGGCGCTTCGGGATCGCCGAGAACGAGATTCGAGATGATCTGTGTGCGCCCGCCCACACGCTGCAGGTCGTAACTCGCCGGAATATCGTAGCCGGCGAGTTCCTCGCGGATCAGGTCGTCGACAATGCTTTCGCGGCTCGCCCATGCCGTCAGGCCGACTGCCAGCAGGACGAGGATCGACAGCCCGGGGATCGCCCAGCGCTTCTTGCGCCAGCGCGGCCGGTGAGGCTGAGCAAACTGATCGTCGGACCCTTCCATCGAACCTCACACTTGCGCCCATCGCCAGTGGAAGGCAATGCAAGGTATTGAAACGGCTTGGGGGATTATGGGTTGCCGGAGGTCGCAAAAAAGGTGCCGGGGCACGCCGGCACGGGGCACCGCGAACGCTTGCGCCAGCGGCTGCTGAAGGGCGGCACCGAAGCGCTCGCCGACTACGAGCTACTGGAATTCCTCCTGTTTTCGGCGATCAGGCAGGGCGATACGAAGCCGCTCGCCAAGCGGCTGATCGATCGTTTCGGATCGTTTTCTGCAGTGCTCGGCGCGGAGCCCGGCGCTCTCGCGCAGGTCAAGGGAATGGGAGAGGCAAGCGCGGCGGCGCTCCATGCAGTCGCCCTCGCCGCCCGACGGATGGCACGCGGTGAGGTCGAAAAGCAGCCCGTTCTCGGCAGCTGGCAATCGCTGCTCGATTATCTCGCTATCGACATGGGGCATTTGAAGCACGAGCGCGTGCGGGTGCTCTATCTCGACACGCGCAACCGGCTAATCGACGATCACCTCGCGGCAGAAGGCTCGATCGACGAAGCGGCAATCCACCCGCGCGAAGTCATCCGCCGCGCGTTCGACAAGGGCGCGAGCGCGCTGATCCTCGTCCACAACCATCCCAGCGGCGATCCCGAGCCCAGCCGGGCCGACATCCAGATCACGAACCGGATCGCCGAAGCAGGCCGCCTGTTGGGCATCACCGTGCACGACCATGTCATCGTGGGGCGCGGCAAGCATGTCTCGCTGCGCGCCAAGGGGTTGATCTAGGTTCGCCCGCTTAGCTGCCGATTGCGTATTTGGAGTATGATCCGGTCACCAGCTTGATGACCGCAACCACCAGATAGGAAACCGCCAGCGCGATCAGGAAGGCGGCTATCACAGCGAGGAGCAGCGCCCAGGCCGGATTGCTTTCAGGCACGAGCTGACCGACCAGCTTGGCGATCGGGCGCAGCAGTGGTCCATGCAGGAAGTATATCCCGAAGGAATAAGTCGCCACCTTCGTGAGGAAGCTCTTGGTGGTTTGCGACATGCTCGCGCTGGTCTTCATCAGCGCAACCAGCATAAGGGCCGCGAGTGAAAGCCGCAAAATGTAGAAGGCGCTTTCGCGAGGTATCATCGGGCCGAACTGGCCCACCCCAGTGATGTCGATGAAGATGATTGCCGCAGCTGCAAGCAAGGCCAGCGCCGCAACCTCGTATTTCCGCCGCGAGAAGAACTCGACGCTGGCGTTGGGATCACGGCCTATTACGAGACCGACTACGTATACGCCGCCAAAAAATGTCACCATCGCCGGGGTCACCTCGGTATCGGTCCGCGAGATGAAGAGCGGCAGGATCATCAGCACGAGGGCGAGCGCGAAAAGGGATTTCTGTGTCACGATCCTGAGCAGCACGGGGCTGATCACGTAGAGGATCATGATGACCGGGATGTACCAGAGCGTGTTCCACGCCTCCCCCATGAGGACATTGAATGCGATCTCGCCGAGCGCACTACTGACCGAGGGCACTACTCCGGTCCGCAGGTAATCTTGCGTGAGGAAAAGCAGGGTCAGCCCCGTGCTCACCAGCGCAAAGGGAATCCAGACGAACTCCACGCGCGAGCGCAGGAAACTACCATGCGGCTTGCGGTGTAGCCGGTAAGCGTAAAGTATCCCGCTGATCAGTGCGAAATAGACTGTCGCATCGTGCGACACGATATGCACCAGCGTGCGCACAGGGGAGAATCCCACCTCGAGTCCCGATACACCGCGCAGCAGGACCGCATTGCCCGAGTGGATCATGACCACGAACAGGATCGCTACGCCCCGGAACAGGTCGAGATAGTCGAGGTAAGGCGGCGGCGACTTAGGAGCGTCCGACGCATTCCGTTCTTTGAGCGGTGTCTCCACGTTCATTGCTGCGCGCCCCCTCTCGTATTGTGCCGCGAGCCTTCCCTGATCAGGACGCTCGGCAATTCGCGTTCCATCATCGATCCGGGAGGGTGGGGACAACAGACATCCGGATCTGAGGTTTTCTCGTGGTGCAGGGTCGGGACGTTGACGAGAAGGCCCAGTATCGCTGCTAGCCAGACCCAAATCGCGATGCGCGGAACGCCGGGTGCGGCTGCGAAGAACAGTGCGATGAGCCACTGCGGACTGTAAAGCAGCGCCTCGTCGGGATTGAAGTAGAGGTAGAAGAGCAAGATCGCGCTGGCTGCGGCAAGCAGGGCGAAAGTTTCCGTGCGTTCGCTCGAACGTATCGCCCGTACCAGCGAGGCGACAAGCAGCGAAGCCATAGCCAGATAGGCTGCAAGATGGAGCGGACGTGCTCCGAACTGTACGAGGTCGGCAAAGATGAACCTGCAGCGCAGGAACTCGTAAGGTGCGACAAAGGAAAACACGAAACTCGTGGCGAGGAAGTCGGCGAGAACCTGCGGGTCGGTGAAATGGGAGAAGCTTGCGAAGCGCTCCAGGTAGTCTCCGTGCCAAAGGAGCCCGTCTTCGCCCTCTGCCGCCACTGCCGGCGCTACGACGGCGAGTAGGACAAGGGCGAGAGGCACAATAATGCAGAGGGCAAATTTGCGGAGATCGGCGACCACCTCTGCCTTCCTGAGAAGGCATGCGAAATACACGAGGAGGAAAGCCGCTGCCGGTGCGTTTGCGAGAGCGAGTCCGGCACCGACGACACCGGCAACGCTGGCGCTGATGAGGGAATTCGCCCGCGCCTTCTCGGCAGCAATCGGCAGCAGTAGGCAGGCAATGCAAATCGCAAGGAGCGTGACGCCATAGCTCTCGGCCATGCCGAAATGCGTCGCAACTCCCAGCGTGGAGAGCACGAGGAGGGTCAGGCCCGCCGCAACCGCCTTGGCGTTACCCGCCCTGCGGAAGTAGGCGAAGGCCAGCACCGCCGCGCAAGCCTGGACAAGCGATAGCGCAAGAGTGGCGGCAAGAGCCTGCGAAATGCCCAGCCAGATGAGGGGCTGCGCCAAGATCGCAATCATTACCACCGCCAGCGCGTGCTTGTGCACCCTGAGGCCGAGGAAATTCCCTTCTTCGAGATAGCGCCAGATCGACACGGTGTCGGCGCCAAGCACGCAATTGTTGACCGTGATTGCGTCGCGGCTGACCTCGATCCGAAAGACCGATACCGCCATCACGACCATGCCAAGCGCGAGTGCCAGAATAATGTCACGGCGTTCAATGGCGGAAAAATCCCGCCGCAAGAGGAAGGCCATGCCTCCCTCACCCGAAGTTGGTTGGTCGCCCGCCAAGCGCGGCTACCAGGCCAGCAAGGACACGAGGAACACGCCGACACCGCACAACTGGCTCATCGGGTCGCGCAACGTATAAACGACCGGATCGGTGTGGATCTTGCCGCGGTTCGCCAGCAGCAACATACGGATCAGCCAGAAGATCAGCAGCGGAACGATCACCCACAAGATGCGGGGCTGGCTGAAGTTCTGCGTGACGTCAGGCGATCCGATGAAACGCATCAGGATGGCCATAGAGCTCAATCCCGCGGCAGCCGCGATTGCCAGCATTACCGGATAGTCGCCGACTGTATAGGAGCGCCCCAGTAATCTCTGCTGCGGCCCGTTTCCGAGGCGAGCGAGCTCTGAACAGCGCTTTACCGTAGCCAGCGAGAGGAACAGCAGGCACGAGAACGCGAGGATCCAGTCGGAGGAATCGAGCCCCTCGAACTGCGCGCCTATCGCTTCGTCGCCAGCTATGACGCGCAGCACGTAAAGACATGCGATGACGACGATATCGAGACCGAGCATCCGCTTGAGGCGTAGGGTATAGGCGATCGACACAAGGACGTACGCAGCCAGCACCATGCCGAAAGCGATGGGCAATAGTGCGGCGAGCCCTGCCCCAAACAGGAGAAGCGGCACAATCACGAACCAGCCGGTCGATGGCTGCAAGTCACCGCTCGCGAAGGGCCGGAGCCGCTTCGTCTCGTGCAGTTCGTCGACCTCGCGGTCGAGGATGTCGTTGAAGATGTATGTGGCCGAGGCGACGAGACTGAAGGAAAAGAACGCGATTGCTGCGTCGCGAATGTCGGCGAGATCAAACTCGTGCGAAATGATCAGCGGAACGAAGATCAGGAAGTTCTTGGACCATTGGTGCAGCCTCATGGCCGATATGATCGAGCCCGCAAGCGAGGTCGCCGCCGCGGGTCGTTCGCGCGCCATCTCTCTCCTCACACCCGAATCCGAATTGCTCGTCATCCCGGCCCTCCGGATGGACGCGAGGATGAGGCAGCGGGAGCGCCATTTTCGAAATCGGTAGTTGCCACTTGCCGGAGCTCCCCGCCTGCGGCCAGCTCACTCCCCTCACGAAGCCGACCTTCCAGCGAAGCTTACGCCGCACAAAATCCAGTATAAATTACCCTTAAAGCTGGAACTGACCATTACGGGACCCTCTTTCGAGTAGGGTTGATCCTTCCCCGGCCCTCAATTGCGCCCGCACTTGAATTGCGACCACTACCGCTCTAGCGGCGCAGGCAATTCCCTCACGCCCAATTCCAGTCCGGAGTCTCACATGGTCCCCCGCTACGCCCGCCCCGCAATGACCGCGATCTGGGAGCCGGAAGCGAAGTATCGCATCTGGTTCGAAATCGAGGCGCATGCGACCGAGAAACTGGGCGAGTTGGGCGTTGTCCCGAAGAGCGCCGCCAAGGCGCTGTGGGACTGGTGGGCCACGAACCCGAAAATCGACGTCGAGGCCATCGACGCGATTGAAGCAGTGACCAAGCACGACGTCATCGCCTTCCTAACCTGGGTGGCAGAAAACGTCGGCGAGGAAGCGCGCTTCATGCACCAGGGCATGACCAGCTCGGACGTGCTCGACACGACGCTGGCCGTCCAGCTCGCCCGCTCGACCGACCTTCTGCTCGAAGACCTCGACGACCTGCTCGCCGCGATCAAGCGCCGTGCTGAAGAGCACAAGTACACGCCAACCATCGGCCGCAGCCACGGTATCCACGCAGAACCAGTGACCTTCGGTCTGAAGCTCGCGCAGGCCTATGCCGAATTCGACCGCTGCAAGACCCGCCTGATCGCTGCGCGCGAGGAAATCGCGACCTGTGCGATCTCGGGCGCGGTAGGCACCTTCGCCAATATCGACCCGAGCGTGGAGGAATATGTCGCCGAAAAGCTGGGCCTGAAGCCCGAACCGGTCTCGACACAGGTCATCCCGCGCGACCGCCACGCGATGTATTTCGCAACGCTCGCCGTGATCGCAGGCTCGATCGAGCGCGTTGCCGTCGAAGTCCGCCATCTCCAGCGCACCGAAGTGCTCGAAGCGGAAGAGTTCTTCTCCAAGGGCCAGAAGGGTTCGAGCGCGATGCCGCACAAGCGCAACCCGATCCTCACCGAGAACCTCACCGGCCAGGCGCGCATGATCCGCGCCTATGCCATGCCCGCGCTGGAAAACGTCGCGCTGTGGCACGAGCGCGACATTTCGCACTCCTCGGTCGAGCGCTTCATCGGTCCGGATGCGACGATCACGCTCGATTTCGCCCTCGCCCGCCTTACCGGCGTCGTCGACAAGCTGCTCGTATACCCCGAGCGCATGCAGGCGAACATGGACCGCATGGGCGGCCTCATCCACTCGCAGCGCGTCCTGCTCGCCCTCACCCAGAACGGCGTGAGCCGCGAGGATGCCTATCGCCTCGTGCAGCGCAACGCGATGAAGGTGTGGGAATCGGACGGCAAACTCATGCTGCTCGACCTGCTGAAGCAGGACGAGGAAGTGACCGCCGCGCTGACGAACGAACAGCTCGAGGAACGCTTCGACCTCGATTACCACTTCAAGCAGGTGGACACGATCTTCGAGCGCGTGTTCGGCTAGACGCAAGGCTTTTCGCCGCCTAGCATCGCGCAAACAGAAGACGGGAGCTGTGTGCCAATGCAAATCGTAAGAACGGTCCTGTGGATCCTGCTGCTGGTGGGCGTACTCGCCTTCTCCTTCGGCAATTGGGACCGCCAGATCGACGTGCGCATCTGGCCCGGCATCGTGTGGGACACGCGCGTTCCGGCGCTCGTGATCGTATCCTTCATTCTCGGCCTGCTGCCGATGTGGATATACCACCGCGGTGTACGCTGGCGCCAGAGCCGCCGGATTACGGCGCTCGAGACTGCGACGCAGAAAATGGCTTCGCCCAAGCCAGACGCCGATACCACGGCGGCGCGCCCCTACCCACCCAAGCAGGCCGTGCCCGCAGAACCTGCAAACCCGGTCGATCCGGAACCCGCGCCGAAGTCATGAGCAATCCCATCTTCCTTGCTCTCGACGTCCCGCGGCTGGACGATGCGGTAGCGCTTGCCGAGAAGGTCAAGCAGCATGTCGGCGGCATCAAGCTGGGTCTTGAGTTCTTCAACGCTCACGGCGCACACGGCGTGCACATGGTCTCGCAGCTAGGACTGCCCATCTTCCTCGACCTGAAGCTCCACGACATTCCGAACACGGTTGCCGGGGCCATGCAGGCAATCCACGTGCTCGAACCGGCCATCGTCACGATCCATGCAAGCGGAGGGCGCGCGATGATGGAAGACGCGAAGGCCGCCGCTGGAGAGAACACCAAGGTCGTCGCGGTCACCATGCTGACCAGCCTCGACGAGCGCGATCTCAAGTCGATGGGCGTCGGCGGTACGCCGCACGATCACGTCATGCGGTTGGCCGACCTCGCGCATACGTCCGGCCTCGACGGCGTCGTGTGCTCGGGCCACGAAATCAAGGCAGTGCACGACCAGTGGAAGGACGGCTTCTTCGTCGTCCCCGGCCTACGCCCCGAAGGCAGCACTACGGGCGACCAGAAGCGCGTCGTCACTCCCCGCCAGGCCCGCGATGACGGCGCCAGCGTACTTGTGATCGGCCGACCAATCAGCCGCGCGGAAGACCCTGCACAGGCCGCCCGCGCTATCGAGGCGACGCTTTGACGGCATTCGGGACGGCGTCTCCTACAGATGCCCGCGAATTCAAGGACCTGATCGAGAGCGCCTATCGCGGCGACAGTGCACGTCAGGGCTGGAATCACGAAGCCGACATCCTCGACGACGAGCGGACCTCGATTGAAGACATCGAGCGGGTACTGGCCGACCCGAAAGTTACCTTCACAATTGCCCGCAGCGATGCAGGAGCGATCATCGGCTGTGTTGCCGTGACGCGAAAGGACGACAGGCTCGGCTACCTCGGCATGCTCTGCGTGTTGCCAACGCTGCAGTCGGGCGGTTTCGGCAGCGGCCTGCTGGCTGCTGCGGAAGGCAGCGCACGGGATATCGGGCTCGGCGCCATGGAAATGACCGTCATCTCGCAGCGCAGCTCGCTCATCGAACGGTATAAGCGGCGCGCCTATGCGGACACGGGCGAAAGACGCCCCTTTCCCGTCCCTCGCGATCCGCCGCTCGAGTTCGTGGTGCTGGAAAAGAGCCTCACGGCTTCATAGATGGCAGCTGCATGATGAGCAAAATCAAGATCTGCGGCATATCGACGCCCGAAACGCTCGACGCGGTCATTGACGCGCGAGCCGAGTTCGTAGGCTTCAACTTCTACCCGCCGAGCCCGCGCCACGTATCCCTGCAGGACCTCTCGGCGCTCGCCGCCCGCGCCGGCTCGCGTGTCGCCAAGGTCGGCGTCTTCGTGAATGCCGATGACGTGTTGATCGGTGCGGCGGTCGAGGCGGGCCAGCTCGACGCAATCCAGCTCCATGGTGAAGAAACTCCCGCCCGCGCTGCCGAGCTCAAGCAACGCTTCGGAATTCCCGTCTGGAAAGTTATCCCGGTCGCAACCTCGGCCGATATCGCCAGAAGTGCCGAGTATCGTGGGGCCGTCGACTTCATGCTCTTCGATGCGAAGACCCCGAAGGACGCCGTACTTCCCGGCGGCATGGGCCTGCGGTTCGACTGGACGCTGCTGTCCGGCCTCGATGCCGGCATGCCCTGGGGGCTCGCCGGTGGGCTTACTCCTGCCAATGTCGCCGACGCCATCGAGCGGACGGGAGCGCCGCTGGTCGACACCTCTTCGGGCGTCGAAACCGGCCCGGGCGAGAAGGATCCCGATGCCATAGCGGCCTTCTGCGCGGCGGTCCGGAAGGCCTGACGCGTAAAGAAAAAGGGGCGGTACCGCATTTGCGGCCCGCCCCTCGCAATCGCTTTGCTCCAGACCTTAGAAGGTCAGGCCGACAACTGCGTTCAGTGCGTCTGCGTCGACGAAATCGTCGAAGTAGTGACGGTATTCCGCACCGAGGTAGAGGCTGTCACCCAGATTGTGGTGGTAGCCGGCACCAAGGTGCCATGCGTCGCCGCCATCGTCGGTCAGCGTGAAGTTGTAACCACCGGTTGCAAAGAGCTTGCCGTCTTCACCGACCTTGAGGCCGAGGCGTGCGGTCGTGCCAATGAGGACTTCCGCGCCGTCGACGAGGATCTTGTCGCCCGACAGCTCGACGCCGGCGAAAGCGGTCTCGCCGAGATCGAAGTCGTAGCCGACAGCTGCGCCGAGGGTGGCTTCGCTGAAATCTTCGACCCAGATCACACCGCCGCGTACTTCGGCGCGGACTTCGCCGCCTTCATCTTCGGCTGCTGCCGGGGTGGCGACAGCAGCGGCTGCCACTGCGGCGAGGAGTGCGAGCTTACGCATAATCAGTATTTCCCTTTTTGGTTTTTTGCTCCCGCATCGGCGGGGGCGCGGCCCATTGCCGCCCTCCCTGATTGGTTCAACCGATTGTAACATCAGGTGAACCACACTGGACTAACCTGTTGCCAATACGCGATTTTTTGCGCCTTGAGCATGTCATTTGTTACATGCCACAGAAAGGAAACTTCCAAGCTCACCGGATCGCTTGGCCGACTCCGCTTGACGCAGTGCAATATCCTGCTATTCGCGCGCTTCGCTAATTGGCCCCGCACCCCGGTGAAGCGGTGGCCGCGTCGAATTCCTCGGAAATCGGCGGTGCGATGCCGGGTTGGATGGCCGCCGATGGGGTGGCTCAGCAAATTGAAGGAAAGACTTATGTCGAAGCGCAAGAGCGCCAAGTACAAACTCGACCGCCGGATGGGCGAAAACATCTGGGGTCGTCCGAATTCGCCGGTCAACAAGCGTTCCTACGGCCCGGGCCAGCACGGTCAGCGCCGCAAGGGCAAGATGAGCGACTTCGGTCTGCAGCTCCGCGCCAAGCAGAAGCTCAAGGGCTACTACGGCGACGTTACCGAGAAGCAGTTCAAGCGCACCTACACCGAAGCTTCGAAGATGAAGGGCGACACCGGTCAGAACCTGATCGGCCTGCTCGAGCAGCGTCTCGACATGGTCGTCTACCGCGCCAAGTTCGCACCGACCATCTTCGCTGCCCGCCAGATCGTGAGCCACGGCCACATCTACCTGAACGGCGTGAAGACCAACATCGCATCGGCACGTGTCCGCGTCGGCGACGTCGTCAGCCTCGGCAGCAAGGCCAAGGAAATGGCTCTCGTCATCGAAGCCCAGAGCCTGCCCGAGCGTGAAATTCCCGACTACGTCGCTCCCGACGGCAACGACAAGGTGACCTTCACTCGCGTGCCGAAGCTCGACGAAGTGCCCTATCCGGTCACCATGGAACCGAACCTCGTGGTCGAGTTCTACTCGCGCTAAGAGATCGGGAAACCGAACATGAAAGGGCGGTCCTTCGGGGCCGCCCTTTTCGTTTGTGGCCGGTCAGGAATGGGCGCGCCTGAGCGACCAGAACACCATGGCGCAGATCATCGCGGTGATCAGCCCGCCCCAGAACCAGTAGGGCAGGAACAGCGCCTGCGAGATCACGCCAGTGTCGGACAGCTGCGCCTGGCCTCCGCGCACGAAGCCTTCGCTGAAGAGATAGCCGAAGTCGCGGTAGATGCTGATGCAGCCCTGGACGCCGAGGAATTGCACGGCGAACCGGCGCCACTGCTCGCGCCCCTTGAATGCGATCGCGAGGCTCGCCACGCCCAGGAGCGGAAGCACGATCCAGCCGGTCATCGACCTCACCCAGATCAGCGTCGACCCGATCAGGACGAGGCCCAGGATCACCAGCGCCGATCGTGTTGCTGCACGCCGTGCTGAAGCGAGGATCAGGAGGCATCCGGCAATCGTGGGACCAAGCAGCCCCGCCCCCGCAATCATCGCCTGCGAAAACCTCGATGGCGAATCCGTTGTGGTGTAAAGCGCGTAGCCCGAGCCGTTCTGGAAGATCACCAGCCGCTCGAAATCGTAACCGAAAGCCAATGCCGCCAGCCCGTGCCCCATCTCGTGGAACCAGGTGGCGAGGATGCTGAAGGGATAAAGCAGGTAACCGCCATAGGGCGAACCCCACAGCAGGATCGAACACGCGCCCATGACGACCAGCAGGGTGATTTCACGTCGCCCTGCCTCGCTGCGATAGGAAGGCGGTCGGTAGCCGTTGTTCACTCTCGGCCGCCATTCAGCCATGCTGTCGCTCCCGTATTCGCCTCAAGCGGCGGCTTCCTTACCGTTTTCGAGGTAGGGATCGAGACTGCCGAAATCCAGTCGCTCCTTGCCATGCAGCTCCAGCGACTTTTCGGCTAAGGCACGATCTCCTCGCCATCCCACGCGAATTGCCGCCCGCTTTGTTCAGGGCCGATGCCGTCCAGCACATCGAGCAGGCTGGATGCGGAGAATTCCGGCGTGAACAGCTTGCCTTCGGGCACGTTGCGCTGGAACGGCTCGCTCAGCTGCGTGTCAACCGTGCCGGGATGGAGCGTGACGCAGAAAGCATCGGGCTTCTTGCGGGCCAGTTCGACCGAATAGGTGCGCATGAGCATGACCAGCGCCGCCTTGCTCGCCCGGTAGGAATACCAGCCGCCCAGCCGGTTGTCGCCGATGCTGCCGACGCGGGCCGCAAGCGCTGCAAAGCCGGCCCTCCCTTCGTCGGGTAGAAGCGGGAGGAAGTGCTTGGCGACCAGCGCCGGGCCAATGCTGTTGATCGCGAAATTTCGCGCAAGCATCTCGGCATCTATCTGCCGCCAGTCCTTCTCCGGGCCGGATTTGCCCTCGTGCAGGAAACCGGTCGCGACGAGGACAAGGTCTACGTCCCCTGCCGCCCCGATGCGTTTCGCGGCCTCTGCGATGCTCTGTTCGTTTTCAAGGTCGAGATGCGCCTCGCCAGAGGCGCTGCGCGAGAGGCGGTGGACCTCAACCCCGCCCTGCTCGAGCCGGTCGGCAAGCGCGGCACCGATGCCTCCGGAGGCACCGACGACGACCGCTCGCCGCCAGCCCATCAGTCGCCCTGCCCGAGGTAATCGCGCCGGAAATCGGCGGCGAAGGCTGCAAAGCGTCCTTCGGAGATTGCGTCGCGCATCGCCTGCATCAGTTGCTGGTAGAAGGCGATATTGTGCTCGGTCATGAGCATCGCGCCGAGTATTTCCTGCGATTTCACGAGGTGATGCAGATAAGCGCGGCTGTAAGTGCCGCAGGTATCGCATCTGCAACGCGCGTCGAGCGGCTCCTGGTCCTCGGCGAAACGAGCGTTGCGAAGGTTCAGCGGCCCATCCCAGGTGAAGGCTTGCCCGTTACGGCCCGAACGGCTCGGCAGCACGCAATCGAACATGTCGACCCCGCGTTCGACTGCGCCGACGAGATCGTCGGGCTTGCCGACGCCCATCAGGTAGCGCGGACGGTCTTCGAGAAGCTGCCCGGGCGCGAAATCGAGCGTGGCGAACATCGCCTCCTGCCCCTCGCCCACGGCAAGGCCGCCGATCGCATAACCGTCGAAACCGATATCGGTGAGTTTCTCGGCGCTGATCCTACGCAGCTCCTCGTCGAGTGCGCCCTGCTGGATGCCGAAGAGAGCCGAGCGCTCGGCGTGCTCGCCACCGGCATCGAACCCGTCGCGACTGCGCTTCGCCCAGCGCATCGACATTTCCATGCTCGCGGCGATCTCGTTACGCGGGCGGTCGGCACGAGGGCATTCGTCGAAGGCCATCACGATATCGCTGCCGAGCAGGCGCTGGATCTCCATGCTTCGCTCGGGCGTGAGCATGTGCTTCGAGCCGTCGATATGGCTGCGAAACTCGACACCCTTCTCGGTCAGCTTCCTCAGGTCCGAAAGGCTCATCACCTGGTAGCCGCCGCTATCGGTGAGGATCGGCCGCTTCCAGTTCATGAACTTGTGCAGTCCGCCCAGCTTGGCGACGCGCTCGGCACCGGGGCGGAGCATCAGGTGATAGGTATTGCCGAGGATTATATCGGCGCCGGTCTTGCGCACGGTCTCGGGCTTCATCGCCTTGACCGTTGCCGCCGTGCCGACGGGCATGAAGGCCGGCGTGCGGATATCGCCGCGCATCATGCGGATCGTGCCCGTTCGGGCAGCACCATCGCGGGCGTGAATGTCGAAAGCGAAACGAGTGCCCATGGAGGTCAGAATCCGTAGATCACGGTGAAACGCGTGAGCGTGTCGGTCGACACTGCGCCAGCCGGCGGATTGCTGTCGTAATCGACGGCGTATGACAGGCGGCTGCGCAGGCTGTCGGAGATCTTGAAATCGAGCCCGCTGACGAGGTTGATGCTGGTGTTCGATCCGTCGACCAGCACCTGCACTTCGCCGCCACCTTCGGCCACGGCATTCGCATCCTGCGTGAAGGTCAGGCCCTTGAAAATCTCCCAGTCGAAATCGGCACCGAAGAGCCCCGCGATGCGGCTGTTGCTGGTTCCGTCGCTGAACTCGGTAACGCGCCATGCGGGACCGGCCTTGATCGAGAGCTTGAGCCCCTCGTTGTCGACCAGCTTGTAGCCAAGGCCACCGGACAGCGCGTAGCGGGCGTCGAAGCCCTGAAGCTCGTCGCGCTCGAACTGGGCAAGGCCATAAACGAACATGCTTTCGTTGAACTGCCAGCGCGGTTCGTAGGCGGCGAGGAACTGTTCGCGGCTGGTGACGCCGTTCTGGCGCTGGTAATCGACGCGGGCGCGCAGTCGGTGACTCCAGTCGATGCCTTCGCGCTTGAGCTTGAGCCCCGCTGCGATGCCGACCGAGTCCGTGTTGCCGCTCGACTGGAACGCCCCGACTTCGCCCTCGCCGCTCCAGAGCTCGAAAATGCCCGCTTCACGGATCGCCAGCTCCTTGGCGGCCGCAGCTTCGGCGGCGGCGACCTGCTGGGCAGCCTTCCATTCGGCCTCGATCGCATCGAGAGTTTCGGCTTCTTCGGGGTTGGTCGTGCGGGCCAATTCCAGCACCGTCGCGACCTTCTGCGCATCGCCGGTGGCGATCGCAGCATCGATCATGGCCAGAACGCCTTCGGGAAGCTCTGCGGCAGCGGGTATGGCAGCCGCTAGCAGGGCCGGGGCGAGGAGATAGCGATAAGTCCTGATACGCATGTCGCGCCGCCTAGCGTGTCAGGCGCGCAGTCGCCAGCCCGTCTTGAAGATATAGGCGATCACGCCGGTGCATGCGGCAAGGAATGCCAGCGTGATCCCGAAGCTGATCCAGATGTTCACGTCGCTGCTGCCGTAGAAGGTCCAGCGCAGGCCACTCACGAGATAGACGATCGGGTTGGCAAGCGCGATCTTGTCCCAGGGTTCGGGCAGCATATCGATCGAGTAGAAGGTGCCGCCAAGGAAAGTCAGCGGGGTGAGGAACAGCAGCGGGATGATGCCCAGTTTCTCGAAATTGTCCGCCCATATGCCTAGGATGAAGCCGAACAGGCTGAAGGCGGCTGCCACCAGCATAATGTAGAACATCGCGAGCAGCGGATAGGCGATCGAGTAATCAACGAAGAGCCGCGCGGTCAGGAGGATGATCGCAGCGAGGATCAGGCTCTTGGTCATCGCCGCGCCCACGAATCCGATCAGCGTCTCGGCCACGCCCACGGGCGCGCTCAGCAGCTCGTAGATCGTGCCGGTGAAGCGCGGCATGTAGATGCCGAAACTCGAATTGCTGGTGGTCTCGCCGAGCAGTGTCAGCATCAGCAGGCCGGGGATAATGAAGGCTCCGTAGTCGACTCCGCCGAGGTCGGGCATGCGCCCGCCGATCGCCGCACCGAAAACGATGAAATAGAGCGAGGTCGTGAGCACCGGCGCGAGCACCGACTGGAAAGCCGTGCGCAGGAAGCGCATCAGCTCGCGCTTGTAGATGGACCAGGTGGATCTCCAACCGATCATGCCGCTTCCTCCTCGCCCAGCAGCGATACGAAGATTTCCTCGAGGCTGCTCTCACGCACATCGATGCCTGTGTAGTCGATCCCTGCCGCGATCAGCGCCTTGGTGAGCTCAGCCACTTCGGCCTTGCCGCGTCCCGTGCCGTCACCGCCGCGATAGCAGAGAGATGCGCCCCCTGCTCGATCTCGACCGGGAATTGCAAAAGCGATGGCGGCAGTTCGCTAATCGGACTGGCGAGCGTGATATGCGCTTCGGTCCGTCCCAGCCGCGACATCATCGCGTCTTTCTCGTCGACCATCAGGAGCTTGCCGCGATTGATGATGCCCACACGGTCGGCCATCAGCTCGGCCTCTTCGATGTAGTGCGTGGTCAGGATGATCGTGACGCCGCGGTCGCGCATCTGGTCGACGATTGCCCACATGCCCTTGCGCAGCTCGACATCGACGCCTGCGGTCGGCTCGTCGAGAAACAGGAGGTCGGGTTCGTGCGCGAGCGCCTTTGCGATCAGAACGCGCCGCTTCATGCCTCCCGAGAGCGCCATGATACGCTCGTCTTTCTTGTCCCACAGGCTGAGCGAGCGGAGGATTTCCTCGATGCGCGCAGGATCGGGCGCGAGGCCGAACAGACCGCGCGAATAGGAGACCGCGCGATGTACCGGCTCGAACATGTCGGTCGAGAGTTCCTGCGGAACCAGACCGATCCGCGCCCTCGCCTTGCGCCAGTCGCTCGCCATGTCGTGACCGAATGCGCGGATGGTGCCGCCGCTCGGACGCACCAGACCGCAAACTGCGCCGATCAGCGTGGTCTTCCCGGCGCCATTGGGCCCGAGCAGCGCGAAAATCTCGCCCTTACGGATTGTCAGGTCGACATTGTCGAGGGCCTTGAGCCCGCCCGGATAGACCTTCGAGAGGCCTTCAAGCTCGAGGATCGGTTCGTTCATGAAACCGAGCTAGGGCAGCAGGAGCGATGAGTCACCATAGGAATAGAAACGGTACTCTTTCGCGATGGCATGCGCATAGGCATCCTGCATCCGCTCGCGGCCCATCAGCGCGCTCACCAGCATGAAGAGCGTCGATTTCGGCAGGTGGAAATTGGTCATCAAGCCGTCGATCGCGCGGAAGGTATAGCCGGGCGTGATGAAGATGTCGGTGTCGCCCGCGAAGGGCCGGATGATCTTGTCCTCGCCGGTCGCGCTTTCGAGCAGGCGCAGGCTGGTAGTACCGACCGAGATGACGCGGTTGCCCGCAGCGCGCGCGGCGTTGAGGCGGTCGCAGACGTCCTGCTCAAGCCGGCCGAACTCGGCGTGCATCTTGTGGTCTTGAGTATCGTCCGCCTTCACCGGCAGAAATGTGCCCGCGCCAACGTGCAGCGTGAGCGTTTCGGTCTTGATGCCGCGCTCTGCCAGCGCAGCCATCAGCCGATCAGTGAAGTGGAGCGCAGCAGTGGGAGCGGCGACTGCGCCGTCCTCCTTGGCGAACATGGTCTGGTAGTCCTCGCGATCCCGCTCGTCGGTCGGGCGCTTGCCTGCAATATAAGGCGGAAGCGGCATGGTACCGGCACGGTCGAGCAGGACCTCAACCGGCTCGTCGCCCTCGAAGAACAGGACGAAGCTGCCATCCTCAAGCCGCTCTTCGGCAATCGCGGTCACACCGCCGCCGAAAGTTGCGACATCGCCCACGCGCAGGCGCTTCGCATTGCGGACGAAGGCCTGCCAGCGACGCAGGTCGATCTGCTTGTGCAGCGTAGCGCCGATCTTGGCCTCGCCGCGCCGGCCTTCGAGATGCGCAGGGATTACGCGCGTGTTGTTGAAGACGAGCACGTCGCCCGGTTCGAGGAGGTCCGGCAGGTCCATGACCGTGCGATCGCCGAACGCACCCTCGCCCGGCACGACAAGCATACGCGCGGCATCGCGCGGCCGCGCGGGGCGCAGGGCAATGCGTTCGTTGGGAAGTTCGAAGTCGAAAAGGTCTACGCGCATGGCGGCGCCCTTAGACGCTCGACATGGCGATGAAAACTCAGTTTTCGATAGGTGCGTTCAGCTCGTCGAGACCGATCACCGGTTCCGCCTCGATACGCGGGGCGGTGGGAACGGGCTTGTTCTCGCTGGCGATCGACGCCTGCAGGATGCGCGTCGGGTTCGCAGGCGGCTCGCCTCGGGTGATCGCATCGACTGCCGGCATGTTCGAGATCACACGGCCGAAGTTTGTGTAGCGCTTGTCGAGGTTGAAGCGCGGGTAGAACACGATGAAGAACTGGCTGTTCGCACTGTCTTCGCTCTGCGCGCGGGCCATCGAGACCGTGCCGCGAACGTGCGGCATCGGGTTGAACTCTTCCTCGAGGTCGGGAAGCTCCGAGCCGCCCTGGCCGGTGCCGGTCGGATCGCCGGTCTGCGCCATGAAGCCGTCGATCACGCGGTGGAAGATCACACCGTCGTAAAAGCCCTGCTTGGCGAGGGTCTTCACGCGCTCGACATGGTCGGGCGCCCATTCGGGCATGAGACGGATCGCCACCCGCTCACCCGTCGACAGGTCGAGCAGGAGGATGTTGTCGCGGTCCTCGTTCGCATCGTAATTGATCGGCACGAAGACGCGGCGCGGCTGTTCCACAGGCGCGGCTTCGGCTTCCTGGGCACTGGCGGCAACCGGAGCAATTGCGGTCATGGCCGCGGCAGCAAGGGCAAGCGAAGACTTGAGCATCATTTTTCCGTCGAAATATCCTGTACGGACCACGCCCTAGCGAGGCTGCGCTGTCGGTTCAATGAATGGTTTGGGCTATTCCCAAGCGGCGTGCTCTCAGTAATCGCCGAGGCGGCCCTTTTCCTCGACCCGTGCGATCACGTCCTCGCAGACTTCCTTGCTCACGAAGGGCGTGATGTCGCCGCCGAAAAGCGCGATTTCCTTGACCAGCTTGGAGGCAATCGGCTGCAAAGAAACATCGGCCATGAGGAACACGGTCTCGATGTCGTCATCGAGCTGCTGGTTCATGCCGGCCATCTGGTATTCGTACTCGAAGTCGGCGACCGCGCGAAGGCCGCGGATGAGGACATTGGCGCCCATCTTCTGCGCGAACTTGACCAGCAGCGCGTTGAAGCCCTCGACCACGACATTGTCGAGCCCCATGCCCGCGATCTCGCGTTCGACCATGCGGAAGCGCTCTTCGGTCGAGAACATCGGGTTCTTCGACGGGTTGGTGGTCACGCCGATGATCAGCTTGTCGACCAGCTTGCTGCCGCGCCGGATGATGTCGGCATGGCCCAGGGTGATGGGGTCGAAAGTGCCCGGATAGATGCCGATACGCTGGGTCATGGGTTAACTTCCTCCCAAACTACGTTGGCTTTGGATGCACCGTCCTGTCGACCAATGACAAGGGTCTCGGTCCAGCCCTGTGTCCTGCGCGCAATGAAGGTACCGGCAATTTCTTCTTGGAATTCCAGGCCGAGCGCGGCCTCTTCCAGAGCCGATGTGCAGCCTGCATCCGCGGAATACTCGCGACGGACCTTGTGATCGTCCCCTTCGCGCAAGCCCTCCATCTTGAGAGGCCTGACGCTCGTGCATTCGGGAACGTCGAAGCGCTCTACAAGCATGGTGTCGAATGAAGGTTGGTCCGGGCCGCTGCAGGCAGCAACCAGCCCGCAGGCTATCGTCACGGCGAATGGTCCGGACTTCACCGGTCCCGATCCACGATAAAGCGAGCTAGGTCGATAAGCACCCGCGCATCTTCGCCATAGCTAGCAAGATGCTCTCCTGCCTGATCGACGAGCATCTCAGCCTGCGTGCGGGCCTTGTCGCGGCCCATCAGCGTGACGAAGGTTTGCTTGCCCTGCCCTTCGTCCTTGCGCAGCGCCTTGCCGGCCTTTTCCTCGTCGCCTTCCACGTCGAGCAGGTCGTCGGCGATCTGGAAAGCGAGACCGATATCGCGGGCATAGGCGCGCAGGTGGGTGCGGCCCTCAGGCGGCACCTTGCCGAGGATTGCGCCCATTTCGACGCTGGCCGCCAGCAGCGCGCCGGTTTTCAGCTGCTGCAGGCGCGTCACCTGTCGGATGTCGTATTCCTCCTCGTCGGAGACGATATCCATCATCTGGCCGCCTGCCATGCCTTCATGGCCGCTCGCTTTCGCGAGAGTGGCCACCAATTCGGCACGGACGAAAGGATCGTTGCTCGTGCCGGACATGGTGAGGATGTCGAATGCAAGCGCGTGGAGGCAATCGCCCGCCAGCACTGCCGTCGCTTCGTCATAGACCTTGTGCAACGTAGGTTTGCCGTGACGCATGTCGTCATCGTCCATGCAGGGAAGGTCGTCATGGATCAGCGAATAGGCGTGGATCGCCTCGGCCGCACAGCCCGCAGCAACTGCGGCATCGCGGTCCACCCCGAAGAGCCTGGCGGTCGAGCAAACCAGCAGCGGCCGCACCCGCTTGCCGCCGCCGATTACCGCATATCGCATCGCCTCGACCAGCCGGGCTCGCGTGTCCTGCGGCACCGGCAAATAGGCATCGAAAGCCGCGTCGACATCTTCCTGCACCCGCGCGAAAGCTTCGGCGAGCGTTTCGGGCATCGGGTTCATCGCGTTCACGCCCTAGCTGTCCGCATCGAAAGGTGCGGTGCCCGTTGCCGTGCCGTCTGCGCCCGCAACGATCTTCTCGATCTTGGCCTGGGCTGCATCGAGACGTGCCTGGCACGCCTTGCGCAATTCCTCGCCGCGTTCGTAGAGCGCGATGCTTTCGTCGAGCGGAACGTCACCGCTTTCGAGACTTCGGACGACGGCTTCAAGCGCGCGCAGCGCCTCTTCGAAACTCATGTCCGTGATCGGTTTGTCTTGACCCTCTGTCATATGGAGCGAGCATTGACGGGGCGCAGCCGCGCGGTCAAGAAGGCGAAAACAGTGGGGAGCTGATATGACGTGGATTGTCGCATTTGTTGCAGCGGCGCTGGCCTTCGGCGTGCTCGATGCAATCTGGCTTGGCTGGGCAGGTGAGAATTTCTACCGGCCGCGCCTTGGAGAAGTCCTTGCCGACAGCTTCCGAATGGGTCCTGCCCTCGTATTCTATGCCGCCTATGTCGCCGCGATGGTGTGGTTCGCCGTACGCCCCGGGCTTGCCGGCGGGCTTGGCGCAGCAGCGCTCAACGGCGCTCTCCTCGGAGCGATCTGTTATGCGACTTACGACCTGACGAACCAGGCGACGCTCAAGCAGTGGTCGACCACAGTCACGGTCACCGACATCATCTGGGGCGCCTTCGCCACGTCGGTGGCTGCGACTATCGCTACTTTCGCCGCCAGCAAGATCGCCTGAGGCGAGCAAGCACGCATGTTCATCGGACACTTCGCACCGGCCCTTGCCGCGCGCGCCGTCACCGCGGAAGCGCCCAAGCTCGGCACACTCTTTATTGCTGCCCAGCTGACGGACTGGGCATTCTTCCTCTTTGCTCTGGGCGGGATAGAACACCTACGGCTGGTGCCGGGCATCACAGCGATGAACCCGCTCGACTTCTATGACTACCCGATAACCCACAGCCTGGTGGGAACGGCGGGTTTCGCTCTCGCCATGGCTGTCGCGGTCTGGCTGCTCCTGCGCAATGCTGTGGCCGCCACATGGGCCGCGATCGTCGTCATGTCGCACTGGGTGCTCGACTGGATTTCGCACCGCCCCGACCTCACAATCGCGGGCGGCGAGCACAAGATCGGGCTGGGCCTGTGGAATTATCCCCTCGCAGCGATGGGCGTTGAGCTGGCGCTCGTGGGGCTGGCAGTATGGTGGTACCTGCGCCGCACCAAGGGACCGATCGGACCTGTCGCCATTCTCGTTGCCGTGATGCTGGTTTTCCAGGCGATCAACTGGTTCGGACCAGAACCGCAGGACGTCGGCGCGCCCTTCCTGCTGCTCGGCATGTTTGCCTTCGGCGTCCTCACCTTCCTCGCTTTCTGGGTCGGGAAGACGCGCTGGCATCGCAATGAAATCGGCCTCGGGGTGGCGAGTCCGCCGCGCTAGATATTGCGCCCGCGCTCCGCGCGCCGTAAGGGCGCGGGCCATGAGCGAAATTACCCCCGAAATCGTCGCCCAGCACGGCCTCTCCGAAGAAGAATACGACCGCGTCCTCCACGCACTCGGTCGCGAGCCCAACCTCGTGGAACTGGGCATCTTCTCGGTCATGTGGAGCGAGCACTGCTCCTACAAGTCCTCGCGACTCCACCTGAAGAAGCTGCCGACCGAGGCACCGTGGGTCATCTGCGGTCCGGGCGAGAATGCGGGCGTGATCGATATCGGTGACGGGCAGGCCGCCATCTTCAAGATGGAGAGCCACAACCACCCGAGCTACATCGAGCCGTACCAGGGCGCAGCGACGGGTGTCGGCGGCATCCTGCGCGATGTCTTCACCATGGGCGCGCGCCCGGTGGCGAATGCCAATGCGCTGCGCTTCGGCCGTCCCGAGCACCCCAAGATGAAGCACCTCGTACAGGGTGTGGTCGCGGGCATCGGCGGCTACGGCAATTGCGTGGGCGTGCCGACCGTGTGCGGCGAAACCAACTTCAGCCCGGCCTATGACGGCAACATCCTCGTAAACGCGATGACGGTCGGCGTCGCCGATGCCGACAAGATCTTCTATTCGGCTGCGACCGGCGTCGGGAACCCGATCGTCTATGTCGGCTCCAAGACCGGCCGCGACGGCATCCATGGCGCGACCATGGCCTCTGCCGATTTCGAGGAAGACGCGGACGCCAAGCGCCCCACGGTGCAGGTCGGCGACCCTTTCACCGAGAAACTGCTGATCGAAGCCTGCCTCGAACTCATGGCGACCGATGCGATCGTCGCGATCCAGGACATGGGCGCAGCGGGCCTCACCTCCTCCAGCGTCGAAATGGCGACCAACGGCAAGGCCGGCATCCGCCTCGACATGGACAAGGTGCCGTGCCGCGAAGAGGGTATGACGCCCTACGAAATGATGCTGAGCGAAAGCCAGGAGCGCATGCTCATGGTGCTGAAGCCGGGCAAGGAAGAGATGGCTGCGGCCATCTTCGAGAAGTGGGAACTGGATTTCGCAGTCATTGGTGAAGTCACCGATACGCGCCACATGGTCCTCGAATTCGGCGGCGAAGTCGTGTGCGACATTCCGCTCGGCCCCCTCGCGGCCGATGCGCCGGAATACGACCGTCCGTACCTCTCGAAGGAAGAATACACCGCCTGGGCCGGCATCAAGCCGATGACCGAGCGCCCGGACACCGACGATGTCGGCGGCGACCTGATGAAGCTGCTCGCCTCGCCCAACCTGTCGTCGCGCAAGTGGATTAGCGAGCAGTACGACAGCCAGGTCGGCGCGGACACGCTCCAGACAGGCGGCGATGCGGGCGTGGTCCGCGTGCACGGCACCAAGAAGGCGCTGGCGATCAGCACCGACTGCACCCCGCGCTATGTCCATGCCGATCCCTATGAAGGCGGCAAGCAGGCGATTGCCGAGGCCTATCGCAACCTTTGCGCAGTGGGCGCGCGCCCGCTGGCGGTCACCAACTGCCTCAACTTCGCCAACCCGCAGCGCCCCGAGATCATGGCGCAGTTCGTCCACGCGCTGGAAGGCATGGGCCGTGCCTGCCGCGTGCTCGACTTCCCGATCGTGAGCGGCAACGTCAGCCTCTATAACGAGAGCAAGGCGACGGGCGGCGGCAGCGCCATCCTGCCCACGCCTGCCATCGGCGGCGTCGGCCTGATCGACGATTACGATCACATGATGACGATGCCGTTCAAGGCCGACGGCGAGGCGATCTACCTCATCCACGCCGAGGAATGGGCAACCGCAGACCCCGAGCGTTCGCATCTCGGTAAGTCGCTGTGGCTTTCCGAAATCCACGGCCGCGACGAAGGGCGCACCCCGCCGACCGACCTGACGGTCGAAAAGAACGCGGGCAAGATCGTGCTCCAGCTGATTGCCGACGGTCTCGTCAGCGCGGTTCACGACGTCTCCGACGGCGGCCTCGCTATCGCGCTTGCCGAAATGGCGATGGCAGGCGGCATTGGCGCCGATGTCGAGTGGAACGAGGAATATTCCAAGGCCGCATGGTGGTTCGGCGAAGACCAGGGCCGCTACGTGGTCACGGTCCGCGATACGCAGGCGCTCAACGAAGCGCTCGCCAAGGGCACCGAGAACGACGAGACCGCCTCGATCGGTTTCCGCCGCATCGGCAAGACCGGTGGCAATACGCTGTTCGGCAAGTCGATCGACGAGATGCGCGCGGCACACCGCAGCTTCTTCGACGAATGGATGGAAGCCTGAGGCGTAGCTGATGGCGATGATCCAGTTCGCGCTGCACTATGGCGCGCACTGGCTCGCCCCGCTTCTCGTCGCGCGGCTGCTGTGGGCCGAGAACTGGCTGCGCGCCGGCCTCGTGATGCTGGCCGCGAACCTGATCGACCTCGACCACCTTCTTGCCGATCCGATCTTCGATCCGAACCGCTGCAGCATCGGGTTCCACCCGCTCCACGACTGGATTGCGGCGCTCGTATATCTCGCCATGTTGCTGGTCCCGCGCTGGTGGGTTCGCGCCTTCGGGCTCGGTGCGCTATGGCATCTCGCGGTCGATTGGGGTGATTGCATGATGCAGGGCTGGATTTGAAATCATGAGCACAGGCTATTCGGGCACACCGCTCGCAAAGAAGCTCAACCTGCGCGACGGCCAGCGGGTGTGGTTCGACGCCATGCCCGAACACGTGATCGACGAAATCGACGAATATGCGCTGGAGCTGACCTTCGTGGCCGGACCGAAGGACAATCCCGACGCAAGCCATATCTTCGTGACCGAGCGCGCGCCGCTCGAAGCGAAACTCGCTGCACTACGCGACACGATGGCGAAGGACGGTCACGTCTGGGTCAGCTGGCCCAAGAAGACCTCGGGCGTGCCGAGCGAGATCACCGAGGACACGATCCGCGAAATCGCCTTACCCATGGGCCTCGTCGACACCAAAGTTTGCGCGGTGGACGAGACCTGGTCGGGCCTCAAGCTGGTGATCCGCAAGGAACTGCGCTGAAGCCTCAGGCCGCCTGCGCTTCGGGCGGCATGAAGTCCTCTTCGTTCAGGCCTTCGCTCTTCATGATCTCGAGGCAGCGGAAGTAGGTTTCCGGCTTGCCCACGCCGAGGCGTTCGCGTGCGGCTGAAAGGTCTTCGCGCATGACCTTCTCGACATCCATATGCGCGAGCTTCTTCGCTGCCTTGCCCAGCCTGCGCCCTTCGTTGATCGCAGCGAAGATCGGCGCAGACGTGCCGGTTTCCTTCTTGATCTGGCGCGCGCCGGCATAGGCGATGAAGAGGATCCCGGGATTGTGGTTCTGCTCGTAGCTGAAGCCGAGCAGCGAAGCCTCTCCCAGCGCATCGCGCCCATAGCCGGTCAGGATATGGAACAGGTCGTGCGTGTCGCGCAGACGGTTGAAGTACCATTCGGTGAGGTCTTCGTGGCGCTTTTCGAGCGGAAGGAACTTGTAGCTTTCGGCGACCAGTCCCGCCGCCGACAGGCCTTCGCGCTTCATGAAGGACATATAGGTTGCCGCGACCGTATCGGGGCCGCAATCTGCCCAGCGATCGTGATCGTCGAGCATGGCCGGGATATTGGTGCCGTCCGTCAGGAATGCCTGCCCCTGCTCCGACCGGATGAAATCCCACGCCTGCTGATGGCTGCGCTTGCCCTTCATTGATTCGATGATGTGGAAGACCTGTGCGGTGTCCTCCTTGTCGGCGACGAGCTTGCGGAAATGCTGCCACGCCTTGAGCGGCCGCATGCGGCTGGTTTTGCGGTCGGGATGAACGAGCGGAAGATCGGTAATGGACATGGCTCAGCTCCGTAGCTCAACGCAACTTACACATATGTTAATACGCTGTCCATCTTGCGGTTCCGTGCCGGCAGGTTAGGAGGGCGGCCATGAGAGATCACGAGACCGTTCCCTACTCGTTGGAAAGGCTGTCCGACGCTGAGAGCATCAGCCGCGCCGAGGCGCTGCGCGACCGCCTGAAACAGCGCCGCACCTGCCGCTATTTTTCTAATGAGGCCGTGCCGCGCGAAGTCATAGAGGCAGCAATCGAGGCAGCGGGTACAGCGCCCAATGGCGCAAACCACCAGCCCTGGCACTTCGCCGTGATCTCGTCGCCCGACAAGAAGAAGGCGATCCGCGAGGCTGCAGAAGCGGAGGAACGCAATTTCTATGCGGGCAAGGCTAGCGACGAATGGCTCGACGCCCTCGCCCCGCTCGGCACCGACGAGGACAAGCCTTTCCTCGAAACGGCACCCTGGCTGATCGTTGTCTTCGCCCAGCGCAAGGGCGGGATCGAAGAAAACGGGAAGACGCAGAACTACTACGTCAACGAGAGTGTCGGAATCGCCTGCGGTATGCTGATTGCCACCTTGCACGAAGCGGGCCTTGCGACCCTGACGCACACTCCCTCGCCAATGGGATTCCTGCGCGAGCTATGCGGAAGGCCCGAGCATGAGAAACCGCTCATGGTAGTGGTCGTCGGCCACCCCGAAGAAGGTGCGACCGTTCCGGCACATGCACTGAAGAAGAAGCCGCTGAGCCAGATCGCCAGCTGGCTCTGAATTAGGCGGCCTTGGGCGCCAGCAGGTCGTAGGGGTCGTATCCCTCGATGCGCCAGGTGCCGTGGCAGCGCTCGTAGAATCGCGGCCTCGCGATACCGAGCGCCTCGCGCGCATCCTCTAGGTTCAGTTCGAGCAGCTCGCGGATCGACAGCCGAACCAGCGGCGGACAATTGCGCCCCAGTCTGTGCGCTTCGCGAACGGCGCGCATAACCGGTGCCTTGCTCTTCACGCGTTTCTTCATGTTGATCGCACCGGCATAGCCGAGCAGCAGGTGCCCGGGGCTCGGGCTCTGGCCATGGGTAAACAGCAGCACGCATTGTTCGCCGAGCGCATCGCGGCCGTATCCGGTCAGGACATGCATGAGATCGTGCGTGTCGCGCTGGCGGAAACCGAACCATTCGATCAGGTCGCCATACTCCGGGCGGCCCATCTTCTTCGCTTCGGCGACCAGACCTGCGGCCGTCAGGCCTTCGTTTTCCATGAAATCGCAATAGGCATGCGCGACCGAGCCTTTCGGCGTCTTGCGCAGCGTTTCGTGATCATCGAGCAGGTCGGGCAGGTAGCCTTCGGTAAGGCGCAGCCTCTCGCCCCGCTCGCTCAGTGTCAGCGAGCGTGCGCGCGGAATGAAGCTCTTCGACGGAAGCGCATCGTAGATATGGAAGACCTGTTCGGTGTCTTCCTTGTCCTCGATCAGCTTGCGGAAGTGATGGATCGCGCGGCGGATATTGCGCTTGGCGACCGGCCGAGCGGGATCGCGGAACAGCGTTCCGTCACGGGCGCACTCGGCGCCATCCCTTATATCGATCCTGTACCCCTGCATAACCGCCTGTGCCTTGCTTTCCGACAAAGCATAGGGGATCTGCCTGAGGGGCGATTGTAAGCTTTCGCCAAAGCGCCAGAGGCTTCGCGATCAGCCTTCGACCCACTCGCTTTTGGGGATGGCAAAGAGCGAAAGGATCGCTGTCAGGTCCTCGCTGACGATGCGACCATTCGCGGCATCGCGGGCCTTGGGCTTGGCGCGATAGGCGATGCCGTAGTCGGCCGCCTCGATCATCGGGATGTCGTTTGCGCCGTCGCCAGTCGCGAGGACGCGGGCGCCCTCACCCAAGTTCGCACGCTCCTCTTCGAGTGTAGCGAGCTTGGTGGAGGCGTCGCTGACAGGGCCGGCAAGCTTGCCGGTCAGGTGCCCGTTCAGCACCGCGAGCCGGTTGCCGACGACGCGTTCGAATCCGAGCTGCTCCGCCACACGATCCGCGAAATGATGGAAGCCGCCGGTGACGAGGACCGTTCGGCAACCCTTCGACTTGAGCGTCTCCACCAGCGTCCGCGCGCCAGCCACGGGACCGATACGCTCCACAAGGCAGCGATCGATGGCGTGCTCACCCAGACCTTCCAGCAGGCCCACGCGTTCGCGCAGCGCGCTTTCGAACTCAAGTTCGCCGCGCATCGCGCGCTCGGTAATGTCGGCAACCTTGTCCTTGATGCCGGCGAAATCGGCCAGTTCGTCGATGCATTCCTGCCCGATCATGGTCGAATCCATGTCGGAGACGAACAGGCGGGGCACCTCGATATCGTGATCGGCGACCAGCATGTCGCATTTGCCGAAATGCTCGGTGAGCATGGCTGCGACCTGCCTCGCATCGCCATGCGGAAGCGATATCTGCAGCACGTCCCCGCAGAAATCGAGCATGGTTGCGGCCGCTACCGGCATCCCCGCAGCATCGAGCGCGGCACTCGCCGCATCGAGCCGGGTTTCCAGACCTGTCGCCTCTGCTATCAGCCGGGCGATGAGCATCGATAATTCCCCTGATCTGCCACCACTCGCGCTCATTGCAGGGCCGACGGCGAGCGGCAAGAGCGATCTCGCAGTCAGGCTGGGACAAAGGCTGGAAGCGCAGGGGAAACGCGCGGTCGTGCTCAATGCCGACAGCGCGCAGGTCTATGCCGATCTTTGCGTACTGTCCGCGCGCCCGTCCGAAGATGAGATGGGCGGGATCGAGCACCGCCTTTTCGGTGCATGGGACGGCGCGCAAGCCTGCTCGGCCGCGGATTGGGCGGAAGCTGCGAAGCGCGAGATCGTGGCGCTGCACGAAGAGGACGCCGTGCCCATCCTGTGCGGCGGGACAGGCCTCTACATGCGCACCTTGCTCGAAGGTATCGCACCTGTGCCCGCCATCGATCCGGAGGTGCGCGAGGAAGTACGCAGCCTTTCGCAAGGGGAAGCTCGCGCAGCACTTGAGAAGGAAGACCCCGAAGCCGCATCACGCCTCGCCCCTGCCGACACGGCGAGAACCGCACGCGCGCTCGAGGTCGTGCGTTCGACCGGGCGCACTCTGAAGGACTGGCAGGCCCACAAGACGGGAGGGATCGGCGATGCGGTTGCGCTCTATCCGCTTGTCCTCCTGCCCGACCGCGAGTGGCTTTACGAGCGCTGCGACCGCCGCTTCCTCATGATAATGGATGGCGGCGCGATCGAGGAAGTCGAAGCTCTGCTAGCCCGCAATCTGGACCCTGCCCTGCCAGTCATGCGGGCCATCGGCGTGCCCGAGATCGCCGGCATGCTCCAAGGCGATCTATCGCGGGATCAAGCCATCGTCGCTGGCCAGACCGCTACGCGTCGCTACGCCAAGCGACAGTACACCTGGTTCAGGCACCAGCCGCCGGGATCGTGGCCGCGCAGTGACAACAAAACTATCGATGAATACGATATTTTTGTATCATTGTTGCGCAAAGCAGGTTGACAGAGCACTTTTCGTTTCGCATACGGAAGCTCCTGTCGGCCCGGCGCTACGACCCCAGCGCCGGGCCGATTTGTGCCTAACATGCGGAGGAAACAGTGTCGGAAGAGCGCAGCGGAGCTGCCATATTGATCGAGTGCCTCAAGCGGCAGGGCGTCGAATTTGTGTTCGGCTACCCCGGTGGCGCGGTCCTGCCGATCTATGACGAACTCTTTGCCGATGACGACATCCGCCATATCCTCGTCCGCCACGAAGCAGGCGCGGCGCATGCGGCGGAAGGCTATGCCCGCGCGACCGGTAAGCCCGGCGTCGTCCTCGTTACCTCGGGCCCCGGTGCGACCAATGCGGTGACCGGCATTGCCGATGCCTACATGGATTCGATCCCGATGGTGGTGATCACCGGGCAGGTCCCCACGGGCCTGATCGGAACCGACGCCTTCCAGGAAGCTGACACGGTCGGCCTCACCCGTCACTGCTCGAAGCACAATTATCTTGTGAAGGACCCCGAGCGGCTGGGCGCCACGATCGAGGAAGCTTTCCGCATCGCCACGACCGGTCGCCCCGGCCCCGTGGTCGTCGACATTCCCAAGGACGTGCAGATTGCGATGGCCGGATGGAGCGAGCGGGACGAAGCCCCCCTGCCCTCGCACCGTTACCAGCCGCGCATGGTCGGCGCGGCAGACGAGATCGCCGAAGCAGTCGAGATGCTCGCGGCGGCAGAGCGCCCCGTTCTCTATACCGGCGGCGGCGTGATCAATGCCGGTCCGCGCGCCAGCGAGCTCCTGCGCAAGCTCCAGCACGCAACCGGCGCGCCGGTCACCAGCACCCTGATGGGTCTCGGTGCTTTTCCTGCCGACCATCCCGACTGGCTGGGCATGCTGGGAATGCACGGCACCTATGAAGCCAATATGGCGATGAACCGCGCGGACCTGATCGTGGCCGTCGGCGCCCGCTTCGACGACCGGGTGACCGGGCGCCTCGATGCCTTCGCGCCCGAGGCCAAGAAGATACACATCGATATCGACCGCGCGCAGATCAACAAGATCGTGCCCGTCGATCTCGGCATCGTGGGCGATTGCGGACACGTGCTCGAGCAGCTCCTGCATGGATGGGGTGAGCGCAAGGGCCGCGACTTGAGCGAATGGAAGGCCCGCATCCTCGGCTGGAAGGCACGCGACTGCCTCGCCTATCCCGAGCGCAGCGATATGATCATGCCGCAGAAGAGCATCGAACGGCTGTTCGCGATGACCAAGGACCGCGATCCTATCATCACCACCGAAGTCGGCCAGCACCAGATGTGGGCGGCTCAGTATTTCGGCTTCATGGGTCCGAACAAGTGGCTCACCAGCGGCGGCCTCGGCACGATGGGTTACGGCCTGCCCGCAGCCATTGGCGCGCAGCTTGGCAATCCGGACAGCCTCGTCATCGATATCGCGGGCGAAGCGAGCATCCAGATGAATATCCAGGAGCTCGGCACGGCGAGCCAGTTCCGCCTGCCGGTGAAGGTGTTCATCCTCAACAACGAATACATGGGCATGGTCCGCCAGTGGCAGGAACTGACCTATGAAAGCCGCTATTCGAACAGCTATTCCGACAGCCTGCCCGACTTCGTGAAGCTCGCCGAAGCCTACGGCTGGAAAGGCATCCGCATCGAGGACGAAAGCCAGCTCGACGCAGGTATCGAAGCCATGCTCGCACACGACGGGCCGGTCATGGTCGATTGTCAGGTGGCCAAGGAAGCCAACTGCTTCCCGATGATCCCGAGCGGCGCGGCGCATACCGACATGCTGCTCTACGGCGACCAGGTGGGCGGCACGATGGACGATGAAGCAAAGGCATTGGTGTGATGGTTGTCTCGAAAGAACTTCCCGAAAGCCTCGCAGCGAAGGCTCAGCGCCGTAACTGGTACGCGCGTGCGGAGGCCGACAAGGTGCTCGACTGGATTGAAGACAGCGGCCAGCGCTTCCTCGGCGTCGAAGTCGCGCAGAAGCAGGGCGACGGCACCTGGCTGCTGATCGACGAAGGCCTCGACCTCCACCGCCAGACCGAGAATTTCGAAGCGGTGCGCCGCGGTCGTCAGTTCATCGACGAAAACGATGGCGACGGACGGATGTTCGCCCCCGTATGGCAGGATCGCGGCGAGTGAAGATCGCAAAGGAAGCGAGCGAACGACACGTCCTCAACGTGATTGTCGACAATGAGGCGGGTATCCTTGCGAAGATATCCGGCCTTTTCACCGCGCGCGGCTACAATATCGACAGCCTGACAGTGGCCGACATTTCGGAAGACCACGCGATCAGCCGCATCACCATCGTGACCAAGGGGCCGGAGCCTGTGATCGACCAGATCCGCGCCCAGCTCGAACGGCTGGTGCCCGTGCACCGCGTGATCGACCTCACCGAAAGCGGCGCGCATGTCGAGCGCGAGCTGGCACTGGTGAAGGTCGCCGGAAAAGGAGACGCGCGCGTCGAGGCGCTACGCATCGCGGAGCTTTTCCGCGCCAATGTCGTCGACACAACCACCGAAAGCTTCGTGTTCGAGCTAACGGGCTCGCCCGACAAGGTGGACAGTTTCATCGCCCTGATGCGCGAACTCGGCCTCGTCGAGGTCGGCCGCTCGGGGATCGTGGGTATGATGCGCGGGCCTTCCGCGGAGTAAGTGAGGAATTCAATGCAAGTCTATTACGATGCCGATTGCGACCAGCAGCTGATCAAGGACAAGAAGGTCGCCATCGTCGGCTATGGCAGCCAGGGTCACGCCCATGCCCAGAACCTGCGCGATAGCGGCGTCGGCGAAGTCGTCATCGCTCTGCGCGAAGGCTCGGCCACAGCGAAGAAGGCGGAAGGCGCTGGCTTCACCGTGAAGACCGTGTCGGAAGCTGCCGAATGGGCCGACGTGCTCATGATCCTCGCCCCAGACGAGCATCAGGCTTCGATCTATGCGGGCGAGATCGCCGGCAAGATGAAGCCGGGCAGCGCCCTTGCCTTCGCCCACGGCCTCAATATCCACTTCGGCCTGATCGACCCGCCCGCCGATGTCGACGTGATCATGATCGCGCCCAAGGGTCCGGGTCACACCGTGCGCGGCGAATACATCAAGGGCGGCGGCGTGCCCTGCCTCATCGCTGTCCATCAGGAGAGCAACCAGTCGGGCGGCAATGGCTTCGCCAAGCAGCTCGCCCTCTCCTACGCCAGCGCCGTCGGCGGCGGCCGCAGCGGCATCATCGAAACCGATTTCAAGGAAGAGTGCGAAACCGACCTCTTCGGCGAACAGGCGGTGCTGTGTGGCGGTATCACCCACCTCATCCAGGCAGGCTTCGAAACGCTGGTCGAGGCCGGATACGCCCCCGAAATGGCCTATTTCGAGTGCCTCCACGAGACCAAGCTGATCGTCGACCTGCTCTATGAAGGCGGCATCGCCAACATGCGTTACTCGATCTCGAACACCGCCGAGTACGGTGACATCAAGACCGGCCCACGCATCATCACCGAAGAGACCAAGGCCGAAATGGGCCGCGTCTTGAAAGACATCCAGTCGGGCCGCTTCGTGAAGGACTTCGTGCTCGACAACCAGGCCGGCCAGCCCGAACTCAAGGCCAGCCGCAAGGCCGCTGCCGCGCACCCGATCGAGAAGACCGGCGCGCAGCTTCGCGCCATGATGCCCTGGATCGGCGCCAACAAGCTGGTCGACAAGGACAAGAACTGAGTTAAAGTCGCGCCCACGGGAGATTTCTCATGGGTGCGACTTCAGACCTTCCCTTCAGCTGCACCTGCGGCAATTTCCGCGCGGTCCTGCACGATGTCGGTCCCGGTGAAGGCGACCGGCTGACCTGCTATTGCTCGGACTGCCGCGACTTCGTGCGAGTGATCGGGCGGGCGGAATTGCTCGATGCCAACGGCGGAAACGCGGTCTACCAGACGCGCGTGGCCAAGCTCGAAATTATCGAGGGCGCGGAGCTCCTTGCGACGCTTCACATGACCGACAAGCCGACGATGCGCTGGTATTCGACCTGCTGCAACACGCCGCTGTTCAACACTCTGCCCAAGGCAAAACCTGCGTTTCTTAGCGTCAACACCTCCGCATTCGATCGGGCGAAGGTCGATGCGGCTTTGGGCCCCTCCAAGGGCGATTTCCTCGCGCAAGAGGCTGTGCCGCCGCTCGAAGATGTCAGGCCGGTCTCGCAGTTCAAGCTCGCACTCGGTTTCATCCCGCGCCTGTTCAAGGATACGTTCTTCGGCGGCTGGAAGAAGTCGCCATTGTTCGATCCCGAGACGCGCGAGCCGCTGGCGAAACCGCGAAGGGTGAGTGCCGAGGAACGGGCCGCCGCTGCAGGAAGCTGGCAAGGCCATCGACAAGCCTCTGCGGAGGCTCCATGCCTGATCGAATGACGGGTAAAATGGATCGCAACAAACTACTCTACGGGCTCTGCGCTGTCGCTTTTGCGGTGGTGATGCTCAACATGCTGACACAGGGCCGCCCCGAAGCACGCGAACGGATCGTCAGCACCTCCGAGCTGACCGACTATGCGCGCGAAACGCTTGCGGACATCCAGACACGCTCGATCCGCAACAACCAGGAGTATTGCGGCGTGATCTTCGAGGACGAGCAGGGCAATCTCCAGACCTCGACCATCTATCCCGGCGAACGCGCGGCCTGCGCGCTCGATTGGGGCGTCCCGCTCGGCAATCACGTGGTTGCCAGCTTCCATTCGCACGGCGGTTTCGACACGCAATATGCTTCCGAAATCCCCTCCAGCCTCGATCTCGCCACCGACATCGACGCGCGCATCGACGGTTTCGTCGGCACGCCCGGCGGACGCATCTGGCACAACCAGTGGCAGGAAGAGGCGACCGAGCTGCTTTGCGGCGAAGGCTGCCTCGAAACCGATCCGCGCTATACTCAATTCAAACGTAGCACGGGCGCGCGCAGCAACATCGCGCGGCGCTATACGATGGGTGAATTGAACGCGATCTTCGGTACGAGTGGTCCATGAAGCTGAGCGACTGTCACAATATCGACGATTTCAGGAAGCTGGCGAAGGCGCGGCTCCCTTGGCCGGTGTTCGACTATATCGACGGTGCGGCGGACGACGAGCTGACCAAGGCACGCAACACCAGCGCCTTCGACGAGGTAGATCTCGTGCCCGACGTGCTCGCGGGCGTGGAGACCATCGACACCAGCTGCACGATCATGGGCTGTCGCAGCGAGCTTCCCCTGATGCTCAGCCCCACCGCGCTGCAACGCGCCTTCCACCGCGATGGCGAGCGGGCCGTGGCCCAGGCGGCAGAGAAGTTCGGCGTTTGGTTCGGCATCTCCAGCCTCGCAACCCATTCGATCGAGGAGATCGCTGCGCTGACCAGCGCGCCCAAGCTGTTCCAGCTCTACGTTCACAAGGACAAGGGGCTGAACGCCAGCATGATCGAGCGCTGCAAGGCCGCCGACTTCGACGCGTTGGCTCTCACAGTGGACACGATCGTTTCGGGCAAGCGAGAGCGCTGCCTGCGTTCGGGTTTCACCACCCCGCCGCGTTTCTCAGCCAGTTCGCTCTGGAGCTACGCAACCCGGCCGCGCTGGACGCTGGACTATGTCTTCGGACCGAAGTTCCGCCTGCCCAATCTCGACAGCTACGTGGCCGAAGGCTCGGGCAAGGCAGTGAGCATCCAGGAATATTTCAACACCATGCTCGACACCGGGATGGACTGGGATACCGCCGCGCGCATCCGGCAGGACTGGGGCGGCACATTCGCCCTAAAGGGCGTGATGAGTGTGGCTGACGCCCGCCGCGCGGTCGATATCGGTGCCGATGCGATCTGGATCTCGAACCATGGCGGCAGGCAACTGGACGGCAGCCGCGCGCCTTTCGACCAGCTGAAAGAGATCGTCGACGAGGTGGGCGGCGAGATCGAGATCATTCTCGACGGCGGTGTGCGGCGCGGAACGCATGTGATCAAAAGCCTCGCCACGGGCGCCACGGCGGCCTCCGGCGGCCGGCTCTACCTCTACGCTCTAGCCGCTGCAGGCCAGGAAGGCGTCGAACGCGCCCTAAGCATCCTCAAAGAAGAGATCGAGCGCTCGATGCGCCTCATGGGCGTCACCAGCGTGCAACAATTGAACCGGGAACGCTTGCGCTTCCGGTAATTATGCAAAGTCCCGCTTGAACTGGCTGCAATATTGCGCAATGCAGCATGACATGACCCGCATCGGACTAATTCTGCGACTTACCCGCCCTTGGGCGTGACCTTGGCGTGCCAATAGGGTGCGCCTCGCACCCAAGGGACCAAACCCGACCAGCAGCCACCGATACGAGTACTCCAGAAATGCCCATGCTCTCCGACCCGAGCGCCAAATATTCGCCTTTCCCGCAGGTCCCACTGACCGACCGGCAATGGCCCACACGTACGATCACCGCTCCGCCCCGCTGGCTCTCGACCGACCTTCGCGACGGCAACCAGGCGATCGTCGACCCGATGGATGCGCACAAGAAAAACCGCTTTTTCGACCTGCTGGTCGAGATCGGCGTGAAGGAGATCGAGGTCGGCTTCCCCAGCGCTGGCGCGACCGAGTTCGATTTCATTTCCGGCCTCGTGCAGTCGGGCCGCATCCCAGATGATGTGATGGTGCAGGTCCTCACGCAGAGCCGCGAAGACCTGATCCGCACCAGCTTCAAGAGCCTGACCGGCGCACGCGCGGCCATCGTCCACCTCTATAATGCTGTCAGCCCGGCATGGCGCGAGGTCGTCTTCGGCATGACCAAGGGCCAGGTGCGCGACATCGCGGTCCACGGCGCCAAGGTCATGCGTGACGAGGCGGCGAAGCAGCCCCATACCTGTTGGCATTTCGAATATTCGCCCGAGACATTCTCGACCGCCGAACTCGATTTCAGCCTCGAGGTCTGCGAGGCTGTGATGGAAGTGCTGGCTCCCACGCCCGAGCACCCGATCATCTTCAACCTGCCGGCGACGGTCGAGGCGGCGACGCCCAATATCTACGCTGATCAGGTCGAATACTTCATCCGCAACCTGCCCAATCGCGATAGCGCGGTGATCTCGCTTCACACCCACAACGACCGTGGCACCGGCGTGGCAGCAGCCGAGCTCGCGCTCATGGCAGGCGCGGACCGCGTCGAGGGCTGCCTGTTCGGCAATGGCGAGCGTACGGGCAATTGCTGCCTCGTGACCATGGCGCTGAACATGTACACGCAGGGCGTCGATCCGAAGCTGGACTTCTCCGACATCGACCGCGTGATCGAGACGGTCGAATATTGCAACGAACTGCCCGTCCACCAGCGCCACCCCTATGGCGGCGAGCTGGTCTACACGGCCTTTTCGGGCAGCCATCAGGACGCGATCAAGAAGGGCTTTTCCGCGCACGAGGTGCAAAACGACCCGCACTGGCGCGTGCCCTACCTGCCGATCGACCCCGCCGATCTCGGCCGCAGCTACGAGGCGGTCATCCGCGTCAATTCGCAGTCCGGCAAGGGCGGCTTCGCATGGGTGCTCGAACAGGACCAGGGCCTCAAGCTGCCCAAGAAGATGCAAGCCGACTTCAGCCCGCACGTGCAGCGCATGGCGGACGAGGTGGGACGCGAACTCAATGCCTTGGACATATGGGAAGCCTTCAAGGCCGCCTATCACGTTCAGACCGAGGACAAACACTTCCAGCTGGTCGATTACGAGGAACGCCGCGCCACCGACGGAACGCGCCTGTTCAGCGGCACCATCGCCGTTCAGGGGCAGGAACAGAGCGTATCGGGACGTGGCAACGGCCTGATCTCCAGCGTGCTGTCCACGATCGAGCAAAGCTTCGGCCTCAGTCTCGAAATCTTGGACTATACCGAACATGCCCTGTCGACCGGAAGGGACAGCCGGGCTGCTGCCTATCTCGAATGCCGCATGCCCGACGGTCGGACGATCTGGGGCGTAGGTATCGACGAAGACGTCGCGACGGCCAGCGTGCGTGCCGTCCTCAGCGCTGCCAATTCGGCCATCGCATTTAGCGAGTGAGCAAGACAAGCGAAGCAATGCGGCGCTGAAGAGCGGCGAATCTATCCTTTTTTGGCAATTGGTTAATTATGATGTATTTGTCCTCGCATGGGGCAAGAAGGGGCAACCGTTCACGCGTTCGTGGTGAAGGCAGAAGAACTGCCTGCGCTTTACTACATGGACGAGGCGCACCCTCGCCCGATCGAGCTGGAATGGATCAACCGCGGCACCGACCAGCCGCTGCGCCGGACCACGGTCGAGATGCTGCTACGCACGCTTTTCGGCGAGGTAAGGACACCCAGCGTCAAGAAGCTCCACCGATCTGCGGGCCTGCGCGTCAGCTTCCGCAGCGAGCGCGACCGCTCGCGCTTCGCAAAGGCTTTCTCCGAAGCGGTTGAGGACATGCACCGCTCCCGCGAACATGTCGTGACGGCGGTCTTCGAGAAACAGGAAACGGCCCGCAAGGCCGTCGGCAGGCTAACGATCGAGGGTGTTCCGGAAGACGCGATCTCGATGGTCTGGCGAGCAAGCGAATACCTCGCCGAGAAGTACGAGCCGATCGAAGGGCACTCGCCCCCGGGTATCGCTGGAGCCATTGCCGGCGCGGGCCTCGCCGGTGCGGTACTGGGTGTCGCCATCCTCGTGATCCCCGGGATCGGCCCGGTCGCGGTTGCAGGAGCAATGGCTTCGCAGGCCATCCCCTCCGTCGCGGCTGTCAGCAGCGCGATCGGTGCGACAGGCGGCGCAGTCGCGAAGATGTTGACCGATGCTGATGTCGACGGGGTCTCTGCGACCCTCTACGAACGCGAAATCCAGCGCGGCAAGATCTTCCTTTCGGTCAATACCGGTGGCGTCGACATCGATACCGACAAGATCGAACGCATTCTCTGGAACGAGGGCGGCAAGGGATCATCGACAGCCTGACCCTGTCAGGGCACGAGCAGTCGCTTCATCACACCCGAGACAAGGTCGATTCCGCTTTCCATGTAAACGCGGTCGATCTCGACATCCGTGTGGCGGTGCCAGTCGGGATTGGTGTCCTTGTTCGAAAAGTCCTGCGAAAGGCAGACGGCGAGAAATCCCAGCCTCCTGAAACTCGCATGGTCCGATCCGTTGAATGTGTCGCGCGCAATCGGAATGCCCAGCCTGTCTGCCTCGGCGAGGTAGACTTCCGCCAATTCGCCATCGGGAACATCGAGATCGAAACGCCCGTCACCGTTCCCGTCGAAACCGATCATGTCGATATTGTGCATCGAGTGCAGGGTCTCGCCGCTGCGCTTCCAGCTCTTGGCAAAGACGCGGCTTCCCACGAGACCCACTTCCTCCTGGTCGAACCAGACGAAGACCACATGGTGCTTGCGCCGGGGCATCTCCGCCACCCGTTCCGCCAGCCTTAGGACGGCGTATGCTCCGCTCGCATTGTCGTCCGCGCCGGGGCTACCGGCGACCGTATCGTAATGGGCGCCGATCACGATGGTTTGCGCATCCTTCACGGTCGCGTCCACCTTGGCGACGATGTTGATGCCCCTGCGATCGAGGATGCTGCCCTCTTCCCTGCGGATGGCGCCAAGGTCGTACGCCATGCGCCTGCCTTCGATCCCGACACGGTTCAGCTGCGCCATGAGCGTGTCGGCTGCCTCGGCCCTCTGCTCCGCGCTCGCCCGCTCCCCGACAAGGATGCCCGGGTCGCTGGCATAGGCGGAGGCCGACAGGGCGAGCACGAGCAGGCACGCCATGCACCTTCCGAGAATCTCGCGGATCGTTGTCATTTCCTACTCCCCGTGCTTCACACTAGGCAGACGCAATGAACGCGCAAGCAAACACTTCACGATTGGGGGAAACGGAAAGGACCTGGGGCACTGCAGGATTTGTTGCCAGGACCGTGTTCCACATGTTCCAGCCTGTAGTGACCAGCAGCGCCGTTCCTACTTCCGTCCAACATGCGCTGAGGGGAGAGACAGCATGACCAGCGAAGCGATACTCGAACCCGATCTGCCGATCATCGATCCGCACCACCACCTGTGGGACCTGCGCCCGATGCTGCCTGCATTTCCCGAACCGCGGCATGACTTCATCGAAGCGATCGTGGGTGCGGCCTACTACACCTTCGACGAGTTGCAGCAGGACACGCGCGGCGGGCTCGAAGGCGGCCACAACATCGTCGGCACCGTCTTCATGGAATGCGGCGCATTCTACGATGCCAGCCGCGGTGAAGAATTGAAGACCGTCGGCGAAGTCGAGTTCGTGAACGGTGTCGCAGCACAAGGCGCGAGCGGCCTCTACGGCGACTATCGCCCCTGTGCAGGCATCGTGGGCCACGCGGACTTGACGCTTGGCGACAAGGTCAAGCCGGTGATCGAGGCGCTGGTTGCAGCGGGCAACGGGCGATTCCGCGGCATCCGCCACGCGGCAGCATGGGATGCCGATCCGGAGGTTCTCGGACCTCCCTTCCACGCGCCCGAAGGTCTCTACAAATCGGACGCCTTTCGCGAAGGCTTTGCCGCTTACGCAAAGCACGGGCTAACCTTCGATGCCTGGCTGCTCGAACCGCAACTCGGCGATGTGCTCGACCTCGCCAAGGCTTTTCCGGACCAGACGATCGTGCTCGACCATTGCGGAACCCCGCTCAATATCGCGAGCTATCGCGGCAAGCTGCACGAGAATTTCGACCGCTGGCGCCACTCGATCCACGCGCTGGCAGAATGCGAGAACGTGCATGTGAAGCTTGGCGGCCTGGCCATGGCATTCTGCGGCCTGCCCGAGGATGGCCCGATGAATGGCCACTCATCCGAGCACCTTGCGGGCCTCTGGCGGCCTTATGTCGAGACCTGCATCGAAAGCTTCGGAGCGGAGCGCGCCATGTTCGAATCGAACTATCCGGTCGACCGTTGGGGCGCGAGTTACGAGGTGTTGTGGAACGCATTCAAACGGCTCGCAGCCTCGCATTCCGCGGACGAGAAACACGCACTGTTCGCCGGCACCGCCGCTCGGGTCTACGGCGTTGAGCACGTGCTTCCGGCAAGCTGACCCTTACGTAACGTCACCCTCGACAAGCGCGCACACGCGCCATACGCCGCTGCCACCAAAAGTGAGAGGAGCCCTTTGCCCATGAGCCTGCCCGCACCCTTCGACAAACTGCGCATCCCCGTCATCGGCTCGCCGCTGTTCATTGTGTCGGGACCCGAGCTGGTCATCGCGCAGTGCAAGGCAGGCATCGTCGGCAGCTTCCCCGCCCTGAACGCCCGCCCGCAGAGCGAGCTCGACGAATGGCTCCATCGGATCACCGAGGAATTGGCCGCGCACAACCGCGACAATCCGGACAATCCCGCAGCACCTTTCGCAGTCAACCAGATCGTCCACCGTTCGAACGACCGCATCGAGGCCGATATGGCGACCTGCGCAAAGTGGCAGGTGCCGCTGGTGATCACCTCTCTGGGTGCGCGTGAAGAGATCTTCGACGCGGTGCGCGGCTGGGGCGGCATCACCATGCACGACGTGATCAACAACCGCTTCGCGCACAAGGCTATCGAAAAGGGTGCCGACGGCCTCATCCCGGTCGCGGCAGGCGCAGGCGGCCACGCCGGTACGCTGAGCCCCTTCGCGCTGATGCAGGAAATCCGAGAGTGGTTCGACGGGTTGGTCGCGCTCTCGGGCTCGATCGCGCATGGCCGTTCCATCCTCGCCGCACAGGCGCTGGGCGCGGACTTCGCATATATCGGTTCCCCCTGGATCGCGACCGAAGAGGCCAATGCCGTCGAGGGGTACAAGCAGGGCATCGTCGAAGGCAGCGCCGACGGAGATCGTCTACTCCAATCTCTTCACCGGCGTGCACGGCAACTACCTGCGCTCGAGCATCGAGAATGCAGGTCTCGACCCGGAAAACCTGCCCGAAAGCGATCCGTCGAAGATGAACTTCGGCAGCGGCGGCAACACCAAGGCCAAGGCATGGAAGGACATCTGGGGTTCGGGCCAAGGCATCGGCACGGTCAAGAAGGTCGGCCCGGTCGAAGACATGGTTGCGCGCCTTCAGGATGAATACGAAGCGGCAAAGGCCGCGCTGGCCGAGGCTACCGCCTAGGTCGCCCTCCAGAGCTCCTCGGCAAGCGCGTCGAGGTCCGAGAAGTCGACTTCGCGCGCAGCCGGGTCCTTGCGGCTCAAAAGGAACGGGCGGGCCTCGTCCAACAGGCGGCGGCGCAATGCCGTCTGCAGCAATCCCAGCCGCATGAGCGCCTCGGTACCCGCGCTTTCGCTGTCACGGACTCGGCCGCGTGCCCAGCAACTCTCGATATGACCCACCCGCTCGATAACCATGGCGTTGTATTCGCGGTGCGGTCCCCGGTGGAGCGGTAAGGCCATGCGCATCGCCGCATCCTCGCGCGCGGGCAGGAGCATTCCATTGCGCCTGAAATCGTCGAACCCGATCCGCGCCTTGCCGACTTCCTCGAACATCGCACCAAAGCATCGCCTGTGCAGGAGCTGGCAAGGGAGCAGGTGGTGCCTCTGGAGATGTGGCTGGTAGCCGGGAGCATTGCGGCGATTGACCGCACGAAAGGCCAGCCGCTCGCGGCCGGACAAGTGTAAGATGCCCCCCTGCAACCCCAAACACGCCTACATCGGCGACACCTCGATTGTTTCGCCGGAAGCGCCAGGTGAAAGCTTCACCAGCGTTCCTTCCTGCGTCTCGAATTCGCGGGGCTTATCGAGCCGGCCACTTGCGACGAGGTCGTGAATAATCCTCGCCCCGAGCCTGGTCGCGGCCACGGGATCGGCAGCGAGGCTGCTGTCCAGCAAAAGCTCCTGTCCGGTAAAGTGGGCCAGCCCCTCGCTCGCCATGGAACCGTCATCAGTCAGAGCGAAGCCTGCAAGGCCGAGCGAGGGAAAGGCACCGCCGCCGAGCCAGCTTTCGATCGAGCGGGCAAAAACCGCCACTCCCATGGCGGAACGGGCCGGAGACCAGATCACCGCGAGAACACCTTCCAGCCCCTGCGCCAGCCCCGCCCCGAGGTCGAGCATAGCCCGCACAATCGGCAGACTGTACGCACCGTTTGCAATGTGCGGTCCGGGCACGATGGCAATGGCTTCTGCTGCGGTGATATCTACGTCACAGCCGAAACGATAGGCGACATCCGGAACGGCCACTCCCGGTCCAGGGCCCATGCCGAGAAGATCGAAAGTGATGCCCCACTGGAGCAGTTCGAGCCAGTCGCCGGAACGCCGGGGATCAATGTTCTCGGCCTTTTCGTTACCCCGCTGACCTTTCAGCGATGGATCATGGCTGACAGAGACGCCTGAGATATCGGCGATCGCGGAATGGACCTGCGTTCGCTCCGGCCTGCGACCTTCTTCGAAGAGAAGGAACAACCCCTGGGGCGGACCGGTAGAGCCAGTCTCTTCGCCATCCCAAGATGCTTGCTCCATCACCTAACCGATGTCCCCCCTTGGCAAATGAACTTGCCGCACTCCCATGCATTCGTCGAGTCTGCTTCGACAAGAAATATCCGTTTCGGACCTGAATTTGTTCAGAAAATTCCGCTTTCTAGACCTTCGGCAAGGGCCGCACCCATGTCCCTCGCTTCGGATAGCCAGTCTTCCGGCACAGTCTTTTCCGCGAGAATTTCCTCCGGAGTTTGGGCGTGCATCGGAACAATTACTTGCTCGGCGACGCGCTTGAGGCGCCAACCCTTGGCGATACGGTCGATCTGGCGCTGTGCACCCTCACCATCCGAACCTGCGGCAATGATCGTCGCATAGGCCCTCCCCTCGATCCGGCCGAGGACGGGGTAGTAGAGGCGGTCGAACATCTCCTTCATCATCCCGCTCATGGCGGCGAGATTTTCGGGGCAGACGAAAAGATAGCCGTCACAAGACAGCGCATCCTCGGGTTCGACATCATCAGCTGCCTTGAGCAGGCAACCTTCTCCCGCGCCCTGTGCCGCTGCCCGCGCAAGTGCCTCGCTCGCGCCCGTTCGGCTGTGCCATGCAATGAGGAGTTTGCGTGTTGCCATCGCCCGCGTTCATCGCAAGCGGCTGTCGATTGTCAACGTCGATGCGCTTGTCGCAGCGTAACAAGGCGCTGTAGTATCATCCGATGGCAACCTCCGCCCTTCCCCACGTCTATGGTGTTTCGCAATCGATGACCGGCCGCGCATGGCGCTGGCGCGGCGGCAATATGGACCTGGGCCAGGGACATTTCGGCAATGATGAAGGCATCGTACGGCAATTGCTGCTCGCACGCGGCGTGGCGCCGGAAGACGTCCAGCGGCATCTATCGCCGACATTACGCGAATTCCTGCCTGATCCTTCCGAATTCAACGACATGGATGCGGCCGCCGACCGGATCGCACAGGCTGTCCTGACGGGCGAGAAGATCACCGTCTACGGCGACTACGACGTCGACGGAGCCACAAGCTCCGCGCTCCTCATTCGCCTGCTGCGGGAACTCGGCGTCGAGGCTGAATACTACATTCCCGACCGGCTGCTCGAGGGGTACGGTCCTTCCGGCGAAGCGCTGGTCAAACTCGGGGAGACGGGCTCCAGCCTGATCGTGACTGTCGATTGCGGCGCCATGGCCCACGAAGCCCTGGCCATGGCGAGCGACGCGGGCATCGATGTCATCGTTGTCGACCATCACAAGTGCTCGCCGGAGCTCCCTCGCGCTGCCGCGCTGGTCAATCCGAACCGGCTCGACGAGAACGATCTTGCTGCCGCTCACGGGCACCTGGCGGCAGTGGGCGTCGCCTTCCTGCTTGGCATAGCCTTGGTGAGGACCCTGCGGGCACAGGACTACTTCGCCTCGCGCAAGGAGCCCAACCTCATGGCCCTGCTCGACCTGGTGGCGCTCGGCACGGTTGCCGACGTGGCTGCGCTGCATGGTCTCAACCGCGCATTCGTCGCGCAAGGTCTCAAAGTCATGGGGCGGCGCGACAATATTGGGATGGCGGCCCTGATCGATGCAAGTCGGCTCAAGCGCGCACCGATATGTTCGGACCTCGGATTCGCGCTCGGCCCTCGCATCAACGCCGGCGGACGTGTCGGCGAATCGACGCTGGGTGTCAGGCTGCTCACGACCGAGGATCCGGAAGAAGCCGCCGCGATTGCGGCTCAGCTCTCCGCGCTCAACGAAGAACGCCGTGCGATCGAAGCCGAGGTCCAGCAAGCGGCCGAAGACCAGCTGGCGGCACAGCACAATCGCGCGGTCCATGTCGTTGCGGCGCGCGGCTGGCATCCTGGCGTGATCGGCATCGTCGCCGGACGTATCAAGGAGAAGACGGGCAAGCCCTCGCTGGTCATCGCCCTCGACGAGCATGGCGAAGGCAAGGGTTCGGGCCGGTCCATCCCGGGCGTCGACCTTGGTGCTGCGATCATCCGTGCACGCGAAGAGGGACTGCTGGTTAAGGGCGGCGGGCACGCGATGGCAGCCGGACTGACCGTTGCCGAAGACCGCCTCGACGCCTTTTCCGACTGGCTCGATGCGCATCTGGAAGGCGCTGTCGCGCGGGCTGATGCGAACCGCGAGATGCTGCTCGACCTTGCAGTTGCCCCGGGCGGGCTGACACCTGACCTCGTCAACGCATTGGACGGCGGCGGACCCTACGGCGTCGGCTGGCCCGGCCCGCGTGTGGCGGTGGGGCCGGTACGCCTCGTCAAATGCGATATCGTCGGCACCGACCACGTGCGCATCATTGCGAGCGGAGACGACGGCAAGAGCTTCAAGGGCATCGCTTTCCGCGCAGCCGACAGCGACATGGGGCAAGCGCTGCTCCATTCCTCGCGCGGGCGCAGGCTGTGGCTCGCGGGCCGCGTCAAGATCGACGACTGGGGCAGCCGTCCGCAGGCCGAACTCCATCTGGAAGACGCCGCTTTCGCCGATTGATCGCAAAATGGCGAATTGGAGGGTTGACGCTTCCGGCGACCACGCCTAATTGCGCCGCCACGCCACCGACCCCGCATGGGGTGTGGCCCGTTCGTCTAGCGGTTAGGACGCGGCCCTTTCACGGCTGAAACACGGGTTCGATTCCCGTACGGGTCACCATCGGTGGCGTTATTGCATTCGCAATCCGCGCAAAGCGCCACTTCGTGTGGCCCGTTCGTCTAGCGGTTAGGACGCGGCCCTTTCACGGCTGAAACACGGGTTCGATTCCCGTACGGGTCACCACTTCTTGCATGACAATTTGATCACTGCACTAGCGCGGCACCCGTCGCCTCGCTAAGCGCGTTTGCGCAATGAGCGAGCGCCCCTTCCCCTGGCACGGCTTTGCCCTGGCGATCGCGACGGCCATCGGGCTCATGGTCCTTGGCATGCCGGTATTGCCGATTCTCCTGATGTTGCTGGTCTGGGCGGGTTCCCTTTGGCTCGTCGGCGCTGCACCGCCGCCGCCCGCGGAGAAGAACGGTAACGGTGTCATCTCGCGTGACACGATGGGCGACCTGTTCGAGCATTCCGAAGCCCCCGTCATCGTCACCGATGCGGGACGCGTGATCATCGCCAACCTTGCCGCGCGCCGCCTCCTGGGCGCGCATATCCTCGGACAGGACGTCAGGATGGCGCTGCGCCAGCCTGAAGCCGTGCGCCTACTCGAAAGCGGTGAGGATGGTGTCGCGGTTATCCGCGGGATTGCCCGGCGCCGCGATATCTGGCGGATCGCGCGCAAGAAGATGGATGGCGGGCTCGCCATCATCGAATTCGTCAACCGGACCGCGGAAGCGGACATCAGCCGGGCTCACACCGATTTCGTCGCCAATGCGAGTCACGAGCTGCGCACGCCGCTCGCATCGATTCTCGGTTACGTCGAGACGCTGCGCGAAGACGTGGATGATCTCGATCCCAAGATGGCCGACAAGTTCCTCGGGACGATCCAGAAGGAAGGGCAGCGGCTGCAGCAGCTGATCAGCGACCTCATGTCGTTGTCGCGCATCGAGGCCGAGAAGCACGACCTCCCCGACGAGACTATCGACTTTTCCAAACTGGTCGACCGTGCGGCGCGCGACGCGGCGGGAAACCGCGCGGACCGCCTTGACATCGAATCGCATGGCGATTTCTCGGTCACGGGCGATGCCCAGCAGCTGGAGCAGTTGGTTCGTAACCTCGTCGACAACGGCCTCAAATACGGGGCTGCCGACCAGCAGGTGACGATCCGTCTCCAGCCACAGGGCGGCAAGCGTGTCCTATTGTCGGTGCAGGATCGGGGCGAAGGAATTCCGCCAGAACACCTGCCCCACCTGACCCGTCGCTTCTATCGCACCGATCCCGGCCGCAGCCGCGCTTCGGGCGGTACGGGTCTCGGCCTCGCCATCGTGAAACATATCGTCGAGCGCCATCGCGGCAGGCTCGCGATCGAAAGCACGGTGGGCGAAGGAACGAGGGTCAAGGTCACGCTCCCGCTCGCCGACCAGGACGAGTAATTTTATTATACATTCGTGAAATCAGCGCGTTGGCGGTGCGCAACGTAATTCCGTCGCAATGCGTCACATAGCTGTAACAGAGCCGTCATATCCGCGTCTCCGGATCGTAACTCTGTAAAGGATCTCGACACATGAAATCCGCATTCCGGCTCTCGGTAGTCGCAGCGGCCCTGAGCTGCACCATCGCTACTCCTGTTTTCGCGCAAGATGCTGCTCCTACCGCCGAGGAAGAGCTCGCGGAAATGCGCGCCCAGCTTCAGGCTCTCGTGTCGCGTATCGACCAGCTCGAAGGCGAGCTTGCCGCCACCAAGGCAGAGAACGAAGCGCAGGACGCAGTCATCGCGGCAAACACCGAAGCAGCCGCAAAGCCCGCGCCTGCTCCCGATCCTGTTGCAGAGCTCGAGAAGAAGGACGGTTGGAGCTTCAAGCCCCGTGGTCGCTTCATGTTCGATGCGGGCACGATCGGCGCACCCGAATCGGCCGGCGCTGATGATGGTTTCGGCAATGAAGTCCGCCGTGCTCGTCTCGGCGCTTCGGGCGACCTTCCCGGCGGCTTCGGCTACAAGTTCGAATTCGACCTCGCCGGCGACGAAATCGACGTCAACGATGCGTATTTCTCCTACGAGACCGGCAATGCCGAAATCGCGATCGGCCAGCACAACACCTTCCAGTCGCTGGAGGAGCTGACCAGCTCGCTGCACTCGAGCTTCATCGAGCGTGCAGCCTTCACCGACGCGTTCGGTTTCGAGCGCCGCATCGGTGCCTCGGTCACTTATTCGAGCGGTATCTTCCTCGGCCAAGCCGGTGTCTTCACCGACAACTTCGCCGACACCGGTACCGACAACCGCAGCATCGACGGCCGCGTGGTGCTGATGCCGAAGATGGGCGACACCCAACTGCATTTCGGTGGTTCGCTTCACTACAACGATCTCGGCCAGGATGACGCGACCGTTCGCTATCGCCAGCGTCCGTTCGTCCACTTCACCTCGACGCGTTTTGTGAATACCGATCGACTCGATGCCGACAGCGAGTTCGGTGCCGGTCTCGAAGCGGCAGTAATTTCCGGCCCGTTCCACGCCTCGGCCGAGGGATACTGGCAGAGCGTCGACATGCCGATGGCAGCCGACAATCCGACCTTCTTCGGCGGCTATGTCGAAGCTGGCTACTTCCTCACCAAGGGCGACAGCCGCGGCTACAAGGGCGGCAAGTTCGACCGCGTGAAGCCGGAAAACCCGCTGGGTGACGGCGGCATCGGCTCGGTGCAGGTCAACATCCGATACGATCACCTCGATCTGAACGATGCCGGCATCCTCGGCGGCGTGCAGAACGGCTACCAAGCCTCGCTGATCTGGAAGCCCGCATCACACACTCTGTTCGGCATCAACTACGGCCGGATGGACTACACGGACGCAGTCTTGCCGTCGGCGACCGGCGACACCGATTACGGTGTGGATGCCTTCGGAATTCGCGCGCAGGTCGATTTCTGATCTGAATGCCGTTATGGGGCCGCCAGAAGATTCGTGCGGCCCCATAGCGAAAGTCACACTCTTGTCGTCAACACGTAACAATTTCGCGCTTCTGCGCGGCTAGTGGACACCTAAGGGGTACTTACTCATGACCAAGACTTTCAAATTCGCAATCGCCACCGCTTCGGCCCTGGCTCTCGCCGCTTGCGGCGGCAACGAAGCTGGTGGCGGCGCTGCCCGCGACCAGATCAAGGCCGTCGGCTCGTCGACTGTTTATCCGTTCGCCAAGTCGGTTTCCGAAACCTTCGCCCGCTCGAACCCCGACTTCAAGTCGCCGATCATCGAATCGACCGGCACTGGCGGCGGCATGAAGCTGTTCTGCGCCGGCATCGGCCCCGAAACCCCTGACATCTCGGGCGCATCGCGCCGCATGAAGGCCAGCGAATTCGCTGACTGCCAGGAGAACGGCGTCACCGAGATCATCGAGATCCAGGTTGGCCTCGACGGTATCGCGCTGGCTTCGGCACAGGGCGGCATCACCATGAACCTGACGCCGAAGATGGTTTACGAAGCGCTGGCCGCTTCGCCCTACGGCGGTGAGCAGACCAACGAAACCTGGTCGGACGTCGATCCCTCGCTCCCGAACCAGCCGATCCTCGTTTACGGTCCGCCGAGCACCTCGGGCACCCGCGACGCTCTCAAGGAGCTGATCCTCGAAGCCGGTTGTAAGACCAACGAAGACATGAGCGCGCTCAAGGAAAGCGACGAAGACCGCTACGACCAGATCTGCACCGAAGTTCGCAGCGACGGCCGCTATGTCGACCAGGGCGAGCAGGACAACCTCATCGTCCAGAAGATCGAAGGCAACCCGAACGCTGTGGGAATCTTTGGCTACTCCTATCTTGAGGAAAATGCCGACAAGGTGCAGGGCCTCAACATGAACGGTGTTGCTCCGACCTACGAAAACATCGCCAACTTCGAATACCCGGGCGCCCGTCCGCTCTACGTTTACGTCAAGAAGGCCCACCTCGATGCCATCCCCGGCCTCAAGGAATTCCTCGGCCAGTGGACGAAGATGTGGGACCGTGACGGCGAACTCGCCAAGATCGGCCTCGTTGCCAACCCCGACGACGTAAGGGAGCGCGCTCTTTCGGCCGCGACCAACTACGACACGCTCGACGGCTCCGAGCTCTAATAGGGATTACATGCACTCACGATGTCGCTGACCATTCTGCTCCTCCTGGCCCTCGGGCTCGGGCTCGCCGGATGGTTGGCGGCTCGTGCGCGTGCATGGACCTTCAGGCGCGCGAGCCCCGACGGGCGGCTCGCGAGCCTTCCCACATATCACGCTTGGTATGTCGCGCTGTGGATCGTTTTGCCCGTCCTAATCTTCATCGGGGCCTGGAGTGCCATCGCGCCCGGCCTCGTTACGCAGTCGGTGCTGGCTAGTCCGGCAGCGGACCAGCTTCCCGAATTCGGATTCCAGCGCCAGACGATCCTCAACGAGGCTCGCGCTGTCGCCACGGGCGCGGCCCAGGGCGTCTTCAACCCGCTCGCCAGCGAGTTCGTCGAACCCTATCGCCAAGCTATAAGCCGCTACAACTGGATCGGCATCATCACGACGCTGCTCATCGCCTTCCTCGGCGGCGTGTACAGCTTCCTGCGGTTGAAGCCCGATTTCGCGGCACGCAACCGCGTGGAAAAGATCGTCATGTCGATCCTCCTCGCCGCCTCGCTTGTCGCGATCCTCACCACGCTCGGCATCTTTGCAAGCCTCGTGTTCGAAACGATCCGCTTCTTCGGCATGGTATCGCCCATCGACTTCCTGTTCGGTACCCACTGGGGTCCGGACCCGATGGCCAATCCGGAAAATCCGGATGCCAGCCGTTATGGCGCCGTTCCGCTGTTCTGGGGCACGCTGTTCATCGGCGCGATCATCGCGATGATCGTTGCGATCCCGCTCGGCCTGATGAGCGCGATCTACCTTACGCAATATGCCAATCCGCGCATTCGTGCATGGGTGAAGCCTGCACTCGAAATCCTCGCCGGTGTTCCGACTGTGGTCTACGGCTATTTCGCCGCTCTTACGATTGCTCCCGCGATCCGCGATTTCGCCATCTCGCTCGGTATCTCGAATGCTTCGAGCGAAAGCGCTCTCGCGGCGGGTCTCATCATGGGTGTGATGATCATTCCGTTCGTATCTTCCATGGCCGACGACAGCATTGCAGCCGTTCCGCAGGCGATGCGCGATGGCAGCCTCGCCATGGGTGCGACCACCAACGAGACCATCCGCCGCGTCCTGATCCCGGCCGCCCTTCCCGGCATCGTTGCCGGCATCATGCTCGCAATCAGCCGCGCGATTGGCGAAACCATGATCGTGGTGATGGCTGCCTCGACTGCGGCAAACCTGAGCGCCAACCCGCTCGACCGAATGACCACGGTGACGGTCCAGATCGTCAAGATGCTGACCGGTGAAGGCAGCTTCGACCATCCAGCGACGCTGAGCGCATTTGCGCTGGGCTTCGTGCTGTTCCTCGTCACCCTCGGGCTCAACTTCATCGCCTTGCGCGTCGTGAAAAGGTTCCGCGAAGCTTATGAGTGAGCATATCGCCCCCACGCGCACGCCCGCTTTCGAAGCGCGGCTCAAGAAGCGTTACGCAGCCGAGAAGCGGTTCAAGGCCATCGGCCTTGGCGCGATCGTGTTCTCGATCGCCGTGCTCATCTACCTGCTCGGGTCGATGACGCTCAACGGCATTGGCGGCTTCCAGCGCGCCGAAGTCGAAGTGCAGATCGACTTTACCCAGGCCGGTATCTCCGCCGACCCCGCCCTGATGGGCACCCAAGAAGGCGTTCGCTCTCTCGAATCGCAGGGTCTTCCGGACGTGGTCGACTACTTCGCCTCGGAATCGCTTGGTGACAAAGGTGCCGGGGAAATCAGTAGCCAGGCGTGGCGCGAGGTCGCTGCAGAGATTGCGGAAGATCCGGGCATTCTCGAGCGGCAGGCGACATTCTGGCTGCCCGCAAGCGCAGACCTCGCCTCCGGCTATGCCGGCGAGGGATCGCAGGACATGCGCGATCTTGCCGCGCAGCTCGCTTCCGAAGGTAAGCTCGAAAAGAACTTCGACGGCGGCTTCTTCACCCGTGCGGACGCGACCAATCCCCAGGAGGTCGGTATCTGGGGTGCGCTCATGGGCTCGATCCTGACGATGATCGTGACGCTGGCACTGGCATTCCCGATCGGTGTCCTCGCGGCGCTCTACCTTGAAGAGTATGCGCCCAAGAACAAGTGGACCGACCTGATCGAACTGTCGATCAACAACCTTGCAGCGGTGCCTTCGATCATCTTCGGCCTTCTCGGCCTCGCGGTGTTCCTGACGATCTTCCCGAGCTATCGATCGGCCCCGCTGATCGGCGGTATGACGCTGGCCTTGATGACGATGCCGGTCATCGTCATCGCCGGACGCAACGCCATCAAGGCTGTCCCGCCGAGCATTCGCGACGGTGCCCTCGCCATTGGCGCAAGCCCCGTGCAGGTGGTGTTCCACCATGTCCTGCCGCTCGCGCTGCCTGGTATCCTGACCGGGACCATCATCGGCATGGCCCGCGCGCTCGGTGAAACCGCTCCGCTGTTGATGATCGGCATGCGTGCATTTGTGGCATCGCCGCCCGATAGCTTCACTGCCCCGGCTACCGTATTGCCGATGCAGATCTTCCTGTGGTCCGATGAGATCGACCGCGGCTTCGTGGAACGCACGAGCGCTGCTATCATCGTGCTATTGGCCTTCCTCCTCGTGATGAATGGCCTCGCCATATACCTGCGCAACAAGTTCGAGAAAAAGTGGTGACTGTAGTTCACGAAAACCTTGAGAACACCGACGCCAAGATGAGTGCGCGGGACGTCTCCGTATTCTACGGAGACAAGAAGGCGATCGACAACGTGTCGATCGATATCCCGACCGAATACGTCACTGCGTTCATCGGCCCCTCGGGCTGCGGCAAGTCGACCTTCCTGCGTTCATTGAACCGCATGAACGACACGATCCCCTCGGCCCGTGTCGAAGGCACGATCATGCTCGACGGCGAAGACATTCACAGTCCGAGCCTCGATGTGGTTCAGCTTCGCGCACGTGTCGGCATGGTGTTCCAGAAGCCCAATCCCTTCCCGAAGTCGATATACGAGAACATCGCCTACGGTCCGAAAATCCATGGCCTCGCCGAAGGCAAGGACGAGCTCGATGCGGTCGTCGAGAAGTCGCTTCGCCGCGCCGGCCTGTGGGAGGAGGTGAAGGATCGCCTACAGGACAGCGGAACCGCGCTGTCGGGCGGCCAGCAGCAGCGCCTGTGCATCGCTCGCGCCATCGCGGTCGATCCGGAAGTGATCCTTATGGACGAGCCTTGCTCGGCTCTCGACCCCATCGCGACCGCGAAGATCGAGGAATTGATCGACGAACTCAACGGTCGCTATGCGATCGTCATCGTCACCCACTCGATGCAGCAGGCCGCGCGCGTCAGCCAGCGCACCGCGTTCTTCCACCTCGGAAAGATGGTGGAATATGGTCGCACATCTGACATATTTACCAATCCGATCGAACAGCGCACCCAGGATTACATTACTGGTCGCTACGGATAAGGCTTTGAGAACATGAACGAACATACCGTAAAAGCCTTCGACGAAGACATCACTCGCCTGCGCGGCCTCATCGCGGAAATGGGCGGGCTCGCCGAGGTGGCCATCCAGGAATCGCTCGACGCCCTCGTGAAGGGTGACGACGCGCTCGCCAAGAAAGTGGTCAAGGGCGACAAGAAGATTGATGCGCTCGAAAGCGAGATCGACAAGCTTGCCGTACGCATCATCGCGCTGCGCGCTCCCATGGCCGACGACCTTCGCGAAGTCATCGCGGCACTCAAGATCGCAGGCGTGGTCGAGCGGATCGGCGACTATTCGAAGAACATCGCCAAGGCGAGCCGCGAGATCGGCGACAACCGCAAGCAGTTCGAACCGCTCACGCTCCTGCCCGCCATGGCCGAAGTCGCCAGCGAGATGGTCCACGACGTGCTGACCGCTTACGCTGCGCGCGATCCCGAACTGGCCAAGGAAGTCATCGCGGCCGACGAGAAGGTCGACGCCTTCTATAACTCGATCTTCCGCAACCTCGTCAGCCACATGGTCGAAAGCCCCGCGACGATCTCCAGCGCTGCCCAGCTGCTGTTCGTGGCCCGCAACCTCGAACGCATCGGCGACCATGCAACCAATGTTGCCGAAATGGTGCACTTCGCCGCGACGGGCACTTATCCGCCCGACGAGGACGGCTGACACATTACTGTAGCTTGAGGGTCATACTGCCGTGGCGAACACAAAGCAGGAAGGCGCGAAAGTGCAGGCAGGCAAGCTACTTCTGGTGGAGGACGATCCCTCCCTCTCCGAACTTCTCGAGTATCGTTTCACCAACGAGGGCTATGACGTCCGTGCGACTGCGGATGGCGACGAGGCACTGCTCCTCGCCTCGGAGGAAGTGCCCGATCTCGTCATCCTCGACTGGATGATCGAGGGCACCAGCGGAATCGAGGTCTGCCGCCGTCTCCGCCGTGAAAAGTCCACCGCACATGTCCCGATCATCATGCTGACGGCACGTGAGGCCGAGGATGATCGCATTCGCGGGCTCGAGACAGGCGCGGACGATTACCTCACCAAGCCGTTCTCGCCGCGCGAACTGCTCGCACGCGTTGCCGCGGTGATGCGCCGCATCCGCCCGGTCCTTGCCGGTGAAGCGATCGAGGTCGGCGATCTCAAGCTCGATCCCGTTGCGCACAAGGTCACGCGGCGTGGCCAGCCGATGAAGCTGGGCCCGACCGAGTATCGCCTCCTGAAATTCCTAATGGAAAGCCCCGGCCGCGTATTCAGCCGCAACCAGCTGCTCGACGGCGTCTGGGGTACCGAGAGTGACATCGAACTGCGCACAGTCGACGTGCACATTCGCCGCCTGCGCAAGGCGATCGAGCTGGAAGGCGCCAGAGACCCTGTCCGCACCGTGCGCAGCGCCGGATACTCGCTCGAGGCAGCCTGACGACACTACATGGGCGCAATCCTGGCCATAGTGATTGGCGCCCTCTTCTTCGGCGGCGCGCTCTGGGCTGGCGATGCCCTGAATAAGCACAGGCCTGTGCAGGACCAAACAGTTGAACTGGTCCCCGGAGACCAATTCACCCTGAGATCACACGGTTGGTCAGGCCCCGAATTGCGCGCGATCTTTGCCGACTTCACGGCGATGTATGACATCGAAGAGCCGCGGGTCGTCGAAGGTCCAGGACGTATCTTCTCGATCGACTGGCCCCAAGGTTTGACCGAGGCGCATATTCTCTTCGCAGTAAATTACCTGCATTATCCGCGGAACTTCGATCTCACCGGTCGCGGCATCGTGGCTGCGGCCCAGGTAAAGCAGGGCCGGTTGAGCGGCATTCCCGAAGGCCTAGGGGCAAAGGTTTTCGTACCGTCCGATGATACCCACTACGACCGTGTTCACGCTGTCGACGAAGCCGGACAGGCCTATCTCGGTGATTTCGGCAGCGTCTCGTTCGTCCCAATCGACGATGCGCGAATGCCTCGCGACGTGGAGAATCTCTTCCGCTGATCAGCGGCAGACGCTGGTCCAGCGATCATCCATGTCGAAGTGGAAATGGTCGGCGTGCGCGGCGTTGTAATCGGGTGAAAGCACGGTTGCGAAGACCGTGCATGCCCCGTCCCTCGCTTCGCGCAGGAAGCGCTGCTTATCGCCCTCACCTGGCCAGTCGCCCAGCACGGAAATCCTCGTGCCGTCCTCGAGGAAGAAGCCGCCGATATCGAGCGCATTTGCAGTCGCATGTTCGCTCCACCGCCCTTCATCGCGGCCGTACATCCGGCGGCACGAGTAAGCCCCCAAATGCTCGATGCGCTCTATACGGCTTCCGAAGATCTCCTCGGCGACGGGGTCGAGGCTGTCGCGCTTCCACAACTCCATGGCCACTGCGACCGGACAGGTCGTGGCGGGCGTGTCGGGGCTCAGCGGGTAGGCTGCAAGCTGTGTGCGGTCGTCCCGCCTGCATTCGCCCTCGCCGACCGGGTCCAATGCGTTGAAGGCGACATCGCTGCGTTCAAGCACGGCGCGGCACGCAGGGATATCGTTGCGCAGGGCGAGCAGCTTGCGCTCGGTCGCCCAGCCGCTCGGGTGTTCCAGATCCAGCGGTGCCCAAGGGTTATGCTCGGGGTGATCGGCAAGCCAGCTACGCCCCGCGACGAGCAATCCCAGCACGACAAGTAACGCCACCATCCGCCGGTCGAAGACGAACTTGCCGATCCGGCGCGATATGGTGAAGTTCACAGCTGCGTCCCGTAAAGATCGATCGCGATAAACAGGGCGATCAGGATGAATACGATCCCGATGCCCCGATCGATCCAGCGACGCGTGGCGGCGCGCTCCATTGCCCGGGCCATCTGCTTGCCCGCAGCGATGTAGAGCCATCCGATGAGCAGGTCGATGATCAGCGCGATGGCTGCAAGAATGGCGATTTGCCACCCGATTGAACCGGCCGGATCGACGAATGGCGGGATGATCGCCACGACGTATATCAGCGACTTCGGATTCCCGATCGCAACGGCAATTCCGTCGCGAAAGGCGTTGGTCGAAAGCTTGCGTTTTGGTTGGTCTGCCTCATCCTCGCCCGCATGAAACGAGTGCCGGATTGCCTGCACGCCCAGCCATGCAAGATAGAGCACTCCTGCTACTGCGAGCCCCTTGAAGGCTACGGGATAGGCCGAGGCCAGCGTGGCAAGGCCAAGCGCGGCGGCGATCCACCAGACGATATAGCCGATCTGCATGCCCATCAGCGCGGCCCATCCGGCGCGCGGTCCGCGCCAGATCGCCTGCCCCATGACGAACATCATGGAGGGGCCCGGCACGATGCTGGTGAGCGCGGTTACCCAGGCAAAGGCAATGAGGCGTTCCGGATCGAACATCGCCGCGCCCCTAACGCGAGTGTCAGTGGAAGTCGCGCGATTTCGGGATGATGCGCACGTCGCGCGGATGACCCTGATGCCAGCCGCATTCGCGATTGCCCGGCGGCGGCTCCTGCCACGGCTCCACAGGCTGGTAGGGATCGTCTGCACCCTCGCGCAGATTGTCGCGCGGATTGAACTTGTCGGGTAGCGGATTGCTGACATGGTCGGCACGCGCGAGCGGGGCGTTGAGCATGTCGTCGGAGAGCTTGTGCAGCTCGCCTGTCGCATCGGTCATGTGCTGGGCAATCACATGGATCACTTCGTCGTCATATTCGACGCGGCCCCTCACCTCCATCAGGCGTGATCCCATGACCACGCGGCGCTGTTTTTCCTTGAGGTCCGGCCAGACGACAAGGTTGATGACGCCGGTCTCGTCCTCCAGCGTGATGAAGCACACGCCCTTTGCACTGCCCGGTCGCTGGCGGATCAGCACCACGCCCGCGACATGGACCATGCTCCGGAACTTGCGGGCGCGAAGGTCGCAGGCGCGCACAAAGCCGCGCTCGGCCAAACTGGCGCGAAGGAAAGCCATCGGATGCGCCTTCAGGCTGAGACGCGTGGTCTGGTAATCGGCCACGACTTCCTCGGAGAGCGGCATCTGCGGCAGCTGCGTGACCTGCTTCTCCGCCCCCTCGTCGCGCGCGGCAGCGGCGGCGAAGAGCGGCAGGTCAGGCCCCCCGACAAGGCTGCGCGCATCCCACAGCGCCTGCCTGCGGGTGAGGCTCATCGACCCGAAGGCATCGGCACTGGCGAGCCGCTCGACATGCGCGGGCCCGATCCGCGCGCGGTCGCGCAGGGCGCGGACATCCCCGTAGGCGCCATTCTCCTCGCGCTCGGCGATCAACTGCGCGGCAACCGCCTCGGGCAGTCCGTCGATCTGGCGCAGGCCGAGCCGCAGCGCGATATGCTTGTCGAGACGCCCGCTGTCGCCATGGTCCGCCCCGCCCTTGCCGACCTCCTCCAGCGTGCAATCCCACTGCGAGAGGTTCACATCCGCCGGCAGCACGCGCACCCCGTGTTCGGCCGCATCGCGCACGATCTGGGCGGGCGCGTAGAAGCCCATGGGCTGCGAATTGAGCAGAGCGCAGGCGAAGGCGGCGGGGAAGTGGCACTTGAGCCAGCTCGACACGTAGACGAGATGCGCGAAGCTCGCCGCGTGGCTTTCGGGAAAGCCGTACTCGCCGAAGCCACGGATCTGGTTGAAGCATCGCTGCGCGAAGTCGCGGTCGTAACCGCGCGTAACCATGCGCTCGACCATCATGTCCTGAAGCTCGTCGACCATGCCACGGCTGCGGAAGGTAGCCATGGCCTTCCTGAGCCGGTTCGCTTCCTTGGAAGAGAACTTCGCCGCATCGAGCGCGATCTTCATCGCCTGCTCCTGGAAGATCGGAACGCCCAGCGTGCGCTCGAGAATGCTCGACAGCTCGTCCGGCGGCCCGTGCTGCGGCGATGGTGCGGGGATCACCACCGGCTCCGCCCCGCGTCGGCGCTTGAGATAGGGATGCACCATGTCGCCCTGGATCGGGCCGGGGCGCACAATGGCGACCTGGATCACGAGATCGTAGAACTCGCGCGGGCGCAGGCGGGGCAGCATATTCATCTGCGCGCGGCTTTCGACCTGGAAGACACCCAGCGAGTCGCCGGCGCGCAGCATGGCATAGGTTTCCGGGTCCTCGCGCGGGACCGATGCGAGGGTCAGCGTGCGCCCGTGATGGTCGTCGAGCAGGTCGAGGCATTTCTTGATGCAGGTCAGCATGCCAAGCGCCAGCACGTCGACCTTGAGGATGCCGAGCGCCTCGATATCGTCCTTGTCCCACTCGATGAAACTGCGATCGGGCATGGCGCCATTGCCCACCGGCACCGTCTCGGTCAGCGCGCCTTCGGTGAGGATGAACCCACCGACGTGCTGCGACAAATGGCGCGGCATTCCAATCATTTGCTCGGTCAGTTTCAGAACACGCTTCAAATGAGGATCGCTCACGTCCATGCCCGTTTCGGCGGCATGCTGCTCGCTGATCTCGCGGCCCCATCCGCCCCACACCGTCTTGGCAAGCGCGGCGGTGACATCCTCGGTCAGCCCCATCGCCTTGCCCACCTCGCGGATCGCCATGCGCGGGCGGTAGTGGATCACCGTGGCGCATAGCCCGGCGCGGTGGCGGCCGTACTTGCGGTAGAGATACTGGATCACCTCCTCGCGCCGCTCATGCTCGAAATCGACGTCGATATCGGGCGGCTCCTTGCGGTCTTCGGAGATGAAGCGGTCGAACAGGAGCTGGTGCTGCGCCGGGTCGACACTAGTGATACCAAGGCAATAGCAGACGGCTGAATTCGCAGCGCTACCGCGCCCTTGGCACAGGATCGGCGGGTCGACCTTGTTGCGCGCAAAATCGACGATGTCCTTGATGGTCAGGAAATAGCGCGCGAGATCCATCTTGCCGATCAGCGCCAGTTCCTTGTGCAGCGTCTCGCGCACGCTGTCGGGAATGCCTGCGGGGTAACGCCACTCGGCCCCCTTCCATGTCTCGCTCTCGAGATAGTCCTGCGGTTCGGCGCCACCGGGATAGAGTTCTTCCGGGTACTCGTATTTCAGCTCGTCGAGGCTGAAGTCGCAGGCATCGGCCACCTCGCGTGCAGCGGAAATGGCATGCGGCCAGCGCTCGAACAGGCGGCACATGGTCTCGGGCGGCTTGAGGTAGCGCTCGGCATTGCCGTGGAGCAGGTGCCCTGCGCGCGCCACGATGGTCTTGTGGCGGATCGCGGTCATCACATCCTGTAGCGGACGCTTGTCGGGCGTGGCGTAATGCACATTGTTGGTGGCGAGGATGGAGAGGCCGTTCGTCTTAGCGAGCGTATCCAGCCGCTCGATCCGCGCAACGTCGCTGTCGGTGTAGAGAAACGCCGCGGCGATATGGCGCATGGTGGGCAGCCCTGCGGCGAGTTGCGGCACGATATCTTCGAAGGGTGCGGCGACCAGTTCCTGCACCTTCTCGCCGCCGATCCCCACGACATTGCTCGCCCATGCCGGGACCGTGAATTCGCACGCGAGGTCGCGCGGCGGCACGAGGATCAGCTGCACACCCTCGCTATGCCGTGCGAGCATGGGAAGCGAGATGTCGCACTCTCCCTTCTCCTGCCACTCGCCCGACAGCGTGCGCATGCGTCCGGCAGAGATCAGGCGGCAGATGCGGCCATAGGCCTTGCGGCTCTTGGGATAGGCGAGGAAGGCCAGTCCCTCGACCGTCTCGATCCGGCAGCCGATGCAGGGCTTCAGCTTGAGCGTCTTGGCCTCGGTATGCACGCGCACCACGCCCGCCATGGTGTTGGCATCGGCGATCCCGATCGCGTCATAGCCCAGCGCGCGCGCCTGCAGCACGAGGTCCACCGCATCCGACGCGCCGCGCAGGAAGCTGAAACAGGAAACGAGGCCGAGTTCGACGAAGGGCGCGCGCGCCGGGGCGTCTATGCCGGCAGGATCGAGCTCGATGGTGCGCTTGGGTATCTGGAGGTCGTTCTCGGGCATGTCACGTGAGGTCCTCCAGCCGCTCCCTCACCGCGGCGAGATCGGCATCGAACAGCCGCGCCTGCTCCTCGCGCGCGGGGCCATCGAGACGGAGGAGATAGGAGGGATGCGCGGTGACCCAAAGCTCGCTGCCATCCTCCAGCGGAATGGGCGCGCCGCGAACCTTGGAGATGCTCACCGTCTTGCCGAGCAGACTGCGCGCCGCACTGGCCCCCATGGCGAGCACCAGTTTCGGCTGCACGATCGCGCGCTCGCTCTCGATCCACCAGCGGCAGGTGTCGATCTCCTTCGCCCCCGGGTTCTGGTGGAGCCGCCGCTTGCCGCGCTGGACATATTTGAAATGCTTCACCGCATTGGTGACATAGGCCGCACGGCGGTCGATGCCGACCTTCTCCAGATGCGCATCAAGCAGTTGCCCTGCCGGACCCACGAAGGGGCGGCCTGCCAAATCTTCCTGGTCGCCGGGCTGTTCGCCGACAATCATGAGCGCGGCATCCTGCGGTCCCTCCCCCATGACGGCGTGGTTATCGAGTTGGCCGATGGGGCACTTGCGGCAGCCATGAATCGCCCTGTCGATCGCCTTGAGCGTCTCCGGCCGCTCCTCGAACTCCAGCGCGCCCTTCTCGACCATCTTCGCCTCGCGCCCTTGCGCGCCCGCGATGAGGTCGGGAATGAGCGCGGCCTCTGGCATGTTCTTCCAGTATTTCTTCGGCATCTCCTTCAGCATTGCGCCGACTTTCAGCCGCGCGGGATTGAAGATGGAGGCGTAATAGCTGCGCCAGAGGTCCTCCATCGGGTCGCCGCCGGGCGCATCACTGCGCTCTGCCGGAGGGCCTTCGGACATGGTCTTCGTATCCCAATGCAGGCTTCCGCGCGGGGTCAGGATCGACCAGCGCATGTTGGAAAAACGCCGCATGAAGAAGCCCGCATTGGCGCGCAGGATATGGTGCTCGGGTTCGAACCAGGCGACGTAATGCTCGCCCACCTGCTCGTCCTCACTCTCGACCAGCCGGAAGCGAACGAAGGCGTGCATTTTGTGGCTGTCGCGTCGGACGTTCTTGTCGAGCTCTTCCACGCGGCGCACGTCGAGGTCGGCCTTGTCCTCCATCATGCGTGGATTGGACTGCAGCCGCCACAGCAGGCGGTAGAGCAGCGCGAACCGCTCGGGATCGGAATGGAGGATAGCGTTCCTCGCAAGACTCACGAAGCGACGGTTGGCGCGCACCGGCCTTGCGTCCATCGGCGGCACGGGCATGCGCCGTTCCCCGTGAGCGAACAGGTCGCCGCTACCGCCCGGCTCCACCCAGGCTATACGGTCGGGCGGTACATCGCACTGGACGAGCGCGCGCGCCCGCTCGCGCCAGAAATCGAAGTCGTCGGCTTCGGGCAAATGCACCACGTAATAGGTGCCGAGTTTGACGTGCTGGAGTGCGGTCATGCGGCGAACAGCTCCAGCTGCTCGGACTTGGGCGCGAGCAAGCTGCGCAGGTCCGCGCGGTCGGTCAGCGTGATGGGGCGCCAGTCGACGGTCACGATGAAGGGCCGCACCTTGGTGATCGACTGGGTGAGCAGCGCCACGTCGTCGAGCCGCAGCGCGCGGTGGCGACGGCTCGCCAGAATCTTGCCCACCGCCTTCACGCCGAGGCCGGGGACGCGCAGCAATTGCTCCTTGCTCGCACGGTTCACATCGACCGGAAAGGCCTCGCGGAATTTCAGCGCCCATGCGAGCTTCGGGTCGATATCGAGCGGCAAATTCCCGTCCGCCTCGGTCGCCTGCATCACGTCGGCAGGCTTGTAGCCATAAAAGCGCATCAGCCAGTCGGACTGATAGAGCCGGTGTTCGCGGATCAACGGCGGGCGCTTCAGCGGCAGCACCGCGCTCGCATCGGGAATGGGCGAGAAGGCGCTGTAATAGACGCGGCGCAGGCGAAAATTGTCGTAGAGCCGGCTCGCCTTGCCCACGATATCGGCATCGGTCGCGGCATCGGCACCGACGATCATCTGCGTCGACTGGCCGGCGGGCGCGAAACGCGGGGCGTGCTTGAAACGCTTCCTTGCATCCTTTGCCTCGACGAGGTCGGCCTTCACCTTGCCCATCGCACCTTCGATCTGGCGCGCGTCCTTGTCGGGCGCGAGGCGGGTAAGGCCGCTGTCGGTCGGCAGTTCGACATTGATGGAAACACGGTCGGCATAAAGCCCCGCCTGATGGACGATTTCCGGGTCCGCCTCGGGGATGGTCTTCAGATGAATGTAGCCACGAAAATCATGCTCCTCGCGTAGGATCCGCGCGACCTCGACGATCTGCTCCATCGTGTGGTTAGAGCTCTTCACGATGCCCGAGGACAGGAACAACCCCTCGATATAATTGCGCCGGTAGAAGGCGAGCGTGAGGTCGACCACTTCCTGAGGGCTGAAGCGCGCCCGCGCCACGTTCGAGCTCTTGCGGTTGACGCAGTAATGGCAGTCGAAAATGCAGTGGTTGGTCAGCAGTATCTTGAGCAGCGAGATACACCGGCCATCGGGCGCATAGGCGTGGCAGATGCCCATTCCCTCGGTCGAGCCGATGCCCTTCCCGCCCAGGCTGTTCTTCTTCGCCGTCCCGGACGACGCGCAGGAAGCATCGTATTTCGCCGCATCGGCGAGGATTTCGAGCTTCTGGAGGACAGTCTGCGCGGCCATTTGTTCACTATACGTTCCAACCTAGGATTCGCCAATATCAAAAGACATGGGCCCTGCGGGAACCCAATCCTGCCTTTCGCGTAGTAGCGGCACGGACCGGGCCCCTCTGACGTGCGCATTCCAGTGCACGTGATGTCGGACGTATTTAGAGGGGCATGAGAATCTGTGCCCTCGCATGCACTCACGAAGAGTGCGGAATATCTACGGAAGGGTAACAGAATGTCGAAATTTTTCACCGTCCCAGCAGTCGCAGCCAGTGCTCTTGTCCTGGCAGCCTGTGGTGAAACAGCAAGTGATACCACCACCGCCACCACTACCGATGGCGACACGACGGCAGCTGCGCCGATCACCGCAGCAGAAGTCGAAGCTGCCCAGCAAGCCTGGGGCGAAGGCATTGTCGCGATCGGCAACACCTTCACCGAAGAAGGTGACTATCGCGCTCGCGCACAGGAACACATCGCGACCCACTACGCTTATGGCGATGGCCAGACGATCCTCTTCAAGCCGACCCTGGCTGCTGAAGACCAGTTCCGCGAGAGCAACGAGGAGGCCCTGAGCTACTTCGTCGGCACCGAGGGCACCGAAGACGGCGGCTTCGCCATCGCGCCCTACACCGCGGTTCGCTGGGAAAACAACGGCACCGTGATCTCCGAGAGCGGCGACATGGCCGTTGCCATGGGCAACTACTACTTCACCGGAACCGACGGCAACGAGACAAAGGTAGAGTACTCCTTCGCCTACGAGCGCGGCGATGACGGTGAACTGGACATTGTCCTTCACCATAGTTCGCTGCCCTACAGCGCGAACTAAGCTGAATCTTTGAAAGGCGGGCCGGTTCGGTCCGCCTTTCTTATTTGGAGGCTTCGCCGCCGCAGTTGCGGACCGGCAGTAGGTCTCCCCCTCAACAGGAGACATACATGAAGCCCCTCGTTTATCTCGCGCTAGCAAGCCTTGCCGTGGTGCCCGCATCGGCACAGGAAAAGGACTGGAATTTCGGTGACGGTGTCACGCCCGAGCGCTGGTCCACCATCAATACCGATTACGCAATCTGCGATGCCGGCCTCAACCAGTCGCCGATCGACCTCGGTGCAGCCAACGCCCGCGGCGATGTCGAGCTGACCACCAATTTCGGCAACAGCACCGGCACGATCGATCTCGGCACCGAGAAGGTGCAGGTGAACTTCCCTGCCGGCTTCGGAATGAATTCGGGCGGCAAGGAGTTCAACCTCCTCCAGGTGCACTTCCACACGCCTTCCGAGCACGCAGTCTCGGGCAAGCGCTACCCGCTCGTCGCCCACTTCGTCCACGCGACCGATGAAGGCGAACTCGGCGTGCTCGGCGTGATGTACGAAGAAGGTGCCGCCAATTCCGCCCTGTCGGAAATCGTCGAAGGTGTCGGCGAAGGCAAAGGCGCAACGGTAGAGTTCGACATCAACGACATGGTACCGACCGGTTCGGACGTTTATCGCTACATGGGCTCGCTTACCACGCCGCCGTGCAGCGAAGGTGTGAACTGGCACGTGGCCAACACTGTGCTCACCGCCAGCGCAGAGCAGATCGCTGCGATGGAAGCCAATCTCGGCCCGTCCGCACGCTCGCTGCAGCCGCTCGGCTCGCGCCTGCTCGTGGCGCCTTCCGAGTAATCGGATCTTTCCACGGGGACCGGCCAATGCTGCCGGTCCCCGTGGTTAAAATCCCGCTAAGGCTGCTTGGAAGTCCAGCCTTAACCAACGTGGGTGAATGTGGGCGCGACAACAACAGGGGTTTGTTCGTGGCGCTTTTCCAGAAACTTCCGAGTTCCCAGCCCGACCGGCGTTCGGCCCAGCGATACAAGGTCGATTGTCCCGCCAGGCTCAAGATGCTCGGCGGCGACCGCGAAGGCCGTCTGTCGGACCTTTCCGAAGCTGGCGCACGTTTCGATACCGACAATCCTCCCAGCGAAGGGGTATCCGGCCTTCTCTCTTGGAAAGGCCACGAATTCTTCGGGAAGATCGTCTGGGCGAACGAGAACAGCTGCGGCCTCCTTTTCGAACGCAATATTCCCATAAGCGTAGTCGACGACACCGCGCACGCGATCGAGGTCCAGAACGGTCCGGTCGCGAATTTCGGCAATATCCCTGTCGCAAGGCGCGGACGCCGTGCCTCGCTGGTATCGAGCTCCGAGTAATTACCGCGTCAGGCGCATAATCCCTGCAGGTACCAATCGGGCGCACCGCCGCGCCCGTCCCCGACAATGCCGAGCCGGTAGATCCAGTAGCGCCGCCCGCGCTGGTCCTCGATCCGGTAGTAGTCGCGTAGCCGCGTCGCCCCGCGCTCGCGCCACCACTCGGGTGCAATACGCTCAGGCCCCTCGACGCGCGCGACCTCGTGTACCTCACCGCGCCAGCGGAAGCGCTGGGGATAACCATCGGGCGTTGCGTAGAGCACCGCGATCCTCTCGGCCTTGTCGAGCAGCTTGAGCGGGCGCTTGTGGAAGGCCAGCTGACCTTGGCTCGCAGCCTCGGGCTCCAGCGGTTTCTGCCAGCGCTGCGCCCGTTCCGGGATATGGCTGGCGAAGGGAACTGGGCGGCTGACTGCCCCCTCCCCCAAACGCACGCTCAGCCGGTCGACCAGTGCCGAAAGCGCGATGCCGTGGTTCTCCGCCGCAGCCTCGATATCGCCCTGGTCGAGCGCGAGCGGTTCGGCCCAGCTGGCGCGCAGCCGCAGCATCTCGATCCCGAAACCCGCGTCGATATCATCGAGCTTGGCAGCGAAAAGCCGCACGATATGGCCTGCCTCGCGCGTGGCGGCTGCCAGTTCGAGGCGGCGCACCGCAACCTCGCCATCGACGCGCCACAGCCCCAGTTCGAGCCTGCGAGCCCCCTCACCCCTGCTTTCGAGTTCGCGGGCCATGTCCTCGGCGAGATCCTCCACCACCTGGTCGAGCAATTGCCGGTGGCGGATGGGCTCGAGCAGGCGGCGCTGCACGAGCGGCATTTGCTGCGGGACCACGGGCAGTAGGGGTTCGGGCACGCGGCCGAGCAGCTGGTCGAGGCGGATCAGCGGGTTGGCGGCGGGCGACTTGCGATTGCGGAAACGCCGCTGGATTGCATCGCGGCCAATCGTGGTGAGTTCGCCCAGCTTCTTGAGACCGAGGCGGCGCAGCACGGTGATGACATCCTGGTCCAGCCTCAGCGCAGCGACGGGAAGCTCGCCCAGCCGTGCTTCGGCATCTTCGTCACCGCCAAGGATCATGCCGGGGGCCGCATAATGCGACAGCGCCCATGCCGCGCCTGCCGTCGGGGCAATGGCACAGCGCACATTGAGCTCGCGCCGCGCAAAGGCGGCGGCGACATCGGCGACCAGCCCCTGCTCACCGCCGAAAAGGTGCGGCACGGCCGTGACATCGACCAGCAAGCCGTCGGGCGCGTCCATCGCCGACCACGGCCCCCAGCGCTGCGCCCAGACGGCGAGCTTCTCGAGGAAGGCCAGGTCGCCAGCGGGATCGTATGGCGCGGTCGCGATCTCGGGGCAAAGCGTGCGTGCATCGGCCAGCATCATGCCCTTGCGCGCGCCTGCCGCAGCGGCAGCGCGGTTGGTCGCCTCGATCCGCGGCCCATGCGCGGTGTCGGCGATCAGGACGAGCGGTGTTTCGTCGAGCTTGCGGCGTTCAGGCGCGCCCTGTCGCCAGCGGTCCATCGCCATGGCGGGCAGCCAGATCGAGAGAATACGGCGGAACTGGGACGGCGGCGGCCGTGAAAGGTCCGCCGCATGCTCGGTCACGCGCGGCGGGGCGTGCGACGATGCTGCAGCCCCGCTGTCCAGTTCGCCACTGCCCGATCCGCTTCACCGCGTGCCTTGCTCGCGGCAAGCTCTCCGCCCTTCTCCGACAAGAGCCATTCGCCCGGCGCGTGGCTGCGCGCACGGAAGAGCTCTGCCTTCCATGCCGGATTGCCCGGTGCCTGCGCATTCCATTCGGGAGCGGCGGAAGGCGCCGAGGTGACATCCCAGCGCATCCGTGCCGAGGACAGGTCGCGCGCTGCATCCACCCGCACCATGAACAGCGGCACGCCGTGCTTCTGCGCGGTCAGCGTCAGCCGGCGCGAGGCAGTAAAGTCGAGTGCCTTGGCATTGCCCGCCACTTCACCGATGACGAAGGCCAGCTCGCGGCAGCGCAGCCCCTCCTCAAGCGCGAAGAGCGCGTCTTCGGGCTTGTCCGCCAGCACATGGATCACGCGCGTCTGAAGTTCCGCCGGAAGCCCGGCGCGATAGGGCCTGCCCGTAAGCCTTGCCGCATCGCGTGTCTGCACCCACAGGATGCTGCGCCGGTCCTCGCTCTCCTGCCCTTCTCCGCGCGGTGTGTTGCGCCAGTCGTCGAGCGCCAGGGCAAGCGCAGCGCCCGCACCTGCCGCCTCGCGCGAAGTCGCGAAAACCTCGCTATGGAGCGCCTTGCCCTGCACCTTCGCCAGCCCCGGGCGCCAGCGTGCACTGCGCCGCGCGGACAGCGTGGCGACATCTTCGAAAGCCGTGGTCGGCAGGGTGGAGAGATCGGTGTGGGACATGCAGGAACGACTCGCTTGTTCCCATTATGTTCCAATCTGGGAGGATCTCGCAATTCATCCTTTCGCAGCCTCGCTCCGGCGCATGGAGCGGAACATGCGCGGCAAGCAAGCCGTTGATCGGGCAAACGCAGTTCGAAAGAGGTACTCAAATGAAATATGCCGATGGCAACCCCGACGCGCTCAAGAAGAAGTTCTGGCTGGCGCTTTCCGATCTCGCCCTTTGTGTTCCTCGAACTCAAGGGTCAGTCGGACACTGCCGTGCCGATGACCGCGCAGCTCGACAAGGACGCCGACAGCGCGATCTGGTTCTTCACACACAAGAACTCGACCTTCGCCAAGCTGGGTAAAGTCACCGCAAGCTTCGCCGGCAAGGACCACGACATGTTCGCCCGTTTCGACGGCCGACTGTCGGTCGAAAACAGCAACGAACGTTTCGACCAGTTCTGGAACAACTTCGTCGAAGCCTGGTACGAAGGTGGACGGGACGACCCCAACATCCTCTTCCTGCGCATGGACCTCGGCGATGCCGAAATCTGGAGCGGCGACCTTGGCGTACTGAACACGGCCAAGATGGCGCTCGGAATGAATGTCCACGATGAAGCGGAAGAACGCCACGTGGAATCGGTCGATCTCTAAGACGACCCAATAACGACAATCAGAGTCGCGAAGGGCCGCTCCTTGCCGGAGCGGCCCTTTTTGTTCGTTACTCGCCCAGGATGGACGGGAAGAGGCCGGTCACCAGGATGATGGAGACGGCGATCGGGCAGAGCCACGCGATCAGGAAACGCCACAGGCTGAAGGCCCAGGGCGAAAGACCGGTAACAGTCCGCAGCAGATTGGCGTCAGCCTTCCACCCGATGAATATCGAGGTCAGCAGCGCGCCGACCGGCAGCATGACCTTGCCGGTGAAGCCGTCGATCGTGTCGAGGATGTCGGTATTCTCGAAGAGCGACCAGAAGCCGAGCGGGCGGACGTCCGAAAGGACATTGTAGCCCAGCAGGCACAGGATGCCGATCGCGAAGGCTCCGACACCGAAGATCAGCGCCGACTTGTGACGGCTCCAGCCGCGCTCGCCGATGCCCCATGCGGTAGGCACCTCGAGCAGCGAGATCGAGCTGGTGATCGCTGCGACCAGGATCAGCACGAAGAACAGGAAGCCGAACAGCGCGCCTGCAGGCATTGTCTGGAAAGCGAACGGCAGCGTCTGGAATACCAGCGTCGGGCCGGCAGCCGGGTCGAGGCCGACGGCCAGCACGATCGGGAAGATCATCAAGCCGGCGAGCAGTGCCACGCTGGTGTCGGCCACGGCGATCATCGCCGCGGTGCCGCCGAGGTTGCTCTTTTCCTTGATGTAGGAGCCGTAGGTGATGAGGCCAGCCACACCGAGCGAAAGCGAGAACAGCGCCTGTCCGAGCGCCGAGTTCATCACCTGAGGCGTCAGCTTCGACCAGTCGGGCGTGAAGAGGAATGCGACGGCATCGCCGATATCGCCCTCGATCGCGCCGTAGACCACAAGGCCCACGAGCAGCACGAAAAAGGCAGGCATGAGATAAGTTGCCGCCTTCTCGATACCCGAGCTGACGCCGCGCGCGACGATGAAGAGCGTCAGCCCCATGAAGCCGAGATGCATGGTGAGAAGCAGGCCGGGATTGGCGAACATGTCGCTCAGCCGCTGCTGGATTTGCGCCTCGTTTTCTCCTGCGAGCGCCCCACGGAAAGGATCGCCGGCCATGATGGCTTGCAGGAGGTCCCAGCCCATCACGCCTGCGTAATAGAGAACCCAACCGGCAACGACCGAATAAAAGGAGACGATGAGGAACGCCGCAATAGCGCCTATGCCGCCGAAAATGGACCAGCTGGGCGAAGCTTTCAGATCCTGCGCAACCTTGCGGATCGAGCCGACAGCGTCGGTCTGGCCCACGCGTCCGATGAAGATTTCGGAGAGAACCAGCGGAAGGCCGAGCAGGAACACGCAACCGATGTAGAAGATAACGAAGGCGCCGCCCCCGCTTTCACCTGCAAGCGTCGGAAAACGCCAGATATTTCCAAGGCCCACTGCGGCGCCGACCGCCGCGAGAATGAATGCAGTACGCGAGGACCAGCCCTCGCCCGTGGTTTTACCGGCAGCGACCATTGTCGTGTAATTCCTCTCCGTCCGCGACGCGCCCTCTCGCATCGCACCTGTGGCGGGGCTTAAAGCACGGAATTCCGCCACTGTCCAAGCCTTGCTTCCAACTGTCGACAGCACTTGCTAGGGCGCTGCGCATGTCGACTACATTCAAGCTCGATACGAGCACCAGCCGGGCCAATCCCACACCCCAGCCGATGAAGCGGCTGACGGTGCCCAAAATCCGCGCGCACAAGACGGATGGCGAGACAAAAGACCCGCTGGTGATGCTCACCGCATACACCGCGCGGCAGGCGCAGTTGCTCGACGCGCATTGCGACATGCTGCTGGTCGGGGATTCGCTCGGACAGGTTATCTACGGCCTGCCCTCCACCATTCCAGTGACGCTCGACATGATGGCAAACCACGCCGCCGCAGTCGTGCGCGGAAGCTATCACTCGGTCGTAGTCGTCGATATGCCGTTCGGCTCATACGAGGCCTCGAAGGAACAAGCCTTCGAAAGCGCCTCGCGCTTGCTCAAGGAAAGCGGCGCGGCCGCAGTGAAACTCGAGGGCGGCGAGCAGATGGCCGAGACCGTTTCCTTCCTAAACCAGCGCGGTATCCCTGTCATGGGCCATGTCGGCCTGACCCCGCAGGCGGTGAACGTCCTTGGCGGCTACATGGCGCGCGGACGCAGCGATGCCGAGGCGGAGAAGATCGTAGGAGATGCAAAGGCGCTCGACGAAGCCGGAGCCTTCGCAATCGTGCTCGAAGGTGTCCTAGAACCCATCGCGATTGAGGCAACCAAAGCGGTTTCCTGCCCCACGATCGGTATCGGCGCATCTGCTCAATGCGACGGGCAGGTGCTTGTCACCGAGGACATGCTCGGCATGTTCGAGCGCGTGCCCCGCTTCGTGAAGAAGTACGAGAATATCGCCGAGGTCATCGAAAAGACCGTCGCCCAATATGCCGAGGAAGTGCGCGCGCGCAGCTTCCCGACCGCAGACCAGACCTACCAGCCCAAGGGCTGAGGAAGCCCCGCTCCATGGAAACCATCCGCCAGTACTATACCTTTTCGCTCGCCTTCACAGCGGTCTGCTTCGTGCTGGCCGGCTGGTACGGCTGGAGCAGCACCGGTTCGATCACCGCGACGCTCGGCATCCTGTGGATCGTTCTGGTCCTGTCGATCCTCGAGGTCTCGCTGAGCTTCGACAATGCCGTCGTGAATGCGACAGTGCTGCGGGACATGGACCCGGTGTGGCAGCAGCGCTTCCTGACCATCGGTATCCTTATCGCCGTATTCGGCATGCGGATCGTTTTTCCCATCGCGATCGTGTCCATCGCCGCGCAGGTCGGCCCGATGGAGGCCATCTCGCTTTCGCTGAACGACCCGGCCGAATACGAGCGGATCGTCTCGGGCGCACATATCGGCATCGCCGGTTTCGGCGGTGCCTTCCTGGCGATGGTGGGTCTCACCTTCTTCTTCGAGGAGGACAAGGACGTCCACTGGATCGCGGCGCTCGAACGCACGATCAACAAGTTCTCGACTGTGCCCGCCGTAGAGATCGGGCTGGTCCTCGGCCTCGTCTACGGCGTTTCCACGATGCTTGCTCCCGAGGACGCGATCACTTTCCTGACCGCTGCCATCCTCGGCCTCGTGACCTTCATTGCGGTCCACGCCATCGCGGCAATCATCGAAGCGCGCGAAGCCCGCAAGAAGGCAGCCGGCGAGATCGTGAAGTCGGGACTTGGCGGCTTTCTCTACCTCGAGGTGCTCGATGCGAGTTTCAGCTTCGACGGCGTGATCGGCGCCTTCGCCCTGTCCAACAACATGGTCATCATCGCTCTCGGCCTCTCGGTCGGGGCGATGTTCGTACGCTCGATGACAATCCATCTCGTACGCACAGGCACTTTGGCGCAGTATCGCTATCTCGAGCATGGCGCTTTCTGGGCGATCATCGTGCTCGGCATCATCATGCTGCTATCGGCGCGCTGGCACATTCCGGAAACGATTACGGGCCTGCTAGGCGCGGTGCTGATCGGTCTCAGCTTCTGGTGGTCGGTGCGGCATAATCGCCGCCATCCTGAGGATGCGGTGACGACAGCCGACTAGCGAGCGGTGCGGCCAGCACGAGCTGGAAGAAGTGATACAGCAATAGCGGCAGGACGATGAACCCTGCCTCCTCGCGCGCGAACAGGATCGTAGCGAGCGGCACCCCGACCGCGGCACTCTTCTGCGCGCCTGCGAAGAGGAAGGCGATCCGGTCACGCCTCGGCAAGCGCAGCGCTCCCGATGCCAGCCATGCCCCCGCGTTACCGACCGCAAGGAACAGTGCAATTCCGAGGGCAAGCATCCCCCATGCGGCAGGATCGATCTTGCCCCAGATCCCCTGCTCTACGGCACCCGAGAATGCGACGTAGACGGCCAGGGCAATGACCAGCCGGTCAAGCCAGACCACCCGCGACTTGTGCCGGGCCACCCATTCGCTGGTCCATCCCTGCACCAGCTGTCCGATCACGAACGGCAGGAGCAGGATCAGCGCGATCCGCTCGATCGTCTCCATTCCTACCGCTCCCTCACCCGTGCCGCCAAGCAGGAGGAAGATCGGCACCGACACGAAGACTCCGAGGATGTTGAGCAGCGCCGCCGAGATAACCGATAGCCCCACATTGCCGTCTGCCAGCGTCGTGTACGAAGTCGCCGACTGGACCGTAGACGGCAGCACTCCGAGGTACAGGAAGCCGACCGCCACCAAGGGTGGCAGGCCTATTGCCAGCAACTTGCTCAGGCCCAAGCCTGCAAGCGCCATGGCTCCGAAGACCCACAGCACCATCGGCAGGATGAAGCGCCAGTTGAGCAGGCCGCGCCCGATCTCCCAGCGCGAAACCCGCATTCCGTTGAGCAGGAAGAGCACGAAGATGCCGACATTGGCGATGGTCTGCGCGCTGGCCGATTGCGCCGCGGGAATGGGCAGGATCGCAGCAAGCACGACCGCCGCCACGAGCAGGCGCAGCATCGGGTCGGCAATGATCGTGCGAAACGCCATGACGCAGCCCTAACGGGCCGGATCGCGCTTGTCGCGCACTAGGTGGCCTGCAGGTCGTACTGCTTGAGCAGGTCGTAAAGCGTCGGACGACTGATCCCGAGCAGCTTGGCGGTCATCGAGATATTGCCCTGGCTGCGCGCCATTGCCTGGCGGATCATCCGGCGATCGGCCGCCTCGCGCGCCTGCTTGAGGTTGAGCGCCTTCGCGTCCTCCTCTTCGCCATCGCCAAGGTCGAGATCCTCTGCATGGACGAGTTTGCCGTCCGCCATGATGACGGCGCGCTTCACCCGGTTCTCCAGCTCGCGCACGTTGCCCGGCCAGTTCCAGCTGTCGATTGCCGCCAGCGCATCGGGCGCAAAGCCCTTCACCTGCGGGTTCATTTCCTTCGCGAAACGGGCGAGGAAGTGCTTTGCCAGAAGCACGCTGTCTCCCGGTCGCTCGGAAAGGCTGGGGATCTTCACGACCACTTCGGCGAGGCGGTAGAACAGGTCCTCGCGGAAGGTGCCCTCGCCAATCATGCCTTCGAGGTCCTGGTGCGTCGCGCAGACGATGCGTGTATCGACCGGAATCGCTTTCCGTCCGCCGATCCGCTCGATAACCCGTTCCTGCAGGAAGCGCAGCAGCTTCACCTGAAGCGGCAGCGGGATATCGCCTACCTCGTCGAGGAAGAGCGTGCCGCCATTGGCCATCTCGATCTTGCCCTCGGTGGTTTTCACGGCGCCCGTGAAGGCGCCCTTCTCGTGACCGAAGAGCTCGCTTTCGAGCAGGTTCTCGGGGATCGCCGCGCAGTTGATGGCGACAAACGCCCCGTGCCGGCGATCACTGGAGTCGTGGAGACCCTTGGCGAGCAGTTCCTTGCCGGTTCCGCTCGCACCGAGCAGCATGACCGATACATTCGTCGGCGCCACGCGCTCGATCGTGCGGGCGACCTTCGCCATTTCGGGCGCTGCCGTGATCATCGTGCCGAGCACGGTCTGGTCTTCGCCGACCTTCTCCGAGAGCGAACGGTTCTCGCTCTCGATCTTGCTCAGCTTGAATGCGCGCTCGACGATCAGGCCGAGCTGTTCGATGTCGACCGGCTTCTGGTAGAAGTCATAGGCACCGCGTCCGATCGCTTTGAGCGCGCTCTCACGGGCTCCGTGGCCCGAAGCGACGACGACCTTGGTATCGGGCTTCATCTCCATGATCGCATCGAGCACAGCGAAGCCTTCGCTCGTCCCGTCGGGATCGGGCGGCAAGCCGAGGTCGAGCGTCACCACAGCGGGTTCGTCGGCGCGCAACGCGGCAAGTGCTTGGTCGCGGTTGCCGGCGATCACGACCTCGTAATCGTCGTAAGCCCATTTGAGCTGGGCCTGCAGGCCCTCGTCGTCCTCGACGATGAGCAGCTTGGGTTTCGCATCTGCCATCAGGCGCCCTTCCTTATCTTGTCGGTTTGCTGCGCTCCGGAGAGGAACTGTTGCGCCGATTTCAGCGGCAGCTTGATCAGGAAGCGCGTTCCAAGACCTTCACGCGACTCCACATCAAGCCTACCGCCCATCGCGCGGATCATCTCGCGCGCTTCGAAAGCACCGATGCCGAAGCCGCCCTCCTTCGAGGAAACGAAAGGCTTGAAGAGGCTATTGCGCACGAAGCTGGGGCTCATGCCCCTGCCGCTGTCGACGACCTGGATCGTGCCCGAGAGGCCGTCCGAGGAAATCTCGACCATGATCGGCGAGATCTTCCTCGCTCGCCTCAATGGCATTCTGTACGAGATGCGTAAGCGCCTGTTCCAGCGCCTCCGACTGGCCCGAAACCATCACCGGTTCGTGCCGCAAAAGATCGACACGGTGATTGCGAGAGGTCCGCTCGACAACCGTCCTCGCGACAACGCCAAGGTCGAAGTCCTGTGCCTTCTCGCTCGAATTCGATCCGTAGCGGCCAAGCCTAGCGAGCATCATGTTGAGCTTGTCCGCACTGTTCCTCAGCGTGACGAGCATGTCCTTGCGGAAATCGGGCTTGTCGGCGTGCTTCTCTGCGTTGCGAAGCAGCAGCGACATCTGGCTCGACAGGTTCTTGATGTCGTGCATGACGAAGGCCATCCGCCGGTTGAATTCGTCGAAGCGGGACGCTTCCGAAAGCGCTTCCTGACCGGCCTGTTCGGCGAGGTAGCTGGCGAGCTGCTGTCCGACGATACCGAGGAGGTCGAAATCCTCCCAGTCGAGCTTGCGCGGATGCAGCGGGCGAGCGAGCACGATGATACCGATGAGTCGCTCGAAATGGAGCAACGGCACGGCCGCCCACGCCCGCGGTTCCTCGCGTAGCCATTCGGGCACGAATGCGATCTCGCCATGATATTCGGTACCCTCTCGCACCTCGTCGAAATCGAGGATGAGATGCTCGCGCTCCATGATGGCGCTGAGTTCGGCCGGGATCGCATCGTTCGGCACAGGCAGTTGCGGCCAGCGCCAGTGTGCGGCGAGTTGCAGGACGCCGTCCTCGTCACCGGTCAGGAGCAACCCCGAGGGACTATCGGTGATATCGGCCATCGCCTTGATGGCGCGCTGCTGGAGGCTTGAGTCCTCCATGCCGCCCCTGCCGATCGTGTGAGTGAAGCGGATCCACTCGTTGCGGTAGTCATACCGGTGCTTAAAGAGGTGCTTGATCGCAGTCACCCGGAGCCAGCCGCGAAGCTTCTCCGAAGGCAGCCAGATCAGAGCCAGCGCGCCAGCTGCGATCACCAGTCCGACTTGCGTCAGGCGCGCGGCATTGCCGGCAAGGACGTCGAGCCAGCTGGCGATGGCCAGCATCAGCAGCATGTATGCGCCGATCACCAGCAGCGAAAGGAAGCGGAAAGTGACAGCGCGCGAAGGGCTGAAACTGAGGCCCGCAGCCTTGGTCGCAAAGCCGGTGGCGAAAGGCACGGCAATCACTGCGGCAGCCAAGCCGCGCAGGGCGAATATCTCGAGCGGATAGGCCTCGGCGAGAAACGCGATGAAGTGGTAGTTGAGACTGAATGCCCAGAGACCCGCAAGCGCAGCGCAGTTCCAGCGCAGCATGCGGCGCGAGGAAGGCGACGCGCCGACGTAGAGGTTGTGCAGCAGCACCAGCGCGCCGATCGCAACGAGTACCCGGAAAATTGCAGAAGTGCTGATGACCAGCTGGGCCAGCTCGGGCGTCAGCGAAAAGCGCAGCTGAATGACGATCAGCGCAACCTGGAGGCACTCGACGAAGCCGAGCGAAAACACCGCCGGACGGATGACTTTCAGATCTTCATCCCGTCCGTCGTTCGCGAAGAGGCGGAAAAGGACGAATATCCAGCCGAGATTTGCAGCGATCTCGGTGAACTGGACGATGATGTGCTGCGGCGGGAAGCTTGCAGCCGCGAAGCACCAGTTGGCGGTCAATGCGAGCGCGGCAGCTCCTGCCCAGCGATCGGTCCGGTCCTCTGCCCCCGCGCGCGCAATCCACGCCGCAGCGAGCACGCAGACAATCGCGCCGAGCGAGTAAAATACGTAGGCGAGCGTGCCTGCCCAGTCCATTTACGACAATCCTTCCTGATCGCAGTGAACATGGACTACGCAGAAAGGGTGAACTGTCGGTAAATTTTACAGCATTCCGGCGTAGGAAAGGCGACGCGTTCCTAGGGAAGCGTCGCCTTTCCTGACACTCTGCAATTTTTGGATGAGATCAGTTCTCGACCGCGTCCTGCACTGCCTCGCCTGCACTTTCTGCAGCGTCACCCACCTGGCCGGCCGCTTCGCCGACTTCATTGGCGGCGTCGGCGACGGCATTGTCCTTGGCGACTTCCGCATCACTCATCTGCGAAAAGATCACGAAAGCACCGATTGCGAGGACGATGAGGATGATGATCAGGCCCCAAGGGGTGCTGCTGCTCTTCGTTCCTTCCCCGTCGGTCACGACGGTGTGGGTCGTGTGGGTGTTACCCGCACTGTCGGTCGTCTCGGTGATGCGTTCTTCGGTCATCGCTAATTCCTTTGCTGGACCCTGGAATGTGGCGAAAACGCGGCGATAGCGATGCGGGTTCCCCGGAAAGAGGGTTAACGGGCTAGCCCTGGCGTTCGCCGAACTCGAACGGCGACGTGCCCCTGCGCAACCTGTCGAAATGCAGTTTGCGTCCCCTCGGTGGGAGCGAGCGCTGCGGACAACCCTCACGATAACAGCGGATACAGCCCGGTCCGATGCGCTGTGCATCCGCTGGCCTCAGGGAAAGACCTCGCGCCTGTGCAAGCTCGGTGGCGAGAACGGCTTCCACGCCTACGGCTACCACGAAACGAGCATCACCAGGTGCACCGCTGCCCTCCACGCTTCGCATCATCGTTAGCCAGCCGCCCTGCCCCTCTCCGGCATCGTCGAGGCTGACGTACTGGACAACCAGTTCTCCTGCGCGCTCGAATGCACGGTGCGCGTCCCAGAGCGGGCACGAAACTTCTTCCCCGGCAAAGCGCGCGGTGCTTGCGCCCATGAAGCTCTTGGAAAACTGCCCTGCGCGGTCGAGACGGACCATGAAGAACGGCAGCCCGCGCTGACCGACCCGCTGGAGAGTGGTGAGGCGGTGGGCCAGTTGTTCGAAACTGACAGAAAATCGGCGTTCGAGTACCGGCAGGTCGTAGCCGGTGGCATCGCAGGCGCGCAGGAACCTGCTGTAGGGCATCAGCAGCGCCGCAGCGAAATAGCCGTCGAGATGGCGCTTGAAGAGCGCACGCGCCGCCTCGTCGTCGAATTTGGCGCCCTGGGCGATCGACACGATCTCGTCCGACTTCTCCAGCTGCGCGATCTTGAGCGCAAGCTGGAAGTTGCGGGACGCCGGTCCGAGCATTTCGGAAAGCTGCACCTGGCGTGCATGCAGGTCGAGACGGCTTAGGCTGTCGGGCAGAACCTCGCGAGGGAGGATGCGAACTGAGAGCTGGTGGCGTTCGCGTAGCCGCTCAGTCAGAGCAAGCCCGATATCCCCGCGCGACAGGCGCATTTCGTCAGCGAGTTCCTCTGCCTCCCGGTCGAGATCCGCGAAATGGTTGCGCCATCGCTCGATCTCGCGGCGCGAGGCATCGAGCGGATCCTGATAAGCCTCCCCCGCAGGACCGGCGTTGTCGTAGAGCCGCGCAAAGGCTGCAGCAGCCTGGGGCGAAGTCGAAAGGAATTCGTCCAGTTCCTCGCGGTCGATGGCGAGATCGGCAAAACGTTCGTCGGCAAAGCGGCGCGCGAGCCCGTCCAGCCCGCCGATGGCTTCGTCCTCCCGCATGCTGCGCGGATCGAAATCGAATTGCTCGACCAGCGCCATCACGACGCGCGCGCTCACCGGTCGCTGGTTGCGCTCGATCAGGTTGAGGTAGCTCGGCGAAATCGAGAGGCGCGATGCCATGGCCGCCTGGGTCAGGTTTTCGCGTTTGCGCAGCCTCCTGATGGCTGGTCCGGCGCGCAATGCATCGTCGGCCATTTGTAAATTCCTTTACATACTTACAGGCCGACTATGCCGATGTCGCGTGTTTAGACAAGATATTTTGTAAATTTTCATGCCCGAATCGCTTCTTCGAGCGCATTACTCTTCGTGAGGCACACGCCAATCACGGACAGGAGAATACCCATGACCTACCAGAGCCACATCGCGAAGATGGGCGAAACCATCGCTGAGAACGGTGCACCCTGGGGCGCGATCGACGCTGCCAGCGCCGCTCGCATGGCTGTCCAGAACCGTTTTCCCACCGGGCTCGACATCGCGCGTTACACCGCGAAAATCATGCGCGAGGACATGGAAGCCTATGACAAGGACCCGGCGAACTACACGCAGTCGCTCGGTTGCTGGCACGGGTTCATCGCCCAGCAGAAGATGATCTCGATCAAGAAGCATTTTGGCAGCACCAAGCGCCGGTACCTCTACCTCTCGGGCTGGATGGTTGCCGCGCTGCGCAGCGAATTCGGCCCCCTGCCCGACCAGTCGATGCACGAGAAAACGAGCGTTCCGGCGCTGATCGAGGAGCTCTACACCTTCCTCAAGCAGGCCGACGCACGTGAACTCGGCGGACTGTTCCGCGAGCTCGACGAAGCCAAGGCCAATGGCGATGCGGTCAACACGCACCGCCTGCTGAAGGAAATCGACGAGCACCAGACGCATGTCGTGCCGATCATCGCCGATATCGATGCAGGCTTTGGCAATGCCGAGGCAACCTACCTTCTTGCCAAGAAGATGATCGAGGCCGGCGCCTGTGCGCTGCAGATCGAGAACCAGGTGTCGGACGAAAAGCAGTGCGGCCACCAGGACGGCAAGGTTACCGTTCCTCACGAGGACTTCCTCCAGAAGATCCGCGCGATCCGCTATGCCTTCCTCGAACTGGGCGTTCCGGACGGCATCATCGTCGCCCGCACCGACAGCCTCGGCGCAGGCCTGACCAAGCAGATCGCCTTCTCGAAGGAGCCCGGCGACCTTGGCGACCAGTACAACGCCTTCCTCGATTGCGACGAAGTCGATCCGGCCGACATCACCAATGGGCAGGTCTTCATCAGCCGCGACGGCAAGCTGATGGCGCCCAAGCGCCTGCCCAGCAATCTCTACCAGTTCCGCGCCGGAACGGGTGAAGACCGCTGCGTTCTCGACTGCATCACCGCGCTCCAGAACGGCGCCGACCTGCTGTGGATCGAGACCGAAAAGCCGCATGTCGAACAGATTGCCGGTATGGTCGACCGTGTCCGCGAGGTGATCCCCAATGCGAAGCTGGTCTACAACAACTCGCCCAGCTTTAACTGGACCCTCAACTTCCGCCAGCAGATCTTCGATGCGTGGGAGAAGGAAGGCAAGGACGTGTCGGGCTACGACCGCGCCAAGCTGATGAGCATCGACTACGACGGCACCGAACTTGCCGCCGAAGCCGACGAGAAGATCCGCACCTTCCAGGCCGATGCCGCGAAGCGTGCCGGCATCTTCCACCACCTCATCACGCTGCCGACCTATCACACGGCGGCGCTGAGCACCGACAACCTCGCCAAGGAATACTTCGGCGACCAGGCGATGCTCGGTTACGTCAAGAACGTCCAGCGCGAGGAAATCCGCCAGGGTATCGCCTGCGTGAAGCACCAGAACATGGCCGGTTCGGACATCGGCGATGATCACAAGGAATACTTTGCCGGCGAAGCCGCCCTCAAGGCCGGCGGCAAGGACAACACCATGAACCAGTTCGCAGCGGCGTAAGGAGAGGAAGGATGACTACGATGACCGAAGACAATCCGAAGACCGAGCCGGGACGCGCCCGTGCGCTGTTCTCGACTGCGGATTTCCGCCTCTTGCGCACGGCCCTGACGAGCTACGCGCGCCAGACGGAGGACCGTGAGGAGCTGGCGAAGATCAACGCCCTCCACCACCGCCTTGGCACCTACGTGCCCTCGGACGGCTGAACGACACCACCCGATCAACAGTTCTCCTGGGGAGGAGAAACGGCCGTCGCAGCACCCCCAATGCTGCGGCGGCCGTCAATTTATCCGCCCTTGGCAGGCATAAGGTCGAGCGCTGAGCTCGCGAGCGCCTCGGCGCCGGTCCTGACCACCGCCTCGGCATCGGGCGCCCAGAAGGGCGAATGGAGCGAGGGCAGCGGCTTGCCCTCTTCCTTCAGCGCGGCGAGCATTTCGGCGGGCGTGCCGCTGATCCAGAAGATCATGCTCTTCACGCCTTCAGGATCTGCACGGCGGAACTGGCTGAAGTCCTCGCCCCCCATCACTGCAGGCCATTGCATTACGCGGCCCTCGCCGAAGCGGCTGCGGAAGGCGGCGGCGCGTTCCTCGCTGAAATCGGGATCATTGTAGGTAGAGGGCGTATAGGGATCCTCGACCGTCACCACCGGCAGCATGTCCTCGGGCAGACCCGCTGTGATGGCTTCACCCCGCGCCACGCGGCGAATGCCGTCGAGCAGCTGCTGGCGGCTCTCGTCGGAGTAGCTGCGCACCGTCAGCTGCAGTTTGGCCTCGTCCGAGATGATGTTGTGCTTCGCGCCTGCGTGGAAACTGCCCACTGTGATCACCGCCGGATCGAGCGGCGAGGAGTTCCGGCTCACCACCGTTTGCAGTTTCATCACAATGCCGCTCGCGAGCACCACCGGATCGATCGTGGTGTGCGGATAGGCGCCGTGGCCGCCGATACCCTTCACGGTGATGTCAACGCTGTCGACATTGGCGAGCGCATAGCCCGGCGTATAGCCGATCGTGCCTGCCGGCGCGGGCGCGGCGGCATCATGGAAGGCAAGAACGTATTCGGGCTTCGGAAAGCGTTCGTAAAGGCCGTCCTCGATCATGGCGATCGCGCCGAGCCCCAGTTCCTCTGCCGGCTGCAGGATCATCACCAGCGTGCCCGACCACTCGTCCTTGCGCTCGGCAAGAAGCTGCGCAGCGCCGATGAAACCTGCCATGTGGGTATCGTGGCCGCAGGCGTGCATCACGCCGGTGGTCACGCCGCTCGCTGGCGTTGCAGTGACCTTGCTCGCATAGGGAAGCCCCGTCTGCTCGATGACGGGAAGCCCGTCCATGTCGGCGCGCAGCATCACTACCGGCCCGTCGCCGTTCTTCATGACCGAGACGACGCCGGTCTGGCCCACACCCTCGGTCACCTCGAAACCGAGATCACGCATGCGCTTGGCGAGCTTGGCGGCGGTCTGGTGTTCCTCGAAGCTCAATTCCGGATTGGCGTGGAGATCGCGGTAGAGCTCCATCAGGCCGGGCATGTCCTCTTCGAGGCTGGCGCGCAGGTCGTTTGCCTGTGCAGGCGTGGCGAAAGTCAGCGCGGCCGCGGCGGCTGCGAGCAGTGTTGGACGCAAGTTGGACATTGTCTGGGCTACCCCCTCAGCTTGGAACACATGGAACACGGTCCTGGAGCAAAATTCTCCGGCCGTGCCCGAACCTCTCGATCTAGAGCGAAGACTGGCAGAGCCTGCGCGATTAGGAAAGTCAGCGGACGTCTCTAGAGACCGTAAGTGAGCACGAGGCCCACCGAAAGCGCCGTGACCATGATCAACACCAATGGCACGCCGGTCTTCACATAGTCGCCGAACTGGTAATCGCCCTCGGCCATGATCAGCATGTTGGTCTGGTACGCGATCGGGGTCGCGTAGGAGAGATTGCAGCCGAACAGCACCGCAAGCACCAGCGGCTCCGGCGGCAGGCCGAGCTGCGCTGCAACGGCAAAGGCGATAGGCGTGCCGACCGTGGCCGCCGTAGCGTTGGAAGCGAAATTGGTGAGGATTGTCACGAAGACCATGATCGCCGCGAGCACCAGCGCAGGCGAAAGGAACTGGAGGCCGTAGGATAGCAGCTCGCCCAGCCAGGCCGCTGCCCCGCTTTCATCGATGATGCGGCCGATCGCGATACTGGCCGCCACCAGAACGATGACCTGCGCGGACAAGGCTCTTCCCACCCGATCAAATTTCACGCAGCCGGTCACGAACATCAGGATCGCACCGCCCAGCGCGGCGATGGCAATGGGCAGGACGCCGATTGATGCGAGCAGGACCGATACGCCCATGATCGCGGCCGCGAGCAGCGCCTTGGACCGACGCGGCAGCTCGCGGCGGCCTTCGAGCTGGAGCAGGCTGTCGGCTGTGGCGAAGTCCTCGAGATCCTTCTGGATACCCATGACCAACAGCACGTCGCCTTCACGCATGCGGATATCGCCGACGTCGCTGTACTGGTCCTTCTGGCCTATCAGCGTGTCTGGGCGATGGATCCCCACCACGGCCACGCCGTAGAGGTCGGCGATGCCCGAGGTCGGGAGCGTGCGGTTGATCAGGCGGCTGTCGGCGGTGACCGTCATCTCGACCACCTCGATGTCTTCGCCAGTCTCGTTATGCGCGCGTTTGATGCGCTCGAGAACCCAGCTCGGAGCAGCCTCCCCACGCATGACCTGGATGGCTTCCTCGATTGCCTCGTGGGTGCCCGAAACCTTGATCCGCTGGCCGGGACGGAAGAGCCCGGGCTTCACATCGTGGAACTCGATGCCGGATGGCAGCCGCGGCGCGATCTGGGAAAGCTCGCGCCCGTTCATGAGGCTGCCCTCGGTGACGCGGAGGCGAGTATAGAACCGTCGCTGGTTGTGTTCCAATTCGACCCGGTTGTCGGCCAGCATCCTGGGCATGGCGAGCCAGATGTAGGGTAATGCAACAAGCGCGGCACCAAGCACGATTGGCGTGAAATGAAACACGCTCATCATCGGCATGCCGAGATCGACAGCAATCGAGACAACGAGGATGTTGGTCGAAGTACCGATGGTCGTGGCCAGACCCCCGATCAGCGAAGCCGAATTGAGCGGCATGAGGGTCTTGGAGGCAGGCAAGGCGCCGCGTGCCGCCAGCGTCACGAAGATCGGGATCAGCAGCACTAGCACCGGCGTATTGTTGACGAACATCGACAACACGAAAGCGATCAGGAGCGAGAACAGCAGGCCGAGCTGGAGGTTGAACTTGAACATCCGCTCGAGGAGGCGCGCGGCAGGCTCCAGCGCGCCGGTCACGATCAGGCCACGCCCCAGGATCATCAAGGCGCAAATGGTTATCAGTGCGTAGTGGCCGAAGCCGCCGAAAGCTATGGCGAGGCCATCGGTTGGTGACTGGCCGTCGAGCGGGAAGAAATAGAGACCGACCGCGATCACCGCGATGGTGAGCAATGAAATGATCTCGATGGACATCCGCCCGCGCGCAAAAGCGACGAACATTGCGACTGTCACGGCCATGGCCGCCATCGCGTGATAGGATGGGATCCCGATCATCCGGGGCGTTAAATCACACCCCTATCGCGGAATTACAAGCGGTTTTCAGGCCGCCGGCGTCACCTCGGGCTGCGGCCTGACAAGCAGGACGAAGGCGAGAAGAGCGGTCACGGCGGTGCCTGCGGCGCCAGCCGGGAAGGTCCAGCTTTCCGAATCCATCATCGCTGCGAGCGAAAGGCCGATCGCGGCAAGCCCTGCCAGAGCTGCCAGCCCGCCAGCACCCTTCACGAGCGCACCTTCCGCTGAGAACGCCGAGAGGCCGAGCGCCAAGGCAGCGCCTCCGAGCAGAAGCTTGGCGAAGAAGTAGAAGAAGAAGGCACCGGCAAGGATAGCCGAGAACAGTTGCGGCACCGCCTCTTGCGCTTCCATCGCCGGGGCGAACATCGAAAGGCCCATGGCCACCTGGATCACGTTCAGCACGCCAGCGAGCGCAATCGTGGACCACAGTACCGCCTCAACCGGGCGACGCGCGGCCAGAGCGTGGGCGAAGATCGCGGAAACCGAGAAGGCGAAGAGCTCGGTAAACCAAGTCAGCGGGCGAAGCATCTCGTTCTCGGAACCCGAGACGACGGTGATGTAGAAAATCTGGCTCGCCACCGTCACGAGAAGCACGGCAGCAAGGCCCTTGGTGAGGCCGCGATCGGTCATGGTCAGTCCCTTGTATATCGTGAAGCGCAGCATGCGCCCTTGCGACCCAATTCGAAAGGGCGCGCGAAAGGTTACGCGGGACTTGAAAAAAGAGTGGTACCCCCGGCCGGACTCGAACCGGCACTTCGTAAGAAACTCGATTTTGAGTCGAGCGCGTCTACCAATTCCGCCACGGAGGCACGTGTTGGAGCGCGGGAACTAGCCGCGCTCCGGTTACGCATCAAGCTTTCAGCGCATTCGCGAGCAATTTGTGCAGCTTGGAATGCAGCGCGTCATTGGCTGCGAGCACCTGCTTCGAGTGGATCGGCTGCGAACGCCCACGGTAGTCGGAGACGAAGCCGCCCGCCTCACGCACGATCAGGCAGCCGGCGGCCGTATCCCAGTCATTAAGACCGCTTTCCCAGAAACCGTCGAAACGGCCGGCTGCGAGCCATGCAAGGTCGAGCGAGGCGGCGCCGAAGCGGCGGATGCCAGCGACATTGGGACCGATGGCACTATAGATTTTCGACCACTCGGCGAAGTCGCCGTGTCCGGCGAAGGGAATGCCCGTCGCGATCAGCGCTTCGGAGGGATTGCGGCGCGAGGACACGCGCAGGCGGCCATCGTGCAGCCATGCGCCGCGGCTCTTTTCCGCCCAGAAGGTCTCGTCGGTTACGGGATTGTAGACCACTGCAGCAGTCACATCGCCCCAGTCGTCGCTGCCTAGCTTGCGCTCCTGCACCGCGATGCTGATCGCGAAATGCGGGATGCCATGAAGGAAGTTGCTGGTCCCGTCGAGCGGGTCGACGATCCAACGCGGCGCGCCGTCGGCACCGTCGATCGTGCCGGCCTCTTCCATTTCGAAGCCCCAGTCGGGGCGCGCGGCGAGCAGCTCGTCATAGATCGTACGCTCGGCACGCATGTCAGCCTTCGACACGAAGTCGGCAGGACCCTTGCGGCTCACCTGCAGGTGTTCGATCTCGCCGAAGTCGCGGCGCAGGCGGCCACCCGCCTTGCGCGCGGCTTTCTCCATCACGCGGATCAGTCCGGAAATTGCTGCCATTTCAGTCTCTTACTCGGTGAGGACGCGGATCGAGCGGGCTGCAAGGTGGATGTCGCCCCACTCGCATTCCATGTCGAATTTCGTGCCCTCGATGTTGAATTTCTCGATGGCGAAGCGGCGTTGCATCGCTTCGCCCTGCTCGACCTCACGGCGGTCGAGCTGTAGCTTGGTGATCCCGGCGAACTTCAGGAGGCCCGGGTGCCAGCAGCACTCCTCGTCGGCGCCCGGCGCCTCGTACTCGGGGTGGTCGGGCTCGAGGCAGAAATCCATCTCCAGCGTCAGCTCGTCATCGTTGATGATGACGGCCCGCAGGGTGCTCTTCGCGATATCGATATTGTCGAAACGGCTGGCGATGGATTTGCCCATGGATGCGACTCCTAAACGGCCCTGTTAGCTGGCTTTGCCGACGTAGGTCTGCTCGTAAACGTCGACCACGATCCGCGTGCCGCTTTCGATGTGCGGCGGGACCATGATGCGAACGCCGTTGTCGAGGACGGCGGGCTTGTAGCTGGACGAAGCGGTCTGGCCCTTCACCACGGCGTCTGCCTCGACGATTTCGGCTTCGACCTGCTGCGGAAGCTCGACCGAGATCGGCTTTTCTTCCCACAGTTCGAGCTTCACCTGCATGCCGTCCTGCAGGAACGGGCGTGCATCGCCGAGCAGGTCGGCGGGCAGGTTGATCTGCTCGTAGGTGGTCTGGTCCATGAAGACGAGCATGTCGCCGTCTTCGTAAAGGAACTGGTAGTCCTGCGTATCGAGGCGCACCTTCTCGACCGTGTCGGCGCTGCGGAAGCGGACGTTGGTCTTTCGGCCGTCCTGCAGGTTTTTCATCTCGACCTGCATGTAGGCACCGCCCTTTCCGGGCTGCGTATGCTGGATCTTGGCGACCTTCCAGATGCCGCCTTCGTATTCGATGATGTTGCCCGGACGAATGTCCACGCCGCTGATCTTCATGGGAAATGCCTCGATGTGAAAGAGCGCTGGCGCGAGAGTGCCCAGCCGTGTGGGGCGCGCCTTACAGCCATGCGGTGAGAACGGCAAGGTTATGGAAATTTTGCCCTCCCTACCCTATGTCGAAGGCAAGAGGGAAAGACATGAGATACGCAGCTCCCATAGCAATCGCGATCGCCGCAGTGGCGGCCGGCCCTGCGCTGTCGCAGGGCAGTCTTGGCGTTTTGCCGCAGGGCGAATATGTCTGCGCGCTTCCGGGAACCGCTGCCGGCCCCGCCTGGAACGAGGTCGAAGGCCATGGCTTCTCGATTACCGGCGCATCCAGCTACAAGACCGACAAGGGCTCGGGCACCTACCTCCTCGAAGGACGCCGCGTGACCTTCACTCGCGGCCCCCTGAAGGGCCACAAGATGATGCGCGTGTCTTCCGGATTGCTTCAGGAGCTCGGCAAGGACGACAAGCTTGGTCGCCTGCGCTGCCATCGCGCAGGCCCTGTCGCCGACTAGCGCTGCGTCAGCAACGGATAGGGATTGACCGCGTTGGCGGGCTCCCACCACTCGGCATCCTCGGTCGTCTGCAGGATCGCAAAATGCAGGTGCGGTGCTTCATCCGAAGCATTGCCCGAAGATCCCACCGTGCCCAGCCGCTGGCCGCGTCGCACGCGCTGCCCCTCTTTCAGCCCTTCGGCATATTTGTCGAGATGGGCGTAGTAGTGAATCGTCTCACGGTCCTGCGAACGCACATAGATCGTCAGCCCGCCCGCATCCGACCGGAACAGCTTTTCCACCGTGCCCGGTGCAGCAGACACCACTGCGGTGCCCTTGGGCGCCATGATATCGATCGCTTCATGCAGGCGCTGGCCGCCGGCACGCGAGATCGCTGAATGTGTCGGTGAGGTCAGACGCGCGGATATTGCGCACGGGAATGAGGAGCTGGCGCGTATCGGTCTCGCTCGGCGCCGAAGCGGTGCGCGTATCGAGCGCCGTAGCCGCCGGTGCATCGGTGGCCGCATCGGCAACCCCGCTGGCCGTCTGGCTCGGCGATGGACTGGGCGCAGCCTCGGCAGGCCGCGTTGCGTCGCGCTGGCCTGCGCTGGTTGCATTCTCGATAAGTGAGCCTCCGGCCACGATCCAGACGGCACTGGTGATCGTGGCCGTGATGATGATGGTCAGCAGTCTGTCGATGAACTTCATGATCCCTCCCTGCCCTCTCAGGCCTCGAATATCACACGCGTCGACTGCGAGACCATCCCCGCAAGCCGTGCCGCATCCCAATTCGTAAGGCGCACGCAGCCGCTCGACTGCGCACGCCCGATCGTTTCGGGGTCAGGCGTGCCGTGAATACCATAATGCTCCTTGGACAGGTCGATCCAGATCACCCCAACCGGAGAATTGGGCCCCGGGGGCAGCATCTGGACGTTGTCCTTGGCATCGTCATTGCCGAGCACCTTGGGATCGTAGCGATAGGGTGGATTGTAGGCTTCTCCCACGATATCCCATTCGCCCAGCGGCAGCGGGAATTCGCTCGAACCCGAGCTGACCGTGAACAGCGCCACCAGCTTGTCGCCCTGGTATGCCTTCAACGTCTTGCCCGCCTTGCTGACGACAATGCGGTCGACCTCGGTCTGTTCGCTGCCGACACCCAGGCTCGCAAGCGTACGCTGCCAGTCGCGGTCCTCAATCTTGCCCTTCTCGATGCGGTCCCCGCCGATATTGGGCACGCGGATCTGCTGTCCGGCCTGGAAGAAGCTGGGCTCCTCACCATCGGGCCGCTCGATATCGGGCGTTGGCGTGGGCTGCGGGTTAGGCCCTTCGCTCCCGCCCGCACCGGCAGGCTGGCCGCCGGGATTGAGCTGCTTGAGCACCTCGACAGTCGTATGGAAGCGCTCCGCCAAGCGTTCGTCGAGCGACTTGTAGCCAAGTCTTTCGAGCTCGGCCTTGCCTTCGGGCTCTTCGGGAATGTCGGTGTATTCCGTCTCGCCCCAGCTTGCAGGGATCGTGACGACACGGGTGGCAGGGATCGCATCCCAGTCCGAGAGCGCCGTCTTGGTCGCTTCGTCTAGCTTGCCGGTGGTCTCGAGGTCGTTGGCCTCCTGGAAGCCCAGGATCGCATTCTCCGTGCTCATGCCCATCTTGCCGTCGATCACGCCCGGGCCGAAGCCCACGCGGTCGAGCACGACCTGCGCCTGCATGATCGGTCGCTCTTCGCTATCGGGGATGTCCTGGTCCTCGTTGGCAACGCTGTCGCCCATGCCGGCGGCATCGTCGTTCGAGGCCATGCTGTCGGCGAGATTATCCTCGTCGTAGGTCTCGTAGCCGTAGTGTTCGGCGGGTTCGGCCTGGGCGGTCGTGGGTTCGCCCTCCTCTTCCGCGCCATTGAGGCCGCAAGCGGCCAGCGCGAGGGAAGAAACAGCGACGATCAGCAGGTTACGCATTGAGGGACCTCTCCTGAATTCGGCGGGACGCGACCCGGCCCGTTCAGGTGAGACAACTCACGCGGTTGCGATTTGCTCCGCGAAAGCTTCGATGGCGGCAACTTCGTCACCGCTCCACACGGCGCCCGACACTGCGAGAAAGTCGGCGCCCGCCTCGATCAGCGGCCGACAGTTTTCCGGCGTGATGCCGCCGATGGCGACGGAGGGGATCTCGACCATCTGGTGCCACCACTCGAGCAGGTCCGTGCCTGCGCGATGTTCGGTATCCTTGGTGCTGCTCGGGAAATAGGCTCCGAAAGCAACGTAGTCCGCGCCTGCTTCGCCAGCTTCGAGGGCAAGGTGACGCGAGGCGTGGCAGGTTACGCCGATCTGCGCCTCCCGGCCCAGCTCGTCGCGGGCTTCGCGCACATCGCCATCGCCCTGCCCCAGGTGTACGCCATCGGCCCCGAGACGCTTTGCCAGCGCGATGGAATCGTTGACGATGAAAGCCACCTCGCGGCGCGCGCAGATCTCCTGCAGCGGCTCTGCAAGCGCGGCGGCCTCGTGCTGGTCGAGACCCTTCACGCGGAACTGGAAAGCGGTCACCATGCCCTTGCCGGCTGCGAGCGCACGCTCGAGCCGGTCGGGAAAATCGCCGCCCACTTCGAGCGGCGAGATCAGGTAAAGCTGGGTGGGAACAGTATCTTCCATGCCCGCCCTCTATCGCCGGAAGGGCGCCGCGTCACCCACCAGTTCGATCAGGTGACGCTCGCGGCGTGGATCTGGTCGATCGCGCCCGACAGTGTGCCGTCGAATTCGCCATCGTCCTGCTGCTTGCGCAAGTCCTGCAGAAGACCGCGGCTGAAGCTGGCGATCATGCCCGGGTTCTTGGCGAGTTCGCTGCAAGCCTCGTCGGTCGAATAGCCGCCCGACAGCGCGACCACGCGCAGCACCTTGGGGTGCTTGATGAGGTCGGAGTAGAGACCCGCTTGCTTGGGGATCGAGAGCTTGAAAATGACCTGCTGGTCGTCGCGCAGCGTGTCGAGACCTGCGATCAGCTCTTCGAGCAGGATCTTCTCGCCTTCCGCGCGGTCGGCGGCGGTGATGTCATATTCGGGCTCGAGGATCGGGACGAGACCGCTGGTGAGGATGCGCACGCCGTCAGCGAACTGCTGGCGGACGTTCTCGCGGATGCCCTTAGGATTGGCCGACTTGATGACGCTGCGCATCTTGGTGCCGAATACACCGAGCTGCTTGGCGCGGGCGCACATGGCTTCAAGACCCGGATTGGGCTTCATAAGCTGGACGCCGTCACGCTCTTCCTCGAGGCCCTTGTCGACCTTGAGGAACGGGACAATGCCACGTTCGGCGAGGCGTGCCGGCACGGTCTTGCCGCCACTTTCGCCTTCCATGGTCTTCTCGAACAGAATCGCGCCGATGACCTTGCCGTTGCCGAAGCACGGAGCTTCGATGATGCGCTGGCGCATTTCATGGATCATGCCGAACATTTCGTCGTCGCCGTTCCACTCATTGTCTTCCACGCCGTAGCCACGCAGCGCCTTGGGGGTGGAGCCACCCGACTGGTCGAGTGCGGCAATAAAGCCCTGTCCGTTGGCGATGCGGTCGCGCATTTCTTCGAAGGTCATTTTGGTATCCCGTGTCCGTGCAAACGTATGCGAGCGCCAATAGCCTTGCCCCCTGCTGCCTGCAACGCCTTGCAGGTAACTATTCCCGGTCTGGGGCGTATCTCTTCGGGATAAGGAGAAAATGCCATGCTCGATGCGACGCAGGACCGTTTGTGCGCGGAAAACACGACCGATTTTTCGGACCTGAAGGCATTGTGCATCAACTGCACTCTCAAGCGCTCTCCCGAAGGCTCGCATACGGGCAAACTGCTCGGCGTAGTCGAGGCAATCCTGGTTCGAAGTGGCGTTCAGTTGGAACAATTACGGCTCGTCGACCACGAGATCGCGCCGGGCGTCTATCCGGACATGACCGAGCACGGAGCAGAGAGAGACGACTGGCCGGCGATCTGGGAGAAGGTCGAGGCAGCAGACATCCTGATCGTCGGCACGCCGATCTGGCTCGGCGAGAAGAGCTCGGTCTGCCAGCGCCTGATAGAGCGGCTCTATGCGCATTCGGGCCAGACGAACGACAAGGGCCAGTATGTGTTCTACGGCAAGGTCGGCGGCTGTATCGTCACCGGCAATGAGGACGGGATCAAGCATGTCGGCATGGGCGTGCTCTATTCGCTCCAGCATGTAGGCTACACCATTCCGCCGCAGTCCGACGCCGGCTGGATTGGTGAGGCAGGCCCGGGTCCGAGTTACGGCGATGCCGAAGAAGGCGGTGGCTATGCCGGGTTCGACAACGAGTTCACCCGCCGCAACACCACCTTCATGACCTGGAACCTCATGCACATGGCGCGCATGCTTAAGGATGCGGGCGGCATTCCTGCGTGGGGCAATTCGAAGGAGCTGTGGAACGAAGGCTACAGCTTTGACGCGCCGAACCCGGAATATCGCTAGGCTTGGCTTTTCAACACCGCGACGAGGTTGATCGCGATCGAGATGCGCGTTCCGCTGCCGTGGAACGGCCGCACCGCGTGCTGGAGCCAGCTGGGGAACATCACGATCATGCCCGTCTTCGGTCGCAGCGAAACCTCGCTGTGCATCGCCTGGCCGTCGGGCAGCTTGAGCCGGAGATCGGGCGCGCCCATGCGGATCATCGGCATGCGCGGGTCCTGCAATTGCAGTTCGCCACCGAGATCGGGGTCCGTATCTCCCTCGTAGCCATCGTCGATATAGGCGACTGCCGACCAGAAGCTTCCTGGGTGGAAATGGTACTGGTTGGCTGCACCCTTGCCGCTGACATTGGCCCACATCTCGGGGTGCCAGGTGAAGCGGCTGTCCTGCGGGCTCTTGTTGTCGATGGTCTGCCCGTCCGCGAGCGTCATCGCCTTGTGGGCAAGCGCCCGCGCGGGCTCACCGCCCCATTCGAGCATCTGCGTGTTCGAATGCCAGCCGCCGATGTTGGAGATATCGACCCCCGCCGCATCGCGCGCCTTCTCCTTCTCGATCGCCTCGCGCAGGAGACTCAGCCCCTCTGCGCTCTGCAGCATGTCGGCGACGAAGGGCGTGGAGAAGAGGTGGCGGGTGGTGGCCATCGGCTCAGGCCGTCAGCGCTGCCACGCCCGGAAGCGCCTTGCCTTCCATCCATTCGAGGAAAGCGCCGCCTGCGGTCGACACGAAGGTGAAATCGTCCTTCACGCCTGCATGGGCGAGCGCGGCAACGGTATCGCCGCCGCCTGCGACCGAGGTCAGCGAGCCGCCTTCGGTCAGCGCGGCCGCAGTCTTGGCGAGCGCCACGGTGGCGGTGTCGAAGGGCTCGGTCTCGAAAGCGCCCATCGGGCCGTTCCACACCAGCGTGCGGCAGGTCTTGAGCACATCGCCAAGCGCCTCGACCGCCTGCGGGCCGACATCGAGGATCATCTCGTCCGAGGCGACCTCGTGGACGTTGCAGACGCGCATGCTTGGCGGGTTGGCCGCGAATTCCTTCGCCACCACGACGTCATAGGGCAGGTGCACTGTGCAGCCGGCATGATCGGCCTGGTCCATGATGCGGTTGGCGGTGTCGGTGAGGTCATGCTCGCACAGCGACTTGCCGACATCGACCCCGCGCGCAGCGAGGAAGGTGTTGGCCATGCCGCCGCCGATGATCAGGTGCTGGACCTTGCCGACGAGGTTTTCGAGCACGTCGAGCTTGGTCGAGACCTTCGCCCCGCCAACGACAGCCGCGACGGGCTGTTCGGGATTGCCGAGGGCCGCGTCGAGCGCCTTGAGTTCAGCTTCCATCGCACGGCCTGCATAGGCGGGCAGGCGGTGCGCCAGCCCCTCGGTCGAAGCATGCGCGCGGTGCGCAGCGGAGAAGGCGTCGTTGACGTAGAAGTCGCCGTGCGCGGCCATGCCCTTGGCGAATTCGGTATCGTTCGCCTCTTCGCCCGGCCAGAAGCGGACATTGTCGAGCAGGCCGATATCGCCATTCCTGAGGATGCCGATCGACTGTTCAACCACGGGGCCCATGACCTCGGGGATGAACATGATCTCCTTGCCGAGCACTTCTTCGACGTCGCCCTGCACGAAGCTGGTCGACATGGTCGAATAGCGCTTGCCCTTGGGGCGGCCGAAGTGGGCGAGCAGCAGGACCTTGGCGCCCTTGTCCGCGAGTTCGAGGATGGTGGGTTTCACCGCCTCGACACGGGTGACGTCGGTGGCCGAACCGTCCTTCATCGGAAGGTTCAAATCAACGCGCACCAGCGCGACCTTGCCGGTCACATCGCCAAGGTCGTCCAGGGTCCTGAAGCTGCTCATCGTGTCGTCCTTTAGAGGAACTTCGCCATCACGCCGGCGGTGTCGATCATGCGGTTCGAGAAGCCCCACTCGTTGTCGTACCAGCTGACAACGCGGCAGAGCTTGCCTTCCATCACGCTGGTTTCGAGGCTGTCGATGGTCGAGCTGGCCGGATAGTGGTTGAAGTCCGAGCTGACGAGCGGCTGGTCGGTGTAGTCGAGCACGCCCTTCATCTTGCCTTCGGCCGCGGCCTTGAGCGCAGCGTTAAGTTCCTCGGCGCTGGTATCGCGGCCGGGGGTGAAGACGAGGTCGACGAGGCTGACGTTCGGGGTCGGCACGCGGACCGAGCTACCGTCGAGCTTGCCCGCCAGTTCGGGCAGGACGAGGCCGACAGCACGGGCCGCGCCGGTAGTGGTCGGGATCATGTTCTGCGCACCGCCACGGGCACGGCGCATGTCGCCATGCATCTGGTCGAGCATGCGCTGGTCGTTGGTGTAGCTGTGGATCGTGGTCATGAAGCCGCGCTCGATGCCGACCGTGTCGTGCAGGACCTTTGCCATCGGCGAGAGGCAGTTGGTGGTGCAGCTGGCGTTCGAGACGATCACGTCGTCGGCGGTCAGCGTTTCGTGGTTCACGCCATAGACGATGGTGGCCGAAACGTTCTTGGCCGGTGCCGAGATCAGCACGCGCTTGGCACCCGCCTTGAGGTGCGGTTCGGCAGCTTCGTGGCTCTGGAAGAAGCCGGTGCATTCGAGAACGATGTCGATGCCCTGGTCGGCATGCGGCAGGTTGCCCGGATCACGCTCGCTGGTCACCGCGATCGACTTGCCGTTCACGATGATCGCGTTGTCACCCACTTCGACGGTGCCGGGGAAACGGCCATGCGTGCTGTCGTACTGGAACAGCAGCGCGTTCGATTTGGTGTCCGCGAGATCGTTGATCGAGACGAGGTCGAGATCGTGGTCGTCACGCTCTAGGATCGCACGCGCCACGAGGCGTCCGATGCGTCCGAAACCGTTGATTGCAACCTTGGTAGCCATGCGAGAAGCTCCTGCTTAAGTCCTGAATTACTTGGGCAATTTGTTCATGATTTGCGGAACGATAGCGTCCGCCGTGAGACCGAATTTCTTGAAGAGATCGCCTGCCGGCGCGCTGGCCCCGAAGCTGTCGATCCCGATGTTGAGGCCGCCTTCGCCGGTGTAGCGTTCCCAGCCAAAGGTGGTGCCCGCCTCGATGCTGACACGCAGCGTATCGGCGGGGATCATGTCAGCGCGATAGGCATCGTCCTGCTCGTCGAACAGCTGGGTGCAGACCATCGAGACGACGCTTGCGCCGACGCCCTGCTTTTCCAATTCCTCGGCACAGGCGAGCGCGAGGTGCACTTCGCTCCCGCTTGCGACCAGCGTGACCTTGGCAGCGTTACCGGCCTTCTTGAGGCGATATGCGCCCTTGGAACACATGTCGGTCTCTTCGGGATGGTTGCGCACCTGCGGCAGGCCCTGACGGGTCAGCGCGAGCACGGTCGGACGGTCTTTCTCGCGCAGTGCAATTTCCCAGCACTCGGCCGTTTCGACCGCGTCGGCAGGGCGCATCACGAGGAGGTTCGGAATCATGCGCAAGCTCTGCACATGCTCGACCGGCTGGTGTGTCGGGCCGTCTTCGCCAAGGCCGATGCTGTCATGCGTCATGACATAGATCGCACGGACCTGCTGGAGGGCCGAGAGGCGGATTGCCGCGCGGCAATAGTCGGTGAAGACGAGGAAGGTGCCGCCATAGGGGATAACGCCCCCGTGCAGCGCCATGCCGTTCATTGCGGCGGCCATGCCGAATTCGCGGATGCCGTAATAGATGTAGCGGCCCGAATAATCGTCCGCCGTGAACGGCCCGATCCCGCCTGCCTTGGTATTGTTCGAACCGGTAAGGTCGGCGCTGCCGCCGATCGTGTCGGGAAGCTGGCCGTTGATCTGCTCGAGCGCCATTTCGCTGGCCTTGCGGGTCGCAACCTTGACCGGCTCCTTCATCAGCGACTGGATGTAATTGTCGAGGCTGAACTTGGTCGGCAGGTCGCCCGACATGCGGCGCTCGAAGTCGGCGCGCTGGCTGTGAGCCGCGAGGCGCTCGTTCCACTCGCCATGAGCCCGGGCACCTTCGTCGGCAGTGCTGCGCCAGTCTGACAGGACCTGCTCGGGGATCTCGAAAGGTTTCGCGTCCCAGCCCAGCACGTCACGCGTTGCGGAGATTTCGTCGTCGCCGAGCGGCGCGCCGTGGGTCGAGCTTGTGCCCTGTTTGTTGGGCGAGCCCTTACCGATGACGGTGCGGCAGGCGATCAGCGAGGGGCGGTCGTCCGCCAGGGCTTCGTCCAGCGCGCGGCGGATATCGTCGAAGTCATGGCCATCGCAGCTGACGACATGCCAGCCGGTCGCCGCGTAGCGCGCCTTGATGTCTTCGCTGGTCGACAGGTCGGTGCCCCCGTCGATGGTGATCTGGTTGTCGTCCCAAAGCACGTTCATGCGGCCTAGCTTCAGGTGACCTGCAAGGCCGATCGCTTCGTGGTTGATGCCTTCCATCAGGCAGCCGTCGCCGGCGATGACCCAGGTCTTGTGGTCGACGATGTCGTCACCGAAGTCCGCGTTGAGCTTGCGCTCCGCAATCGCCATGCCGACCGCCATGGCAAGACCCTGCCCCAACGGGCCGGTGGTGCTTTCCACGCCTTCGAGGAGGAAGTTTTCGGGGTGTCCGGCGCAAGGGCTGCCGAGCTGGCGGAAGTTGCGGATGTCGTCCATTGTCGGGCGCGCATATCCGGACAGGTGGAGCAGGCTGTAGATCAGCATCGAGCCGTGGCCTGCGGACAGGACGAAGCGGTCGCGGTCGGCCCAGTCGGGCGCCGCCGGGTCGTGCTTCAGGTATTCGCTCCACAACACGGTCGCCACATCGGCCATGCCCATCGGCATGCCGGGATGCCCCGAATTAGCCTCCTGCACCGCATCCATCGAAAGCGCCCTGATGGCATTGGCCATCTGGACCATGCGAGCGGGGTCGAGACTCATGGGGATTCTTCTCCGAAATATGTGGCGATTCGACGCGGGGAGACCCTTCGCGGATGGGCTAGGCAAGGTCAAGCCGAGCGCGGCGGCGATCCGCGGCTCGCTATCCTTGGTGCGATTTATCAACAGGCGCGCCCAAGCCTTTGCCCGCACGCGCCAATCTTGATATTTGCACAGCTGTCATGAGCGAAACACGTATCCACGGCGCATTGGAGAGGATCGAGAAGGCCCTCTCTCGCATCGAGACGCAGGCCACTTTGCCGCGTGCCGGCGCAGGTGCCGACAGCGAACTTGCGGCGCGGCACGAAGCTCTCAAATCCCGCGTTGCTGCCAATCTCGGCGAGCTCGACAAGCTGATCGGGAGCCTCGAACAGTGAGCGACGTGAAACTTCAGGTCGGCGGGCGTGTCTACACGGTCTCGACTGCCGACGGGCAGGAAGAGAAAGTCCGCGGCCTTGCGCGCATGGTCGATGACAAGCTCACCGGAATGGGGGCCAACGTCACCGGTAACGAGGCGAAGAACCTGCTGTTCGCCGCGATCCTGCTCGCCGACGAGCTCAACGACGTAAAGGCCACCGCCGCTTCGCATCCGCCCGACCCGGGTCTGGACACCGACGCCATGGCCGCGCGGCTCGAACGCGTGGCAAATGCACTCGAAGGTGCTGCATCTGCCCTTGAGAGCGGCGCCGAGGCATCCTAGATAGGCGCTCGGCGGGGCTGCCCGGCACGAGCCGCACGAATATCCCTGAGGCTATAAGCAATCCATGGGAGCTGTCCCTGCCTGGGCTTGCGGGTTTGTCCTGGAGGCTCGGGTATACGGCGCCCACCTGACGTAACTTGGCGTCAGAGGATTTCAATGGCACCGACCCATGGTGGTCCCGCTACTTGTTTGCTGCGCCTCAGGCGCCGGCGTTCGCGTCCGCTCACTTGGCTTTTCTCGCTCTCACGGCCTGAAGGCCGTGTCGCTGCGGGCGGGCGGTCGCCCTTGCGGGCCAATTGGCCCGTTTCGTAACGGGAAGGTTTGAAGAGGCGTGACCAAGGACCAGCTTCGAAAAATCCTGAGATCGCTTCGGCGTGATCATGTCGCCGAATTGCCCGACAGCATGCGCGGACTGGTTTTCCACCGTCCTCCGGCGCCCCTCCTCGACCTCGTGCCTGAGGGCGCAACGATCGGCCTCTATCGTGCCGATCCTTTCGAGGCACCGGCTGCTTCCTATGCAAAATTCTTCCTAGAACGCGGGCACGAGATCGCTCTCCCGCGCTTCGCAACGCGCAATTCGCCGATGGAATTCGCGGCACATTCCGACCCCTTCGACGAAGAAGACCTCGAGGTAGGCCCGTTCGGGCTCCTGCAACCTTCTCCCGATGCGCCCGTTCTGGAACCGGACGTGCTGTTCGTCCCGCTGGTCGGCTTCACCGATAGCGGCGAGAGGCTCGGCCAAGGTGGCGGGCATTACGACCGTTGGCTGGAAAGGCGCGACAACGTAACCGCGATCGGGCTTGCCTGGGATTGTCAGCTGGCCGAAGATCTGCCCGTCGAACCGCATGATCGCAGCCTCACGGCGGTGGTCACCCCTACCCGCCTCTACGGACCGTTTTGATGAGAGAAGAACCGACCTGGCGCATTCCCGTAGGCCTTCTCGGCCTGCTCATCGGCCTGCTGGTCTATGGCATCGTCATCGCGCGCTACCTGCCCGGGTTGATCGGCGACTGGCCGACCCTCGCGCAGACGGTGGTCTACGTGTTCCTCGGCCTCGTCTGGCTCCTTCCGCTGGGCCGCTTCCTCAAATGGATGGAAACCGGCAACTGGCGCTGATTGCCAAGCGCGAGGCGTTATCCTAGCCTCTCTCGTCAGGGAGAGAGCATGGCCACAACTGCCGGGGTTCAAGACAAGCCGACCGTCTGGCTGAAGCTGGCGCACGGTTCCGGGGCTGCAGCCTTCGGGATCAAGAACAACGGCTTCGATTATTTCCTGCTGCTGTTCTACGGGACGGTGATCGGGCTTGAGCCGGGCCTCGTCGGCCTAGCGATATTCATCGCCCTTACCTTCGATGCCGTCTCTGATCCGCTGGTCGGCTACTGGTCGGACAATTTCCGCAGCAAGTGGGGTCGGCGTCACCCCTTCATGTACGCTGCCGCCCTGCCGGTGGCGCTGAGCTACTTCATGCTGTGGAACCCGCCGGAGCTGGGCCAGACCGGGCTCTTCTTCTACCTCACCGGCCTCGCGGTACTGATCCGCACCTTCATCACCTTCTACGAAACACCAAGCTCCGCGCTGATCCCCGAACTGACATCGGATTACGAGGAGCGCACCAGCCTTCAGTCGTACCGCCTGTTCTTCGGCTGGACCGGGGGCACGATGATGAGCATCATCATGTTCGGCGCGCTCATGACCGGCCCGCTCGGCATGCTCGATCCGCAGGCCTACGCTACTTACGGCGTGGTCGGTTCGCTGATGATCCTCGTTGCCATTCTCATCTCGGCCATCGGCACGCACCACCGTATTCCCCACCTGCACCGGCCTGTAGCGACGGGAGAGCGCTATACGGTGCGGCGCATCTTCCGCGAGATGTTCGAAACACTGAGCGAAAAGAGCTTCATCGCGCTGTTCTTCGCGACGGTGCTGTTCGCCATCGCATCCGGCCTAGCCGCGGCGCTGTCCTTCCTCATGCTGCGCTATTTCTGGGGCTTTGCAGAGTTCCAGATCTTCGTCTGGACCTGCACGGTCGTACTGTCCGCCCTGATGGGATTCCTCATCGCGCCATGGAGCGTGCGTAAGATCGGGAAGAAGCAGTCCGTGGTCGTGCTGGGCGTGCTCGCCTTCACGATCCAGCCTTCACCGGTTCTGCTACGGCTCTTCGGTATGATGCCCGAGAACGGCGAGCCGCTGCTCTTCCCGCTTGTCCTTGGCATCAACGTGATCGACCTCGCGCTGATCATCGCGACGCAGGCGGTGGCCTATTCGATGATCGCCGATCTCGTCGAATCGAACCAGGTCAAGACGGGCAGGCGCAACGAAGGCGTCTACTATGCTGCGACCACCTTCACCCGGAAGGTGACGCAGGGCATCGGAGTCGCGGCAGCGGGCGCGATCCTCTCGATCATCGCCTTCCCCGAAGGAGCCGAGCCGGAGGCGGTGCCCGCAGAGACGCTGTGGAAGCTAGGGGCTTTCTACGCCCCATCGCTGCTGGTTCTCTATCTCGGCGCGCTCTACTGCATATCGCGCTACCGGATCGACAAGGCGGGACACGAGGAGAACCTGCGCAAGCTCGCTGAAAGCAGCGCCCAGCAGGCATGAAAAAAGCCGCCCGGAAGGCGGCTTTTCGAAGAATAATCCCAAGGTGGCGCGAGTGACGGGACTCGAACCCGCGACCCTCGGCGTGACAGGCCGATACTCTAACCAACTGAGCTACACCCGCGCATTGCGCTGTAGCGCCCCCTTGGGAGCCGCGCATCTAGTGGAGGCTCCGATTCCTGTCAACGCAAATTGAGCCGCTTTTTTCGCACTTTTTGCCAAGGTCCCCAAAGCCCGCGATTTTTACCGAAAAGTAACCCTGTGAGCGCATCCTCACCCTCGAATTTCTACGTGGGGGACGGGAGGTTCGTATGTTGCAGACGGCTTTTCTGGCGTTTTCACTGGCCATGCTTGGCGGGGGCGCATTTGCCGCGCAATCCGCTATCGATATCCAAGATTCGGTCAACCAGACCGCGGACGCAGGCCGCTGACGCCGCCGCAAGAAAAAAGCCCCGCCGGATCGTCCGACGGGGCTCTTTGCTGATCAATCCACCAGGATTAGCGCCGGTGTCTCCAGCAGCTTCTTCAGCGACTGGATAAAGCTCGCCGCATCCCAACCGTCGACCACGCGGTGATCGCAGCTGATCGAGATATTCATCAACTTGCGCTTCTCGATCCGCTCCACGCCATCGCTGCCGGTGACGTACATCGGACGCTCGATAATGCGGTTCGGGCCGATGATCGCGACTTCGGGGCGGTTGATGACCGGCGTGGTAGCCACGCCGCCCAGCGGCCCCAGCGAAGTAACGGTCAGCGTGCCGCCTTCCATCTCTTCCTTCTTTGCGGTGCCGTTGCGCGCCGCATCGGCAAGACGCGAGATCTCATTGGCGAGCTGCCACAGGTTCATGCCCTGCGCATTCTTGATGACCGGCACCATCAGGCCTGCATCGGTCTGCGCCGCCATGCCCATGTTGACTGCGCCGTGGCGCGTCACCACGCCCGCTTCATCGTCGTAGCGCGCGTTGATCATCGGGAAGTCGGGCAGCGTCTTGCAGATCGCGGTGATCAGCATCGGCAGGATCGTCAACTTGGGCTTTTCGCCCCGGCTGGCGTTGAGCTGCGCTCGGAGCACCTCGAGATCGGTGACGTCGCATTCCTCGACATAGGAGAAGTGCGGGATGTTCCGCTTCGAGGCAGCCATGTTCTCGGCGATGCGGCGACGCATGCCGATGACCTTCTTTTCCTCGTCCTCGCGCGGCTTGGCGGCTGCGCCATAGCCCGAGTTGTAAGAGAGGAACTGGTCGAGATCGCCGTGACGGATGCGGCCCTCTTCGGAAGGCTTCACCTGGCTCAGGTCGACACCCAGTTCCTTGGCACGCTTGCGCACCGCAGGAGTGGCCAGCACCTTTGCCTGGTGCCTGGGTTCGGGCGCCGGGGTCGGCGCGGGCAGCGGTTCGGGCTCGGGATCGGCGGCCAGCGCATCGTCGGCATCGCTGGCGTCAGAGGTTTCGACCTCGATACGCTCTTCGACTTCCTTGGCCTTCGGCGCGGGTGCGGGCGAAGGAGCCGGGGCTTCCTCGGCCACGTCCTCTGGCACTTCACCCTCGACCTCGATCACGACCAGCATCGAGCCGATCGAGACCATGTCGCCTTCTTCACCGGCGATCTCGAGGATCTTGCCGTCGACAGGGCTTTCCATGGGCACGGTGGCCTTGTCGGTCATCATGTCGACGAATTCCTCGTCTTCCTTGACCGTGTCGCCGACCTTCTTGTGCCACTGGACGATTTCCGCCTCGGCGATGCCTTCGCCGATGTCGGGCATGTTGAATACAAATTTCGCCATGTCGATTACTCGCTCAGGATCTTGTCGAGGGCCTCGCCGATGCGGATCGGGCCGGGGAAATAGGCCCATTCGAGGCTGTGGGGATAGGGCGTGTCGAAGCCGGTCACGCGTTCGACCGGTGCTTCGAGGTGGTAGAAGCAGCGCTCGGTCACCAGCGCGGAGAGCTCGGCACCGAAACCGGCGGTGCGGGTCGCTTCGTGGACGATCAGGCAGCGGCCGGTCTTCTTGACCGATTCCTCGATCGTCTCGATGTCGACCGGAACGATGGTGCGCAGGTCGACGATGTCGGCCTCGACGCCCTTCTCGCGGCAAACTGCCTCGACCACATGGACCATGGTGCCGTAGGCGAGGATGGTGAGTTCGTCGCCTTCGGTGGCGTAGCGCGCCTTGCCGAGCGGGATTTTGTAGTGACCCTCGGGCACCACGCTCGCATCAAAGCGCTTCCACGGCTCGACCGGCTTGTCGTAATAGCCCGAGAACGGGCCGTTGTAGATGCGCTTGGGCTCGAAGAAGATGACCGGGTCATTGTCTTCGATCGCGCTGATGAGGAGGCCCTTCGCGTCATAGGGCGTCGCCGGAATGACAGTCTTCAGGCCGGAGACATGGGCGAAGATCGCCTCGGGACTCTGGCTGTGCGTCTGGCCGCCGAAGATGCCGCCGCCGAAGGGGCTGCGCACGGTGATCGGCGCAATGTATTCGGCCGCCGAACGGTAGCGCAGGCGCGCCGCTTCGGAGATCAACTGGTCGAGCCCGGGATAGATGTAGTCGGCGAACTGGATTTCCGGCACCGGACGAAGGCCATAGGCCCCCATCCCGACTGCCGCAGCGATGATGCCGCACTCGGAAATCGGCGTGTCGAACACGCGGGTCTTGCCGTATTTCTGCTGGAGGCCGGCCGTGCAGCGGAACACGCCGCCGAAATAGCCGACGTCCTCGCCCATGATGACGATATTCTCGTCACGGCCCATCGACACGTCGAGCGCGTCGTTGATCGCCTCGATCATGTTGAGGCGGCGTTCGGTGCCCTGCTCTGCCGCGGCCGCAGTCTTTGTTGCGGTGTCGCTCATGCGCCCTTCCCTCCGTTCGGAAGTCCTTCGGGGAACTTGGTCTCGCGCTCGCGGATCGCCTGTTCGCTCTGTTCCCTGAGATGCCAGGGCAGCTCTTCGAACACGTCTTCGAACATGGTGCGGAACGGGTGGTGGAGACCGTGGCCCAGGATGCCGTTCTCTTCGGCTTCCTTGGTCGTCTTCTTCACGTACTCGGCGGCCTCGAGGTCCATCTTTTCCTGACGCTCCTCATCCCATTCACCGATCTCGATGAGGTGGTTCTTGAGGCGCATCACCGGATCACCGAGCGGCCACTCGTCGCGCTCCTGCGCGCTGCGATATCCAGAGGGATCATCCGAGGTGGAGTGTCCCTCTGCGCGGTAGCTGAAGAACTCGATCAGCGTGGGACCGGCATTGGCGCGGGCGCGGTTGGCGGCCCACTGCTCGGCTGCATAGCAAGCGAGTGGGTCGTTACCGTCGACCCGCAGCGAGGCAATGCCATAGCCGAGACCGCGCGCAGCGAAAGTCGCGCGCTCTGCGCCGGCGAAACCGCTGAAGCTGGAGATCGCCCACTGGTTGTTGACCACGTTGAGGATGACCGGCGCGTTGTAGACGGTCGCGAAGAGGCAGGCGGAGTGGAAGTCGCCTTCCGCCGTGCTGCCCTCGCCCACCCAGGTCGCCGCGATCCGGCTGTCGCCCTTGATCGCCGATGCCATCGCCCAGCCGACCGCCTGCGGGGTCTGCGTGGCAAGGTTGCCCGAAATGGTGAAGAAGCTGTGCTCCCGCGAGGAGTACATGATTGGCAGCTGGCGCCCCTTCAGCTTGTCGCCCCGGTTCGAGTAGATCTGGTTGATCATTTCGATCATCGGGTAGCCGCGCTGGATCAGTATGCCCTGCTGGCGATAGCTCGGGAACACCATGTCGTCCGCAGCGAGCGCCATCGACGCCGAGACGCTGGTCGCCTCTTCGCCGGTGCACTTCATGTAGAAGCTGGTCTTACCCTGGCGCTGTCCGCGGAACATGCGCTCGTCGAAAGCGCGCGTCATGGCCATGTGGCCGAGCATGCTGCGCAGCGTTTCGGGATCGAGCTTGGGGTCCCACGGACCGTGGGCCTTGTTGTCCTCGCCCAGCACGCGGATCAGGCCATGCGCGAAATCGAGCATGTCTTCCGGCTTGGTGGTCTCGTCAGGGCGCGGCTGCTGGCCGGCCTCCGGAACCTCGATGTGCGAAAAGTCGACCGCATCACCGGGTCGGAACTTGGGTTCTGGCACGTGAAGCGAAAGCTTCGGGCGGTTATCGCCAGCTTTCGCAGTACCTTGAGGCCTGTCGGCCATAGAATCGTCTCCCAGACGTAATCTTACGCTTGCGCGTTATTTTATTTCGCGCGGGAGAAACGGTCAAGTACGCCTATGCATACGATTTCGGTCACACCGCGACGGGGGCCTTGATGGCTCCGAGCGGCGTGTAGTCGTGAACCGCGAAATCCTCAATCCGATAGTCGAAGATAGTCGCCGGGCGCCGCAGGATTTCAAGCCGCGGGTGGCCTTGCGGTTCCCGTGAAAGCTGCTCTTTCACAAGGTGCTCATGATTAAGATAGAGGTGCGTATCGCCGCCCATCCACACGAATTCGCCCGGCTCGAGCCGCGCCTGGTGGGCGAGCATGCGCTGGAGAAGCGCCGCCGACCACAGATTGAAGGGCAGACCGAGCGCGACATCGCAACTGCGCTGGTAGAGGAGGCCATTGAGGCGCGGCTTGCCGTCGCGGCCTTCCGATACGTGGAACTGGTACGTCTTGTGGCATGGCGGCAGCGCCATGCGCGGCACGTCGGCGACGTTCCAGCCCTCGATGATGTGACGGCGGCTGCCCGGATTTTCCTGCAGCGATTCGACCACCTCGGCGACCTGGTTGATGCCGCGGCCCTTGCGGAAAAGCCCGCCCTTCACCGGCTGGTAGGTAGGCCAGTCGACCCACTGCTTACCGTACACGGGTCCGAGATCGCCCCACATGGCAGCAAAGTCCTCGTCGTCGGCGATGCGCTGGACGAAATCCTCGAGCGAGATCTCGTCGCCCGTCTGCTCGACATACTTCGCGTGCGGCCACTCGTTCCAGATCTTCACGCCCTGCAGCACGAGCGGGCGGATGTTGGTGTCGCCGGTAAGGAACCACAGCAGCTCGCGCGTGGCGGTCTTCCAGTAGACTCGCTTGGTGGTGATGAGCGGCATCGCGCCGTCGGAAAGGTCGAAACGCAGCATAGCGCCGAAGACCGAACGCGTGCCGATACCAGTGCGGTCGCGCCGCTCGTCGCCCTCGAGCCAGATGCGGCGCATCAGGTCGAGATATTGGGTTTCGAAATGGGTGTCCGGCATGGCCGAGTTGTCGCTCTTCATCTTATTGCGGCCCTAGGCCCAAAATAACGCAAAAGCCCGCTTGCACCAGTCGCAATCCACACCTATAGGGCCGCCTCTGCCTCGCGGGGTCCGCCCCGCAAGCATCCGGTCGGGGAGTAGCTCAGCCTGGTAGAGCACTGTCTTCGGGAGGCAGGGGCCGGAGGTTCGAATCCTCTCTCCCCGACCATTTCACTTTCCAGAACATCAGGGCGCATTGTCTGCAAATGCGCGGAACAAGCGCAATTGCGGGCGATTGAATGACGGTATCCATCCGTCATCGAAGGTCTCGCCGCATAGCCGTGTCCAAACCTGCCGTCCTGTTCGTCTGCCTCGGCAACATCTGCCGCTCTCCGCTCGCAGAAGCCGCCTTTCGCCATGCCGCTTCGGAAGCTGACATCGACGTTCGCGTCGATAGCGCCGGTACGGCCGGATATCACGTTGGCGAGCCGCCCGATCCGCGCAGCATCGACGAGGCCCGCCGCAGGGGTATCGACATTACCGGCTATCGCGGACGCCAGTTGGGTGAGAGTGACTTCCACGAATTCGACTACATCCTCGGCATGGATGCATCGAACATGGCGAATATCGCGCGTGTCGATCCGGGCAACGGCAAGGCCCGCGTGGCCATGCTGCTCGACCTCGTGCCCGGACAGGAAGGGCGCGAAGTCGGCGATCCCTATTACGGCGGCGCGGAAGGCTTCTCGATCACATGGAGCGAAGTCAGCGCCGGTGCGAATGCATTGCTGGCAGTCATGATCGAAGAACATGGCTGACGAAGACTCCAGCCGGCACCGCTCCGTCCCGGCCTCGCGCATCGGACGCCTCGGCGGTTTCACGCGCCTTGCGGGCGGCCTTGCGGGCGGTGCGCTGAGCGAAGGTGCGCGGCGGATCGCCAACGGAGAGCGCCCGCGCCTCGACCAGCTCCTGCTCACCCCCGCGAACGCGAAGCGGCTTACCGACAGGCTCGCGCACCTTCGCGGCGCGGCGATGAAACTGGGCCAGATGATCTCGATGGATGCGGGCGACCTCTTGCCGCCCGAGCTTTCCGAAATCCTTGCCCGCCTCCGAGAGCGCGCAGATTTCATGCCGCCAAAGCAGCTCGACAAGGTCCTGGGCGCAGAATGGGGCAAGGACTGGCGCAAGCGTTTCCGCCGCTTCGAACCGCGCCCGATCGCGGCCGCATCGATCGGACAGGTACACCGTGCCATGCTGCCCGACGGCCAGCTTCTGGCGATCAAGGTGCAGTATCCCGGGATCGCACAGAGCATCGACAGCGATGTCGACAATGTAGCCGGTCTCCTCAAGCTGACCGGGCTGCTCCCGCCTGAGCTAGATATCGCGCCCCTCCTCGCTGCCGCGAAGGAACAGCTGCACGAAGAGGCCGACTACCTGCGCGAAGGCGCGATGATGACGCGCTTCGGCGAGCTGCTGGAAGGGCGCGAAGGAATCGTCGTGCCGGAACTTCACGAAGAACTGACCACCCGCCGCATCCTTGCGATGAGTTTCGAGGAAGGCGGGCCGATCGAAGCTCTTGCCAGCGAGCCGCAGGAGCTGCGTGACGACGTCTTCGCACGCATGATCGAACTCGTCGCCCGCGAACTGTTCGACAGCCGCCTGATGCAGACCGATCCGAATTTCGCCAACTACCGCTGGCAGGCAAAGACGGGCCGGATCGTGCTGCTCGATTTCGGTGCCGCACGAGAGGTCTCGAAAAGCATCTCGACGGATTACCGCAGACTGATCAATGCCGGCCTTGCCGAGGACAGGGAGGCCGTCATGGAGGCAGCAATCGAAGCAGGTTTCATGAACCCCCGCGCCCTCGAACGCCATCCGGAAGCCATGCGCCGTGCGGTCGACATCGTGGTCACCCAGATGGCGAGCGACGACCATCTCGATTTCGGCGACCGCGCCTTCGTCCCCGAGATCTCGCGAAACGGTCATGCCGATCGCACGCGACCGCGAGAGCTGGCACCTGCCCCCTGCCGAAACGCTGTTCGTCCAGCGCAAGGTCAGCGGGACGGCACTGCTGGGAGCAAGGTTGAACGCGCGCGTCGACGTGCGCGGGATCGTCGAAAACGTCTTGGCGGAGACGGCATGAGCGACACGCTCGCAGACGCCATAGAACGGCTTGTCGGCAAGCGCCCGGCCGACATCCGCCGCTTCGCGGGCGGGGATATTTCGGGCGCATCGCTTGTGACCTTCGCCGATGGCGAAACTATCGTGGCGAAGTCGGGCCCGGTGGTCGGCATCGAGGCGCGGATGCTCGAAGCGATGGCGCAATCGGGCGCCCCGACGCCGGAAGTTATCGCGGCAGATGAAGAGGTCATGCTGATCGAGCACCTGCCGAGCGATGCGGGTCTGTCGGGGGCTGCCTGGAATTCGCTGGCCGAGGCGCTTGGCAAGTTGCACGCGGAAACCGGCGAAAATTACGGCTGGTCCGAGGATTATGCACTTCGTCATGTGACGGTCGAGAACGCCGTCTGCGACAGCTGGCCGCAATTCTGGGGGGAGCGGCGTTTGCTGTGCCACGCCCCTCACCTCCCCGCAGAATTGGCGAGGCGGCTGGAAGACCTGGTCTCGAAGCTGGGCGAAATGCTGCCTCACTCACCCAAGCCAGCATTGCTCCACGGAGACCTCTGGGGCGGCAACATCCTCGTATCGGGCGGCAGGATCAGCGGACTGATCGACCCTTGCGCCTATTACGGCGACCGCGAGGTCGATGCGGCCAGCCTCACCGTGTTCGACCATCCGCCGGGCAGCTTTTTCGCCTCGCTTGGATTGGAGCCGGGATGGAGCGAACGGCAGCCGGTCTACCGGCTGTGGATGTGGCTGCTTCACGTTCGCCTGTTCGGCGACGGCTATCGCCCCGCGGTCGAGCGCGAGCTGGAGATGCTCGGCTTCTGAGCACCGGGGCGGCCGTACTTTTGCCGGAAGTACACGATCATTGCGACCCCCAGAAGGATGGGGCCGACGATTATGACGGGTTGGGGAACCGGAAGTCCCGCAGCGGCAAGTTCTACCAGCGGCGCTCGAAGCACGACCACAAAGGCCCAGACCATCCGTGCCAAATGTCGGCGCACCCGAAGCTCTTCCCGTCGGTCACGATTGATGAACCAGTTCAGGTCGCCAAGAATAAGCAGAACAGGAATGAGGCCGATCACCGCCGGTGCGATCGGCGGAATAACACCGTCTGCAACGGCCGGGAGCGCGAAAGATAGAAAGAGTGCCAGGCCCGCGATTTCGAAGATCGTCAGAGCGACTTCTGCTCGCCGCACGCGGGTCGTTGCTCTCTGTAGTGCGAGCCATGCACCGCCCGCTGCATAAAGAGCGGTGAATACGGCCATGAAAAGCGGCGGAATGAAAACATTTGCAAGCATCGAAACCGAGGTGAGGCACACCACGAGGACGCCTGCGAGGAAAACATGTCCCGCAGTGCGGTGGGGAAGGCTCCCCTTCCGGCTTGAAAGTGCCACCATTGCGGCGACGAGCGTCACCGTGCCAATCAACAGGTGACCGTAGTACGCCAGAGCGCTATATGGCGACGGATCCGCCAGATCGATTGGATCGGGACCAAACATTTGCGCAGCCTCCCTCTAGCGGGATTTAACGCAGAAGCTTCAAAACAGGAAGTCAGAGCCCCTTGCGGCCGAAACCTCCGCCGCGCATCTGCGGGGCGGCAGGCATCGGCGCTTCACCGATTACGCCCTGCGAGCGCGCAGCTGGCGCAGCATTGCCGAAGCCCTGCGGACGAGCGGGCTGTTGCGGGACTTCCTGCTGCTGCTCGGCGCCTTCAAGGTAGTCGACGATCTCGTCGAGCAGGTGCTCTGCCGAGCGATGCTCGCGTGCGAGCAGGCGCTGCGTGATGCTGGCATAGCCGAGGAAGGAGAATGGCCCTTTGATCTTGAGGAAGGTGTTGGTCGCGATCCAGTTGTAGGTCTGCTTTTCGACCTCGAAACCGTGCACGTCTTCCCAGCGCAGGCGCGTGCTGCCGAGCACGCCGTGGTAAGTCACAAAATTGCGGTCGTATTCGAGGATCTTGCCGCCATCGAGGAGATAGCGCGCGCCCATCGGAAGGCAGATCATGAAACAACCTGCGATGAGCCAGCCGGCGAAGGAGGCCTTGCCGTAAAACGCGCTCCCGGCCCAGACACCGAGAAAGATGAAACCGATCATGAGGACGCAGGCCATGGCGACGCGTGTCCTTGAATATCTTACGACCTGCATTGTAATTCCCCCGTTTGGCCGAGGGTTTAATGCGAAAATCTTAGCAAAAGCCTGACGTTACCCGCCGCGCAGTGTCTTCACGCCGAAATCGCGCTCGAACAGGTAGAGCAGGATGCGGGCAGCATCGCCGCGCTTACCCTCCAGCCCCCCATCGCGTTCCATCAACACACGCGCATCGTCGTGCGCCTTTGGCAGCAATTCGCTAATCTGCTCGAAACTCGCTACGTTGAAGGGCGTATCGCCTGATTGCCGCGTGCCGAGCAGTTCGCCGCCGCCACGCAGTTTCAGATCCTCTTCGGCGAGCAGGAAACCGTCCTGGCTCTCGCGCATCAGGGCGAGCCGCTTCTGCGCGGTTTCGGACAGCGTCTCGCCGTGGAGAAGGACGCAGAAGCTCTTCTCGCTCCCCCGCCCCACGCGGCCGCGCAGCTGGTGGAGTTGGGCCAGACCGAAGCGTTCGGCCTGTTCGATCACCATGAGCGTTGCGTTGGGCACGTCGACGCCGACCTCGATCACCGTGGTCGCGACCAGCAGCCGCGCGTCGCCGCGCGCAAACCGCTCCATCGCTGCGTCCTTCATTTCCGGCGTCAGCTGGCCGTGGACCATCACCACATCGTCGCCGAACCGCTCTTTCAGTGCCGCATAGCGCGCTTCGGCGGCGGCAATCTCGTCGGGGCCATCCATTTCGCGGACCATCGGACAAACCCAGAAGGCCTGTCTCCCTTCCGCGAATTGCGCGGCGAGGCGCTCGACCAGCGCGGGAATCCTGTCCTGCCCCATCACAACCGTGTCGATCGCCTGCCTGCCGGGCGGCAGTTCGTCGAGCTTGCTGACGTCGAGCTCACCATATTGCGCGAGTGTCAGCGTGCGCGGGATCGGCGTGGCCGTCATGGCAAGGACGTGCGGCGCGCGCTTGCCTTTGTTAGCAAGCATGAGCCTTTGGCCGACACCGAAACGGTGCTGCTCGTCGATCACCACCATCGCGAGGTTCTTGTAGGCAACCTTGTCCTGGAAGATCGCATGCGTGCCGACGACGATGTCGATGCTCCCGTCGAGCAGTCCCATCAGCGTCGCCTCGCGCGCCTTGCCCTTGTCGCGCCCGGTCAGCAGCGCGACTTCCGCACCGGTAGGCTCGGTCATGCGGCGCAGGCTTTCATAGTGCTGGCGAGCGAGGATTTCGGTAGGCGCGAGCAGCGCAGCCTGCGCGCCCGCCTCGACAGCGATAAGCATGGCTTCGAGTGCAACCACGGTCTTGCCCGCGCCAACGTCGCCCTGCAGCAGGCGGAGCATCGGCGCTTCCTGCGCCATGTCGCCTTCGATTTCGGCGATCGAGCGTTTCTGCGCGCCAGTCAGCGGAAATGGCAAGTCGAGCTTACCGCGATAGCTGCCGTCTCCCTGAAGCGGTTGGCCCCTGCGCTTGCGATTGTCCGCCCGCACCAGCATCAGTGCGAGACTGTTGGCGAGCAGTTCGTCATAGGCCAGCCGGTCGCGCGCCAGTTTGTGTTCGCCCTTGTGCGCAAAATGCAGCGCATCGCGCCAGCCGGGCCAGTCCGACTTCTCGAATTGCGCGGGCTCGATCCATTCGGGCAGCTCGGGAGCCTTTGCCAGCGCCTGTTCGACCAGACCCGCAACGCGCGGCTGGGTCAGTCCTTCCGACAGGCGATAGATCGGCTCGCACAGCCGCTGGAGCGTATCGCCGCCTTCCTCGACCACGTGGTCGGGATGCACGATCTGGAGCATATCGCCATAGCGTTCGAGCTTGCCCGCAACCCATCGGGTCGCGCCGACAGGCAGCTGCTTCTTCGCAGTATAGGAAGCGCGGCCGAAATAGGTGAGCGCGATGATGTTGCCCGCGCTGTCCTGCGCCAGCACGCGGTAGGGTGCACGCGCCGATCGGCCGCCCCGATGTTCGGTCACGGTCAGCTTGAGGACGATATTCTCGCCCTCGCCCGCCTTGTCGACCGTTTCGACCGAGCGCCGTGTCACGAACCGTTCCGGCAGGTGGTAGATGAGGTCCTTGAGCCGCGTCAGTCCCAGCTTGTCGAGCGGCTTCTTCAGCTTAGGCCCGACGCCATCGAGCGTTTCGGTCTCTGCGAAAAGCGGATTGAGGACGTCGGGGCGCATGCGCTCACGCTATAGCCGCTTGCACGGCTTTGGCGAGTGCCCTACCCGCGCGTCATGCCGGAAATGCTTACAACCGAAGGTCGCCTCGCCCGCTGCAAGTTTCGCAGCTGGCACCGCGGCACGCGCGAAGCCGATTACATGATCGGCGGCTTCTTCGATCGCTACCACCAGGAATGGGGCGAGGAGGAACTCGCCTGGTTCGAAGCGCTGCTCGAGGAAGACGACGTCGATATCATGGCCTGGGCCCTGAAAACCCAGCCCACACCGCCCCGTTTCCAGGGCGAACTTATCGAGAAGATGCAGAAGCTCGACTACGTCGACATTCCGCGTTGACGGGAACACGGGGGGCGCTACGGCGCTGAACCCGTAATGCCCGACCTTTCCCGCATCCTCAAAGCCGACACGCAACTCACGCTGGCGCAGGTCGCCCGCGGTGCCCAGCCGCTGGTGATGGCCGACCTCGCGCGCGCCGGAACCGGGCGCGCGGTCTTCATTGCGCCCGACGACGCAGCGATGCGCTCGGTCGCGGATGCGGCGCAATTCTTCGCACCCGAACTGGAAGTCATCGAATTCCCCGCATGGGATTCGCTCCCGTACGACCGGGCAAGTCCTGCTCTCTCGGTCAGCGCGAAAAGGCTTGCCGCCCTGTTCCGCCTGCAGGCCGGCAAGGCGAAGGCGCAGCTGGTGGTGACCACCGCCAATGCGGTGCTGCAGCGCGTCCTCACCCCGTTCCGCATTCGCGAGAGTGTGCGCGAATTCAAACCGGGCACCGAGATCGGGCGCGAGAGCCTGTCGCTACTGCTCCAGAAGCAGGGCTACAGCCGCACCGACACGGTGATCGACAAGGGCGAATACGCGATCCGCGGGTCGATCGTGGACGTATTCCCCTCCGGTCTCGACGAAGCGCTGCGTCTCGATTTCTTCGGCGACGAGCTGGAGAGCCTGCGCAGTTTCGACCCGAACACGCAGATGAGCACGGGGCGGCTCGCCAACCACTTGCTGCTGCCCGCCAGCGAAGCGCTGCTCGACGAAGACAGCATCAAGCGCTTCCGCAGCCGCTACCGAGAAATGTTCGGCGCAAATGCCACGCAAGACCCTCTTTACGAGGCTGTTAGCGAAGGTCGTCGGCTTGCCGGGATGGAACACTGGCTGCCGCTGTTCGAGGAGAAGCTGGTCACGCTGTTCGACCACCTCGACGACAAGGACACGGTGGTCATCGACAATGCCTCGCTTGCCGCGGCGGACGAGCGCATCAAGGACATCACCGACTATTACGAGCAGCGCAAGGCGGCGAGCGGACAGGCCAAGGGCAGCTATCGCCCACTCGATCCCAAATCGCTCTATTTGACCGGCGACGAGTTCAAGTTAGCGGTTGCAGAAACACCGGCTCACCGCGCAACCACATTCGACGAGCCGGAAAACGACACGGTCATCGATTTCGGCTTCCGTTCGGGCCGTGACTTCGCACCTGAGCGTGCGCGCGGCGACAACGTGTATCCCGGTCTCGCCGATCACCTGAAGGCGCTTGGCAAGGCGGGCAAGCGACCGCTGCTCGCGGCCTACTCGACCGGCAGCCGCGCGCGTATCGCCTCGATCCTGACCGAGGCCGGCGCAGATGTGCAGCTGGCCGACAGCTGGCAGGAAGCGCTCGGCCTGTCCGCCAAGGGCAAGCCCGCAGCGATGGTGCTGCCGCTCGAAGCCAGTTTCGCCAATGACGAGATGGAGCTGCTCACCGAGCAGGACATCCTCGGCGACCGGCTCGTGCGCCGCAAGAAGAAGCGCAAGGATGCGGACGCCTTCCTCGCAGAGCTTCAGGCCCTCGCGGTCGGCGACCTGATCGTCCATACCGAACATGGCATCGGCAAGTACCTCGGCCTGCAACCGGTCCCCGTCGGCAAGTCGCAGCACGATTGCGTCCAGCTAGAGTACAAGGGCGGCGACAAGCTCTTCATCCCGGTAGAGAACATCGACGTCCTCAGCCGCTACGGTTCTTCCGAGGAAGCGGTCATGCTCGACCGGCTGGGCGGCGAGGCATGGCAGAAGCGCAGCGCCCGCCTCAAGGAGCGCATCCGCGAGATCGCCGGCGAGCTGATGCTGGTGGCGGCCCAGCGCGCGCTCAAGAAGGCACCGGTGCTCGAAGTCGAGGACGGCGTCTACAACCAGTTCCTCGACCGCTTCCAGTACGAGGAGACTGACGACCAGGACCGCGCAATCGCTGATGTGCTGAGCGATCTGGAAAGCGGCAAGCCGATGGACCGCTTGGTCTGTGGCGATGTCGGTTTCGGCAAAACCGAGGTCGCGCTGCGCGCCGCTTTCGTCGCGGCGATGAACGGCCAGCAGGTCGCGGTGGTCGCGCCCACCACGCTGCTCGCCCGCCAGCACTACCAGAACTTCGCCGAGCGTTTTGCGGGCTTCCCGCTCAAGGTCGGCCGCCTTTCGCGCCTCGTGCCCGCGAAGGAAATGAAGGACACGCGCGAGGGGCTGGCCAAGGGCGATATCGACATCGTCGTCGGCACGCACGCGATCCTGTCGAAGCAGACCAAGTTCAAGAACCTGGGGCTGGTCATTGTCGACGAGGAACAGCGCTTCGGTGTGACGCACAAGGAGAAGCTCAAGCAGCTTCGCGCAGACGTGCACATGCTCACGCTGACCGCCACGCCGATCCCGCGCACGCTGCAGATGGCGATGACGGGCCTGCGCGAACTCTCGACCATCCAGACCCCGCCGGTCGATCGCCTCGCGGTGCGAACCTACGTCATGGAATGGGACGACATGGTCATGCGCGAGGCACTGCTGCGCGAACACCATCGCGGTGGGCAAAGCTTCATCGTAGTCCCGCGCATTTCCGACATGGAACAGGTCTCCGACTGGCTGCACGAGAATGTGCCCGAAGTGAAATTCGTGGCCGCCCATGGCCAGATGGGTGCAGGCGAGATCGAAGAGCGGATGAGCGCCTTCTACGAGGGCAAATACGATGTCCTCCTCGCCACGACCATCGTCGAAAGCGGGCTCGACCTGCCGAGCGCAAACACCATCATCATCCATCGCGCCGACATCTTCGGCCTAGCCCAGCTCTACCAGCTGCGCGGCCGCGTGGGTCGCTCCAAGCTGCGCGCCTATGCCTATCTCACCTACGAGAAGGACGTCGCGCTGTCCGAAGTGGCCGAGAAGCGCCTCAAGGTCCTCGGCGATCTCGACAGCCTCGGCGCGGGCTTCCAGCTTGCGAGCCACGATCTCGACATCCGCGGTGCGGGCAACCTCCTTGGCGACGAACAGTCCGGCCATATCCGCGAGGTCGGTTTCGAGCTCTACCAGTCGATGCTGGAAGACGCGATTCTCGCCGCCAAGGCCGGCGAACTCGGCCTCGAGGCAAAGCCCGAACGCGTCAGCCCGCAGATCACGGTCGATGCACCTATCATGATTCCGGAGGACTATGTCCCCGACCTCGCCGTGCGCATGGCGCTCTACAGGCGCCTAAACGACGCGGAAAACATGGGCGAGATCGAGGCTCTGGCAGCCGAGATGATCGACCGCTTCGGTCCACTACCCTCGGCGACGGAGAACCTCGTCCGGCTTATCCAGATCAAGCTGCAGGCAATCGAAGCGAATATCGCGAAGATCGACGTGGGTGCGGCCGGCACGCTCGTTACCTTCCACAATGACGACTTCCCGGACGGTCCGGGCCTGATCGCCTATGTCGATCGCCTGAAGGGCACGGCCAAGCTGCGGCCCGACATGAAGCTGGTCATCAGCCGCGCCTGGAATTCGCCCGAAAGCCGCCTCAATGGGCTATTCCAGCTGACAAAGGGCCTTTCGGGAATCGTGCGCAAGGCAAAGAAGCGCGAGAAGGCTGCCGCCTAAGCCACCGCACTTTAGCGGGTGACGAGATTCAGGAACTGGTGCGGCGCCATCGGCTCCGCACGGAAGAAGCCCTGATAATATTCGCAGTCCTCGGCAGCGCAGAAATCGCGCTGCTTCTGCGTCTCGATACCTTCGACGAGCACCCGCAGGTCGAGTGCCTGCGCCATGCCCATGATTGCACGGAAGACGGCCCGGTCGCGTTCGTCCTCGATCACGCCTTCGACCATCGAGCGGTCAAGTTTGAGGCAATCGATCGGCAGCACCTTGAGGTAGCGGAAATTGCAGAAACCCGCGCCGAAATCGTCGAGCGCAATGGTGACGTCGAGGACCTTGAGCTGCTGCAGTACGCGGCTGACACGCTCGAGATCGGCCAGAAGCACCTGCTCGGTGATTTCCAGCGTGATCCGGTTGAGCGAGAACCCGATACGTTCAGCTAGGCGGGCGAAGTCGATCGCGAAATTGTCGACCGCGAGGTCGGCGGGCGTGATATTGAGCGAAAGCTGCATGCCTGGCGGCCAGGACGTGGCCTGCTCCAGCGCCCGACTGGCGATATGCCGCGAGAGTTGCGCGACATGGTCGGCCCGTTCGGCAATTTGGAAGAGCGTGCTCGCTCCGATCAGGCCCACCACCGGGTGGTGCCAACGCGCAAGTGCCTCCGCTCCGATGATGCGGTCGTCGACAAGCGAGTACTGCGGCTGGAACAGGATTTCGATCTCGTCACGGTCGATCGCGGCAAGGAGATCGGCCTCGAGCTGGATGTTGGAACGCGGCGCAGCTTCTATGACTCCGCTCGACCAGCCGATGCGGCGGCCGTGCGACTGGCGCATCTGCGAGGATACTTCGGAAAGCCGGTCGAGTATGCTGTCGACATCATCATTCTCGCCAGACCGCATCAGCGCAATTCGCGGTGAGAGACGCAGGCTACCAACGCCGTCCGGATTCGCGATCGGCGCGGCGAGAGCGTCGGCCAGCGCCTCCGCCAGCCACTGCCAGCGCTCGCGGCTGCATTCGCCCAGTGCGACCAGCATGAAATTACTTCCCGAAAGGCGCGAGGCGAGCGAGCCGCTGCTTTCGAATTCGTCGACTGCAAAGTGACGGATACGCTGCGCGGCTTCCACCAGCGCGCCATCGCCGGCGTCTTCGCCGAAGGCGACATTGACGGTCTCGATCCGTCCGAGCGTGATCAGCATGGCATGGATCGGACATGTCCCGCCATCGTGTGGCCAATCCGCGCACCATTCGGCGACTGTGCGGCGCAATTGCTGCACGTCACCGAGCCCGGTCAGGGCATCGCGCGAATCGTTGTCTACCGTGTCGGCCACACTTGCCATCGACCTCCCTTAGCAGCGGTTAACGATATGTTAGCCATGTTTTAGCGTTTGTTGCCAAATGGGACAGCGGCCCATAGGGGTTAATCAGGCCCCGCAAAGGTAGTGGCGGCAGGCAGACGGAACGGGTGATGGCCGAATTCAATCGACTTGCACTGCTCGTATCGGATTCCGACCGCGCACAGGAGGCGGCGGATACGATCATTCGACCGCTAACCGATTGGGTTTCCATCGAAGATGCGGACGCAGTTGTCGTACTCGGCGGCGACGGATTCATGCTGCAGAGCCTGCACGGGATGCTCGACGAAGGGATTATCCGGCCGGCCTATGGCGTGAATCTGGGTACGGTCGGCTTCCTGATGAACAGGAATCGACAGCCCGACAAACTGCTCGGACAGAATCGCTCGCGCCAAGCCCCACACCATTGCACCGCTTGCAATGGAAGCGGTGACGGAGGACGGTGAAGTCCATCGTTTCTGTGCCATCAACGAGGTCTCGCTGCTGCGTGAGACTCGCCAGACCGCGAAAATCGAAGTGTCGGTAGACGACAAGGTGCGCATCAAGGAACTGGTGTGCGACGGCGTCCTGCTTTCGACCCCAGCGGGCTCGACAGCATACAACCTGTCCGCAGACGGCCCGATCCTGCCTCTCGATTCCCAGCTCCTCGCGCTGACCCCGATCTCGGCCTTCCGCCCGCGGCGCTGGAAGGGGGCAATCCTGCCCGACCGCAGCCAGGTCACCTTCACGGTGCTCGAATCCGAGAAGCGTCCGGTTTCGGCCGTCGCCGACCAACGCGAGATCCGTCACGTCGCCGAAGTACGGCTGAAAATCTCACGCGAGAACGAGCTGACCCTGTTATTCGACCCGGGTCACGCACTCGACGAGCGCATCGTTTCGGAGCAGTTCGTGGTGTGATTGCGACGGTGTTGCAGCACGCGCCCAATTTTTTGCAAAACCCCGCTTGCAAAACCGGAATCGCCCCCATATACGCGCGGCCTGCCTTCGGGCTGCTCCCCGATAGCTCAGCGGTAGAGTAGGTGACTGTTAATCACTTGGTCGTTGGTTCGAATCCAACTCGGGGAGCCATTTTTCCTTACATTGCAAGCAGCAGTCTCAGCCCTACCACCAGGGTGAGAGCAGCCGTGCCCCAGCGGATCCAGCGCTGCGGCATGAACTTGAGCGCGAGCAGGCTGCCGATCTGGCCGCCGATGGCGACCGCGACGAGGAGCGGCAGGCCGATATCGAAAGCCGCCAAGAAGCGCCCTTCCCCGCCTTTAAGCGCCTGACCTGCAAGCCCGAAAAGCGAGTTCACAAGGATGAAGAAGCTGGCCGTGGCTGCGATCGCGCGCGCTTCGCGCCAGCGGGCAAGGTGCAGCAATGGAGCGAGGAATATCCCCCCACCGATGCCGACCAGGCCCGCGAGATAGCCGAGGGGTGCCGCACCAAGCGGGATAAAGCGGGCCCAGCGCCGTGCTTCGCCCTCCCCTTCGCTTACTGGCAGGAGCATGGTCATCGCGGTGATGACGAGACTGGCGCCAAGGATTGCAAGGAAAGCGCCCTCGCCGATGGGTGTCAGCCCGCCAAGGAGTGCGGCAGGCGCAGCAAGTGCGGTCATGAACAGGGCACCGCGCCATGGCGTGATCCCGGAACGTGCGAAGCGCAGGGTGCTGCCCGCGACCACGATGATATTGCAACTCAGCGCCAGCAGCGGGAGTATGCGGTAGTCGACACCCGACAGCGCCAGCAGCGCATTGTAGGTCGAGCCGCCGCCGAAGCCGACGCTCGCGTAAAGCAGTGCCGTTATGAAAAAGGCGGCAATGAGCAGCGGCATGGCAGTTTCCTAGACCGCGTGCATTGACACGGCTAGTCTCGCTGCATCACGGGAGGGGAACGCACTGTGGAAGCCGCCAATATCGAATTGCCTGATGGCTTCAGCTGTGCACACGCGGAGGACGCCTTCGCAGTCGGCGAGATAACTGCCGACGCCTTCCGCAACGATCCGTTCAACCTGTGGCTGTTCAAGCGTTACGCAGGCATTCGCGCACTCTTCCACGCTCAGGCGAGGCGCATCTACGTGCCGCGCGGCTATACATATCGGATCGGCGACAGCGGCGCGGCGATGTGGATGTTACCGGGAGGCAATTCCTCGCTCTCGCTCATGGACTATGCGGCCATCGTGATGCCGACGCTATGGCATTCGGGCGTCGGCGCAGTCGGTAAGGCGCTTAAGACTGGCGAGGCGATGGAAAGGGCCCACCCCCAGTTCGAGCACGCCTATCTCTTCAGCATCGGTGTGAGACAGTCCGAGCAAGGCAAGGGATTGGGGCGCAAGCTGATCCAGCCGGTGCTCGACGCCTGCGACCGCAAGGGCGTGCGCGCCTATCTGGAGAATTCGAACCCGGCGAATACCGGTTTTTATTCGAGCTGCGGTTTCGAGGTGTGCGGCGAAATTCGCCCGACACCTGACGCACCGCCGCTCGTGCCCATGGTCAGGGAGCCGCGCCAGGCCTGAAGCCAAGCGCGGCTCTCCGAATACTGGATCAGGCCTTCACGCCCATGGCGCCGTGGCAATGCTTGTACTTGTTGCCCGAGCCGCAAGGACAAGGCGCGTTCCGGCTGATGTCCTGATCGGCATAGGGATTGTCGACGAAGGCACCGCCCGGACCGGCCGCCGCGCGAGCACTTCCGGCGAGCGCACCGAAGAGTTCGGGACGTTTTTCCGAACCATCGCCGTCACCTGAATTGTCGAGCCCGGTAAGCGGGTCGATGTGGCCGGTGAGGAAGTCGGGCAGTTCGGGCAAGTCGATCTGCGGGAGCGGTGCCGGTTCTGCCAGCTCGATACGCAGCAGCTTTGCGGTGATGTCCTCGCGTAGCTTGTCGAGCATGCGTTCGAACAGGCCGAAAGCTTCCTGCTTGTACTCGTTGAGCGGCTGCTTCTGCGCGTGCGAGCGCAGCCACACCACTTGGCGCAGCGCGTCGAGCGTAGCGAGGTGCTCCTTCCACTGGTGGTCGAGTTCCTGCAGCAGCAGGCTCTTCTCGATCCGGCGCCACATGTTCGGGTCGGCCTTCCCGATCTTCTCTTCCATCCGGCGGTCCGCTTCCTCGCGGATACGCTCTTCGATGATTTCCGGCTCGATGTGATCTTCCTCGAGCCATTCTTCCATCGGGAAGCGCATATCGAATACTTCGTCGACCTTGGTCTTGAGACCGTCGATATCCCACTGTTCCGGATAGGAACCCGGCGGGCAGTGTTCGCCGACCATCGCGTTGATCGCGTCGTGGCGCATGTCGACCACGACATCGTCGACCGCTTCGCTGTCCATGATTTCCGAACGCTGTTCGTAGATAACCTTGCGCTGGTCGTTCATGACGTCGTCGTACTGGACGACCTGCTTACGCACTTCGTAGTTTCGCGCTTCGACCTTCTTCTGCGCGGTCTCGATAGCCTTGGAGAGCCACTTCGAACCGATCGCCTCGCCGTCTTCGAGATTGGCGTTCATCATGCGAGCGAACAGCGTGTCCGGCCCGAAGATGCGCAGGAGATCGTCTTCGAGACAGAGGTAGAAGCGCGAAAGGCCCGGGTCGCCCTGACGGCCCGAACGACCGCGTAGCTGGTTGTCGATGCGGCGGCTTTCATGGCGCTCGGTCGCGAGGACGAAAAGGCCGCCTGCTGCGAGGACCTTTTCCTTTTCCGCTGCGACTTCGGCCTTGATGCGGTCGATCTCGAGCTGGCGCTTGGGATCGTCCTCGGCGAGGTCGGCAAGCTCTTCCTCGATGCGGAACTCGACGTTGCCGCCGAGCTGGATGTCGGTACCGCGGCCGGCCATGTTGGTCGCGATGGTAACGGCGCCGATACGGCCCGCCTGCGCGACGATATACGCCTCACGCTCGTGCTGGCGCGCATTGAGGATTTCGTGCTTCACACCTTCTTCGTCGAGGAAGCTGGAAAGCAATTCGCTCTTCTCGATCGAGACAGTACCGACCAGCACCGGCTGGCCGCTGTCGTACTTTTCCTTGATCGCCTTGGCGATGGCTTTGAACTTGTCCTGCGTGTTCTTGTAGAACTCGTCTTCCTCGTCGACGCGTTGGACGGGGACGTTGGTCGGGATTTCGACCACACCCATCTTGTAGATGTCCCAGAATTCCGCGGCCTCGGTGGCAGCCGTACCGGTCATGCCCGAGAGCTTGGGATACATGCGGAAGTAGTTCTGGAAGGTGATCGAGGCGAGCGTCTGGTTCTCCGGCTCGATCTTCACGCCTTCCTTGGCCTCGACAGCCTGGTGCAGGCCGTTCGACCAGCGGCGACCGTCCATCATGCGGCCCGTGAATTCATCGATGATGACGACCTTGTCGTCTTTCACGATGTAGTCGGTGTCCTTCTTGAACATGATGTTGGCCTTGAGGGCCTGGTCGAGGTGGTGGACCACCTGCGTGTTCTCAACGTCGTAGAGGTTGTCGGTCTCGAGCAGTCCGGCTTCCTTGAGCCGCTCCTCGATCGCGTCGGTGCCCTCTTCGGTCCAGGTGATGTTCTTGGTCTTCTCGTCGGCTTCGTACCATTCGGGATCGATATCCTTCACGATCTCGTCGATGGCGACGTAGAGCTCCGACTTGTCTTCTGTCGGTCCGGAAATGATCAGCGGCGTACGCGCTTCGTCGATCAGGATCGAGTCGACCTCGTCGACGATGGCGAAGTTGAAGGGGCGCTGCACCATCTGGCTGCGCTCGTGCTTCATATTGTCGCGCAGGTAGTCGAAGCCAAACTCGTTGTTCGTGCCGTAGGTGATGTCCGAACCGTAGGCATCGCGGCGTGAGAACTCGTCGAGGTTCGGCACGATCACGCCGACCGACAAGCCGAGGAAATTGTGCAGCTGGCCCATCCATTCCGCGTCGCGGCGGGCGAGGTAGTCGTTCACGGTGACGACGTGGACGCCCTTGCCCTCGATTGCGTTAAGATAGGTGGCGAGCGTTGCGACCAGCGTCTTACCTTCACCCGTGCGCATTTCCGCGATCTCGCCGCGGTGGAGCACGATGCCGCCGATCATCTGCACGTCGAAGTGACGCATGCCGAGGACGCGAACCGATGCCTCGCGCACGGTGGCGAAGGCTTCCGGCAGGATATCGTCAAGCGTCTTGCCATCGGCGAGCTGCTGGCGGAACTTGTCGGTCTGCGCGCGCAGTTCCTCGTCGCTGAGTGCCTGGAGCTGCGGCTCGAGCGCGTTGATCTGGTTGACGATCTTGCCGATGGATTTGACGTAACGCTCGTTGGACGAGCCGAAAACGGACTTCACGATTGCATTGAACATGGGTGGGCGCGTGCCTCGAGAATAGAAGGAATGTATGGAAAATGCCCGCGCACACCGAAGGTGCCGGGCATGGATCGGGAGTCAGCCTGTCAGGCTATTCGTAGGCGCGATCGGCGCCGAACTGGACCGTGGGCAGGTAGATGACGACCGGTTCCTGCTTCTTGCAGGGGGTCACCTTTTCGCCGCGCAGCTTCTGCTTGCGCTGCTTTTCCTCGCACGGACACTTCGCTTCGCGGGCATCGCTTGCGCCGGAAGCGGATTGTTCGAAGCCGACGCCGATTTCACCGCCCAGCGCGGCATGCGCAGGCACACCGACGGCAGCAAGGCCGGTCAGGAGTGCAATAAGGGCGAGCAATTGGCGTCGCATAATCGAGCGTAGAGATAGCGCAGAATGCTTAAGGTTTAAAGTCAGGCGGCCTATTTTTCCTACGTGCGGCGCCGCTTGCAGCGCGCCTTCGCCCGTTCTAGCTGCAAATGCATGGATCTCGAACGCTCGCCACTCGCCCGCGCCTTTCCCGAAATGCCGACCATCTCCGGCGTCGAGCTGCGTGTTGCCAAGGCTCGATACAAGGAGTGGGACAGGGCTGACCTGACCTTCGCCAGACTGGCCGAAGGAACGAGCGTGGCAGGGGTTTTCACCAAGTCCGCCTGCGCTTCGAGCGAGGTCGAGCTGGGCCGGGACCAGGTGGAACTCGGCAGTGCGCGCGCGCTGATCGTCAATGCGGGCAATTCGAACGCTTTCACCGGCGTGCGCGGGCGCGAGGCGGTCGAGCAGATTATGGCGCAGGTGGCCGACGCACTCGGCTGCAAGCCGAGCGAGGTGCTCGTCTCATCAACCGGCGTGATCGGCGTGCCACTACCCAAGGACAAGGCACGTGCAGGGATCGCCGCGGTCCTCGACGCGGGCACCTGCAGCTGGGAAGAAGCGGCGTCGGCGATCGGCACCACCGATACCTTCACCAAGGGTAGCGCCGCGTCGGCCATGCTCGGCGAGACACGCGTCGAACTGGCGGGCATCATCAAGGGCAGCGGCATGATCGCGCCCGACATGGCGACCATGCTGGGCTATATTTTCACCGACGCAGCGGTCGAACCGGCTTTCCTCCAGGAAATGCTCTCCAAGGCCAATGACGCGACATATTCGTGCATCACGGTCGATGGCGACACCTCTACCAGCGACACCGTGCTGGCCTTCGCGACCGGCAAGGCAGGCAATCCGCCGCTCGCATCATGGGACGATGCCGGCGCGGACGCGTTCTACGCGGCCCTTTTGCAGGTCTGCCGGGATCTAGCGCAGCTGGTCGTGCGCGATGGCGAAGGCGCGCAGAAGTTCATCGAGATCGCGGTCAGCGGCGCCGATTCCGACGAGAGCGCGCGCCGGGTCGGTCTCTCTATCGCCAACTCGCCCCTGGTGAAGACGGCAATTGCAGGCGGCGATGCCAATTGGGGCCGCGTGGTCATGGCGGTCGGCAAGGCCGGCGAACCGGCCGACCGCGACAAGCTCTCGATCGGCTTCGGCGGCACCTGGGCGGCAAAGGACGGCCAGCCGCTCGCCGACTATGACGAGGCACCGGTCGCGAAGCATCTCGAAGGGCAAGACATTCGCATCGATGTCGACCTTGGCGTCGGTGACGGACGCGCGACCGTGTGGACCTGCGATCTCACCCACGGATATATCTCGATCAACGCGGACTACCGTTCGTGAGCGGTCTCGACGACGCCATCCTCGCCCTGATGCGGCGCGCCACCGAGGAAGCCATCCTCCCTCGCTTCCGCAAGCTCGAGGAGGGCGAGGTCGAGGACAAGGGCGGCAACGATCCCGTCACGATCGCCGACAAGGAATCGGAAGCACTACTGCGCGAGGGCCTCGCAGCGATCGACGACAGCCTCGCCTTCGTTGGCGAGGAGAGCGCTCATTCCGATCCCACCATCCTCGAGCGTCTCGATCAGCCCTGCTGGATCGTCGATCCGGTCGACGGCACACGCAACTTCGCGCACGGCAAGCCGCCTTTTGCCGTCATCATCGCGCGCGCAGACGGAGGCCATGCCCAGTCGGGCTGGCTCTACGATTGCCTGACGGGGCGCTTCTGTGCCGCGCACCGCGGAAAGGGCGCATTCGTCGACGGCGAGCGCGTCTCCGCCAGGGGAACCGGCCAAACCCCGCCTATCGCAGCGATCTCGCTCATCTTCATGGAAGAGGAGCGCCGGCAGGCGACCCGCCGCCATATCTCGCCCAATTACGAGCTGGTCGACATCCCTTTTTGCGCGGCAGAGCAATACCCGCGCCTTGGGCTGGGCCAGAACGACGTGTCGATTTTCGAGCGCACGCTGGCATGGGACCATGCGGCAGGCGCGCTCTGGCTGGAGGAGGCCGGCGGCAAGGTCGCGCGACCGGACGGCTCGCCTTACCGCGTGGACGAGTGGGACAGGAAAGGCCTTCTCGGCGCCTCCACGCCGCAACTTTGGGACGAACTGGCCCGTCAATATGGGCGATTGTGACGAATTCCTGACAAGCTCAACAGACCGGTGGCAGGTCGAAACCCTTTCCAATAGCGCCAGCGCGCCCTACTCTGCTTGCGATTCACAAAAGGTGTGCCCGTGACCCTTGGAAACTCCGCCGTTTCTGGAAACGAAACTGCTGGCGAGGACGTCGCCAACGAGCTGCCGGTTGCGCCCGAGGCTCGTGAAGATCGCTACGTCAATCGTGAGCTGAGCTGGCTGAGCTTCAATCGCCGGGTCCTCGCCGAAAGCGAGAACGCGGATTATCCGCTCCTCGAGCGGCTCCGTTTCCTTTCGATTTCGGGGAGCAATCTCGACGAATTCACCATGGTCCGCATCGCGGGACTGGAAGGCCAGGTCCAGCGCGGTATCGAGACGCCGGGCATCGACGGGAAATCTCCGCGCCAGCAGCTCGACGCGATCCGCGAACAGGTTCTCGAACTCGAGGACCGCCAGCAGGAAAGCCTCGACATCCTGCGCGGCCTGCTGCGCGATGAGAACATTCTGATCGCCCTGCCCGACGAGCTGGACAAGCAGCAGATCAAGTGGCTCGACGATTACTTCACGACCGACATCCTGCCGCTGATAACGCCCCAGGTTATCGACCCTTCACACCCCTTCCCCTTCGTCGCGAATGGCGGGATGGGTGTACTGTTTCGCCTCAAGCGCGGAAAGCGTAAGGGCGAGCTGGTCGAAATGGTCTTGATCCCCGCAAATGTTCCGCGTTTCGTGCGCGTGCCGGGCGACAAGGCGATCTACGTCGCGATCGAGCAGATGGTGACGCGCTTTGCCGCGGAGATCTTCCCGGGTTTCAAGATCCAGGGTGACGGCATCTTCCGCGTCCTTCGCGACAGCGATATCGAGGTGGAGGACGAGGCAGAGGATCTCGTTCGCTATTTCCGCACCGCGATCCAGCGCCGCCGCCGCGGCCGCGCCGTGCTGCTCGAACTCGACGACGAATGCGATCCGGCGGCAGAAGCTCTGCTGCGCGACCAGTTCGATGTCGATGCCGCGATGATCGTGAAGACCGGCGGCATGCTTGGCCTCACCGATCTCGACGCGATTTGCGACGAGCCGCGCCCCGACCTCAAGTTCCCGCCCTTCTCGCCGCGCTATCCCGAACGCGTATTGGCGCATGACGGCGATGTCTTCACCGCCATTCGTGAGAAGGACATGGTCATCCACCACCCTTACGAGAGCTTCGAGGTGGTGGTGGACTTCCTGCACCAGGCGGCGGTCGATCCCGCAGTCGTGTCGATCAAGCAGACGCTTTACCGCGCAGGCGACCAGTCACCCGTCATCGCCGCGCTGGTCGAGGCTGCACAAAACGGCAAGGCCGTCACCGCCGTGGTGGAGCTAAAGGCCCGCTTCGACGAGGAACGCAACATCCGCTGGGCAAACGAGCTCGAACGCGCGGGCGTGCAGGTGATCTACGGCTTCACCGAATGGAAGACCCACGCCAAGGTCAGCCTCGTCGTTCGGCGCGAAGAGGACGGATACCGCACCTATTGCCACTTCGGCACGGGTAACTACCATCCGATCAACGCCAAGATTTATACCGACCTCAGCTATTTCACCGCCGACCAGGCGCTGGGGCGCGATGCGGCGAAGATGTTCAACTTCATCACCGGCTATATCGAGCCCGACGAGCTGGAGAAGATCGCGATCTCGCCGATCGGTATGCGCGAGAAGCTTTACGAGCTGATCGATGCCGAGATCGCCAATGCGAAGAAGGGCAAGCCCGCGGGCATCTGGTGCAAGCTCAACGCGATCACCAACCAGGCGATCATCGACAAGCTCTACGAGGCAAGCCAGGCGGGTGTGGAAGTGCGCATGGTGGTGCGCGGTATCTGCTCGCTGCGTGCCGGCATTCCGGGCATGTCGGAAAATATCAGCGTGAAATCGATCATTGGCCGCTTCCTCGAGCATGCCCGCGTGTGGGCCTTTGCCAATGGCAAGGAAATGCCCAGCAGGCAGGCCAAGGTCTTCCTCACCAGCGCCGATGCGATGAGCCGCAATCTCGACCGCCGGGTCGAGGTGATGGTGCCCATCTCGAACAAGACCGTGCACGACCAGCTGCTGGGACAGGTCATGCTCGCCAATATCCTCGACGTCGAACAGAGCTGGCGGCTCGATCCCGACGGGCAGTACCGCCGCATGCGAACCGGCGAGGACGCCTTCAACTGCCACGAGTATTTCATGTCGAACCCCTCGCTCTCGGGGCGCGGATCGGCCTTGCAGAAGCACGATGTTCCGCGCCTTTCGCTCCATGGGGAAAAGAGTTGAGCAGTCCGAAAATTCGTTCGACGCGCTGGCAGAGGCGATTGATCCATCCTCCGCGTGCGGTGGTCGATATCGGTTCGAACACGGTTCGACTGGTCATCTACGAGGGCACGGGCCGTGCGCCCGAAACCGTGTGGAACGAGAAGGTCGCCGCCCGGCTCGGCCGTGATCTTTCCGAAACGGGACTAATTCCCGAGGAAGCCCAGGAAGAGGCACTCGCCGCGCTCGCTCGCTACGCCATCCTGATCGAGGACCGCGGGATCGAGACGGTGCAGACGGTCGCGACCGCTGCTGCACGCGATGCCAAGAACGGGCAGGAATTCCTCGGCAAGGTTACCGCACTCGGACTCGAACCGCGTCTACTGTCTGGCGAAGAAGAGGCGTGCGCCTCGGCATTCGGCGCCATCGGAGCATTCCCCGGCATGAGCGGCATGGTGGCCGATCTTGGCGGTGGCAGCCTCGAACTCGTCGCCATCGGCAATGGCGAATGCATCGATGCCGTGAGCCTCCCCTTCGGTACCTTGCGGCTCCCTGCTCTGCGCGCGCAGCAGCCGGATTTCGCCGCGACTGTCCATGATGCGGTCTCGAAGGTCGGCTGGGCTAAGTCGCACAAGGGCCCGCTCTTCATGATTGGCGGCACATGGCGCGCGCTCGCCTACTACGCGATGCGCGAGGCCGATTATCCGCTGACGGACCCGCATGGCTTTTCGCTGTCGGTTGAGGATGCGCACGACCTTGCTTCGCGGCTGGTGGATGCCAAACCTGAAGAACTGATGGACATTTCGGGCATTAGCGAAATGCGCGCCAACTACCTTCCAAATGCCGCCACACTACTTGGTCCGATGCTCGCTGAACTGGAGCCCGAACGTCTGATCTTTTCCAGCTGGGGTATCCGCGAAGGCCTGCTCTATTCGCAGCTTACCGACCTGCAGAAGTCGCTCGATCCGCTGCTTTCGGGCGTTCACGCCTTTTGCGAACCGCGCGACGCGCCTGTAACCGATGCGACCCGCGTTGCCGGGTGGACGGTCGATCTCGCCAACGGACAGGGCAAGCGCAACGAGCGCCTGCGCCTGGCTGCGGCCCAGCTTGCGGCGGGCCTGCAGCGCGTAGAGCCGAACCTGCGCGTCAATCACGCAACCGAATGGGCGCTCGACAAGCGCTGGATCGATTGCAGCGCGCGGGACAAGGCGATGATCTGCGCGGCGCTCTATGGCAGCCTCGGTCGCACTGCCCTTCCCTCCAAGCTTCGCGAAATTGCCAGCGACGAGGACCTTCGCGAAGGTGTCACCTGGGGCCTTGGCTTCCGCCTTGCACGCCGTCTCGGCGCGGGTTCGCGCACGGCGCTGGGTAACAGCAAGCTGCGGCTCAAGAAGAAGTCGCTGACGCTCTATCTTGATGAAAGTCGTGCGGCGCTGGCAACCTGGCCGCTCACGCGCGAGCTGGAAATGCTCGCCGAATGGCTGGAGCGCAAACCTAAGATCAAGATCGGGGATTTCGACTTCGCCGACGAACACGACGAAGACGAAGAGGAATAGTCGTTATTCGGCGGTAGCGGGCGCTGCCAGCGGGAAGAACGGAATGCGCACTTCGAACGGCGTGCCGTCTTCACGGTGGAAGGTGTAGAAGCCTTCCATCGAACCGTGGGGCGTATCGAGCGGGCAGCCCGACACATAGTCATGCGCTTCGCCGGGCGAGAGGATCGGCTGTTCGCCGACCACGCCATCGCCATCGACATGCGCGACCAGTCCAGCGCCATCGGTGATGCGCCAGTGGCGCGTCATCAGCTGCACGCGCTCGTGGGAGGCGTTCTCGATACGGATGTGATAGACCCAGAACCACTTGCCAGCATCGGGCTGGGACTGTTCAGGCAGGAAGTTCACCGCGACCCGCACGGTGATGCCATCGGTCATGGCGGAATGCTGGAAGAGTTCCTTGATCACATTTCCAAGTTAGGCATTCCCGCGCGGCGGGCAAGAGGCTGGCGCTCACCAACCCCCAGTTTTTGGCCGCTTGCGACGGATCGGTCAGTCCGCGGGATTGTGCGAGTCGAGGAAGGCTAGCAGCGCCTTCAAGAAACGCGCTTCCTCCCCGCTGTCGCCAAGATAGTGGTCGTCCTCGATCTCCAGTGTTTCGATCTCCACCCCGGCAGCTTCCGCTGCCTCGGACAGTTGCTCGAACTGGTCGAAGGGCACCCGCATGTCCTGAATGCCGTGGGCAACGAACAGCGGCCGCTCGAGCCTGGCGATCTGATCCGACACCGAAATTGTCGAGAGATCGAATTCGTCGTCGCCGGTGATGCGCGGTGTCCAGATATCCTTGTACCAGCGTTTCCGCACCCGTCCCCGGCCAAGATACTGGCTGTCGTAGGCAAGCAGGTCTTCCCAGTCGACGACGCCGGCAAAGCTTGCGCCGCAGCGATAGCGCTCCGGATTTCGCAACGTCCCCCACATGGAGGCATAGCCGCCATAGCTGGCACCAAAGAGGCAGACACGTGCCGGATCGGCGAAACCCTGCGCTACGGCCCAGTCATAGGCATCGTCGATATCGTCCTGCATCGCGCGGCCTATCTGCCCGTCGCCGAGCCGCTCGAAGGCCTCTCCATAGCCGCCCGAGCCGCGATAGTTCGGGCGCAGGACGGCGTAGCCGCGGCTGGCGAGCAGCTGCGTCCAGTCGTCATAGACCATCGTGTCGCGCACGCCGTAGGGACCGCCATGCGGCATGATGACCATCGGAAGGCCCTCCGCCGGCCGACCTTTTGGCAAGGTAAGGAAAGCGCGCATCCGCGTACCGTCGCGAGCTACGATGTCATGTGCCTGGGTCTGCGAAAGAAGCTTCTCGTCGACGAGCGGACGCAGGTTCGCGAACAATTCGAGGCTCATCCGCGAAGGAGTGAATACATAGAGGGCACCGGGATCGGCGTCGCCCGATTGCATCACGAGCATCCGGTCCATTCCCGCGCTGTCGATGATGCGGACCCGGCTGCCGGGAAGCGCTGCTTCGAGCTGGGACTGGATCTTTTGCAATTCTGGTTCGAGCCACTCGGTGCGCGGTTCGTCGTCGGTGTATCTCACACCGACCGGGCCCTCGCCGCGGCGGATGACAACGCTGTCGATGCTCCAGCGCGGATTCTCGTAGACGACGTTTCCGAGTTCCCCTTCGGAATAGTCGATCTCGCGCAGGATCGTCTTGCCGTCATCGTCGTCGACCATGGCATAGCCGGTGTCGCGCCCAGCATAGATGCCGATAACGTCCCAGGCATCGAGCGCATCGTCATCGCCGCCCTTCACCTTGGTCACACGCCTGTATCGATCGTCTGGCCCCGAGCGAAAATAGATCTTGATGTCTGCCCTCGAAGTCCAGCTCATACCGAGCCGCACCACGCCTTGGTCGTCGGCGAACCACTGGCGCACTTCCTTCTCGGGCTTCTGGACAAGGACTGCTGCCGGAGCACCGCTGCCATCAAGCGGGAAACGCCAGACCGCAGGCGGAGTGAACCGCCGTTCGCTCACCGAGAGGATCACGTAGCGACCATGCTTGTCAGTGTGGAGGACATCATCGCCTTCCCAACCCTGGTCCTCGAAGCCGATGAAGTGGAGCTGGCGCGTGGGAATATCGAAGGAGTGAAGCTTCGTCTCAGCGCTGTACTGGAGCTTCGTGAGCCGCATGCGGGTCGAGATCAGGATGCGATCGTCGCCGGCCCACTGGAACCAGTTGAACCCCTCACGATCTCCAAGATCGATAGCCACCAGCGGTTCGAGCGTGTCGGAATCGTGCACGGCGAGGATGCGCTTGTCGCCCTCGACCACTACGAAGGCGAAGCGGCTGCCGCTCTCCGAAAGCTTGGCCGAATTTAGCTGGCTGCGCCCGGCAAAAGCCTCGATCGGGATCTCCGAAGGTTTCTGCGCCTGCGCGGCGAGAGGCTCAGCCGCAACAACGCCCGAAAAGTGCAGTGCAAGCAGCCCCAGAGCGAAGCCCGACAAAAGCGTTCGAAAGGCCCGGTGCCAATCTCGAAGCTGCGTCCAGCGCCACCGATCTAGCGCGCTTTCGAGAATGGCAAGCTCCACGGTCATTCCGCCGGGTTATGGGTGTCGAGGAATTTCTCCAGTGCCTCGAACCAGGCTTCACCGCTGGCAACCTCGCTGAAGCCATGTCCTTCATCCTCGATCAGCAGTTCGTCGACCGAAACGCCCTGTTCCTTCGCCGCCCCCACCATCAGGTGATACTGTTCCACATTTACGATCCCGTCGTCTGTGCCGTGGGCCAGAAGAAGTGGGCGTTTGAGCCGCTCCGCTTGCTCCACCGGCGAGACGTCGGCGAGACGAAAATCCCTTTCATCCTTGCCTTCGTAACGGTTGCGCCAGCGACTGGTGGTGCGGCGACTGAAGAACTGCCGGTCGTGACGCAGCATGATATCCCAATCCATGACGCCCGCCCAGGATGCGGCGCAACGATAGCGCTCGGGATTGCGGATTGCGCCCCAGACTGCCGCGTAGCCGCCGTAGCTCGCACCGACGAGGCAGACGCGCTGCGGGTCGGCGATACCCTGCGAAACCGCCCAGTCCATCGCATCGTCCAGATCGTCCTGCATGGCGCGTCCGATCTCTCCGTAGCCTAGATCGAAGAACGCATCGCCATATCCGCCGGAACCGCGATAATTGGGTTGGAGAACCGCATAGCCGCGGTTGGCCAGCATCTGCACTTCCGAATTGTACGCAAGCGTGTCGCGAATGCCGTACGGGCCGCCATGCGGGTTGATGATGAGCGGAAGGCCTTCTGCGGGCCGGCCGCGCGGCAATGTAAGGTAGGCGCGGATCGGCGTTCCGTCGCGCGCAGTGTAGGTGATCGCCTTGGGCTGCGCGAGATGTTCGAACGGCACGCCCGCGCTCATTTCGCCAAGCGCTTCGAGAGTACCTTCGGCAGGCGTATAGACATAGAGGGCACCAGGGTCCGCGGCGCCGCCTGCCTGGATGATCATCCGCGTGTCGTCCTCCGAGCGCGAGACGATACGGACTGTGTCTTCCTCGAGCGCTGCTTCGAGACCCTTCTGGATTGCACCGAGTTTCTCGTCGAGCCAGATCATTTGCGAGCTGTCATCGGTATAGGTGACCGCGATCGGCTTGCCCTCGCGCGAGAATACTGCCCCGTCCACATCGTACTGAGGATGCTCGTAGACAGTGTCCACGACCTCGGACCGCGCCAGGTCGTAGCGCCTCAGTCCGACCTTGCCCGCTTCGTTCTCCTCGAACACATAGCCGATATCGCTATCGGGCTCGACGCGGAGGATGTCGAAGTACCGGTAGGTCTCGTTTTCCTTCTCCAGATCGTCGAGATGGATCTTATCGACCATCTCGATGTCTTCTTCACCAGGCCCGCGATAGTAAACGCGCAGTTTCTTGCGATACCAGCCGGTCCCGATCCGGACGTTGCCGTCCTTATCGGCGTACCAGTTCCATATCCCCTGGCGTGAACCCTGCACCTGGTCGCGCTTGCCGTCGCGGGTCAGGTCGAAGCGGTAGACCGAAGGATAGTGGCGCGGATTGGCCTGGAGCGAGACCAGCACCGATGAACCGTCTTCGGCGACCCAGATGACATTGTCGCCGTCTCGGATCGGCTCCTTGCGCCCGATCGAATAAAGCTCGCCCGTATCGAGCTCGACCACGAAAAGTCGCGTCCAGTAGCGGTTGTACTCGTCATAAGCGGACGCGCTCACCAGCAGCCGCTGGTTACCGGCCCATCGCACCCAGTTGAGACGATTGCCCTCGCCCATCGCGAAAGTGCCGACCGGCGCGCCATTCGCCGCATTGAAGAGCAAGACATAGTCCATGCCGTTCACATTCGACCGGCTGGCGAGCTGGTTGCCGTCGGGCGACAACTTTGCGCCGCTCAGCTGGCTGCGCGCGGCGAAAGCCTTGGCCGGAATTTCCGGCGGACGCACCTCTGCACTGCTGGCGAACTGGTCCTGTGCTGCGAGCGGCGAAGCGCACGCAAGCGAAACGGCAACAACTGTAAGAAAACGCAATGAAACCCCCTGCGACCAAGCAAGCCAACCCTAAGCAAATCGCGAAGCAAGACAAGTAGCGGCAAGGAAATATTGTCGCGCTTCTCAACAGCTATCATTGCCCCAAATCGTCGGTAACTTTCATTAACCGCAGTTCTCAGTAGGCGGTTAGGGGCATTCGCTTATTCCATGGAAAGGGAAGACCGACTCCAGCCATTGGGACAGGACGGAATCGGAAAATATCTGGATGGCCCGCCGGTCACCGAAGAGCCGGTCGAGGAGGGAAAAATGTTGTTTCACTTCATCCGCAACCTCAGCCGCGACTGCGGCGGATTTGGCATCATCGAACTGTCGTTGATCGCCCCGCAGGTGATGATCCTGACGTACTACGCATTCGGCCTCTGAGCCGCTTGCCCGAAGTCACCTGATCACGGCTTGCCGCCGGAGAGATACTCTTCGAGCTGGCCGAGCCTTTCCTTGCCGAACCACATTTCATCGCCGACGAAAAAGGTCGGTATTCCGAAAGCGCCCCTCTCCACGGCCTGCTCGGTATTCGCAGCAAGCTTGGCCTTAACCACCGGATCCTGCGTCGCCGTCAACAGGCGCTCCGCATCGAAGCCTCCGCTTGCCAGCACTTCGCCCACCAATTCGACATCGCTGCAGTCGATATTGCGCTCCCACACGGCGGGCTGCAGCAGGTCGACCAGCGCCTGCATTTCGGCCTGGTCGCTCGAGGCCACCAGCACACGCTGCAGCAGGATCGTGTTGAACGGAAGGTCCGGGTGCATGGAGAACTTGTCCAGCCCGTGCCGGTCGAGGAAGCGCCTGAATTCGAGCGCTGCGTAGGGCACCTTCCCCTTCACATTCGCATCGCGCATCATCGGCGGCGAATTGCCCGTGATCTTGTGCATGCCGCCTAGAAACACGGGCGTGACGACAAGCTCGGCGCCTGTCCGCGAGACAATGTCCTTCAGCGGATACCAGGCGAGATATCCGTTGGGCGCACCCAGATCGAGAATGAATTCGACGGTCTTGGTCACTGCTCTCTCCCTCTCCTCCTCATCACAGACCGGTCCCGAAAACACAAAAGGGAAAAGCGCCAATTCTTCACTTGCGAATGATTATCATTAGCATATTATCGGTCGGCAAAGGAGATCGCATGTCCAAGTCCAATGCTTCCACCGTCCTCGACCTTCCCTTGCCTACGCGGCGCCACGAGACTCTCGGCCTCGTTATGATCCGCAGGCTCGCCAGCCACGGCCTCTCGGACGCGCGCGCAACAATGCTCGCCCTCGATGCGGCGGGACCACGGTTTCGCAGATTGCTGCTTCTCACCCGGACGTTGGTGACAGAGCTGGCGCGGAACTCGCGGCGCAAGATCTATCTTGCGCCCTGCTGCGCCGCGGGAATGACCCGAGACGAAGGCCTCATCATGTCGCTCATCGGCGGTGCCGGCCTCGACGTCAGCGAGGCGCTGACCGACAACACCCAGCCCAACACCGCCCTCGCCAGCGCGCACGCATTGGGCGAGGAATTGTCCGGGATCGCCCTTGCGAAGGGCTGGCGCCGTTAGGACTGCTCGGGACTACACACGGTGGCCTGAACTCGCGCCTCCCGACTTTGGTCGCTTGAGGTCACCATTCCCTACTGAGCGACAGTCCGGGACTGACAAAGATGCTCGCGTCATCTCGCAGGATATCGGTGTCTTTACGATCTTTGATCCTCAACGCGAGATCCACCGACAACTTGAGCTCCAAATCATCGCCAAGGTCATAGCCATAACTGACCCCGGATTTGCCGAGAAAAAATGCGTGATCCTCGAACCGTCTAGGACGCGGTCGAAGGTTTGATATTCGTATTTTCCAGTCGTTGCCCAAGTGATGTCTTCGGACAACTTGTACTTGTGGCTAAGCAATGCTGACGCGCCCCACCGCTCCTTGAGGGAGCTCGACGACTCCACCCTGAGCAACGATGGTTTGAGAGAAAAGGTGTGGGGCGAACCCTCGCGTTCAAATTGGAATTGCAGACCTGCTTCGAAAGTCCCGTTATTGGTCGTCGGAGATTCAAAGAAATTATCACGGCCATGCTCGAAGCGTATTGCCGTGAAGGCCGAGGTCTCCAAGTTTTCCTTCGATGCTAGGGCACGATCGAATTTCACCGAAGTCTTGAAGCCGGAAGTCGAAGGATCGTCATCGCCAGGTTCCCAATCGCTGTCGGTCACGGCGCCAATTGAGAATTCGAAGTTCACCTCACTATCGAGTTGTGTGGTGTAAGTAAGAGCAATTCCGCTTTCAGCAGTCGCATCCTGAAGGCGGTCACGATCCTCATCACGTGTGTCCGAGGAACTAGCATCGAAGGCGAAGGTCGGTTTGACACTCGCCTCGAATTTCAATGTGCCAGAATCTTGAGAGGAGTTGCTGTCTCGTGATTTTGCGATCCCAGGCGTCGTCATAAGCGCCAAAACAAGAATAGCAGCAATTCCATTGCGCATGAAACATCTCCCTCGCGGTTTTTGGTGACGGATGCAGGGAGAATTTGATTGTAAGGATCCGTACTTCTTCGGCTGCCGCTAAATCCCGGCAGCCCCCAGAGCCCGGTCGAGATCCTCGCGCAGGTCCTCCACATCTTCCAGCCCGACGTTGATCCGCAGCAGACCCTCGGTCACGCCCATCGCTTCGCGGTCTTCTGCCGTCATGCCCGCGTGCGTGGTACTGGCGGGGTGGCACATCAGGCTGCGCGCATCGCCGATGTTGTTCGAGATATCGACCAATTCGAGCGCATCGAGGATGGCGAAGGCGCGCTCGCGGCTTTCGACGTCGAAGGCGAAGATCGGGCCCGTCGCGCTCATCTGTTCGAGCGCGAGCGCGTGGCGCGGATGGCTCTCGAGGCCGGGATGCAGCATGCGCGGGACGCGCGCTTCGATGAACTTGCCCAGCTCCACCGCGTTCTCGCTCTGCTTGAGTGCGCGCATGCTCAGGGTTTCTAGACCCTTCAGGACGACCCAGGCATTGAAGGGGGCGACATTGGGGCCGGTATTGCGCTGGAACGGCAGCAGCACCTCTTCGATCCACTCACGCGAACCGCAGACGGCGCCGGCGAGCACCCTGCCCTGTCCGTCCATCAGCTTGGTCGCAGAATAGGCCACCACGTCAGCGCCGAAATCCATCGGGCGCTGGAGCGCGCTGGTCGCAAAAGCATTGTCGACCACGGTGGTGATGCCGCGCGACTTTGCGAGGCCGCAGACATGCGCGAGATCCACCACGTCAAGCGTGGGGTTGGCCGGCGTCTCGAAGAAGAAAACCTTGGTGTTCGGCCGGATCGCTGCTTCCCATGCATCATTGTCTGCGCTGTCGACCACGGAGGTCTCGATGCCGAAACGCGGCAGCAGGTGGTCGAGCAGCCAGCGGCAGGACCCGAAGGCCGCACGCGCTCCGACGATGTGGTCTCCGGCGGACAGCTGGCAGAGCAGCGCCGTCGTCATCGCGGCCATGCCGCTTGCCTGCGCGCGGCACGCCTCGGCGCCTTCCATCAGCGCAATCCGTTCCTCCAGCATTGCCACCGTGGGATTCTGGAGGCGCGAATAGGTCATGCCCTCGGCTTCGCCTGCAAACCTGTCGGCGACGGTCTGCGCATTGTCGTAGGTATAGCCCGAGGTGAGGAAGAGCGCTTCGCTCGTCTCGCCATGCTCGCTGCGCCATGTGCCTCCGCGCACGGCCTGCGTTGCGGGACGCCACTTGGAAGTGATCGAACGGTCGGTGCCGGTGGTCTTCTTCATGGCGCCTGCGATAGCACGCAGTTTCGCGGCGGCAAGCAGGTCACCCTTCGAGGGCAGCAAGCCCAGCTTCGGCAATATCCGCGCGTCCCACGGCATCGAGCATCTGCGATCCCTCGATAAAGGTGAGCAGCAAGCGCGCGCCGCCGCGCGGATCGGGATCGGCTTCGGGCATGTGCGCCTCGAGCCAGTCGAGCAGCAGGCCCATGGTGGACGCCGCGCTCTTGCGGAAAGTCTCGTCGCCCGATGCTGCTGCCGCGACGACGTCCCACCACAGCCGCATGAAGGGCTTGAGTTCGTCCGCTGCGGTGACCTCCAGTATTTGCCTTACCGTCTCGCGCCGGTTGCGTGCCCGCTTGGCGGGCAAGGCTGCTTCCAGGCCGGTTTCGTAGAGCTTGGCGAGGTAATCTAGCAGCGCCTCGATGGCGCCCTGCCGATTTCCGAAGTGATATATGAGCATGCGATCGCTCGTCCCCGCAGCCTTGGCGAGCGGGCGCAGGCTGACGCCGGCAATGCCGTGCTCCAGCACATGCGCGGCCATAGCCGGCAACAAGGTTTGGCGGGTCATTCGCGGCTTTGACATGGCGCACTTGTAGCGAGTGCTACAAAAGGCTACAAGTGTAGCACCTGCTACATCCGACTCGGGAGTTCGCAATGTCGCCCTTCGTCATCCTTTTCCTCGCCGGTCTCGCCGCGGCCCTTGCCGCCATGATCTATATCGTCGTCTCGCAAGAGAAGGTCGGCAGCGCAGCCCTTGCAGCTGCGCTTTCGGGCGGCTTCGGTGCGTTCACTGCGATCACCATCCTGTATGAAGGTGTCCTTCCGGTCTGGCTCAACCACACGCAGAACCTGTGGGGCGTACAGGTCTGGTGGGACCTCTTGATCTCGCTGACCGTCGCGCTGTTCTTCGTGCTTCCGCGAGCCCGCGCGGCAGGCATGTCCATCTTCCCCTGGCTCCTCTTCGTGGTCTGTACGGCCAGCATCGGCCTGCTCGCCATGGTTGCCCGCCTCTTCTGGCTGGAAAAGCGCGCAGAAGCCGCCTGACCCGCTTGCCGGGCGCACGGCGGCCTCCTAAGCCCGCCTGCGATGAGCCGCGCGCCCGAGCAACCGCAAGACCCGATCCTCTGGAGCGCCGCGCTGGCGCTTGGCTTCTGGCTGCTGGTCGCGTGGAACCTCGGCATTCCGTCGCAGCCCTACTTCGACGAAATCCACTACCTGCCCGCCGCGCGTGACCTGATCGCACTCGACACTTTCTCGAACCGCGAACATCCGCTGTTCGGCAAGGAGATGATCGCGCTCGGCATGATGCTGCTGGGCGACAACCCTTGGGGCTGGCGGATCATGCCCTCACTGGCCGGGGCACTGGCGCTATTCGCCGTCCAGCGAACGGTCTGGTTCGGCACGCAGGAGCGCTATACGAGCCTCGTGAGCGGATTGCTCGTGGCCACTGGCTTCCATCTCTTCATCCACTCGCGCATTGCCATGCTCGATGTCTTTGCCATCGCAGGCATCCTCGTCGCTTTCTGGCAATGCGCCGCCGCCATGCGCGAGCCCGAGACCGGCCGCTGGCGACTGGCTTTGGCGGGCGTCGCGCTGGGTCTGGCCATGGCAAGCAAGTGGAGCACGCTGATCATCGCGGCGGTCCCGGGGCTCGCGTTCCTCGTTCTGCGCTGGTTCGCCGGTCGTCGTCGCCTGCTCCTGAGCCGCCGCGGCATGCCCGTGCCCGGCATGACGCTGGTGGAGGCATTCCTTTGGCTCGGCATCGTACCGCTGCTCGTCTACGCCACGACATTCTGGCCGGCCTACCACTTCACCTACCAGCCGATCACCGAGGGGCTGATCTCGCACCATCGCTTCATGCTAGAGCTGCAGACGCAGGTACTAAAGCCCCATCCCTACCAATCGAACTGGCCCGAATGGGTCCTGAACTGGCGAGCGATCTGGTATCTCTACGAGCCTATCGACGGGGCGCAGCGCGGCGTCATGCTGATTGGCAACCCGCTGACGATGCTCATCGGTATTCCCGCGCTGATATGGTGCGCCTGGCAGGGAATCTTGGCGAGAAGCCCGATGCATGGTGCGGTCGCCCTGCTCTACGCGATCAGCCTCGGTTTCTGGATTTTCGCGGCCAAGCCAATCCAGTTCTACTACCACTACTTCCTGCCGAGCACGGCCCTGCTGGTGGCCCTGGCCCTCGCGCTTTCGGACCTGCGAAATGCGGGGCGCGGAAAGATCGCTGGCGCGGTGCTGATCGCCAATCTGCTGGTTTTCATTTTCTTCTACGAAATCATCGCTGCGGAGCCCTTGGCGCGGCCGGACAGCTTCGCCGTATGGACCTGGCTCGAAAGCTGGCGCTAGCGGCCTAGTAGCGGCCCCAGACGAAGCGGCTTGAGAGGGCATAGTTCCAGACCGAGCCAATCCCGATCCCCACCATTGCGGCGAGCACTTCGTGCAGCCCACGCGAAAACAGCGCGCTGGCGACGGCGATATTCGCAAAAGCGCCGACCGAACAGGCGGCGACGAAGCTCGCCCAGCCGGCAAGGACCTTGCCAAAGGTCTTCAGACGGCGGTCGCGATAGGTGAGGAAATTGTTGAGCCAGAAGTTGAAGGTCATCGCCCCGAAGGTCGCGATGCCTTGCGCCCAAGTGAAACCCGCGCCGAAGGCAAGCAGGCACAGGTAGAGGATGGCGAGGTGCACGAGCACGCCCAGCGCACCGACCGTGCCGAATAGCGCGAAACGGGTCGGGATGATCCGCCCGAAGCTCTTGTCGTAGAGCCCGGCGAGGAAGTCGAGCGCGATCGCGCGGTCGAGCTTGCTTTCGCCCGCCCTCCGCGCGGCAAAATTCATCGGGAAGTCCTTCACCTTCAGCGGGCGGTCTGAGGTTGCCAGCAGGTCGAGCAGGATCTTGAAGCCGATGCCCGATAGTCGCGGCACGAGCGCGCGAGCCCTGTCGGATGACAGCAGGAAATAGCCGCTCATCGGGTCGGACAGCTCGACCCCGGTCAGCCGCCGCGCGAGACTGTTTGCCACCGACGACAGCTTCTCGCGGTCGGGCCTGCCCCATTCCTCCATGCTCGCACCCTCGGCGAAGCGGCTGGCAACAGCGACTTCCGCTTCGCCCGAACGGACAGCCTCGAGCATCGTCTTCAGCAGCTTGGGATCGTGCTGGTGGTCGGCATCCATCACTGCCACATAGGGTGCGGCAGTGGCGCAGAAGCCCTCGATAGCGGCGCTCGACAGGCCCCGGCGACCGATACGCTGGATCACGCGGACACGGGTATCGCTGCGGGCCAGCCTCCGCGCCTCGTCGGCCGTGCCGTCGGCGGAATTGTCGTCCACCACGAGCACCTCCCATCCGCTCGGGCCCAGTGCTTCCTCGATACGGTCGACCAGCGGCGCGAGATTGTCGCGCTCGTTGAGCGTGGGAAGGATGATCGCAAGGTCGAGCGCCATGCCGCCCGCCTGACGCGAATTGCCTACAAATTCAAGACAGGGCGGATAGCGCGCGCAGCACCGCGTCGCCGATTTCGCTCGTCGTGGCGCTGCCGCCGAGGTCCGCGCCGCGCACGTCGCTGGCGACGACCTTGGCTACCGCACGTTCGATGCGGCCCGCCTCGGTCTCGCGGCCAAGCGAATGGCGCAGGAGCATCGCAAGGCTAAGGATTGCGGCGATGGGGTTCGCCTTGCCCTGCCCCGCGATGTCGGGCGCGCTGCCGTGGATCGGCTCGTAAAGTCCGAAAGTGCCGAATTCGGTCTGCCGCTCGCCGAGGCTCGCGCTCGCAAGGAGGCCGATCGAGCCGACGCAGGCGCTCGCCTGGTCGGACAGGATATCTCCGAAGAGGTTGCCCGTCAGGATCACATCGAACTGGCCCGGGCTACGCACCATCTGCATGGCGGCATTGTCGACATACATGTGGTCGAGTTCGACATCGGGATATTCGGCTGCGACCTCGATCACGGTTTCGCGCCAGATGCGGCTGGTCTCGAGCACGTTCGCCTTGTCGACGCTGGTGAGCCGGCCGCGACGTTTCTGCGCGGCGCGGAAACCCGTGTGTGCGATGCGGCGAACCTCTGCTTCGTTATAGGACATGGCATCCCACCCCTCGCGCCCACCATCGCTGGACCGCTCGCCCTTGTCGCCGAAATACACGTCACCATTGAGCTCGCGCACGACCAGCAGGTCGATACCACGCGCCACTTCCGGACGCAGCGAGGACATATCCTCTAGGCCGGGATAGCCCGCCGCAGGGCGCAGATTGGCAAAAAGGCCGAGTTCGCTACGCAGGCCGAGGATCGCCTGCTCGGGACGATGCATGCGGGGCAGGTCGTCGCATTCGGGATCGCCGACCGCACCGAAGAGCACCGCATCGGCGCCTTGCGCGATCTCAAGCGTCTCGGAGGGAAGCGGATGGCCGTGCCGCCTGTAGGCGATACCGCCTACGTCGCCCTCGAACAGTACCAGCCCGGGCAAGGAAAGCGCATCGAGCACGCGCAGCGCCTCGGCGGTCACTTCGGGGCCGATGCCGTCACCGGGCAGTATCGCGATTTTCATATCAGGCCATCCGTTCGAGCCGCTGCATCAGAAGTGTCCTTGCGGCTAGAACGTCGGCCCGCGTGTCGGCAAGCAGGTAACGCGCGATTTGCGGCTCCGAACCGCGCAGAATTTCCAGAGCCTGCTCAAGGCCCGCTATCTCGGGCTTCTGTCCACCATAGCCGAGCTCGCGCAGAAGCAGCACTTCATAGGCCGCCAGCGCCGGTGCCCAACCCCGCGCGGAGGGCGCGTTGCAGATTGCATCGAGCAACGCCGAGAGCGCGCTGTAGAGGCTGGGATACGGATTGCGTTCGGGCAAGGCACTGGCGGTCAGCGCGCAGGTCCAGTTGATCGCGGCTGCGGGAAGCGGTTCGGCCAGCCAAGGGCCGCGGCTCTGCGCCAGCTCGAGCCGGGCGAAGGGAAGCTGGCTGTCGGACTTGGCGCGGATCTCCGCCTCGACGAGGTTGCCGGGAATGACGACAGGGCGCAACTGCCTTCCGCGACCACCTGCGACATAGGCTGCAACGACACCGCTTTCCTCGGTCAGCAGACGCGCGATCACAGCCGTCTCACCATGAGGGCGGGCAGCGATCAGGATTGCTGGTGCGCGAAGATGCATGTCTTTCCCCTACCGCGCGGCAGGGGCTTGCGTCACTTGGTCTTGGCTTCGAGCGCAGCAACGCGCTCTGCCAGGTCTTCAGCCTGCTCGCGCGCCTTGGCCGCCATCTGTTTCACGGCGTCGAATTCCTCGCGCGTGACGAAGTCCATGCCGCCGAATGCTTCCTTGGCCCGTTCACGCGCAGTCTCGCGCGCCTCGCGGGTCATGCCCGCAAGCGTACCGGCCGCCGAATTGGCGAGTTTGACGAAGTCGGCGATCATCGGGTTCTGGCTCTGCATGGAAGCTATCTAGGCGCGCGCGGCGGCCAGTTCAATTGCCGATACGAACGCGCTCGACCGCTTCGCCCGAGGAGCCGCCATCGGCATCGGGGTTGAGACGGAGGAACTCGTAGTTGAGCAGCGTCGCGAAGCACACCCACGCAAGGTACGGCAGCAGGAGGACCGCCGCGAGGCGCCGCACGCGCCAATAAAGGACGATCACCACCAGCAACGACAGCACGATCGCCACCAACACGCCGAGCGCGATGGTCAACTGCTGCATTCCGAAGAAGATCGGCGTCCATGCGAGGTTGAGCAGGAAATGCAGTGCGAAGACCGTCAGTGCAGCACCGCGTCCGCGTGCTCCCCATGCCGATGCGACCATTGCTGTCGCGAGGCCGATCATGACATAGAGGATCGTCCAGACGATGCCGAACCATTTCGGCTCGGGATAGATCGCAGGCTTGTCGAGCGCCTGGAACCACGCGCTGCCCGGCCCGGGCCCGACCATGCCGGAAAGGAAACCGAGCAGGACGCACAGCGGCACCAGGAAAAGTGCCCAGCGAAGGAAACTTGCGCGCAATTGGCCGCGCGATGCCAGCATGTTCATGACTGCGGTCCCCGTCGTCGATCTCGTTGCCAAGCGTTCTGGCGAGCCTGAGAGCGGCTGGCAATGCGCCGCCGCTTCCCGTCCACTTTCGGGACCGGTCAGACCTTGACCACGCCGTGATCGATCAGGCTCTTAGCGCAGTCGACGATGCTTTCCTCTTCTTGGCGTGTTTCCCAGCCGAGACGCTGCTTGGCGTGGCTCGCATCGACATTGCGGGTCTTGCCGACCTCGCTTTTGATCGAACGGACCCCCGGATTGAACAGACTGAGGACCGAGACCATCCAGTTCGGCATGATCTTCTTGGGCACCTTGCGTGTCTGCTCCGCAGGCAGACGTTCGCGCAGCACATCGGCGATCTCGATGATCTTCATGAACCTGCCCGCGGCAAGGAAGCGTTCGTTCGCGAGGTTGGGCTCCTCGAGGCAGCGAACGTGGAGATCGGCGACATCGCGCGTGTCGACGATCGCAAAGCCGAGGTCGGGCGCCATCGGCATCGAGCCGTCGAGCACCTGTTTCACGGCCTCGACAGAGGGCGAGAAGTCCGGATCTTCTACCGGGCCGAGCACCATCGAGGGATTGACCGAGACAAACTCCATGTCCCCGCCGTTTTCCTTCACCCAGTCGCGCGCGGCACGCTCGGCAATCGTCTTCGATTTGACGTAGGGATAGACATCGGGGTGGCTGACGTCGGTCCAGTCGCTTTCATCGACCGTATAGACCTTTTCCGCCCTGCCGTAGGCGACCGCGGCCATCGAACTGGTCTGCACGAAGCGCCTCACACCAGCGTCCTTAGCAAAGCGCAGCGCGCGCAGCGTGCCCTCGCGCGCCGGCACGATCATCTCGTTCTCGTCCTTGGGCGTCGATGCGGCGATGGGCGAGGCGACATGCGCGACATGGGTGCAGCCAGCCACGGCTTCGGCCCAACCGGCGTCGTCCATGAGCTCTGCCTCGAAGACCCTGAATGTGTCTTCAGGCGGATTGCCGAGACGATTGCGCAGCAGGGCTTCGCTCTTAGCCTTGCTGCGCACGGTTGCGTGGACCGTCCAGCCCCTGGCGAGCAGTTGCCTGATCAGTTCGCCTGCAATGTAACCCGTGCCGCCCGTTACCAGTACCGTACCCGTCATCGCGCCTCTCCTTTTTGGCGCGATGCTAGGGTGACAGGTTTCAACTGGCAACTGGCCTTGGCGGCTCAGCGCAGGAGGACGAGTTCCTCGGCCATGGTGGGGTGGATGGCGCAGGTGGCGTCGAAATCGGCCTTGGTGAGGCCGGCTTTTACGGCCACCGCAGCCGCCTGCATGATCTCGGGCGATTCAGGCCCGATCATGTGAATGCCCACGATGCGGTCGTTATCGCCCTCGCACACCATCTTGTAGAGGCTGCGCTCGTTGCGGCCTGCCACCACGTTCTTCATGGCGCGGAAGTCCGACTGGTAGACTTTCACACTGCCGAGCTTGTTGCGGGCCTCGCCCTCGGTCATGCCGACTGCCGCGATCGGCGGATGGCTGAAGACCGCACTTGGGATGCAGCCGTAGTCGACCGCGACCGGCTCACTTCCGCCGAAGACCATATCGGCAAAGGCCTGACCCTCGCGGATCGCGACCGGGGTGAGCTGCACGCGGTCGGTCACATCGCCGACGGCATAGATGTGGTCGACACTGGTCTTGCTGAAGCGGTCGACCTTCACCTCGCCATCCTCGCCCAGCTCTACGCCCGCATTCTCTAGGCCCAGTCCTTCGGTATTGGGCACGCGGCCAACAGCGAACATGACGCAATCGACGCGTTCTTCATCGCAATCGGTCAGCTTCACGAAGTAGCCGCCCTCGTCGCACGGCTTGATGTATTCGAACTTCGTGTTGAACTTAAAATCGATGCCTTTCATGATCGATATCTGCAGCAAGCGATCCCGGAGGCTTTCGTCATAGCTGCGCAGCAGCGTATCGCCGCGATTTACGATGCAGACCTTTGATCCGAACTCGTTGAAAATACCGGCGAACTCGTTGGCGATATAGCCACCGCCCGCGATGATGATCTTCTTCGGCACCTCGTCGAGATGGAAGGCCTCGTTCGAGCTGATCGCGTGCTCTGCCCCCTCGCATTCGGGCATGCGCGGACGGGCGCCGGTGGCGATCAGGATGTATTTTGCTGTGACCTTCTTCCCGCTGGCGAGCGTGATCTCGTGCTCGCCGGTAATTTCGGCGCGCTCTTCGAAAATCTCGACCTCGTGGTTCTCCAGCGTCTGCGTGTAGAGACCGTTCAAGCGATCGACGTCGGACAGCACGTTGTCGCGCAGCGTCTTCCAGTCGAAGGTCGCCTTCTCCACGGTCCAGCCGAACTTCTGGCAATCCTCGATGTCCTCGGCAAAATGGGCGCCGTAGACGAGCATCTTCTTGGGCACGCAGCCGCGGATCACGCAGGTGCCGCCGACCCGGTATTCCTCCGCAATCGCTACCTTTGCGCCATGAGCGGCGGCAACGCGGCTTGCGCGCACACCGCCCGAGCCGGCACCAATAGTGAAGAGGTCGTAATCGTATTGGTCGGCCATTCGGCGCTCCTGTCAGCTTTCGCGCGTGTCTCTCGCCAACCGTGAGCCGATAAGCAAGTTCCGACTTACCTTCCGCTGCGCTGCCTGCTGCGGTTACGGTTGCGGTTACGATTGCCGCCGGGCTGACCGCCCTGCCCTGCGCCCGAAGGCTTGCCCTTGCGCGCAGGATGCTTCTGCTTGGGCTTCGGTTTACTCGCACCGCCAGCGGGGCGCACTTTGGGCTTCGCTAGGCGCGGCTTCTGCTCGCGCTTGGTCGGGCCTACGCCTTCGACCACGGCACGGAAGTTGTCAGGCAGCGGCAGGCGCTCGAATTCCGCGTCGGTCTTCTTGCGGATATCCTTGAGGTAATCCCTCTCGTCCTCGGCGCAGAAAGCAATCGCGATTCCGTCCTTGCCGGCACGCGCGGTGCGGCCGATGCGGTGGACGTATTGTTCGGGCACGTTGGGCAGCTCGTAGTTGATCACGTGGCTGACACCCGGAATGTCGATTCCGCGCGCCGCCACGTCGGTCGCAATCAGGATCGGCGTCTTGGCGCGCTTGAATTCGTCGAGCGCACGCTGGCGCTGCGGCTGGCTCTTGTTGCCGTGGATGGCGTTCGCTGGAATTCCCTTCTGGCCGAGCTTCTTCACCACGCGGTCGCAGCCGTGCTTGGTACGGGCGAAGATCAGGACGCGTTCGAACTCGCCGGGCACCTTGTGGCGCTCGGACAGGATCATCTCCAGCAGCGTCTGCTTCTCGTCCTGCTGGACCATGAAGAGATACTGGTCGATGCGTTCGGCCGTCGTGCTTTCGGGCGTCACGCTGACCTTTACCGGGTTGTGGCAGTACTTTCCGACCAGTTCCTGGATCTGCTTGGGCATGGTGGCACTGAAAAAGAGCGTCTGGCGATCGTCCGGCACCAGCTCGCTGATGCGGCGCAGTGCGTGGATGAAGCCGAGGTCGAGCATCTGGTCGGCCTCGTCGAGGACGAGGATTTCCACGCCGTCGAGGCGGAAGGCCTTCTGGTCGATCAGGTCGAGCAGACGGCCCGGCGTCGCGACGAGGATGTCGGTGCCGCGGTGCAGCTTGTTCCGGTCCTTGTTGACCGAAGTACCGCCTACGATCGAGTGGACCTTGAGGCCCGCGAGCGCGCCGTAGTCCTTTGCACTCTCGGCAATCTGGCCAGCGAGTTCACGCGTCGGTGCGAGCACCAGCATGCGGCAGGACTTGAACGGCGTCTGCTTGTCGGCATCACGCAGGCGGTCGATGCTGGGCAGCATGAAGGCCGCGGTCTTGCCGGTGCCGGTCTGCGCGATGCCGAGCAGGTCGCGGCCCTCGAGCACGCGCGGAATGGCCTGCGCCTGGATCGGCGTCGGCTCGTTGTAGCCCTTCATGTCGAGGGCCTGGAGCACGGGCTGCGACAGCCCGAGGTCGGTGAATTGTGTCATGTATACTCGCAATATGCTTGCGGCGCGCAGACGGATTGGTCGCGCGGCGCGGGTGTCAAACGACCCGCGTGAAAAGGGAAGTCCTTGGAAAAACTGGACCGAGGCGCGGCCGGGGCGATGGATGTATCGTCATCGCCGCTTCACGCTGGCTAGCGCGCCTCGATGGCGGCCATTTGGATGCTGCAGTGCAAAAAGTCAATGCAGACCCCCTGCTTGTCAAACCTGCCGGAAGTTGATCGTCGCATTCAGCGCGAACATCGCGAGGCCGGCGAAGACCGATACGACGACCCTCGCGACGAGGTAATGCAGGGGCGTGAAGGTGGTCAGCAACCAGAACAGGCTGACCGTAACAGCGAGTCCGACCATGGCGTTTGCGAGAAACAGCGCATAGCCGCTCGCGACCGTCCTGTCGGTGCCGGCGAAAATCCAGGTCCGCCCAAGGACGTAGTGGATGCTGTTCGACAGAATGAAGCTGAGCGCAGTGGCAACCACGGGATCGACCGCTGCCTGCTCGACCATGCCCCACAGGACAACCAGCCCAAGCAGGAAGACGCCCGTGCTGACGACCGTATTGCGGACGAGCATCCAGCCCACTCGGCGTTTGAAAAATCGCTTCAGCATGCGGTGATGTGGTCCGTCAGGCGGCCGCTACCGAACGCGCAGCGGGCTTGGGATTAGCCTCTCCCGCATCGCGCCACTCGGTCCGCCGGGGCGCACCGAACCAGAGGAACAGCAGCGGAAGCTTGATGAAGAGCAGCTCGGAATGGATCATCCGGTCGATCCAGCGCTCCCACGCATTGGGCATGCGCCGTGCATTCTCGGCAAGCCACTTGTCATATGGCAGGAAATGATCGGGCTCGTCGACATGGACGACCTGGAAGATCTTGTGCAGCGCCTTGTCCTGCTTGACGATGGGGTGATCGAGCAGGATCTCGACCTGCTTCAGCCCGCGCTTCTCGGTCAGCGAAATCACCCTGCACAGGCGCTCGAACAGGTCGTCGCTGGCAATGATCGCATCGGTATCGAGGCTGTCGATGGTGCTACCAAAAGTGATCTCGATGAAGCGGTCGATGTGGCCGAAAGTGCGGTCGAGCGCGATGGGCATTTCCCCTCGTAGCTGGAACCAGCGCTTGAACATAGTGTAATGCTTGCGTTCGTCGGCTCGGTGCTTTTCGACCGCGGCGATCAGTTCGGTGGCCTCGGGATGCTTCGCCTTTACCGCCTCGAGCACGCGGTCGAGCGCCGTGTAACCGCGGTGTTCGTTATAGATGTAGATCGATCCCAGCAGATCGAGATAGCGACGGGCGAACCATGCTTTCATTCCAGCAGCTTACCACGCGCGGGCGCTGCCGTCACTTTGAGGCGAGTTCTTCGTCTCAGACGCCCCGCACCGTGATCACGAGGAAGGCAATGTAAGCGAGAAGCAAGAGGCCGCCCTCACGCCGTCCGAGCCGTCCCCCGGTCCACGAAAAAACGATTGCAGCGAGCGCAGCTCCGAACAGCACCCACAGGTCGATGGTGAGGATACTGTCGGGGATCGGGCCGGGCGCAACGAGGCCGGTGACGCCGCCGATGAAGAAGATGTTGTAGATGTTCGAGCCGAGCACATTGCCGAGCGCAATGTCGCTCTCCTTGCGGAAAGCGGCCACGATCGTGGTCGCGAGTTCGGGGGCGGAGGTACCTGCGGCAACCACGGTAAGGCCGATCACCGTGTCGGACACCCCGAGGCTCGCGGCGATCTCGATCGCGGCATCGACCAACACGGTGCCGCCCGCCACGATCAGGCCGGTCCCGACGAGAAAGAGGAAGACCGCTTTCCACACGCTATCGCCCGGCACAGGCTCGTCGGGATGCAGGCCGGGATCCGTGTGTTCGACCGCGGTGGTGCGCTGGCTGGCAGCCTGGACGGGCTGGCCGGTGCGCTCCTGGTGATAGGCAAAGGCGAGATAGGCGATGAGGATCGCTAGGAAGCCGGTGCCGACCACACGATCGAGACCCAGCGTTTGCCCGGCGATAAGCAGCAGCGCAACGCCTAGCAGGCCCACCATGCCGTCGCGCCAAACAACGCTGCCTTTCACGGCTATCGGTGCGATCAGGGCCGCGGCGCCGAGGATGAGCAGGGTATTGGCGAGGTTGGAGCCGACGATATTGCCGAGCGCAATGCCCGGCGATCCTGCGAGCGAGGCCTGCACGCTGGCAGCAAGCTCAGGCGTCGAGGTCCCGAGGCCAACAATCACAAGGCCCACGAGCATCGGGGAAAGGCCGAGCCGCTCCGCAAGGCGAGAGGCGCCTCGCACAAGCAGCTCGCCGCCGCCCATCAGCAGGGCGAAGCCGAGCAGCAGGAGCAGGATCGTGGTGATCACTGGTCGAGACCGGCTGCCTTGAGAAGGCCCTCGGTGCTGGCGTCGAATTCCTCACCGCCCTGCTCGATCGCCTTGGCCATCTGCTTGCCGAGTTCGACGCCGAACTGGTCGAACGGGTTGATGCCCATCAGTACGGCGCTGGCGAAGGTGCGATGTTCGTGGAACGCGATCAGCGCGCCTAGCGTTGCTGCATCGAGATCATCGGCGAGGATCGTCGCCGAGGGTCGGTTGCCGGGGTAATTGCGCGCGGGGTCCTTGCCCTTCTTGCCCACCATCAGCGCCGCGCCCTGTGCAAAGCAATTCATCAGCAGGATCCGGTGGTGCGCGGGGTCCAGTTCGTCGCCCGGCGCGATGCTGGCGATGAAGTCGACCGGGATCAGGTGCGTGCCTTGATGGAGCAACTGGAACACCGCGTGCTGCGCATCGGTGCCCACCCCGCCCCAGGTTATCGGCGCGGTCGGGCCGTCGACGGGCTGCATATCGGCAGTGACGCGCTTGCCGTTGCTCTCCATCTCGAGCTGCTGGAGGTAGTCGGGGAACAGGCCCAGCCGCTCGTCGTAGACGAAGACCGCCCGGGTCTGGCAACCGCGCACGCGGGTGTAATAGAGATCGGCGAAGGCGGCGCGCAGGACGAGATTGTCCGCCACCTCGGTGTCGCGAAAATGCTTGTCGACCTCGGCCGCACCGGCGAGCATCTCGCGGAAATCGTCCATCCCCACGGCCATTGCGACGGGAAAACCGATCGAGGACCAGATCGAGTAGCGCCCGCCTACGCTCTCCTGGAAGGGCAGGATGCGGGTCTCGTCGACGCCCCACTCCACCGCGCCTTCGGGATTGGCGGTCAGCGCCACGACGCGGCCGCTCGGGTCGGACACGCCATTGTCGCGCAGCCATTTGAGCGCGCTCTCGGCATTGGTCATCGTCTCAATGGTGGTGAAGGTCTTGCTGGCGACGGCGATCAGCGTCTTGGCCGGATCGCACTTCGCGAACGCCGCCTCCAGAGCCACGCCGTCGATGTTCGAGACGACATGGACGTCGCAGCGCGAAAAGTCGCGGCTGAGCGCGTCGACGCCGAGCGCCGGACCCAGCGCGCTGCCGCCGATGCCGATATGGATGAGGTGGTCAACCTCCCCCAATGCGCCTTGGTGGATCGCTTCGACGAGCATGCCCATGCGGTCGATCAGCGCAGCCGCTTCCTCGACCTTCGCCTCGTCACCCACGCCGCGCAGCGTCCCATGATCGGCTGCCCTGCCCTCGGTCGGGTTGACGACCTCGCCGGCGAAGAGCTTGCGGCGCATTTCGGTGAAGTCCATGGCCTCGGCCAGTTCGGTAAACTTCGCCAGCACTGCACGGTCGAGATGCGTTTTCGACCAGTCGAACAGGATACCGCCCGGCGCCATGGGATCGCCCGCTGCATCGCCTGCCAGATCGATCCGGCCTGACAGCATCGCCACGCGATCATCTCCGCCCGGCTCGTCCCTGCCCTCGCCTCCATCGCGCTCAGTGCTGAACAGTTCGAGGAGCGTGGGCTGCGGAAGGTTGGCGAGTTCGCTCCAGATATCGGCGGCGGCTTTGGTCATGGCGGGCAAAAATCCTTTCGCGGGGTTCGATTGCCGACTAGGGACTTCGGCGATGAATGAGAACCCCCGCCTGACACAACCCGACGCCGATGCGGATCCCGACGCGGTCGCAGACGCCACAAAAGCCGACCACGAAGAGGAAAGCTGGGGCGATTTCACCAAGTTCCTGCTGAAGCTCGTGCTCGCAGTGCTGATCTTCCGCAGCTTTATCTTTTCGCCCTTCACCATTCCCAGCGAAAGCATGCTGCCGGTGCTGCGCAATGGCGACTATCTCGTCGCAGCGAAGTGGCCCTACGGTTATTCCAAGCTGTCGCTGCCGTTCGAGGCTCCGCTCATCCCGGGCCGCGTGTTTGCCGACCTTCCCGAGCGCGGCGACGTGGTGATCTTCAAGCATCCGGTCGACGGCACCGACTACGTCAAACGCGCCATCGCTCTGCCGGGTGACACGATCGCGATGCAGAACGGCACCCTCGTCATCAACGGCGAGCCGGTGCAACGCGAACAGGCCGGATTTGCCGACATTCCGATGAGTGTGAATACGCAGTGCCGTCCCGATGGAGGGATTGTGGTCGAAGAGACCACCTGTCGCTACCGCCAGTTCCGCGAGACCCTGCCTTCGGGCAAGAGCTACATGACGCTCGACTTCGGGCCGCGCCCCCGCGACAGTTTCGACACCTTCATCGTGCCCAAGGGGCAGCTGTTCGTGATGGGCGACAACCGCGACAACTCGCTCGACAGCCGCTTCCCTGCGACCGCGGGTGGCGGTGTCGGCCTGGTCGATGCCGACCTCCTCGTCGCGCGCGCCAGCATGGTGCTGTGGTCGACCGATGGCAGCGCCGAATGGCTGCTGCCCTGGACCTGGTTCACGGCCGCTCGCTGGAACCGGATCGGAAGCGACATATGAGTGCACTGTCAGACGACACGCGCGCCTGGCTGGATGAGACCGGCTTCACGGTGAAGGATGGCGAACTCTGGCTCGCCGCGCTCACACACGGCAGCCTCGGCGAGAAGCGCGATTACGAACGGCTCGAATTTCTCGGCGACCGCGTCCTAGGGCTTTCCATCGCGCAATGGCTCTACGAGCAGAGCGAAGCACCCGAAGGCAAGCTGGCCCAGCGCCTCAATGCGATCGTCAGTCGCGAAATGTGTGCGAGCATCGCGCGCGGGATCGGCCTGTCCGACCACATGCGCATTTCGAAGCAGGCGCGCGCGGACGGAGGCAGGAACAGCGACAACATCCTCGGCGACGTGATGGAGGCGCTGCTCGGCGCGCAATTCCTCGAAAACGGGTTCAAGGCCTCGCGCAAGCTCATCCAGATCCTCTGGCGCCCTGCGCTGGAGAGCGGCGCTGGCGAAAGCAAGCACCCCAAGAGCGCGCTTCAGGAATGGGCCGCAGGCAACCGCCGCAAGCCGCCCGAATACGAAGTGATCGACCGCTCCGGCCCCGATCACGCGGCACAATTCACGGTGCGCGTCAGCGTCCACAAGGTGGGAGAGGCGACCGCAACGGCCAGTAGCAAGGGCGAGGCCGAAAAGGCCGCTGCCAAGGAATTCATGGAGAAGTTCGGATGAGCGATCCGAAAACCAAATGCGGCCTCGTGGCCGTTCTGGGCGCGCCCAATGCGGGCAAGTCGACGCTGGTGAACCAGCTGGTGGGCCAGAAGGTCGCCATCACCAGCGCCAAGGCGCAGACCACGCGTGCGCGAATGCTCGGCATTGCGCTGCATGAGGACACGCAGATGATCCTCGTCGACACGCCCGGCATCTTCGCGCCCAAGCGGCGCCTCGACCGCGCGATGGTCAGCGCGGCGTGGGAAGGCGCTGAGGCAGCCGATGCAGTCCTGCTGATGGTCGACCCGATCAAGCAGCGCCGCCACGAGCTGGAACCACTGATCGAGGCGCTCAAGGACCGCCCCGAACGCAAGATCCTCGTCCTCAACAAGGTCGACAAGGCGAAGAAGGAACCGCTTCTCGCGCTCGCGCAGGAGCTGACCGGCGCAGTCGATTTCGCAGAGGTCTATTTCGTCTCCGCACTGACCGGCGACGGTGTGCCCGAGATGAAGGAAGCCCTCGCCGCCATGATGCCCGAGGGTCCGTGGATGTACCCGGAAGACCAGGTCTCCGACGCCAGCGAACGCCTGCTCGCCGCGGAGATCACCCGCGAGCAGCTATACAAGCAGCTGCACGAGGAACTGCCCTACGACAGCGCGGTGCGGCCCGAGAAATACGTCCAGCGCCCCGATGGCAGCGTGGAAATCCACCAGCAGATCGTCGTCATGCGCGACAACCAGCGCGCCATAGTGCTTGGCAAGGGCGGCAGCCGGATCAAGGCCATCGGCCAAGCCGCGCGCGAGGAGTTGAGCGAACTTCTCGGCCAGAAAGTCCACCTCTTCCTTCACGTCAAGACCGACGAACGCTGGAGCGAGGACAAGGAAATGTTCGAGGAAATGGGCCTCGACTGGGTGAGGTGATAGGCTGGCGCTGATGGACTGGACGGCGCAGGCAGGACAGCTGGGGGCAGCATTTGCAATCGGCCTGATGATCGGGCTCGAACGCGGCTGGAAGCTGCGCGAGATCGAGGATGGCTCGCGGGTGGCAGGCATTCGCACATTTTCGCTGTTCGCGCTCGTCGCAGGCATTGCGGGACTGCTCGCGCAAGCCGGCCAGAACATCGTTGCTGGCGTCATCGTGGCAGGGACAGCCGCGATCGCCGCCATCGGCTATTCGCGCTCGATTTCCGACAGCGGCAAGCCCGATGCGACCTCTGCGGTCGCCGCGATGACGACGCTCGCGCTCGGTTTCCTTGCCGGGCTGGGAGAACCGGCGATCGCAGTCGCCGGTGGCGCAATCGTTACCGCGTTGCTCGCCCTCAGGACCGAGGTGCACCGCTGGGTCCGGCTGCTCGACGAGGCCGATATCAAGGCGCTGGCACGCTATGCGGTCATCGCGCTCGCGGTGTTTCCCTTCCTGCCCGAGGGACGCTTCGGTCCCTACGACGCGTGGGAGCCACGCACGCTATGGCTCGTGGTGATCATCGTCACCGGCTTCAGCTTCGTCGGCTACGCTGCAAACCGCATGTTCGGCGCGCGTCGCGGGACGATAGCCACCGCCGTGATCGGAGGCGCCTACAGCTCGACCGCGGTCACCCACTCCTTCGCGCAGCGCATCGGTGCGGGCGCCGGTGGCGGTGCGGAAAATGCCGGCATCGCGCTGGCGAGCGCGGTGATGTACCTGCGTGTAATCATTCTCGTCGCCATCCTCGCAACGAGCCTGCTGCCCCATTTCGTCGGCATCGTCGCTCCGGCATTGGTAGTCGGTTTCGGAGTTGCCTACTGGCTCTATCGCAAAGCGCCTTCGAGCACGGGCCCAGCCCCGCCGGGAAATCCGATCGCCATGCTCCCCGCCCTCACATTCGTCATTTTCGTTGCCGTGGCTGCAGTGGCGGCGCGCTGGGCCGAAACTCGCTTTGGCGAGGAAGGCATCGCGGTGCTCCTATTGCTGATGGGCAGCATGGATGTCGATGCGGCCATCGTGACAGCAGGCGGTCTGGAGCCCGGCACGATTTCGCCCGACCTGGCAGCCCTCGCGATCGCCGGCACGATCCTTGCCAACATGTGCGTCAAGTTGGGTGTGACGATTGTCTACGGCAAGCGCGGCGCAAGACCCGCAGCCCTGGCCCTTGCAGCGAGCATGGTTACGCTCGCGGCGAGCCTGTTGGTGGGTTTCTGGAGCCTTTAGGAACGGCACGCCATCCCGGATCAAAAGCGATCGCGGATTGAGCTCAGCCGCGCTCCATTTCTACGCTCGGCTGGACGTAGAAATAGATCAGAATCAGGTTCACGAAGGGAATCAGACCAAGCAGCATCAGCCAAGGGCTGTACCCTGCGTCGCGCAGGCGCCGAACGCCCATCGCGATATTGGGAATAATTACAAACAGCGAAAACAACCAGGCAAGCGGGTTCTGGACATCGGGCCCTGACGCCGGAACGCCAAGCGCCGGATCGACGACGAGAACATCAATCAGCCCGAGTACGAATGCGATAAGGAATATGCTCAGGACCCAGAGCCAGAATAGTCTCCGTCCGGTCGTTCCTGAGAAATTGAAGTAGTTTGAGAATCCGTGTTTGAGTGCCTCGAGCATGTGCTTCTCCTGCGGGATGCGGGCGGAAGCTGACACAGTTCGGTATTCACCGCAATAGCCTGCCAAAACTCCGACCTGAGCCCCGCCAAGCACTAGCGGACTAACGCTTTTTCGCGATCTTGACCTTGTTCTGCTTGGCGAAGCTCTTTGTCGATTCCTCGCTGCGGTTCAGGGCCTTGGCGATCTGCTTGAGGCCCTGACCCTTGGCGGCGAGGGTGCGGAGCTGGCCCGCCTCCTCGCCCGTCCAGGGTTGCTTGTGCCGTTCGAAGCGCTCCTTGCCCATCAGTCGGCCTTCTTCTTGGCCGCTGCCTTTTTCTTCGGCGCAGCCTTCTTCTTGGCAGGTGCCTTGCGCTTCTTCTTCGCGGGGCCCTTGGCAGCACGCGCATCGATCAGTTCGATGGCCTGCGCCTCGGTCACGTCCTCGGGCTTCATGTCCTTGGGGATCGTGGCATTGGTCGATCCGTCGGTGACATAGGGACCATAACGGCCCGGCATGACCTTCATCTCGCCGCCGCTGGTCGGATGTTCACCCAGCGTCTTGATCGGTTCCGCCTTGCCGCGTCCGCCGCCCTTGCGATTGGCGGCCTGCGCGAGGATGTCGACCGCACGGTTCATGCCGACCTCAAACACTTCGCGGGTGTTCTGGAGCTTTCCGTACTTGCCGTCATGGCGCAGGTAGGGGCCATAGCGCCCGATGGCGGCCTCGATCTCCTTGCCGGTCTCGGGATGCGCCCCGACGATGCGCGGCAGGCTCAGCAGCTTCAGCGCCCATTCGAGGTCGAAATCATCGAGGTCCTTGGGGATGCTCGCGCGCTTGGCGTCCTTGCCCTCGCCCAGCTGGATGTAGGGGCCGAAGCGCCCAGTCTTGCGCTCGACCGGCAGGCCCGTTTCCGGATCCTCGCCCATCACGCCATCATTCGCGCCGTCGTCACCGTCGCTGCCCGGCTTGGCGAACTGGCGAGTGAACTTGCATTCGGGATAGTTGGCGCAGGCGACGAATGCTCCGAAGCGTCCACCCCGCAGCGCGAGGCGGCCGCCTTCGCGGCCTTCGGTTTCGCACAGCGGACAATGGCGCGGGTCCTTGCCGTCGGCGCGTTCGGGGAAGAGATAATCGGCGAGGAAATCGTCCAAGACCTCGGTCACTTCCGAGGGCTTCTTCTCCATGATCTCTTCGGTCTTCGGCTTGAAGTCGCGCCAGAAGTCGGCAAGCAGCTTCTTCCACTCCTCGCGACCGTCCGAAACCGTATCGAGCTCATCCTCCATCCCGGCGGTGAAGTCGAAGGACACGTAACGTTCGAAAAAGCGCTCTAGAAATGCCGTAAGGAGACGCCCCGATTCCTCTGCAAAGAAACGGTTTTTCTCCATCCGGACGTAATTGCGATCGCGCAGCGTCTGGAGCGTCGAGGCATAGGTCGACGGGCGACCGATGCCGAGTTCTTCGAGCTTCTTCACAAGGCTCGCTTCGCTGAAACGCGGCGGCGGCTGGGTGAAGTGCTGGTTCGCCTCGACGGCCTTCTTGAGCGGGCTGTCGCCCTTGTTGACGATCGGCAGCAGGCCGTCCTCGTCGTCTTCCGAGGGCTCGTCGCGGCCCTCCTGGTAGACGGCGAAATAGCCGGGGAACTTCACCACCTGGCCGGTCGCGCGCAGCTCGTGCTTGCCGGTGCCGTCACGCAGCGTGATCGTGGTGCGCTCGAGGTTGGCTGAGGCCATCTGGCTCGCCATCGCGCGCTTAAAGATGAGGTCGTAGAGCTTGCCCTCGTCGCCCGAACTCACCCGGTCGCGGGTGAAGTCGGTCGGGCGGATCGCCTCGTGGGCCTCCTGCGCGTTCTTGGCCTTGGTCGCGTAGAACCGCGGCTTGTCGGGCAGGTAGTAGGCATCGTAGCGATTGGCGATGGCCTTGCGGCAGGCATCGATTGCACTGCCATCCATCTGCACGCCGTCGGTACGCATATAGGTGATCGCACCCGCCTCGTAGAGCGACTGCGCGAGCCGCATGGTGTGGCTGGCCGAGAAACCGAGCTTGCGCGCGGCCTCCTGCTGCAGCGTCGACGTGGTGAACGGCGGCGCGGGGCTGCGCTTGAGCGGCTTGGTCTCGATTTCCTCGACCGTGAAGCGCGAATCCTCGACCGCCTTCTTTGCGGCCTTGGCGCTGCCCTCGTCGCCCAGCGTCAGCTTCTGCAGCTTCTTACCGTCGAACTTGACCAGTCGTGCGTCGAACTCGGTTCCGTCCTGCTCGAGCTTGGCGAGGACTGACCAGTATTCGTCCGCCTTGAAGTGCTCGATCTCGATTTCGCGGTCGACGATCAGGCGCAGCGCGACCGATTGCACGCGGCCTGCACTCTTCGCACCCGGCAGGCGGCGCCACAGCACCGGCGAGAGCGTGAAGCCATAGAGATAATCGAGTGCGCGGCGGGCGAGATAGGCGTCGATCAGCGGCTGATCTAGCTCTCGCGGCGACTTCATCGCCTCTGTCACTGCCGCCTTGGTGATTGCGTTGAAAGTCACGCGATCAACCTTCTCGGGCAGCGCCTTGCGCTTGGCGAGCAGTTCGCGGACATGCCAGCTGATTGCCTCGCCTTCGCGGTCAGGGTCAGTCGCGAGGACCAGCCGGTCGGCTTTCTTCGCCGCGTCGCTGATCTCCTTGAAGCGCTTCTGCTTGTCGCGATAGAGCTCCCAATCCATCGCGAAATCCTCGTCCGGGCGCACGCTGCCATCCTTGGGCGGCAGGTCGCGGACATGGCCATAGCTGGCGAGAACCTTGAAGTCCTTGCCGAGGTATTTCTCGATGGTCTTCGCCTTCGCGGGCGATTCAACAATAACCAGTTGCATGGGGGTAAAAGCGGTCCCTTACGTGTGTACGTGTATGTACGCGCGAAAATGGGGTTCGGGCTCTGGGGGCGTCAAGCGGGCAATTCGCTTCAATTCCTATCGCTCCACTTTCACAAGCGCAGCGCCCAGATTGGAGACATAGAAAGGTTGATCCTCGCGCCCGATGATTATCCCTGTGAGCAGCCCTGGCATTTCGCCATGCACTTCGGGATTGAGCAGATCCGCCGCGCTCTCCCCAGCTGCACTTCGGCGAAGCCACTCCTGCACTGATTTAGCGCCAGCCGCGGTTTGCGCATCGAACACCACGCGAGTTGTGCCGGTATCGGTGTCAACTGCGATCACCTGGTTTGAAGCAGGAGAAGCCACCCAGAGCGAACCATCAGGAGCAAGACGCATATTGTCAGGCGATGGCACTTCGGCAAGCACCTTGCGATCGCTCAGAGTCCCTCCTGCAACGTCCAATGTGAACGCGAGAACCCGGTTCGCCATGGTCTCGGAGAGGTAGAACCTCCCGTTGGCCTCATCGAGATAGAAGCCATTGGCAAAGTTGAGCCCATCCACAACCAGTTCCGGCTCGCTCGCCAGTAGGCCATCCTCGGCCGCTGACAACCTGTAGACAGCACCATCGCTCATCGCTTTGTCGACCGCCACAAACAGGCGCTCTTCGCCTTGGTTCTCGGTCGATTGGGTAAACCAGACTGCTCCGGTGCTGTCGGTTATCGCCGTGTTGACCCCGAACGGATGCGCGTAGACCAACTCGGTTGTGCCAGCTTCGATATTGGTTCGATAGATGCGTCCGGTGAAGACATCCGCGACAACAACGTGCTTGCCGTCAGGCTCCAAATGAACACCATTAGGACCGGGACCGACACCTGCCGGCTCTTGTCCAAAGCCAACCGCCGCGAAGTTTCCGAAAGGTTCGAAGGTGCCGTCGGAAGCAATCTTCACCAGACCGTGCCGCTGGTCGGCCACGATCAAGGTTCCGTCATCGAGCTGAACTCCATCTTCGGCGCGCTGAAGTCCTCTATCGGCCGGGAAGATCGTGGCTTGAGCGATGGTCCACGACTGCTCTTGCCCGTCGGATGCCTCAACCGAGCCTTGCTCAGCTCTGCAACCTGCAATGACCAGTCCTGCTAGAACAGCTGCAAGAAACGGCTTCATGGTTGATCTCCCCGACAAACAATGCGCCCACGCGAGAGTGGTGCTAGGGATTCACTGGTGTCAAGCGATTAGCGAAACCCGTCCACCTGCATGCCGTTCCAGTCGCCCGGCGATCTCCAGCTCCAGCAACGCGAGTTGCACAGCGGGGGGACTATCGCCCGATTGGCGAACCAATTCGTCCACTGCGACGGGGGCAGTGGTAAGCAGGTCCCCAATTTCCGCAGGCTCAGCATCTGCGAGTTCCTCCGGCAAGCAATCGAACATTGCACCCTCTTCGCGGAAGGTGCTGTGGGGCTGGCCATCGAAGCCGGTCAGCAGTTCCACCACGTCTTCGGGGGACTGCACCAGAACCGCGCCTTCGCGGATAAGGTGGTTGCAGCCGTGACTGCGCGCTTCGAGCGGGCTGCCGGGGATCGCCATGACCTCGCGCCCTGCCTCGCCTGCCAGCCGTGCGGTGATGAGGCTGCCGGACTTGACCGCCGCTTCCACAACCAGCGTGCCGCTCGCCAGACCCGCGATGATACGATTGCGGCTTGGGAAGTGGCTGCCACGCGGTTCGGTGCCGGGGGGCTGCTCGGCGATCAGCAGGCCTTCGGTCGCGATCCGCTCTTGCAGTTCGGTGTGCTGTGGCGGGTAGGCGATGTCGATGCCGCTTGCGATCACACCGATAGTGCTAGGCATCGCGCCTTCATGCGCCGCGCCGTCGATCCCGCGCGCAAGGCCCGAGACGACGGTAAAGCCCGCTTCCGCCAGCCCCTGACCGAAATCGCGCGCCAGCTTGACTGCTGCCGCGCTGGCATTGCGCGCGCCTACCATGGCGACACAGGGTTTCGACGCGAGCGAGAGGTCGCCTCGATAGGTGACGATCGGCGGCGCACCGTCGATCTCGCCCAGCAGGCGCGGATAATCGGGCTGGTCATGAAACAGGTATTTCGCGCCCGCCTTGCGGACACAGTCGACATCGCGCTCGATCTTGTCGAAAGGAGCGGCGCGGTATTGCCGTTTCCCGCCTTTCCCCAGTTCGGGCAGCGCCTCTAGCGCCTCTGCCGCCGTGCCGTAGCGCGCCAGCAGCATCGCGTAGCTCACCGGCCCGATATTGGGCGAGCGCAGCAGGCGGATGCGGGCGAAGGCCTCGTCTTGTGACAGCGGTGCGACCCTTGGATGTGAAGCTTCGTTCACCCCTTCGAACCGACCTTCGGTTCGGTGCCCGCGGCGAGGCGCTTGATATTCTCGCGGTGAAGCCAGATCACGAGGACAGCGATCAGGGAAAGCACCTTCACCAGCGTCCACCACTGGAAATAGGCTGCGGCGAGCGCTGTTGCGACCACGGCGCTCATCCCGGCGAGCGAACTGATCCGGGTAATCGCCAGCATGCCCAGCCAGACCACTGCGTAAACCGCACCTAGCGGCCAAGCGAGACCGAAGGCGACGCCGGCATTGGTAGCAACGCCCTTGCCACCCTTGAAGCCGAGCCAGACCGGGAAGCAGTGGCCGATCACGGCGAACAGCGCGGTCCAGCCCACTTCCTGCCAAAATAAGTTCCATGCGATCAGCACCGGCACCAGCCCCTTGGCGAGATCGAGCAGCAGCGTTGCCGCAGCGAGCCCCTTGCTGCCGGTGCGGAGCACATTGGTCGCGCCGATATTGCCGCTGCCCTGCTGGCGGATGTCACCCTTACCCGCGAGCTTGGCCAGGATCAGGCCGAAGGGGATCGAGCCGAAGGCATAGCCTAGCAGCGCCGCCCACAGCACGTTGATGGTGAAATCCGTTCCAAAATCCATTGCGCCGATCCCCAAAGCGTCGTGGCAAGGCTTGAGAAAGCCGAACCTTCTTGTCTAGCGAGGCACTTAATGGGAAGAACCGCCTCCACACAAGGCTGCCGCAACCGGAAGGTCCGATTTGAACTCGAAATCCCCGATACTGCTGTTCGATTCCGGTGTCGGCGGACTGACGGTGCTCTCCGAACTGCGCAAGCTGATGCCCAAGGCGCCGGTGATCTACGCCGCCGACATGGCCGGCCTGCCCTATGGCGGGAAAAGCGAGGCGGAAGTCGCGGCGCGCGTCGCAGGTCTGCTCGGGCGCATGGCCGAACGCTACGAGCCGCGGCTCATCTGCATCGCCTGCAACACGGCGAGCACGATCGCGCTCGGCATGGTGCGCGAGGTGCTGGAGACGCCGATCGTCGGCACCGTGCCCGCGATCAAGCCGGCCGCTTCTATCACCAGGACCGGTACGATCGGACTACTCGGTACAGAGGCGACCGTGCGCCAGAAGTATGTCGACGACCTGCAGGAGCAGTTCGCCGAGGGAAAGAAGTTGCTGCGGTATGGAGCCAACCGCCTCGTGGCGCTCGGCGAAAAGAAACTGCGCGGCGAGGCCGTCAGCATAGACGAGGTCGCCAGTGCCGCCTCGGGGCTGGTGCTGCAGGCGGGCGGCGAGGATCTCGACACGGTGGTGCTGGCCTGCACCCACTTCCCGCTGCTCGAGCCCGAGCTGCGCGAAGCTTTCGGCAAGGACGTAACCTTCGTCCACGGAGCCGAGGGAATCGCAAGGCGGATCCAGCATCTGGTGAAGGACCAGAAATTCAGCTTCTGGAGCAAGAGCCTCGCTGTCACGACCGGTGAGCTCGAAGATTTCAAGCGCCTCGCCCCGGCGTTCGAACAACACGGCATTTCCACGCTCAAGCGCTTCTGAAAACCTGCGAGTCATTCGCAAAGATCGCTGTGGCAAATTTCGGGTGTCTTCACTATGTGCACCCTCATAAATGGCCGATCTTGGACGGCGCTGAGACGGGTTGCCCCGCGTGAATTACGACCAGATTTTCGACGAAGCGATCGGACGCCTTCATGCAGAAGGCCGCTACCGGGTGTTCATCGACATCATGCGCAACAAGGGGGCCTTCCCCAATGCGCGGTGTTTTCACGGTCACAACGGCCCGAAGCCGATCACCGTCTGGTGCTCGAACGATTACCTCGCCATGGGCCAGCACCCCAAGGTGATCGAGGCGATGGAAAACGCGCTGCACGATGTCGGCGCAGGCTCGGGCGGCACGCGCAACATCGGTGGCAACACCCACCTCCATGTCGAGCTCGAGCGCGAGCTTGCCGATCTCCACGGCAAGGACGCAGCCCTGCTCTTCACCAGCGGCTACGTCTCGAACGACGCGACGCTTTCGACGCTCGCCAAGCTGCTGCCGGGCTGCGTGATTTTTTCGGATGAACTGAACCACGCAAGCATGATCGCCGGCATCCGCAACTCGGGCTGCGAGAAGCGCGTCTTCCGCCACAACGATCTCGAGCACCTCGAACAGCTGCTGGCTGCCGAGGACGAAGCAACGCCCAAGGTCATCGCCTTCGAAAGCGTTTATTCGATGGACGGCGACGTCGCACCGATCCACGCGATCTGCGATTTGGCCGAAAAGTACAACGCGCTCACTTATATCGACGAAGTCCACGCGGTCGGCATGTATGGCGACCACGGCGGCGGCATCTCGGAACGTGACGAGGCCGCGCACCGCATCGACATCATCGAGGGCACACTGGGCAAGGCATTCGGCGTGATGGGCGGCTATATTGCGGCCGACAAACGCGTGATCGACTGCATCCGCAGCTATGCCCCGGGCTTCATCTTCACGACCTCGCTCAGCCCTGTGCTGGTCGCCGGCGTTCTCGCCGCAGTCAAGCACCTCAAGGAAAGCTCGGAGGAGCGCGATGCGCAGCAGGCTGCAGCAGCCATGCTCAAGGAGAAGATGCGCGCGGCAAAGCTGCCTGTGATGGACAGCACCACGCACATCGTCCCGCTCATGGTGGGCGACCCGGTCCGCGCCAAGAAGATCAGCGACATCCTGCTTGCCGAATACGGCGTCTACGTGCAGCCGATCAACTTTCCGACCGTGCCGCGCGGTACCGAACGCCTGCGCTTCACGCCCGGCCCCGCTCACACCGAGGGAATGATGGACGGGCTCGTCGATGCGCTGGTCGAAATCTGGGACCGCATGGACCTGGAATTGCGCGAAGCCGCCTGACGCGCTTAAAGGGGCGACAGCCCGGCGAAATCTAGAAAACAGCGAACCGGGCAGGATGGAGAGCTGCCCGATGTACGACGTTTCGCTGACCGAAAGCTATTTCCCCCGCCAGACCGACCTCGAACTGCGCGACAGCACGGTGGCCTCAGCGCTGCGCGATGCTGCAGCCAAATGGCCGGACACCGTGGCGCTCGAAGAGTTCGGCATCGATGGAAAACCGGGCCGGAAGTGGACCTTCACCGAGTTGCTTGCCGAGGCCGAGAGCCTCGCAGACGCACTCCTGACCCGTTACCGCCCCGGCGAAAGGATCGTCATTTGGGCGCCCAATATCCCCGAGTGGATCCTGTGCGAATACGCGTTCGGGATCGCGGGTCTTGTCCTCGTTACTGCCAATCCCGGCTACCAGAAGCGCGAGCTCGCCTATGTGATCGAGCAGTCCTCCGCAGTCGGCCTGTTCATCGTCGAGAGCTTCCGCGGCAATCCGATGGGCGACATTGCTCGCGCAATCCAAGATGAGAATGACGTCTTGCGTGAGCTGGTCGATATGGCAGACCGTGATGCGCTCTTCGCCAAGGGATCGCTCGATGCGAGCCGGCCCGACATCGCTCCAAACGACATCGCGCAGATCCAGTACACTTCGGGCAGCACAGGCTTCCCGAAGGGCGTTCTTCTCCATCACTACGGCCTCACCAACAATGCGCGGCATTCGTTCGAGCGGCTCGGCATCGAAGGCAGCGGCAAGCTGCTGCTGGTGGCGCCGTTGTTCCACACGACGGGCTGCGCTGTCTCGGTGCTCGGCGCCTGCCAGTCGGGCACGCATATCGTCCTGCCGCCACTGTTCGACCCGAACCTCGCCAACATGCTCGTTGAATCGGAAAAGATCACATCGATCATCGGCGTACCGACGATGTACATGATGATGCTCGAGGTCGACGACGCCAATCCGCGCGACCTGACCTCGGTCGATGTGATAGGTGCCGGTGGCTCGATGGTTTCACCCGAGCTCATCCGCCGCATCAAGCAACGCTTCGGCTGCAAGTTCACCAATGGCTACGGCATGACCGAGACCTCGCCATTGCTCACCGGAACCCGCGACGACGATCCGATGGACAAGCAGACCGAGACGATCGGACAGCCCTTTGCCCAGCTCGACGTGTCGATCCGCGATCCGCAGACAAACAAGGTGGTTCCGCTCGATACGGTCGGCGAGATCTGCGCGCGCGGCTACAGCGTGATGGCCGGGTACAACGACAATCCCGAAGCCACCTCCGAGGCAATCGATGCCGAGAGCTGGATGCACACGGGCGATCTCGGAAAGATGGATGCGCAGGGTTTCGTCACCACCACCGGGCGGGTGAAGGAGATGATCATCCGCGGGGGTGAGAACCTGTTTCCCGTCGAGATCGAGAACGTCCTGCTCGAGCACCCCGATGTGGCGCAGGTCGCCGTGGTCGGCCTGCCTGACGAGAAATGGGGCGAGATCGTCGCTGCCTTCATCCGTACGCCCGACAACTCACCCTTCGACCCGCAGGCACTCAAGGCGCATTGCCGCGAGCATCTTGCAGCGCAGAAGACACCCGCTGTCTGGGTGCACGTGACGGAATACCCGATGACGGGTTCCGGCAAGGTCCAGAAATTCGAACTCCGCGATGCCTACCTCAAGGGAGAGTACGCCTCGCTCGAAGCCTGATCTGGCGCTGCCGGATTATTTTCTGATCACTAGCGTATCCATAGGGAGCGATTGCAAAAGCTCGTTCGCCGTGCTGCCGATGGTCGCATGGCGAAAGCCGCTTTCGCCGTGGGTGCCCAGAACGACAAGATCTGCGGAGATATCCTGCGCGACTTTACAGATGGCGCGCCGCGGCGAACCGTAGACAAGCCGCTGCTCCAGGCGACCATGCAGGTGTTCTGGAAACTCCTGCAGGAAATCGTCGAAGACACCTTTCTCGGCATCGCGGACCTGTTCCTTGAGGTATTCGGCCTTCTGCCATCCCTCGAAGGGCACATGATAGGCGTGGACGAGAGCGAGCGGGAGCTCGGGGAACATCCCGGCCGCATGGATTGCCGCATCGCGCGAAGGCGCGTGGAAATCGGTCGCACATACTAGCTGGCTATAGGGCCGCTGCGGGCGCGCCTTGACCACAAGGACGGGAATCTTGGACTGACGCAGCAGGCGGTCTGTTATCGTGCCCAGAACGAAGTCGCTGAACGACTTGTGCCGCGCGACCCCCATCACGAGTAGGTCCGCGCCATATTCGATGGCAAGATCGGCTATCGCCTTGTGCGCCGGCCCCTCGGGCACCTCAAGGGCGACGTCGGCGTTCTCACTCGGCAACACGCTGCGCATTCTTGCCTCGATGGCGGCGAAGTCGACTTCCTGCCCGAAGTCGGGCTCCACCGCATGCGCCACGATGACCTTTGCGTTAAATTGCTTTCCCAGTTGGATCGCGCGATCGATCGCGCGATCAGCCTGCGCGCGAAAGTCCGTACCGACCAGAATCTTCGATGGCATCAATGCCTCCTCTCAAAACCAGCCTCCCAAAGCGCACCATACATTTATGCGACTAATTCGCAATCGCATTAGGGCAAGGTTTTCACCCTTTGCAGGCATGTTTCTTGCCCTCCCCGTCAGGCGCATTATGGCTAGGTCCAAGATGCAGGAGAGATCATGAGCAAGGACACGAGCCCTTCCTTTGACGAGGTCGTATTAGGCCGCCGCAGCATTCGCGGATATCTGGACAAGCCTGTCCCGCGCGAACTTATCGAGGAAGTGCTGACGCTCGCCATGCGCTCGCCTTCCTCGATGAACACGCAGCCCTACCACTTCCACGTGATCACCGGCGAACCGCTCGACCGGATCCGCAAGGGCAATACCGAGCGCATCCTTGCAGGCGAGCCCGACAGCCGGGAATTCCGCCGTGGAGAGCCCTTTGCAGGCGTTCACCGCGAACGCCAGATCGGCTGCGCCATCCAGCTGTTCGAGGCCATGGGAATCGAACGCGACGACAAGGAAAAGCGGCAGGACTGGGTGCTGCGCGGCTTCCGTCAGTTCGATGCGCCCGTCTGCGTGATCATCACTTACGACAAGGAACTGTCGGGCAGCGACGATACGCCTTTCGATTGCGGCGCCGTCACCACCGCGCTGGTCAACGCGGCATGGAGCCGCGGCCTTGGCTGCGTGATCAATTCGCAGGGCATCATGCAGTCGCCCGTGGTGCGCGAACATGCGAGCATCCCAGACGACCAAGTCATTATGAAGGCCGTCGCGATGGGCTGGCCCGACGAGGACTTCCCGGCGAACCCGGTGAAGATCACACGGAGATCGGTTGACGAAGCTGCACGCTTCGTCGGCTTCGACTGACCGGCAGTAAGTCCATCTTAACCACTACGTCAGGCGGACGGCGGGGCATGTCCCCTCATCGCTCCATATTGTCGGCTTGCCGCACTAACCTTGCCTATTGGAGCAGAATTAAGACCGATGCCCGAACCAGCTTGCGGGGCGGCGCGATGCCGCCCCAAGGCTCGATGGAGGGTAGCAAAAATGAAAAAACTGACATTGGTTGCATTGCCGACCGCACTGACACTGGCAGCTTTCAATCCGGCGCTCGCGCAGGATGACGGTTCGACCGACACTGATGCCGGTACCGACACTGCCGAGCCCACCGGCGCAGTCGTAACCCGCGAAGCTCTCACCGAAGAGCGCGAATTGGTCGACGACGAGGGCAATCCTGTTCTCGACGCTGATGGAAACCCGACCTTCGAAACCGTCGAAACCGGTTGGGTCCAGACGGTCGAAACGCCGTCGGGCAACACGCACACGATCACCAAGGTCGAAGGCGAGCGTGCTGTCGTGACGCACGAAAAGGCCGAACGCGTCGCCCGTGCAGAGCGTCCCGCCAAGGCCGATCGCCCGGACAAGCCCGAGCGTCCCGAGAAGCCCGAAAAGCCGGAAAAGCCTGAGCGTCCCGATCGTCCGGGCCGCGGCGGCTAAACAGACCGATTGAACGCGCGCCGTGCGCCCGGTCGTTCAGGAGGCCGGGTGCGCGGCGCGTTACCATTCCAGAATTGATGATGCGAAAGAACCGATGACCAAGCACACCCTGGCATTTGCCGCTTCTGCCCTGCTTGTTGCCTTGCCCCAGTTGGCACATGCCGACGACGACTACGTCCAGGTCGCGATCGGGGCCGATTACTCGACCGGCGACTATGGTCAGGACGAAGACACCGATTTCCTCGCTATTCCGGTTTCGGTGAAGCTCCAGCGCGGCGACTTCAACGTGCGGGTCTCTGTCCCGTACATCACGGTCTCGGGTCCGTCCGACGTCATTCCGGGCGACGGCGGTGTGCGCGGGAACGGTCAGGGCAATGGCGGCGGCGGTGGTCCGTCGAGCTCGTCGCGCTCTGGCATTGGCGACACCAATATCGCGGCGACCTATAGCTTGGGCCTTACGGATACGACCTACTTTGACGTCACCGGCAAGGTTAAGCTTCCCACCGGCTCACAGGAGAAAGCCCTTTCGACCGGGACCACCGATTTCACCCTGCAGGGCGAACTGCTGCAGGTCTTCGGCGATGTCAGCGCTGCCGTACGTGCCGGTCGCCGATTCAATGGCGAGAACGACGATTTCCCGCTTGAGGACGTCTGGCTGGCCGGTGCCGGTCTCTATCTCGTGTCGGGCGACAGCACTTTCGGTCTCGATTACGACTGGCGTGACGGTTCGCTGCCGACAGCACCCAACCGCAGCGAACTGACAGGATCGCTGACGCAAAAGCTCAACGACAGCCTGCGCCTGCAAGGGTACGCCTATACCGGCCTTGCCGACGGCAGTCCCGACGTGGGTGTCGGTGCGCAAGTCTTGGTGCGCTTCGGCGAATAAACCTCCCGCATGGCCGTATTCGCGCGCCGCGGGATACCTTGCATGCCTCGATGGTTCGCTTTGCAGGAGGCGATTTCATGACAGGCAGACTGACCGAAATTGGCGAAGGTTTCTGGCGCGTAAGCGGCGATTTCAAACTGGGTGGGGTAATCAACCTCGGTACCCAGTCTTCGCTCGTGCGCCTCGCGGACGGGAATTACGTCTTTCTCGACAGCTATACGCTTCCCGACGATGTGAAGAGGGAAGTCGACCTGCTGACCGACGGTGGTCGCAGGCTGACGGCGATCCTCAACCTGCATCCCTTCCATACGCTGCACTGCGAATGGATGCACAACGCCTATCCCGATGCGCGCCTCTACGGGACCGCGCGGCACAAGCGGAAGCTGCCGCAACTGCCGTGGCAAGACACGCTGTGCGAGGACGCCAAGCTTGCAGACAAGTTCGGCGTCGATTTCGACTTCAAGGTGCCTTCAGGCGTGCCGCTCGTCTGCGATGACGAGAACGTCCATTTCTCGTCCGTCCTGGCCCTGCACCGCAGCAGCGGGACGATCCACGTCGACGACACGCTCGTTTATCTCGACAAGGGCTTTCCGCTCTCGCTGCTGGCGATGATCCGCAGGCTCGGTTTCCACCCGACGCTGGCCAAGGCGCTCGAGCCGCGCGCTGGCGCGGCCGACGCGTTTCGCGAGTGGGCAATCGCACTCGGCACCGACTGGGCACAGGCAAAGCGCATCGCTGCGGCTCACAATGCCGTTCTGGAGCTCGAAACGGAGGAATTCCCCACGCTCGTCGGAGAAGCGCTCGGGAGAGTGAAATCCGTACTCGAAAGCCACCGCTCCGAGTACGGATGAGAATTGCCTATCGCAGGTTTACGACGTTGTCGGCTACCGGGCGGGTACGGCTGCCGTCATAGAGGCTCGCCATCGGCTCGTCGGTCACGATGATGCGCTGTGCCGCGCCGAAGCCGTTGAAATCGGTCTTCATTGCCGCGCCATAGGCACCGAGCATGCCGATCTCGATATAGTCGCCTGCCTGGATGTCCTCGGGCAGGCCGAAAGGTCCGGGCATGTAATCGGCATCGTCACACGTCGGGCCGTAGAAGGAGAAATCCATCTCGGGCTTGATGAGGTCGTCCTCGAGCGCGCGGACCGGGAACTTCCAGTCCACGTGCGCGGCATCGAACAGCGCGCCATAGGCGCCGTCGTTGATGTAGAGTTCCTCGCCGCGGCGCTTTTCGACCTTCACCACGAGGCTTGAATATTCGGCGCACAGAGCACGGCCCGGCTCGCACCACAGCTCTGCGTTGTAGGCGACAGGCAGCGCGTAAAAGTGCTGGTGGATGATCTTGAAATAGTCTTCGAGCGGCGGGGGTTCCATGCCGGGATAGACGCTTGGGAAGCCCCCACCCACGTCGATCATGTCGATGACCACCGATGCCTCGGCAATCGCTGCACGCGTGCGGTCGAGCGCCTGAACGTAGGCGAACGGGCTCATCGCCTGGCTGCCGACGTGGAAACACACGCCCAGCCAGTCGGCATACTGGCGGGTTTCCTGCAGCAGCGCAGGCGCTTCGGTAAGGTCGCAGCCGAACTTGGCGGCAAGGCTCAGCGCGGCGTGCTCGCTCGAGACACGCAGGCGCACGCAAAGACGAAGGTCGGTCGCGTCGTTGCCGTCTTCGTCGCGGGTCGCCTTGACGATCTTGGCCAGTTCCTCGCTGGAATCGAGGCTGAAGGTCTTCACCCCGTGCTGGAAGTATGCCTCGCGGATCGCACCGGGCGATTTGACCGGGTGCATGAAGCATAGCGTCGCATCGGGCAGGACCGAGCGCACCGAACGCACTTCGGCGATCGAGGCGACGTCATAATGCGTGATGCCGTTGTCCCACAGGATCTGGAACAGGTCGGGCGACGGGTTCGCCTTCACCGCATAGAGCGACTTGCCCGGAAACTTCTCGACAAAGAAGCGGGCAGCGCGCGCAGCCGCGTGCGGGCGATTCAGGATAACGGGTTCGTCGGGCGCGAGGGCGCGAACTACGGACCGGGCGTCAGGAAAATGCTGCAACTCAAGGGACCCCCTAAACAGTCCTTGCGGACCATGAAACGACAAGCTGCCTTGCGGTTAGGAAGTCCCCTTGGGGCAGCAGGAGCGGCGCATATAAAAGCTCGATCATGAAACGCAAGTGAATATCCGCACCCAAAGGCGCAAGTTTCCACCGGATGCGGCGGGCCTGTGCTGCGGTGGCCCGTGGCTTCATTTGCTGGTTGGCGCGATGGCGAAGCGAATTGACTCGCGCGAAAAGGAGGCACAGTCAGTAAGGACAAGAGGGGGACTTATGCGAACACCTGCAATTCTCGCCGCCATGCTTGCCGCCGGAATGCTGCCGGCACAGACCGCGGCAAGGCCGGTCGAGCCGGCCGACCTGCTGAAGGTCGCGGGGGTTTCCGATCCCTCGATCTCACCCGACGGAACGCAGGTCGTTTATTCGGTCTCGACCGCAGATCTCGAGAAGGACAGCAATTCGAGCGATATCTGGATCGCCAGTTTCGATGGTTCGGGCGAGCGGCGACTTACCGGGCGCAAGGGAGAAAGCGCCTCCACCCCGCGGTTCAGCCCCGATGGGAGCCAGGTGGCCTTCCTGTCCTCGCGCGGAGGCGAGGATGATGCGCCGACGCGGCTTTGGCTGCTGCCGATGGCGGGCGGCGAGGCAATGCCGATCGAAGGCGTAAAGGGTTCGATCGGCGATTATGCCTGGGCGCCGGACGGACGCTCGCTGGTGCTCGTGGTGACCGATCCCAAACCGGAAGGCGAAGGCAAGACGGATGAAGAGAAGGCCCGGCCCCGTCCGATCGTCATCGACCGATACTGGTACAAGGACGACGGCACCGGCTTCCTCGACAATCGGCGCACGCGCCTTTGGCTCTACCGGCTGGGCGACAAGTCGATCACGCGGCTGACCGATGGCGATTTCGACGAGCGACTGCCCGCATTTTCGCCCGATGGCGCGAGCGTCGCTTTCGTTTCCAACCGCGAGGATGAACCCGACCGGTCGACCAATACCGATATCTTCATCGCGCGCGTGGCGGTCCCCGGAACTGCACCGCGCCAGCTGACGACTTTCAAGGGCGCGGACAGCCCTTCATTCCGGCCCGCATGGAGCCCCGATGGCAGGCGCATCGCATATGTTCGCAGCAGCGAGCCTGAAACCATCTGGTACGGCGTGACCCCGCTTGCGGTCATCGATGCAGACGGAGGCACCCCCACGATCCTGACGAGCGGGATCGATCGCAATATTCTCTCTCCCGCCTGGACCGAGAACGGCCGCGCGATCCGTTTCGTCGTCGAGGACGATGGCAAGGAATATCTCGCACAAATGCCTGCGTCGGGCGGCGATATGACGAAGCTCGCCGATGGCGAATATGTGCTGGCCTCGCCCAGCGCCGTGGTGAATGGCCGGATGGCGCTGCTCAAGGAAACCAGCTTCGCCCCGGCGGAGGTCTATGGCTTCGCCAACGGACGCTTGAGCCAGCTTAGCAGGCGCAACGACAGCTGGCTTGCCGGGCTGGAATTCGGCTCGGTCCGCAAGACCAGTTTTTCCAGTGCCGACGGCACTCGCGTTTCCGGCTTCACCTACCTCCCGGTCGGCTACCGCGAGGGTGAGCGCCACGCGACCCTTCTCAACTTGCATGGCGGGCCCACATCGCAGTTCGATTATGGCTGGGACGCAGAGATTCTATGGCAGCTGGCCGCGGGATATGTGGTACTTGCCCCCAATCCGAGGGGCAGCACCGGCCGCGGGGAGCAATTTGCCCTTGGGATCGATGCGGCATGGGGTTCGGTCGATGTGGCCGACGTGCTCGCGGCAGTCGATCGTGCCGTGGCCGAAGGAATTGCCGATCCCGAACGGCTCGGCGTCAGCGGGTGGTCCTACGGCGGCATGCTCACCAATTACGTGATCGCCAGCGACACCCGCTTCAAGGCGGCGGTGAGCGGGGCCTCGATCTCCAACGTCATCACCGGGTTCGGGCATGACCAGTACATGCGCGAGTATATCGCCGAACTGGGCACGCCGTGGGAAAACCTCGAGGGGTGGCTGCGGATCAGCTATCCCTTCTTCGAGAACCAGCGCATCCAGACACCGACGCTCTTTATCGTCGGCGAGGAGGACGTCAACGTCCCGGCCGTCGCCAGCGAGCAGATGTACCAGGCGCTCAGACATCGGGGGATCGACACCAGGCTAGTGATTTACCCGGGCGAGTACCACACGATCCGCCGCCCGAGCTTCTATCTCGACCGTATGGAACGCTGGAACGCGTGGCTGGACCGATATTTGAAGGAGTAGCCCCGGCCGATCAGCTCAACCGGTCGCGGAAGGTCGAATAGCCGAACTCCTTCACCAGCTCGAGCTGGTCCGTCTCGCTGTCCCACATCCAGATGCTGGGTAGCTGGACGCCGTTGAAAGTGTTGGTCTTGACCATCGAATAATGCGCCTGGTCGAGGAAGGCGAAGCGCTTGCCGACCTCTGCGCCGCCCGCGATCCGGTAATCGCCGATGACATCGCCGGCGAGACAGGATGGGCCGCCAATGCGTACCTCTGGCGTCTCGTGGTTCGTGTCCTCGCCCAGCATGGCGGGACGGTACGGCGCCTCGATCACGTCGGGCATGTGGCAGGTGGCCGAGACGTCGGCGATGGCGACAGGCACTTCATTGAAGCCGGTATCAAGGATCGTGCCGACGAGAATACCGGCATCGAGCGCCACGGCTTCGCCCGGTTCGAGATAGATCTCGGCGCCCGTGTCTTCCTTTGCGTCCTTGAGGAATTCGACTAGTTCCTCGCGTTGATAATCGGCGCGGGTGATATGGTGCCCGCCGCCCATGTTGATCCACTTGAGCTGCCCGAACCACGGCTCGATCGCGTCGAACACCTTGTCCCAAGTGCGGTGCAGCGGCTCGAAATCCTGCTCGCACAGATTGTGGAAGTGGATGCCCTCGACGCCTTCCATGATTTCCGGCGTGAGCTGGTCGATCGGAAAGCCGAGACGGCTGCCGGGACTGGACGGATCGTATCGCGGCACTTCGCCGGTCGGGACCATCGGATTGATACGCAGACCGACCTCGAAATCCTGCCCGCTGGCACGCGCATTTTCGAGGATGAGCGCAGCGCGCTCCATCTGGCCGGGCGAATTGAAAATGACATGGTCAGACAGGCGGCAGACCTCGTCCAGCTCGTCTGGCTTGTAGGCGGCACAATAGGTGCTGATTTCGCCGTCGTAGAATTCGGACGCCAGCCGCGCTTCCCACAGGCCCGAGGTGCATACGCCGTCGAGATATTCGCCGATGATCGGCGCAGCGCTCCACATGGAGAAGGCCTTCAATGCGCTGAGCATCTTGATGTCCGCCTCGTCGCGCACGCTGGCGAGCACTTGGCAGTTTGCGCGAAGCCTCGCTGCATCCACAACGAATGCAGGGCTGTCGACACGGTTCAAGTCGAAATGGGCAAAGGCACCCGGATCGCCGGCTTTTGTTTCCATGGAGGCGCATCTAGGCGCGCACGAGGCCAAGCGAAAGGGGAGAAGTCAGTCCTCGTCCGCGATGCCGGCGGATGCCAGCTTGAATTTCACCACCCTGCCCGCGCGATTGTCGATCATGTAGACGCTGCCGTCACGCGCCAGCGCGATGTCGTGACCAAGGCTTTCGCCCTCTCGCGGATCCATGCCCGCATCGAAGATCCGCTCGAGCGAGCCGTCAGCACGGTACACCCGCATGATCGCGCCATATCGGTTCTGGCCATCGCGCGCCTCCACGACCAGCGAATAACCGCTGCCGATGGGTTTGACCGCATAGGGATATCCCGCTCCGTCCGGCTTCCACATCGCCAGAGGCTCACCGTCGTGAGTAAGCACCTGCACGCGCGCATTTTCGCGGTCGGCGACGTAGATCCGCTCATCATCGGCGGCGATGGCGTGCGGCAGGTTGAACTGGCCCTCGCCTGAGCCCTCCTCGCCCCATTGCCCTCGGAAATTGCCTTCCCGGTCGAAGATTGCGATGCGATTGTTGATATAGCCGTCTGCGACGAGCACGCGGTCACCCACGAAAGCGACATCTGCCGGCCGCGCGAAATGCGTGCCGTCCTGCCCCGACACGCCGCGTTCGCCGATGACGAGCTCTCCATCGCCGTCATGGCTGAAGCGAAGGACCTGTTCGCGGGCGACGTCGGTGATCCAGACCTTGTCCTCGCCATCGACCGACAGGCCATGCGGCATAACAAGCGCGCCTGCGCCCCACTTGCCTAGCAGTTTGCCATTGGAGGCGAACATGAAAACCGTCGGCTCGGCGATTTCATCGACGGGAAACGGCTCTACCCACTCGCGCCCCGCACGGTGCAGCACGAAGATATGCCCGTGGCTGTCGACATCGACCGCGCTCAACTCGCCGAATGCGACGCCCTCAGGCACCTGCGCCCAATCGGTATCCATATCGACGCGCGGGGCGTCCTCGCGGGGCGCCCCGCCGCATGCCGCAAGCGCCAGAGCGCCTGCGGCTGCGAAAGCCTTAGAAATCGACCGGACCATCAAGTTCCTTCACCTGCCAGGGCAGGCCGTGCTCGTTGAGCATGTCCATGAAGGGGTCGGGGTCCATTTCTTCCATGTTGAACACGCCGTCGCCTTCCCACTTGCCGGTGACCACCATGGCCGAACCGATCATCGCGGGTACGCCCGTGGTGTAGGAGACCGCCTGGTTGCCGGTTTCCTCGTAAGCGGCCTCGTGGCTGCAGATGTTGTTGATGTAGAAGGTCTTCTCGCCCGAACCGTCGAGCGCTTCGCCGGTGGCGATCACACCGATGTTGGTGTTGCCCTTGGTGGTTTCGCCCAGCGTTTCTGGCTTGGGCAGGACGGCGGCAAGGAACTGCAGCGGGATGATTTCCTGGCCCTTGTACTTGATCGGGTCGATCCGCGTCATGCCGACGTTCTGCAGCACTGTAAGGTGCTTGATGTACTCGTCACCGAAAGTCATCCAGAAGCGTGCACGCTCGAGCTCGGGATTGAACTTCGCGAGGCTTTCCAGTTCCTCGTGGTACATCATGTACATGTTCTTCTGCCCGACGCCCTCGAAGTCGAATTCGACCTTCTTGCCCATCGCCGGGGTCTCGACGAACTCGCCGTTCTCCCAGTGGCGCGCAGGCGCGGTCACTTCGCGGATGTTGATTTCGGGGTTGAAGTTGGTGGCGAAGGCCTGGCCGTGGTCGCCGCCATTGCAGTCGAGGATGTCGAGCTGACGAATGGTCTTCAGCTTGTGCTTCTTCAGCCACATCGTGAAGACGCTGGTCACGCCCGGGTCGAAGCCCGATCCGAGCAGCGCCATGAGGCCAGCGTCCTTGAAGCGGTCGTGATAGGCCCACTGCCACTTGTATTCGAACTTGGCCTCGTCCTTGGGTTCGAAGTTCGCGGTGTCGAGGTAGTCGACGCCTGCTTCGAGGCAGGCATCCATGATCGGAAGGTCCTGATAGGGCAGCGCGAGGTTCACCACGAGGCTCGGCTGCGTCTTCTTGATAAGGTTGACCATGGCCGGGACTTCCTCAGCATCGATCTCGTAGGTCGAGATATCGACGCCGGTGCGCTCCTTCACGCTGGCAGCGATGGCATCGCACTTGGACTTGGTACGGCTGGCGAGATGGATATCGGTGAAGATATCCTTGTTCATCGCCATCTTGTGAACGCAGACCGAGCTGACGCCGCCCGCACCAATAACCAGGACTGTCGACATGGATGAAACCTCTTTTCTGAAATTCGAATCTTGCGCGCCCTCTAGCGAAATGCACTAGGCTAGCCAAATGGTCCCAGCCGATATTCGCAAACCCACTGAGCAGGGGGTGATCGACGCAGCGGCATCGATTGCCGCGATCCTGCCTCCCACGCCTCTGCTGCCTGTCGAGGTTGGCGGCATTGCCTGCCATGTGAAGGCGGAGAGCCTGCAACCGGTCGGGGCGTTCAAGATACGCGGCGGCTGGTGGCGCCTGTCGAGCCTTTCCGACGAAGAAAAGGCACGCGGGGTGATCGCGGTCTCTTCGGGCAACCATGCGCAGGGGGTAGCCTGGGCTGCCCGCGAGCTGGGAATTGCCGCCACCATCGTGATGCCGCGCAATGCGCCGGCTGTGAAACTTGAAGCGACCCGCGCACTCGGCGCAGAAATCGTCCTCTACGAACGTCCCGGCGAGGACCGCGACGAGGTTGCCGCGAAACTCATCGAGGAGCGCGGGGGCACGCTCGTCCACGCATTCGGCGACCCATGGGTGATCGAAGGCCAGGGCAGCGCCGGGATCGAGATCGGCAGGCAGCTCGGCCGCGCACCTTCACGCCTGGTGGCGTGCTGCGGCGGCGGAGGCCTCGCTGCGGGCCTCGCCCTCGCCTGCCCCGAAAGCGCGATCCACATTGTCGAACCGCTGGGATGGGACATGGTCGGGCAGGCCATGGCAAGAAACGAGATCGTCCGCGTCGGTGAAAATCCGCCCGCGACGATCTGCGATGCCCTTCAACCCGATGCCACGAAACAGGTGAATCTGGAGGTCCTCGCAGGGCGCGCGGAACCGGGCGTCACCGTTACCGACGAGGAGGTCCGCGAGGCGCAACGCCTTGCATTTTCAAGGCTAAATCTCGTGATCGAACCCGGGGGAGCTGCCGCCCTTGCCGCAGCCTTGGCGGGCAAGGTGCCGCTCGATGAGGATACCGTGATCATGCTGACGGGCGGAAACACCGATGCGGAAAGGTTCGCGCAGACGATCGCGGGAGTTTGACATTCGCGGCGCTGCCAAGCAGGTCTAGCGCCGAAACAGGGAGGGAAATAACATGCAAGCCCAGATGCTCGCCCCAGCGGCGGTGCTCGTCCTTTGGTCGCTCATCATGCTCTACTGGATGGCCTTCACCCGCCTACCAGCCATCAAGAAGGTCGGTAGCGGCCTTGGCGAAGCGAAGCCCGGTGGCCGGGGGCAGGACCTCGAAGGGGTCATCCCAGACAAGGTTAACTGGAAGGCGCACAACTATGCCCACCTCATGGAGCAACCGACGATCTTCTATCCGACCGTCGTGATCCTTTCGATCATGGGCGCCGGCGCGATCGATGTGCTGCTGGCATGGGCCTATGTCGCGATCCGCATCGTCCATTCGCTCTACCAGGCGACGGTCAACATCGTGAAGCTCCGCTTCCTGCTGTTTCTCGTCTCGACGCTCGCCCTGACGGTTCTCGCGGTCCGCGCGGTCGTGGCGACCGTCCTGTTCGACCCGTCGCTCGCGCCTGCCTGAGGGAGATCACCCATGGAAATCGCACGTTCCGAAATCCTGCAGCCCGTCGTCGTCCTGCTCGCCTGGACGATGGTGATGTGGCTGTGGATGTACGCCACCCGCATTCCGGCCATGTCGAAAGCCGGAATTGCGCCCGACGATGCGCGCAAGACCAAGTCGCTGGATGAGGCCCTGCCTGCCGAAGTCCAGTGGAAAGCTCACAACTACAACCACCTGCACGAGCAGCCGACCGTGTTCTATGCGACGGCGCTGTTGCTCGCGATCGTGGGTTGGGGCGACGGGATGAACGCGCTGCTGGCGTGGATCTACGTCGGCCTCAGGATCATCCACTCGATCGTTCAGGCGACCGCGAACAAGGTCATGGTGCGCTTCGTGCTGTTCGCGCTGTCCAGTCTCGTGCTGATCGCGCTGATCTTCCACGCGGTGATCTACGCATTCGACATCCACATGTAATGAAACCCGTCGGAGTGCCGGAGCGGCTTATTCGGCCGCTTCGCGCTCCGCCACTTCCAGCGTCGCAAGGAAGCGCTCTGCATCGAGCGCGGCCATGCAGCCCATGCCCGCAGCCGTGACCGCCTGGCGATAGGTATGGTCCGTGACGTCGCCCGCCGCGAATACGCCCGGGATTTCGGTCTTGGGCGAGCCCGGTTCGGTGAGCAGATAGCCGCCATCGTCCATCGGCAGCTTGCCCTTGAACAGCTCGGTCGCCGGAGCATGGCCGATCGCGACGAACGCGCCGTCGCATTCGAAAGTGCTGTCCGGACCGCCCTGCGTATCACGCAGGTTGAGATGGTGCAGCGCGCCGTTCTCGCCCGCCTCGAAACTCTCGACCGTCTTGTTCCAGAGCACAGTGATCTTCGGGTGGTTGAGCAGGCGTTCCTGCAGGATCTTTTCCGCACGAAGCTCGTCGCGGCGGTGGATCAGTGTAACATCGTCCGAGTGGTTGGTGAGATAAAGCGCTTCCTCGACAGCGGTATTGCCACCGCCGATCACCGCCACCTTCTTGCCGCGATAGAAGAACCCGTCGCAGGTCGCGCAGGCCGAGACGCCCTTGCCGCCCAGTTCCATCTCGCCCGGAACGCCCAGCCATTTGGCCTGCGCACCGGTGCAGATCACGAGGACGTCGGCGATATATTCGTCGCCGCTATCGCCCTTCGCCGTGAACGGCGAGCCCTTCGATACGTCGACATCGACGATTGTGTCCCACATCATCCGCGTGCCGACATGTTCCGCCTGTTTCTGCATCTGCTCCATGAGCCAGGGGCCCTGGATGACGTCGGCGAAGCCGGGATAGTTCTCGACATCGGTTGTGATGGTCAGCTGGCCGCCGGGCTGGAGGCCCTGCACCACGATGGGCTCCATCATCGCGCGCGCGCCGTAAATGGCAGCGGAATAGCCGGCGGGGCCGGAGCCGATGATGAGCATCTTGGTGCGATGGGTAGCCATGGTCTTGTCTCTTGGAACGTCTCGGATTGAATTGAACAGGCTATATGGGGATTGCCCCCGCCAGAGTCACGCCACGAAGCGCGCCTTGAGCCGCTCCTTCAACACCTCATCCACACCTAAGGCATTTTCGAGATAGGCGTCGAGCGATCCATGATCCTCGGCTGCTACGCGCCAGAACGTGGCGAGATAGTCCTCGTGGACCTCCAGCAGCGCGCGGATAGCATCGTCGTCAAGCTTGCGGCCCAGCTTTGCCTCGATCCCGGGCACAGACTGGCTGGCCAGCACCTCAAGAGTGGGCGCGTCGTTGGTGCGCAGGAACTCGGCCATCTGCTCGTCGCGGTGCACGCCGAGGACATGGAGCACGAGCATTGCTGCGACACCGGTGCGGTCCTTGCCGGCGAAGCAGTGAACGAGACTGCCTCCCTCACGCTCGTCCAGCACCCTGAAATAGCGCGAGAACATCTCGGTCATGGCCGGATTGCGCGGCATGCGCGTGTAGACGCCGATCATCCTCTCGCGCGCGAATTCCGTCGTCGTCGTGTCGGGCGCGACGTTCATGTGCGGCGGGCTGGACGTGGTTTCCCCTTCATAGGCGATGACCTCGCCCGCCCATCGATCCGAACGCCGACAGGGGTTCCGTTCCCGCTCGGATTCGCCGCGCAGGTCGATGATCGTGCGGATATCGAGGGCGTCAACGGCGGCAAGGTCTGCATCGCTTGCGTCCACATGCTGGCCGGACCGCCACAGCAGGCCGGTGCGCACGCTGCCGCCCTCGCCCGTCTTCCACCCGCCGAAATCGCGCAGATTGTGGATGCCTTCTGTCGGAATGAACGGTTCGCGAATCATGAGGTCCCTCGTGCCAGCCATGGCACTGCGTAACAATCCGTATTGCCCGAATTACCGGCCTTGGCGAGGTTTCGTGCCACTGCACATCGCGAGACGGAACGGAGATGCACGTGGCCCACATCCTGATAGTCGACGACGACGAGATCATTGCCGAAATGGCGAGCCAGATCCTGATGGATGCCGGTCACGCCTCGGGCTGGGTCCCGGACGGTGAAAGGGCACTCGAACTGCTCAACTGGCGCCGACCCGACCTCCTCTTGCTCGATCAGGACATGCCCGGCCTGACAGGGGCCCAAGTGCTTCGCTCACTGCGCAGTTCGGCCGAGAATTACGATCTGCCTGTCATCATGTTCACGGGCATCAGCGGTATCGAAGATGAGAATGCCGCCTTCCACAACGGAGCGCAGGCCTATCTGAGAAAGCCCTTCGAGCCCGAAACACTGCTGCGGCAAGTCGAGGAAGTCCTCACACCGCGTGCCGAGCGGCCACGGCACATGAGTCTCATGGATCACCTCGAACAGGCCACCGGTCGCTGGCGCGATGCGCCATCCAAGCGGGCCGTGTCCTGATCAGCAACCGCTGACCCGGTCGAGGTCTTCGAGGAAAGTGTTGGTCCAGTCCTGGACGTTGTCCTCCCTGACCGTCGCAATAAGCTTGTCATAGCGCGCCCTGCGCTCTTCCAGCGGCATGTCGAGCGCGGTCTTGATCGCATGCGCCAGATCGTCGGGACTGTGCGGATTGACCAGCAGGGCATCCGCCATCTGCGCCGCCGCACCGGCAAAACGCGAGAGAATCAGGACGCCGGGATCTTCGGGGTCCTGCGCAGCGATGTATTCCTTCGCGACAAGGTTCATGCCGTCGCGCAGAGGCGTGACGAGGCCGATCTTCGAGGCGCGGAAGAACCCGAAAAGTTCGGAGTGGCTGTATCCGCGGTTGACGTAGCGCACCGGGACCAGGTCCACCTCGCTGCGCGCGCCGTTGATCTGTCCCGCCTTCTGTTCGAGCGTGGCGCGGATCGCCTGGTAACTGTCCACATCCTCACGGCTGGGCGGTGCGATCTGCACGAACACCAGATCGCGCGTACGCTCGGGGTTCTTGTCGAAGAATCGGGATATCCCGTCCAGCCGCTCCGGCAGGCCTTTCGAATAGTCCAGCCGGTCCACGCCGATCATGGCTGTCCTGTCGCGGGTCGAGGTCGCAAGCCGCTGTTCGGCTTCCCAGGCATCCTTCGTTTCGCCAAGCGCACTGAAGTGATCCCAGTCGATGCCGATGGGATAGGCGCGCGCCGTCGTCGTGCGCCCATCGAGAGAAACCGAACCGGTCGCCTCATCCACCTCGGCGCCCAGCTCGGTGCGGCAATAGTGGAGGAAGCTGTCGAGCCATTCCTTCGTCTGAAAGCCGATCAGGTCGTAGTGCAGCATCGTCTGCACGAGCCGCTCGTGATAGGGCAACGAGACGAACAGCCGCGTTGCCGGCCACGGGATATGCAGGAAGAACCCGATCCGGTTCTTGAGGCCGCGCGACCGCAAGCGTTCGCCGAGCGGGACCAGGTGATAGTCGTGGACCCAGACGAGGTCGTCTTCCTCGATCAGCGGTGAGACAAGCTCCGCGAAGCGTTCGTTGACGCGCTCGTAGCCCTTGCCGGTCTCGCGCTCGTATTGCGCAAGGTCGAGCCGGTAGTGGAACAGCGGCCACAGCGTCGAGTTGGCATAGCCGTTGTAATACTCCTCGACGTCGCGCTCGGAAAGATCGATCGTCGCTGTTGTCACGCCGTCGCTGGTCTGGGTGGAGACATTGCCGGTGCGGCCGCTCTCGCTCTCTTCACCCGACCATCCGAACCAAAGCCCGCTGCGGTCCTTCAGCGCCGAATGCAGCGCACCCGCGAGCCCGCCCTGCGCACCGGCCGCGCCGCGAGCCTTGGGCACCGCGACCCGGTTGGAGATGACGACGAGGCGGGCGTCGGCGCTCATCGCACCTCGCTCCAGCTTTTCGAGAGATGACCTGCAGAGTTGATGATACCTACCAGCGAATAGGTCTGCGGGAAGTTCCCCCAGAGCTCGCCGGTATCATAGTCGAGGTCTTCGCTCAGGAGCCCGGACCTGGTCGTGTGACTGAGCATCGAGCAGAACAGCTCGCGCGCCTCGTCGCTGCGTCCGGTCAGGTGCAGCGCCTCGATCAACCAGAAGGTGCACACGTTGAAGGCGGTTTCCGGAGCGCCGAAATCGTCCTCGGCAGCGTAGCGGAGCATATGGTCGCCGCGCCTGAGGTCGCGCTCGACTGCAGCGAATGTCTTGAGGAAGCGCTCGTCATCGGGTTTGAGGAAGCGCAATTCCACCATCTGGAGCAGGCTCGCATCCAGGTAATCGCTTTCGAAGCTGGCGCCGTAATGGCCGCCCTCCTCACTCCAGGCCTCCTCTTCGATCTTGGCCCTGATCGCATCGGCGCGTTCCTGCCAAAAGGCCACGCGGTCCGCCTTGCCGAGCCTTGAAGCGACCTTCGCAAGCCGGTCGCAGGCGGCCCAGCACATGACGACCGAATAGGTGTGCACCTCCTGCCGCGTGCGGAATTCCCACAGGCCTGCATCTGGCTTGTCGTGCTTCGCCCAGGCCGCTTCGCCCACCTCTTCGAGATGCGCGAAATCGCGCTCGTCGGCCATGCGCAACAAGCGCGTGTCGAAGAATGCCTGCGCGGTCGGCATGACGATCTGGCCGTAGCAATCGTACTGCACCTGCTTATAGGCGGCGTTGCCGATGCGCACCGGCCCGTTGCCGCGATATCCGGCCAGATGCTCCGCCTCGCTTTCATGCAGTTCCGGATCGCCCATGACCGAATAGAGCGGCTGGATCTGCCCCCCGCGTGCTTGATCGATGATGTTGCGAAGATAGGCGAGATACTTCTCGAGCACGTCTAGCGCGCCGAGGCGGTTCAGCGCCTGCACGGTATAGTAGCTGTCGCGGATCCAGCAGTAGCGATAGTCCCAGTTGCGCTGGCTTCCAGGCGCCTCGGGGATCGAAGTCGTTAGGGCAGCCACAATGGCCCCCGTCTCCTCATGCTGGCAGAGCTTCAGCGCGATTGCCGCGCGAATGACCTCCTCCTGCCAATCGAGCGGGATGTGAAGCCCGCGAACCCAATGCTGCCAGTATTTCTGTGTCTGGGCTTCCATGCGCCGCAGTTCGCTGCGGATATTGCCCGAGAATGGCTCGTCAGGGCCGAGGAAGAAGTGCTGGTCGCTTTCGACGCGGTAGCTGCGTCCTTCGAGGATGTAGCCCACCGGCGCATCGGTCGAGAGGCGCAGCGCCTGGTCGCCGACGAGGTAGCGGATGTGGTTCGTACCGTTCGTCGTCGCGGCGATGCTCTCGCCGTAATTCTTCATCGGCGCGAGGCGCACGCGCAGCCGGGGTGCGCCGGCGACGGGTCGCACGATGCGAATGAATGCGACCGGGCGGTACATGCGCCCCGAACTTTCGAAGCGCGGCGCGAAATCGTGGATTTCCAGCGCGCTACCATCCTCCGCCTCCAGCCGCGTCACAAGGATAGGCGTGTTGCGAATGTAATGCTGGCTGGAAGAGACCTGCCCTTCGAGTTCAAAGCGCCAAACGCCCTCGTCGCTCTTGTCGCCATTGAGCAAGGAGCAGAAGACCGGGTCTCCGTCGACCCGCGGAACACATCCCCAGACAAACCCGCCCACCTCGTCGACCAACGCGCTGACCTGACAATTGCCGATGGGGGAAAGTTCGAGATTGGGTTCGTTCATAGATCCAGCCAATGATGCACTGCAGCGACGTCTTCGAGGTGATAGCGCGCAGCCTTGCTTGCCCGTTCCCCGACCGCAATGCCGAAACCGGAGAATTCGATTGCAGCGGCCATGCCGTGCTCATCGGTCACATCGTCGCCGATGAAGACCGGTAGGCTCCCGGCGAAGGGTTCTATCGCCATGAAGGCTTCCAGCGCGGCGCCCTTGTTCGCGCCCGGTCTGACGAGCTCTGCGACGCTCTTGCCGCTGGTGACGTCGAGCCCGTGCCGGGATGCAACGCGCGACGCGAAGTCGAGTGTCGCCTCTTCCTTATGCGGGTCCCCGCGGAAATGAAGCGCGCCGCCGTGGCTCTTGGTTTCGTAGAAGAGGCCGTGTTCGTCGGCGAAGTCGCGCAATTCCGCGACAGCTTCATCCGGCAATCCAGTGGGCGCTTTGCCCAGACGCGTGCCATCGGCAAGAAAGCGCGAGGCACCGTGCGAACCCGCTCGCGCGATCGAAACCTCGCCGAGATGCGCGTGAAGATCGTCGAGCGCCCTGCCGCTCACGAGTGCGAGGCGTCCATCGAGCCTGTCTCGCAAGGCGTGAAGATGGCTCGACAGCGTATCGGGCACGTGAATATCGCCCGGTCTCGGCGCTATGCCTACCAGCGTACCGTCGAAGTCGAGGAACAGGGATAGGGGCCCGCGGGCGAGCAGCTCGGCGAGGCTTGGCGGAGATGGGAGCGGAGCGGGGCTGGCCATCAACTCCGACTTAACGGCTCCTACGCGTCCGTCAAACGATCACTCGGTTACCGGCGAGCCGGGATTCAGGATCAGTTCGCCATTCTCCACCCGCCAGCCATCGAGGCGGGAGAGGAAATTCATGCCCAGCACGTTGGTCCGCCCGAGGTTTGGCGCGATGACCGCATCGATGCCGCGCGCCTCGATATTGCCGAGGCGCAAGCTCTCGACCGTGGTGAGATCCGCCGTCACCGTGCCGTTGGCGGTGCTGATCCTGACGGGCAAGCCGCCCGTTCGCGGCTCCAGCCCTGCTGCGCGGGCGGCGTCGGCGGAGAAAGCGGTAAGTGTGGCGCCGGTATCGACGAGGAAGCGCATGGGCGTCCCGTTGACGTCCGCCTTGAGCCAGAAATGGCCGTCGGGCGACATGGGGATCACCGTCTCGCCGCCCTCAATGCGCTGTTCGGGCATGCCGATTTCGGTGAAGGCGTCCAGTCTCGGATCGAAGCGGGCGACTTGCACCAGTACGGCTAGCAAGATGCCCACCAGCGCCAGCGTGCTGAGAGTGCGGATGAGCCTGCCGCCAGCGACCTTGTTGCGCAGCATCAGGGCGCCGACCCAGCCCAGGAACAAGGCGGCAATGGTGCCGATCAGCAGGCCGGATCGCGGTACGGTCTGCGCGATCTCCATCAGGCTCGTGAGGACGGGCTCGAAGTCCATGACAACGATATAGGTATGCCTACCCTGCCCGTCGATGAACTTATGGCGCCTCGCGCTTTTCGGTCGCCTCGGCAAGGATCAGCGAGAAACGGCCCTTGCTGTCGGTCCAGCGCTCGCGCGGGGTCCAACCACCGGCGAGCAGCAAGGTATTCGCGCTCCTGCGCGTGAACTTGTGGCTGTTTTCGGTGTGGATCGTCTCACCCGCCTTCATGGCGAACTCGCGCCCGGCGACGGAGAAGGCGATGTCGCGTGTCGCCACGAGGTGCATCTCGATCCGGGCGAATTCATCGTTCCAGATGGCCTTGTGCTCCAGCGCATCGACAGGGATCGAGCCATCCAGCTCGCGATTGATGCGTCGAGCAAGATTGAGATTGAACTCGGCCGTCACGCCGCGCGCATCGTCATATGCGGCTTCCAGAACCTCGCGGTCCTTGACGAGGTCCATACCGATCAGGAGCAGCGGTGCTTCTCCCTCATCCGCGCCGAGCGTGGCACGCATCGAGCGCAGCAAGTCGACCGCCGTTCGGGCCACCATGTTGCCGATGGTCGAACCCGGGAAGAACCCCAGTTTCTCCATGCCAGCGACTTCCTCGGGAAGAGCGACTTCGCGCATGAAGTCCGCCTCGACCGGATGCACCGCCAGGCCCGGAAACTTCTCCGAAAGGGCGGCGGCGGATTCGCGCAGGAAATCGCCCGAGATATCGAGCGGCACATAGGCAGCCGGCTCGATCGCTCTCAACAGGAGTGGAGTCTTTACCGAACTGCCCGAGCCGAACTCGACCACCGCCCTGCCTGTGCCGATCAGGGCTGCGAACTCCTCGCCTCGGCCTTTCAGGATCTCGGTCTCGGCGCGCGTCGGATAATATTCCTCGAGGTCGGTGATATCCTCGAACAATTGCGAGCCTGCATCGTCATAGAGCCAGCGCGCCGGAACGGCTTTCTGCCGCTGGCTCAGACCTGTGAGTACGTCACCGCGGAAGGCGCGGTCCACCCCGTCGTCGTCGCGGTCGACGAGTGCCAATCCGTTTGTTTTCGTCATATGTCCTTTGCCAGTCTCACGCCGGTGAATTGCCAGCGCTGGTGCGGGTAGAAGAAATTGCGATAGCTCGGGCGAGAATGCCCCCTCGCGGTCGCGCAGCTTGCGCCCTTCAGGACAAACTGCCCGCTCATGAACTTGCCGTTGTATTCGCCGACCGCTCCCTCTGCCGGCTCGAAGCGCGGATAAGGAAGGTAGGCTGAACGGGTGAACTGCCAGCAATCGCCGAACAGGCCATCGCTTCCCACCGGCAGCGGTGGTTCCGCGCCGCCGAGCTGGTTACCGCCAGCCGCGTCATGGGCAGGCGCCTCGCCTTCCTGACCGCGCGCGATGGCTTCCCATTCGAACTCGGTAGGCAGGCGATACCCGGCCCATGTGGCGAATGCGTCTGCCTCGAAATAGGAGATATGTGTAACCGGGGCCCCCGGATCGCGCGCTTTCCAGCCATTATGGGTAAAGTGCTCGCCCTCGCGCCAGTATGACGGCGCCGAAATTCCGTTCTGGTTCACCCAGGTCCAGCCATCCGACAGCCAGATCGCGGGATTGCGATATCCGCCATCGGCGATGAACTCGTCCCACTCGCGATTGGTCACAAGCCGCGAGGACAGGGCAAACGGCTCGAGCAGCACGCGGTGCGCCGGGCCTTCATTGTCGAAGGCGAACCCGCTCTCCTGATGACCGACCAGGGCGATCCCGCCCGGATGGCTGTGCCAGCCGTCCTCCTGCTTTTGGGCAGGCGGTGGGGTCGCATCCCACATCGCGGAGCCGAGGGGGTTCTGGAACAGGGCGTGCTTGATGTCGGTCAGCAATAGTTCCTGATGCTGCTGCTCATGCGCAAGGCCGAGCTCGATCAGTGGCTGCAGGTCCTCACGGCCGAGCAACGGTTGCATCGCCTCGTCGACATGCGCTCGCCATTCGAGGATCTCGCCAAGAGTGGGCCGCGACAGCATCCCGCGGGAGAAGCGCGCGATCCTCTCTCCCTCGGCTTCGTAATAGGAGTTGAAGACGTAGGGCCAGTCATCGTTGTAGAGCGCATAACCGGCCTTGTGGTCGCGCAGGAGGAAGGTCTCCCAGAACCACGTCACATGCGCGAGGTGCCATTTCGCCGGCGATGCGTCTTCCATCGACTGGAGCGTGGCGTCGGCCTCGCTCAATGGGCCGACCAGGGCCTCGCTCAAGGAGCGCACTTGCCGATAGGTCCCGGCAAAATCGCCGCGAGCGCTAAGTTGGGAATGGCTCGTCTGGGTGCGGGGCATGGCCCGGCTCTCCCCTTGCCGGCTGCCAGAATCGAGCAACCGTCAAGCACCATGGCGCATTTCCGTGACGGTTTAAAGGGTACCGGGTCTCTCCGAAATATGGATAACTTTGAGGGCCTTACTCAGGCGGCCCGCGTCACGCGGTTCCGGCCCGCTCGCTTTGCCTCGTAGAGCGCCGCATCGGCGCGCGCGAACATCGTAAGGGACGCATCGCCTTGCTCGAGCTCCGCATGGCCAGCGCTGATCGTTATAGAGGGGATGGGCGCGCTGAGAGTGCCTGCCTCCACTGCCCAGCGCAGCCTTTCGGCGGCCCTCAAAGCGGCCTCGGCCGCACAGCCCGGCATGATCCAGATGAATTCCTCCCCGCCCACGCGCCCCACGAGATCCATTTCGCGTGCCTGTCGCGAGGCGATATCGCCCAGCGCCCTGATGACCTTGTCGCCGGTCAGATGGCCGTGTCCGTCGTTGACCGCCTTGAAGTGATCGATGTCGAATACGACGACCGACAGCGGATCGCCGCTCTTTCGCGCCTCGACCACCGCGCGATCGAGGAAAGCCATTGCCGACCGGCGGTTGGCCAGCCCCGTCAGTTCATCGGTATTGGCCTGCTGTTGCGCCAGTGCAGCGCGTTCCAGCGCCTCGTCACGGTCACGCTTCAAAGAATAGTCTCCGGTCACATCGCGCACGACCATGAAGACCTGTTCGCGCACGCCGTCGGGCGAAAACAGATTGCGCGCCCTCGCCCGCAGGATCCGCGAGTTCCCGCTTCGGTCGGCCACTTCGAATTCGATCGCAAAAGCTTCGTGGTCGCGCTCGTGCGCCTGCAGCGTCGTCTCGATCTGAGCGAGCCCGTCGGGCAGGATCCGCTCAAGAATGTCCTCACGCGGGGCCGTACCTGCAGGCAGGCCCGCCAGGTGGCACATTTCCTCGGACCAGAGATGGCGGCGCGGGTCGAGTTCGATGCACCACCTGCCATAGCCTGCCAGCCCCTCGGCCGTTTCCAGCAGGTCGACGTTTCGGGCGAGGTGCTGCGCATCTCGGCGGAGTTTCCCGGCGAGCTGGCGCGAACGCAGTCCATGGATTGCCACCAAGGCGAACGCGAGGGCGAACAGGAGGCCGCTCACACCGGGACGTGGACTGAGGTACGCTAGGCCGGCCAGCACGATGGCCAGCGGCCAAGCCGGTATCGCGAGCGATCGCTCCGATCGCGGTTCGACGTTTTGCACAATGGCCTCCTACTCATCAGGAGGATTGCGCAGAAATGGCCGAAGGAAGGTTCTACGTCCGCCTAGGCGATTGCACCTAGGCGGCGTTCGCCTGCGCCTGCGAATGCTCGGCGTTGAGAGTCTCTGCGATCAGGAACGCCAGTTCGAGCGACTGCGCCGCATTGAGGCGAGGGTCGCAATGCGTGTGATAGCGGTCCTTGAGCGCCTCGTCGGTAATTGCAACGGCGCCGCCAACGCATTCGGTCACGTCCTGTCCGGTCATCTCGATATGGATGCCGCCCGGATGGGTGCCCTCGCCGCGGTGGACCGCGAAGAAGCCCTTCACCTCGCTGAGGATGCGGTCGAAGGGCCGAGTCTTGTAGCCACTGTCCGACTTGACCACGTTGCCGTGCATCGGATCGCAGCTCCACACGACCGGATGCCCTTCCGCCTTCACCGCGCGAACGAGGCGCGGCAGGCCGTCTTCGACCTTGTCGTGGCCGAAGCGACTGATGAGCGTGATCCGGCCCGGTTCGCGGGCGGGGTTCAACGTATCGAGAAGCTTGAGCAGCGCGTCGGTCTCCAGGCTGGGCCCGCATTTCATGCCCAGCGGATTGCCGATGCCGCGCGCAAATTCGACATGCGCGCTGCCTTCGAAGCGAGTGCGGTCACCGATCCAGACCATATGCGCGCTGGTGTCGTACCAGTCACCGGTCAGGCTGTCGCGGCGGGTCAGTGCCTGCTCGTAAGGGAGCAGCAGCGCCTCGTGGCTGGTGTAGAAGCTGGTGCCCTGAAGCTGCGGCACGGTCGCCGGGTCGATCCCGCAGGCCTCCATGAAGTCCAGCGACTCGCCGATGCGATCGGCGGTCTCGGCGAACTTTTCCGCCCAAGGGCTGCGGCCCATGAAGTCGAGCGTCCACTGGTGGACCTGGCGAAGGTTTGCGTATCCGCCACCCGCGAAGGCGCGCAGCAAATTCAGTGTGGCCGAGGCCTGGAAGTAAGCGCGGACCATGCGCTGCGGATCGTTGGTACGCGTCGCGGCGTCGAACTCGATGCCGTTGACGTTGTCACCGAAGTAGCTCGGGAGCGTCACATCGCCCTGCGTTTCGGTGTCAGAGCTGCGCGGCTTGGCGAACTGGCCTGCCATGCGGCCCACCTTCACCACCGGTTGCTTGCTGGCGAAGGTCATGACGACCGCCATCTGAAGCAGCACGCGGAACGTGTCGCGAATATTGTTCGGATGGAATTCGGCAAAGCTCTCGGCGCAATCGCCGCCCTGGAGCAGGAACGCCTTGCCTGCCGCAACTTCCGCGAGATCGGCCTTCAGCGCGCGCGCCTCGCCTGCGAAAACGAGCGGCGGATGGCTGGCGAGCGCCTGCGTCGCCTCGTCGAGAGCGTTGGCGCTTTCATAGCGCGGCAGGTGCTTCGCTTCGAAATCCTGCCAGCTATCGGGTGCCCATTCGCGTGCCATTATCCATCCATTCGGTACTAAATTCGGTATTGCTTACGATGCTCATGCCAAGCCCAGACGGGCTTTTCGCGCAAGCAGCATAAACTTGGCCAGCACAAAAGCCCGATTGCCGTGATCGCTCCTAGCGACCGCTTTGCGCTGACCCCGAAGGTACACGGGTGGCGAGTTCCTGGCCTTCCGGGAGCACCGCCATGCGCCATGCGCTGTCGGCAAGATAGCGCTGCGCAAGCTCGAGCATGCGCTCGGGCGATGGATTGACGTAATCCTGCAGGAACCCGCGAAGCGCGCGCATCCGGCGCGGATCGGTGGTCGATCCTTCGAGCTCGGTCATGAAGAAGTAGTTCCCGCTCGAAAGGCGCTCGTAATAGTTGCGCAGCGGCTCTGCAGCGCGGGCCAGCTCTTCCGCAGTCGGCGGGGTCTCAGCCAGTTCGCGCGCGATGCGGTCGGCTTCAGCGAAGAATACCGGCACATCCTTAGGCTGGAGCTGGGCAAGGCCGACGATCGAGCCACCGCTTTCCACATCGGTCGGCCAGTCGAGACGGACCGAGGGAGAGTAGCTCGCACCCGAGCGCTCGCGCATGGAATCGAGCAGGCGGTTACCCATCACCTCGGTAAGGATCGCCAGCTGGCGCGATTCGCGGATGCCTCCGCGACCGGCACCGGCAGGCCAGGCGATCACGGCGGCGGCCTGGTTCGCCTCGCCCTTGTGGAAGCGCACCACGGTCTCGCCCGCATCGCCCAGATTATAGGCACGCGCAGCGACTTCGGCAGGGATCGGCTTGCGGTCGGGCAATGCGCCGAACGTCTTGCTGAGCACTTCGACGGCCTGTTCCTTGTCGTAATCACCGAAGATCAGGACCTCGACCGGGCCTTGCTCGAGGATTGGCTCCCAAACCTCGCGATAACCCTCGATGTCTGCAGCAGCGAGCATGTCCGGCGTCGCGGTTCGGAAGACTTCGAGTTCGTCGTAGAGGAAGTAGTTGAGGTCCCGCGACAGGACACCGCCCGGCGTTGCCGCATAGCTTTCGTATGCGAGCTGGGCAGCTGCCTTGGAGCGCATCACGGGATTGGCATCCCAGCGCGGCATGCCGAGCTTGGCGGCGAACAGATAGAGCTGGTCGGCAAGATCCTGGCGCCGGGTCTGGGCCGAAAAACTGAAGGTGCCATCACCGATCGCAAAATCGAGACCGAGCTTGCGCCCGGTGCGGATGCGGTCGAGCTCTTCCTGACCCAATTCGCCAAGTCCGGTCGAGAACATCGAGGACTGGCCGAGCTGGATATAGGCCGCGTCTTCGGGATCGAAGGCTAGGTAGCCCGCTCCGAAGCGGACTTTCACCAGCGTGCGGCCAGGCTCGAAGCTGTTGGCCTGAAGCAGCGCGGTAACGCCATTGTCGAATACGATGCGCTCGACATCGCCGATCCCGTGCGGGCCGCGGCTGACGATCTCGCCCGGCTCGCCGATCGCCGGCAAGTCGTCGAAGGAGATCGTCTGCGCTGCGAGACGCGCGTTTGCTGCGGCGTCGACTTCCTCGAGCAGGGCTGTGCGCAGGACTGTTTCGTCACCATCGGCGGCGGAAGGAGTCACGTAGGTCGCGCGGATCACCGGACCGCTGAACAGGTCGCGGGTGGTCTCGAGAACCGTTTCCGGCGTCGCCTTGTCGCGCATCGAGTTGAAGACCATCAGGAAGGTCTCGGGCGCGGCAATCGCCTCGCGGATGTCGACCGCGTTGACGAGATCGTCGGCGAAGTTCGCAGCCGGCAGCACCGAACGCTGCTCGACGTAATTGGTGTAGCCGACTTCCATTTCGTCGAGCTCGCGCTCCATTTCCTCGCGCGTGGGAGGATTGGCGAGCGCATCGGCGATGACCGCGCGCACGTCGGCAAGCGCGGCTTGCCAGTCGTCGGTCAGCGGTGCGAACTGCACGAGCGTTGCATGGGTGGAGCGGCTGAACTTGTCTTCGCTCGCTTGCGCATAAAGGTAGCTTCCGCCAGCGCGGGCCCGCGCTTCTAGACGCCGGTTGATCAGCAACAAAGCAAGTTGTTCTTCGAGGCGGCCCTCATTGTAGATGATCGTATCGTTCACCTGCCGCCAGGGGCGGAAATATCCGTAAGTGAAGCTGCGCGGCAGCGTCGGCTCGACGATGACAGCCACATCGCCAACCGGGTTCGCCGGATCGGCCCCCGGAGGCACCACCGGATCACCGAAATCGGGTGCGTCTACTGCCGGGCCCTTGCCTTCCCAGCCGTCGAAGTATTTCTCGACCATTGCGGCGAGCAGGTTGGGGTCAAGATCGCCGACCACCGAGATGACAGTGTTTTCCGGACGGTACCAGCGATCGTAAAAGGCTTTGACCGACGTGCCATTGGCTGCGCGCAGCGTGTCTTCGGTGCCGATGGTGACGCGCTCGGCCATGCGTTGGCCGGCGAACAGGGTCTGGAGGTTCGCCTCCGAAACACGCTCGGAAACGCCGCCACGCTCACGCTTTTCGGCGAGCACGATGGGCACTTCGGCACGCACATTGGCATCGCTCAACACTGGGCCGCGGATCATGCCGGAGATCAGCATCATGCTTTCTTCGAACTTGGCGGGGTCTACATTCGGCAGGTCGAGCTTGTAGACCGTATGGGTCGGGCTGGTCTCAGCATTGGTGTCGCTGCCGAAAGTCGCGCCAAGCTTCTGCCAGCGCGGAATAGCTTCCGCGGGCCCGAGGTACTGGCTCTCTCGGAACAGCAGGTGCTCGAGGAGGTGAGCGAACCCGAGCTCGCTGTCTTCTTCGTGAAGCGACCCCGCATCGATGCGGACACGGATCGAGACTTGTCCGGGCGGCACGCCGTTCTCGCGCACACCGTAACGCAGGCCGTTGTCGAGCTTGCCGAAGACCCATTCCTCGTCGCGCGGAACATCGCTGTTCTCGTAGATCCAAGGAACCTCGTCCTCGGTCTGCACGCTTGCGGGTGCCGGATAGTCCTGCGCGGGCAGCGTCTGCGGGACGAGCAGCAGTGCGGGAAGGAAGAGCGCGAGACGCCGTGCGGCGCGCGAAAAGTCGGTCATGACAGGCATATAGGCGAGCCCCAAGTGAAGCGCCAGTGAATGAAAGAGATGCTTCGCCGCTGCGGGCCAAGAATGGCTTGTCCTCCAAGGGCCCCGCTCCTACATCGCAGCCATGTTCATCGAGACCGAAACGACCCCGAACCCCGCCAGCCTCAAGTTCCTGCCGGGCCGCCCGGTGATGGGACAGGGAACGCGCGAATTCGCATCGCCTGAAGCTGCTGAAGCGAGTCCGCTCGCGCAGGCCATTTTCGACACCGGCGAGGTCGTGAACGTGTTCTTCGGCGGCGATTTCATCACGGTGACAGCCGCACCCGGCGTCAGCTGGAGCGATCTCAAGCCGCAGGTGCTCTCGATCCTGCTCGATCACTTTGTTGCCGAAGCCCCGCTCTTCGCGCCCGGCAGCGCCGGCGGCATTGCCGTCCCGCCCGAAGACGAGGAACTGCTCGTAGAGGAGCGCGCGGAAGACGCGGACATCGTCGCGCAGATCAACGAACTTCTGGAAACACGCGTGCGCCCCGCCGTCGCGGGCGATGGCGGCGATATCCAGTATCGCGGCTTCAAGGACGGCATCGTCTACCTGCAGATGCAGGGTGCCTGCTCGGGCTGCCCCTCCTCCACCGCCACGCTCAAGCACGGCATCGAGGGGCTGCTGAAACATTACGTGCCCGAGGTCGTTGAAGTCCGCGCAGCCTGATTTTCGCTCGCGCCTGAAACAAGGATTTCCATGACCAAGCAGTTCCACGACAACACGCTTTCCGCAGACGCTCTCGATCAGATTTTCCGCGAGGCACGCAGCTACAACGGCTGGCACGACAAGGAAGTCAGCGACGAGCAGATCCACCAGATCCACGAGCTGCTGAAAATGGGCCCGACCTCGGCCAACATGCAGCCAGGCCGCTTCGTATGGTGCAAATCGCAGGAATCGCGCGACAAGCTTGCCGAGATGGCATCCGAGGGGAATCAGGAGAAGATCAAGACCGCACCCGTGGTCGTGATCATCGGCTACGACATCGATTTCCACGAAGAGCTGCCTTGGCTCTTCCCGCACACTGACGCCAAGAGCTGGTTCGAAGGGGACGAGGAAGGCCGCAAAGAAGGCGCGGCGCGCAATTCCGCACTGCAGGGTGCTTACCTCATGCTCGCAGCCCGTTCGATCGGTCTTGATTGCGGCCCGATGTCGGGTGTCGATCTCGACAAGATCACGGAACACTTCTTCGCCGACAGCCCGCGGCACCGTGCCGACTGGGTCTGCGCGATCGGCTATGGCGACAAGACGACGATCTTCGACCGCAGCCCGCGGCCCGAATTCGACAAGTTCAATTCCATCGTCTGACTTGCAGGCCGCGCCCGGCTGAGGCAGGGCGCGGACCATGCGAATACTCGCGATAGAAACGGCCACCGAGGCCTGTTCCGTTGCCCTCTTCGAAGATGGCGCGCTTCTCGATCTCGCGCCATGTAGAGCTTGGCCGTGGCCATGCCGAAAGGCTTGTCCCAATGATCGGCGATCTGCCGGACAGGGGCCGCGCCGATCACATCCGTGTCTCGCTTGGTCCGGGAAGCTTTACCGGTGTCAGGATCGGGCTGGCGGCAGCACGCGCGCTGGGCCTCGCCTGGGGCGCCGAGGTCCGGGGCTTTCCCACACTGGCGCTGGTCGCTGCCACCGCTCGCCAGAGCAAGCCGGGCCCTCTCGGTATCTGCATGAATGGTGGTCATGGCGAGTGGTTCGTCCAGGAATTCGATGAAGTTGGGCTACCTGCCTCGGAGCTAGCCTCACTGACACCAGCCAAAGCGGTCGGTGCGATCCAGGCACCTACAATCGCGGGCAACCGCGCCGATGCATTCGCCGAAGAAGCTGGCCGCGAGGTCGAAAGCATCGGTCTGTTGCCCGACGCGCGCTTCGCACTCTTAGTGCGCGAGCAATTGCTGCTCACGGACCTCTCCCCGATCTATGGCCGCGCACCCGACGCGAAGGTGCCCGGCCGATGACCGACCTCGACAAGCTGATGGAAGTGATGGAGGAGGCTTTCGACCCCCACTTCCGCGAGGCTTGGACGCGACGGCAAGTCGAAGATCTCGCTCCTGACCCCGTCGACCTACATGTTGCTCGCCAATGAGGACGGCGGCCCATGTAGTGGTGGCGAGATCCGCGGTCGGCTTTGTTCTTGCCCGGCAGGCGGCCGATGAAATCGAACTTCTCTTGATCGCGATCCGGCCCGACTTCCGTGGACGCGGTCTCGGCCGCAAGCTCCTCGAGCGATTTATTGCCAGTGCCGCCGAAAGGGATGCGGCCAAAGTGTTTCTTGAAATGCGGGCGAATAATCCGGCCGAGAAATTCTACCGGAATGCTGGATTCGAGCAGATAGGTATTCGGCACGAATACTATCGCACTGTCCTCGGGACCCCGATTGACGCGCTCACATTCGCCAAAATTCTGGCCTGATTGCCTCTATTTCCGCGTCAAGTTGTAAGCACGCGACAATGATGGCGGATTTTTACAATTTCCAGTAGACAGCGGTAAATCCGAAGCATACGGCCACTATAGATGGGGAGTATGCAGATGGAAGAATTTGAAGTCGACATGTCGGAAACGTTAATTACGCTGACCTCGGACATCGTGGCAGCACACGTATCGAATAACAGCGTGGCCGTTGATGATGTGCCTGCCCTTATTTCGAACGTTTATTCGGCACTTTCAGGCCTTGGGACCGGCAGTGCAGCCGAAGAAGTCCGCCCTGATCCGGCAGTTTCGGTCCGCGCTTCGGTCAAGAAGGATCACATCATTTGCCTCGACTGCGGCAAGAAGATGAAGATGCTCAAGCGCCACCTGTCGACCGAACACGACATGACGCCTGACGAGTATCGCCAGCGCTGGGATCTTGCGGCCGATTACCCGATGGTCGCACCCGATTACGCGGATACGCGCCGCGACCTGGCCAAGAAGATCGGCCTTGGCCGCAAGCCCGGACAGAAGCGCGGTCGCAAGAAGGCTGCATAAAGCCTTTCGGTTCGCCTTGAGATAGACGCCCCGGCCCGATAAGGGTGCGGGGCGTTATTCATTCAGGAAGTCGAATTGCACCAGCGTATCGATCTCGAGCAACTCTGCGCCGACAAGGGTTTGCGCATCACCGAACAGCGTCGCGTCATCGCGAAAGTGCTGTCCGAAAGCGATGATCACCCCGACGTCGAAATGCTTCACGAACGCGCCAACAAGATCGACCCGGGCATTTCGATCGCCACGGTCTATCGCACGGTGCGCCTGTTCGAGGAGGCCGGCATCCTTGACCGGCACGATTTCGGTGACGGACGTGCGCGCTACGAAGCGGCGCCCGAAGCGCATCACGATCACCTGATCGACGTGGAAACCGGCAAGGTTGTCGAATTCGTCGACCCCGAGCTCGAAGCGCTACAGAAGCAGATTGCCGAGAAGCTGGGCTATCGCCTCGTCGACCACCGCATGGAACTTTATGGCGTCCGGCTCGATCGCGAAGGCTGAGCGCAAGCTAGCCCGCTATACAGAGGAGCGACTGGCCGCCGCGCGCGGCGAGAATGTTCCGCTGACCATCTTCGGCTGGATTCGCTTCATCCTGCGGACAATCGGCATAATCGCACTGCTGATGGCCTTCGTGCCGCTCCATTACATTTACCGTATCTTTGCCTACGGCTCGCCCTTCCCGATGCTGTTCCTGCGCTACACGGCGCGGGTTGCCGGAGCAAAGGTCGAGGTCGTCGGGACACCCTTGAAGCGCGATGTCTTCTTCATCGCCAATCATGTCTCCTGGTTCGACATCCTCGCTATGGCGGGAGCGAGCGGGACGGCCTTCGTCGCCAAATGGGAATTGAGCCAGGTGCCGGTCATCGGCTGGCTCTGCGGTCTCAATCGCACCGTTTTCGTGAAGCGCGAGCACCGCATGGGTGTCGCCGAACAAATCAATGCGCTGAAGGATGCCCTGCAAGACAACTGGTCGGTCACGGTCTTCCCCGAAGGTACTGTGACCGACGGGCATTCGCTGCTGCCGTTCAAGTCATCGATGATCTCGGTGCTCGAGCCACCGCCGCCCGGTGTCCTGGTTCAGCCGGCCGTCGTCGATTACGGCGAGCACTCGGAAGAGATTGCTTGGGTGGGCGAAGAAAGCGGGCTGCACAACGCGATCCGCGTCATGGCGCGCTCTGGCACGTTCAGGCTGCGGATCCATTACCTCGAGCCTTTCAGCCCCGAGGACCACCACGGGCGCAAGGCTATTGCCGCCAAGGCACGGGAAGAGATTGAGGAACGCCTTGTGGCGAACCTCGGAAAGCCGCTGCGCGACTACCAGCACGTTGTCGATGCAGTAAGGTACAAGCCGCCCGAAGGGATCGGCTACGATTAGAGTCCGGCGTTGACCAGCCAGTCGTGGAAGAGCCGCACCGGGCGTTCTTCCAGCGCGGTCGGCTTGCACACGAACCAGTAGCTGTAGGGGCTTTCGACCTCGACACCGAACAGGTCGGTGAGGCGCGAATCCGCCGCGCGCTTTAGGTGATCGTCGTGCATGATCGCGATCCCGAGGCCCTGCGCCGCTGCTTCCAGCATGAGCTGGCCGGAATCGTACTGGTCGATCGCAGTCGGTTCGAGCTCGTGCATGCCAAGCTCGTCCTTCCACGCACGAAAGCTCTCGGGCAGCTCGTTGTGGATCAGGAAGGTCTGCTTGGCGAGAACCTCTTGGTCGGGCTTGTCACCCAGCTTCGCGGCCAGTTCCTTGCTCGCGATCGCGTGCACCATGTTGAAATCGAGCCGGACCGCGTGAAGCCCGCTTGCAGGGCCACGCGAAAGGATGATGGCGGCATCGAGGGTGTCGCCAACGCGGTCCTCCAGATGCGGGCCGGTATCGATATCGATGTGGAGCAGAGGATGGCGTGCGCGCAGTTCGGCAAGTCGCGGGAACAGACGCTGGCTTCCGAAGAGCGGGAGCACCCCGAGATGGAGGCGCAGCACGGACAGGTTTTCCGACTGGCTCTCAACCGCCCTCGCCAGCGCTTCGAGCTGCGGATTGACCGCCTCGTAGAACGCATGGCCATCGTCAGTGAGCGACATCGCCTGGCGCGCACGGGTGAAAAGCTTCTTGCCGACGAAGTCCTCGAGATTGCCGATTCGGCGGGAAAGAGCTGATGGGCTGAGACCAAGCTCGTCGGCAGCAGCACGCGCCGATCCGAGCCGCACGGTGCGAACGAAAGCTTCCAAGGCTCGGAGCGGCGGTAAGCGACGAACTGGCATTTCGAAATCCGCCTATTGCCCGAAACGCGCAGTGTCGAGTGTCAATCGGACTGACCGTGCAGTTTCGCGCAACTGATCAGTCTTCGGCGTCTGCCGGCTTGGGCTCGTGCAGCCGCAGCCGCGTAACATGCGTTTCATCACCATCGGTGATCTCTATCCGCCAGCCGCTCGGATGTTCCACAATTGCACCAACTGGCGGGACCTGTTCGGCCAGCACGAAGGCAAGACCGCCCAGCGTGTCGACAGATTCCTCGACCTCTGCGAGGCGCGGGTCGATGCGTTCGGCGACATCGTCGAGCTCGGCGCGGGCGTCGCAGTCCCACATGCCCTCGCCGATCGAAGCAATCCATTCCTCAGGCGCGTCATCATGCTCGTCCTCGATCTCGCCGACGATCTCCTCGACCAGGTCCTCGATGGTGATGATGCCATCGGTGCCCGAGAATTCGTCGAGCACGATCGCAAGATGCATCCGGTGCGAACGCATGTCGGCAAGCACATCGAGCGCGTTGCGCGTTTGCGGGACGTATAGTGGCTGACGCATCAACACCGTCCAGTCGGCCGGCGGAGTCTTCTTCTCCGCCAAGAACGGGAAGATATCCTTGATGTGGATCATGCCGATCACATCGTCGAGCTGGCCGCGATATACGGGCATGCGCGAGTGGCCATGCTCGGAGAAGGTCGCGACGACCTCGTCCCAGCTGGCTTCGGCATTGACTGCTATGATTTCGCCGCGTGGCACCGCGACATCGTCGGCATCGTGCTCGCTAAAGTGCAGCAGGTTGCGGAGCATCTGGCGCTCGACGCCCGAAAGGTCGCCCTTGGCGGTGTCCTCGGTGTCTTCGCTGCCGTTCTCGCCCTCGTGCTCGTCGATAGCTTCTTCCAGCTGCGCGCGCAGTGAGCGCTCGCCGCTTTCGGGGTCGAACAATTTACGGATGGCGGGCCAAAGCCCGCTGCTACTCTCCGCGTCTCCGGCGGGGGTGAAGAATTGGGCATGGCCCGGTTGCGTACTCCTATTTGTCGCGATCCCCATATGGGTCCGCGATACCCAGTTTTGCAAGCGCTTCGATCTCGAGTTTTTCCATCGCGGCCGCCTGCTCGTCGGAATCCACGTGGTCATGGCCTGCAAGATGCAAGAAACCGTGAATGAGGAGATGGGTCGTGTGATCGGCAAGGCTGATGCCTTTCTCTCCCGCTTCACGCTCACACGTCTCGAAAGCAAGTGCGATATCGCCGAGCATTTCAGGCGGTCCATCTTCGCGTAGTTCGAGCAAATCCTCGCGCTCGAGCATGGGGAAGGAAAGCACATTGGTCGGCTTGTCCTTGCCGCGCCATTCCTTGTTGAGTTCGTGCACCTGTTCGTCGGTTGTGAAAAGCACGCTGGTCGTCAGGCGCTTGTTTGAAAGCGCAGGCTCGACCTGCGCGATTGCCTCATGGGCCTTTTGCGAGAGGACTTCCCAGTCCTCAGCGTCGGGCCATCCATCGATTTCGATATCGAGGTCCATCAGTTGAAGCTTTCACGCATCCAAGCAATTCGCTGGCGCGCTTCTGTTTCGGCAGTCAACGCAGAGTCGTATATGCCAAGGTCCAAGCCGTCGCCCCACTCACCCTGAACCGTCCGCCAGTTTCGATGAAAAGTGAAATGTCCATCCTTCCGTCGAAGGATCCGAACACGCTCGGAGCCGTCGGGACTGTCAACGACCTTCACAACCTTGAAATCACTCAAGCCGCAGGCCCTTCGTAGGCCTCCACGATACGCCCGACGATCGGGTGGCGCACGACGTCCGCGGCAGTGAAGCGGATAGTGCCGAAGCCCTCGACGCCTTCCAGCTTGCCGACCGCATCGGCGAGGCCGCTCATGCCGTCACCACCGGGGATGTCGACCTGACGCGGGTCTCCGCACACCACCATGCGGCTGTTCTGGCCGAAGCGGGTGAGGAACATCTTCATCTGCTCGCGCGTGGTGTTCTGCGCCTCGTCCAAGATGACGAAGGCATCGGCCAGCGTGCGGCCGCGCATGAAGGCGATGGGTGCAATTTCGATCTCGCCAGAAGCCAGCCGTCGCTCGACCTGTTCGGGCGGCATGCAGTCGTAGAGCGCGTCGTAGAGCGGACGCAAATAGGGATCGACCTTGTCCTTCATGTCGCCGGGCAGGAAGCCCAGCTTTTCGCCCGCTTCCACCGCCGGTCGGGAGAGGATCAGGCGCTGGACGCTGCCATTGATGAGCTGCGCCACGGCCTGCGCGACGGCGAGATAGGTCTTGCCGGTACCTGCGGGGCCAAGCGCGAAAATGATGTCGTCGCGCACGAGGCTACGCATGTAGGTCGCCTGCATCGCACTGCGGGGCACGATGGTCTTGCGACGCGTGCGGATCATGATCGGCGGGCCGTCCGGCTTGCCGTCCATGATGCCGTCCAATGTCGGTTCGTTCGACATGGCGATCAGCGACTCGATCGCGCCCTGGTCGAGATCCTGTCCCATGGCGAGGCGATCATACATCTCGTTGAGCACGTCGCGGGCGCGGGCGACGCTGTCTTCGGGGCCTTCGATATGGATGGAATTGCCGCGAGCCGAGATGAACACGCCCAGCCGGTTTTCCACCTGCACGAGATTGGCATCGAACTGTCCGAAAAGCGCGCCTAGCAGGCTCTGGTTTTCGAATTCGAGATCGAGTTGCGCGCGGCGTACTTCGCGCTGCGGTGCGGGCGGTTTGGTCAAGACCGGATCGGCCTGCCGTGCTGGTTTGCGAGCCATTTGCTCCTTTCACGTGTTTGCGAGTCGGAAGGTTACTCTTCAACGCGCGAGTGGCAAGGAGGGGTCCGCGTGATGGCGGTGGAAAGTCACGCGGCTGTAATCAGACCGTGACAGTCTCGCGCAGCTTGCCGGCGAGCGAGTTGGGGCCCGCCTCGACCAGTTCGGCCTGCACGAGGTCGCCAATCTGCGCCTCGCCTTCGAACCAGACACTCTGGAGCCAGGGCGACTTGCCGAGCCACTGACCCGCATGCTTGCCCTTGCGCTCGACGAGGACTTCGCAGGTCTTGCCCACGCTTGCCTCGTTGAAAGCCAGCTGGTCGCGGTTGAGCGCGGCCTGGAGGCGCTGGAGGCGTTCGTCCATGACTTCCTTCGCCACCTGACCGTCCATCGTGGCGGCTGGCGTACCGGGACGCGGCGAATACTTGAAGCTGAATGCCTGCGCGTATTTGACCTCGTCCACCAGCGCGAGGGTTTCCTCGAACTCGGCATCGGTCTCGCCGGGGAAGCCGACGATGAAGTCGCCCGACAGCGCAAGGTCCGGCCGCGCGGCGCGGAAGCGGCCCAGCAGCTTGAGGTAGCTTTCCGCTGTGTGACTGCGGTTCATGGCCTTGAGCACGCGGTCGCTGCCCGCCTGCACCGGCAGGTGGAGGAAGGGCATGAGCTTGTCGATCTCGCCATGCGCGGCGATCAGATCGTCGTCCATGTCGGCGGGGTGGCTGGTGGTGTAACGGATGCGCGCTAGCCCATCGACCTTCGCAAGGTCGCAGATCAGGCCTGCGAGACCGACCTGGTGGCCCTTGTCGTCTTCGCCCGACCACGCCGAGACATTCTGGCCGAGCAGCGTGATCTCCTTCGCGCCCGCATCGACCAGCTTCTTCGCTTCGGTCACCAGGTCGCTGTATGGTCGGCTGATTTCGGCGCCGCGCGTATAGGGCACTACGCAATAGGTGCAGAACTTGTCGCAGCCTTCCTGCACGGTGAGAAAGCTCGCCGGATTGGTGCGGCGGCGTTCGGGCAGCGCGGCGAACTTGGCGATGGCCGGCATGTCGGTATCGGTCGCCCGCTCGCCCTTCACTGCCTTGTCCAGCATTTCGGGGAGGCGATGATAGGCCTGCGGGCCGACGACCATGCTGACCGCCGGGGATCGCTTCATGATCTCCTCGCCCTCGGCCTGCGCGACGCAGCCCGCGACTGCGATCAGCGGGGTCTTGCCCGCTTCCCCGCCTGCCTTGGAGATGCGCCCGATGTCCGAATAGACCTTCTCCGCCGCCTTCTCGCGGATATGGCAGGTGTTGAGCACGACGAGGTCTGCATCCTCACCCTCGGGCGCAGGCACGATCCCCTGCTCGCCCAGCATCTCGGCCATGCGCTCGCCGTCATAGACGTTCATCTGGCAGCCGAAGCTCTTGACCCTGTAGGTCTTGGGGGAATTGGTCGGTTTCATGACAGGCGGGCGCACATAGCGAAAACGGTTGGTTCCTACAATGAGAAGGGCGGCACTTGGCCGCCCTTCCTTCAGTGGATGTTCGCGAGGCTTACGAAACAGTCGCCTTCACGATCTTGCCCGGGTTTGCCGGCGGCTCGCCCTTGGGCAGGGCGTCGATGTGTTCCATGCCGCTCTCGACCTGGCCCCAAACGGTGTACTGGCCGTCGAGGAATTCGGCGTCGTCGAAGCAGATGAAGAACTGGCTGTTGGCGCTGTCGGGCACCTGGGTGCGGGCCATCGAGCAAGTGCCGCGGGTGTGCGGTTCGCTGTTGAATTCGGCCTTGAGGTCGGGCTTGTCGCTACCGCCCATGCCGGTGCCGGTCGGATCGCCGCCCTGCGCCATGAAGCCGGGGATCACGCGGTGGAAGACCACGCCGTCGTAGAAGCCTTCGCCCGCGAGCGTGGTAATGCGCTCGACATGTCCGGGGGCGAGATCGGGGCGCAGCTTGATCACTACGTCCTTGTTCTCGCCGTCGCCGGTATCGAGGGTGAAGGTCAGCTTGTCGGCCATTGAAGTGTCTCCTTTAATTCGGTTGGCGCCTACATAGGCTTTCACAGCCTCATGTCACCCTCTGCTTGCTTTCTATGTCCTTGTGCCTAGAGGTTTCGCCCCATGGCGGAGGACGATCGCATCCCCGAAGACGACCTGATGCTGGCGGAAACGCCGGACGAAGGCGGTCGCCCGGACGATCGCATCGACGACGAGCGCATGGACGAGGAGAACACGCTCAAGCGCGAGTTCGTCCGCTCGGTCGAAGATGCGCTGGATGCCGGTGAGACGGCGCAGGTCTACGACCTTGTCGAACCGCTGCACCCTGCCGACGTCGCCGACCTTCTCGAGCTGTTCGAGAAGGACGAGCGTCACCAGCTTGCCACGGCCATCACCGACCTGATGACCAGCGAAGTCGTTGCCGAACTCAACGACTACGTGCGCGAGGAGATGATGGAGGCGCTGCCCGCAGATGCGGTGGCGCAGATTGCCGAGCAGCTCGAGACCGACGACGCCGTCCAGCTGATCGAGGATTTGGACGAGGACGACCAGAAGGCCATCCTCGCCGAGCTCGATCCCGAAGACCGCACCGCGATCGAGACCGCGCTCGCTTATCCGGAAGAGACCGCCGGGCGATTGATGAGCCGCGAGTTCGTGGCGGTGCCCGAACACATCACGGTCGGCGAGCTGATCGACTTCCTGCGCGAGGAGCGCGACCTCCCGGGCGACTTCTTCGAGGTCTTCGTGGTCGACCAGCGAATGCACCCTGTCGGGACCTGTGTCCTTTCTTGGATCCTGCGCACGCCGCGCGACGTGGTCCTCGGCGACGTGATGAAGCGTGACCAGACGCTCATACCGGCAGAGCTCGACCAGGAAGAGGTCGCGCTCATGTTCCAGAAATACGGCCTGATCAGCGCCGCCGTGATCGACGATGACGGCAGGCTGGTCGGCCAGATGACAGTCGACGATATCGTCCACATCATCGCCGAGGAAGCGGGCGAGGACGCCCTGCTGATGTCGGGCGCCGGCGAAGGTGACATCAACGAGCCGATCCGCGAGGCATACTCCAGCCGCGTACGCTGGCTGGTGGCGAACCTCGGCACCGCGCTCGTCGCATCGCTCATCATTGCGCTGTTCGGTTCTGCGATCGAGAAGCTGGTCGCGCTTGCCGTGCTTATGCCCATCGTCGCCAGCATCGGCGGCAATGCGGGCACGCAGACCATGGCCGTGACCGTGCGCGCCATCGCGATGAACCAGCTCACCAGCAGCAACACACGCCGTATCCTGACCAAGGAACTGCGCGTGGCATTCCTCAACGGCCTTACCATCGCGGTGCTGATCGGGGCGGCGACAGCCGTGATCTTCACGCCGCTGCTCGGCCTTGTCATCGCGCTGGCCATGGTGATCAACGTGGTGACTGCCGGACTTGCGGGCGTTCTTGTGCCCGTTGCCTTCGACCGACTCGACCAGGACCCTGCTGTTGCCTCCAGCGTCTTCGTGACCATGATCACCGACTCGATGGGCTTCTTCGCATTCCTCGGCCTCGCCGTGGCGATGCAGGTCGTCTGAACTCCAACAGGCTGGAACACATGGAACACGGTCCTGGGAGAAAAACTCCCGGGCGCGCGTGCGGCGTGCGAACCGGCGGATTTGCAAGGCTTTGGGAGTGCGGCGAGCAGGCATTGCGGAACGCTGCACCGCCCTTCCCCCTGTAGGAAAGCGCTTTTCGCTCGGTTGAGATTGCGGGAGGAATGGCTATCTCCTTCCCATGCCGCTTCACCTGACCAAGATCGCCTTCGGCGCGCAGTCGTATAACGATATCGAAAGCTGGTACGCGCAGCGGCGCAGCCCCAACCTCACGACGCGCTATCGCCCGACGAAGTGGGAGGAGTGCATCGGCGGCTCGCTCTACTGGATCCACCAGCATGCCATCGTCGCGCGCAGCGAGATCCTCGGTTTCAGCGAGACCAAGACCGGACGCTGGTCGATCGACCTCAAGCCCGAACTGATCCGCGTCCACCCGCGTCCCAAGCGCGCGCATCAGGGCTGGCGCTACCTCAAGGGCGAACCCCCGCGCGATCTCGCACCGGGTGAAGACATCGGCGATGCCCTGCCCGGCAAGCTTGCCGGAAAGCTGGAACGTCTCGGCCTGATCTGACGCTGATTCGCGCTTTTCCGCCATTCGTGTAGGTTGTCGCGCCAGAGCCACAGACTCCTGCTAGGTCCTGAATGGCTCGCTGGAGGAGAGACGGCATGGGACACACGAAGACCTGTTTCAAAGCAAGCGTGATGGCAACTGCGGCACTGGCCATGAGCGCGCCCGGAATTCTATCCGCCCAGTCCACTATCGGGGCCCGCTCGGGGACCGGCACCCATTTTCATCTCATGCAGCTGTCGGTCAAAAGCGAAGAGGTCCCGCTCGAGCGCTTTCGCGAGGAGACCCAGACGATCCGCGATTGCGGCGATGCCCGCGATGTGGGCGAAGCGCTCGGCGCGGATATTCGCAAGAACCGCTGGGTGCCCGCGTGGAAGATACCGAAAAGGGTCAAGGCCGTGCTCGAAGAGGTCGAAACGGGCCACGCCACTGGCGTCTTCAGCAACGAGCCCGGAATCATGCGCGTGATCGTGATCTGCCACCGGCTCTAGGAGCTGGCCCGGACGGGCCTCGCGTGCGACGAATTGCGGATCGTTATCAGCCACTTGGCCGTTAACAGGGGAAAGGAGAAATTCTGATGCCCGAACGCCAGTCTATGCACCCCGATAACGAACTTATCGAAGAACTCACCGAATACGACACGCCCTCGCAGCAAAGCTCGTCGGGCGGCGAAGTGAACCGCCAGGTCGGCTCGCGCGGAGAGCTGAACCGCGCCTTCGATCCCGACAATCGTGAGCCGGAAGTGGGTTCGGACAACCCCGCACAGGATGCGATGAAGGGTCCCAAGACGCGTCAGGCGATGCAGGACAATCGCTCGAGCTAAGCGCGGCTGACAATTTACAGCGAGCAACGTCCCGCCGGTTCATGCCGGCGGGGCGTTTGTTTTTGGGCCGCTAGGAGGACTGCTTCCCTATTCGGCTGCTGCGACAGAGAAACGCGCGAAGAACCCTTTCTCCTGCGCATCGGGAATTTCCGCCGTTATCCCGTAATCGCCCGGCTCCAGCGTAAGCCTGAAATAGCCGGTGGCGCCCTCCGGCATGTCGTGGATGCCGCCCACGAACCGCGCTGGCGCTGGCGTCTGTTGTCCATCCGTAGGGAAGAAGTCGGGCCACCTTGCCGCGGCATCGACATCGGTGCCCTCGTCGATGCGGAAGACGTGGGCATCGTGGCCAACGAAATTGTTGTAAAGTTGCTGCTCTGCGAAGTTCACGCGCACCGAGTTCTCGCCGGGGACGAAGGCGCCTTGTGAGATCTCGTAGCCGCTGTTCGAGAGCGTCAGAGTCACATTCGCTTCGGGCTCGGGCATTCCGCCGTCTTCGGCGACTACCGTCAGTGGGAATACCATGCCGAACTCGCCCGGCTCGGGATTGTAATTATGCTGGACGCCATTGGTCTTCACGTAGCATTCGACAATGTAGTTTCCCGGCTCAAGATACATCGTGGCCTCGCCGGTAACGCCATCGGACATCATGCCGGGGCCGCCAAGCCAGGTGAGGTCGCCGACCCACGCTGGCATGGTCGCTGCGATCGCGGCTGCCTTCTCCGTGTCTCCTGCAATTGCCGCTGTCAGGCTCTGCTGGATAGGAACGACGACCTCTTCGTCCACCATCTCGGCAGTAATCCCGTCGGGCAGCCGATATACCAGTGCGTGGTGGGTCATCCCGCCATTGTTGATGACGCGAATTGTCGTCCAGCCGGACTTGATCGTGTCGGGACCAACAAACGAAAGTCCCTGCACCTCGAGCTCGAGGACGTTCTCCTGCGTACTGTCCGCTTGGGGTGTCTCCGGAGAACACCCGGCTAGGGAAAGAGCGAGTACGGCTCCAATTGCGAAATGCTTCATCATGGTCGCCCTTCATGCGCGAAAGCAGCAGGTAGAAGAGCAGGAGAAGCTCAATCTTGCAAATCGCGCGCCAGTCGGGCTCGTGGCCGCTTTCACCAGAAGTCTCGGAATTCCGCGATCGCGGCCGTTAGCCGACGTCAGCCCTCGGCAGCCGCCGCAGTCTTCTCCGCCACCCGCCTCAGAGCATTCACATAAGCCTCGGGCGGCTGTGCGCCGGGGATCATGAAGCGACCTTCGACGATCATCGCGGGCACGCCGGTAATGTTCATCTCCATCGCCGCGCGTTCCTCGACGCGGGTCTTGCGCGCGAGTTCCTCGTCGTCGAGCGCGGCGGCGGCAGCCTCGCGGTCGAGACCGACCTCTTCCGCCACGTCGAGTAACACCTCACGCTCTCCGATGCGGCGGCGCTGGTTGAAGTGGGCTTCGAATAGCGCGAGCTTGAGCTCGGTCTGCTTCTCGGCCCCGTGCTCCTCTATCACCCAGGTCAGCAGCCGGTGCGCGGCAAAGGTGTTCCACATCATCGCATCGGGTGCGGGGTCCGCATCGCCTTCGTAGTCGAGGCTGACACCGGCCTGCTCGGCCGCCTGCCGCATCTGGCCCTGCACCTGTTTCGACTGGTCAATCGTGCGGCCGTATTTGCGCGCGATATGCGCAGTGCGCTCCTCGCCCTTTTCGGGCATATCAGGATTGAGTTCGAAGGCGTGCCAGCGAATGTCCGCGTCGAGTTCGCCGTCGAGCTGGCCCAGCGCCTGCTTCAGGTTGCCCCAGCCCACGAGGCACCAGGGGCACATGACATCCGACCAGATGTCGATCGTGAGCTTACGGGCCTGGGTCATCTGTGTATCCACCAATGCATCAGGTGATGCGCTATAGCATGCGGAGGCGGCGCCCTGAACGGGCCCTCTCCGGCGAGCGAGGCTTTCACTTCCTCGTGCGTGTACCAGTTGATCTCGGCCATCTCGGTTTCGTCGATGGTGAGCGCATCGTCATCGGCGTAGGCGTGGCAGCCGATCATCAGCTGGCTTGGGAACGGCCAGGGCTGGCTTGCGATATAGCTGACGTCGCGGACCTTCACGCCGCTTTCCTCCAGCACTTCGCGCGCGACACCTTCCTCGATGCTCTCGCCCGGCTCGACGAAGCCTGCGAGCGCCGAGAACGCACCTTCGGGCCAGCCGAGGCCGCGACCCAGCATCAGCTTGCCGTCATATTCGACCAGCATGATAGTGACCGGATCGGTGCGCGGGAAATGGTTCGTACCGCAGGCGCTGCAATTACGCTGCCATCCGCCCTTGGCGATCTCGGTCGGACCGCCGCACTGGGCGCAGAAGCGGTGGCGTGCGTGCCAGTCTACGATGCTGCGCGCACCGCCATAGGCCGCGAGGTCCGAAGGCTGGAGCGTCGACATGAGCGACCAAAGCTGCGGGTTCGCCATGCGAGGGCTTGCATCGCCCTCGGGCGGCACGGCGGCGAAGCAGGCCTTGCCGCTTTCGCTTTCCGAATAGTCGAGGCCGAGGAAAACGAGTTCCGCATCTACCGCCGCATCGGCCAGCGTGCCCCAGACCAGCCGCCCGTCGTCGCCGATCGATGGCATCAATCCGTCGAGCGCGAGCAGTCGTGCTTTCCAGTTCATGTATCCCGCCAGCCGCTCCGGGTCGGCGCGGACGTGGTCCGCCCTGTCGATATGCGATCCGGTGAAGGACAGCATTACGCTGCCGCCGCTGCTGCGACAGCCTGGATATCGGCTGTGAGCGCGGCGATGAATTCCTCGCGGATAGGATACTTCTCGGGCGGCATGTACTGGGTGTAGAGGCCGGTGCGCATGTTGAGATTGAAGTCGACCGCGGCGAGCGTGCCTGCCGCCCCGCCCCAGCCGAACTGGCCATTGGTCGAACGGCCGCCTGCACCAAAGCCCTGTCCGGCAATCCAGGTGCCGGCGGTGTCCACGCCCGCGGGCAGCAGGTTGGAGACGCCCGTGCGCACTGTATCGCTTTCCATGACCTGCACCGTGTCGAGCTTGCCGTAGCCGAGCAGCATGCGCAGGAAACGGTCGTAGTCACGCGGGCTGGAAACGAGCCCGCCGCCGCCAGCAGGGAAGGCCGGCTCGTCGAGGAAGACCGAGCTCGGGCCCGGGTCGACAGGAATCGGCATGGTGCCGAGGAAGCCGTAATTGGTCGTCATGCGCGCACGCTCACTATCGGGCACCGCCCAATAGGTGCTTGTCATGCCGCAAGGTTCGAAGATGCGCGTGCGCAGGAAGTCCTCGTAGCTCATGCCCGATGCCACTTCGACCACGCGTCCGAGGAGGTCGAGGCTGGCCGAATAGATCCACTGCGTGCCCGGCTGCGCCACCAGCGGAAGCTCTGCAAGACGATCCGAAAAGGCTTCGAGCGAGGGCGCGGGTGTAACCTGCGGCAGGCCGGGGATCGGCATGCGGCTGACGCGGCCGCCGACAAGGCCTTGCTTCACGAATTCGCCGAGCAGCGGGCCCTTGGCGTCGATGATGTAGCTGAGGCCTGCAGTATGCGTGAGCAGGTGCCGGATCGTGATCTGCGTCTCTGCCGGTACCGTGTCGTCGAGCGCGCCGTCAGGGGTCCTCAGCACCTGCATGTCGGCGAATGCGGGGAGAATTTCCGCTAGCGGAGTGTCGAGCCCGAAATGGCCGTCCTCGATGCACATCATCGTCGCCATGCCGGTGATCGGCTTGGTCATCGAATAGATACGGTAGAGCGTATCGAGCCCCACTTCCGCGTCGCTACCAAAGGCAAGCGTTCCCGCGCCAACGGTATGCGCCATGTCTTCCTGACCGCGTCCGAGGGCGACAATCAGGTTGGCGACCTTGCCCTCGCGAACATAGCGGCTGGTCAGCTTTGCAAGTTCGGGAAAAGCGTGTCCGACGTCATGCGCCAGCAGGCTCGATGCACCCGGAATGCCGACGGCTGCGGTGCCTGCGGCCAGCCATGCTCCCGAGCGGAAGAGCGCGCGGCGGGAAAGCTGGGGTGTGTCGAATTCGCGAAAGGCCATGTAGTTACTCTCCGGTCTGGACTGCGCGCCTTGATGCGCACGCGAAGCTGAACGGTCAATTGCGAATTGAAACGCTTGCAATCGCGAGCTGTTTTACCCATATAAGACACATGCTCAATCTACTCTCCTTCCTTTTCGGTATCGTCTCGCTCGTGATCGTCATCCCGGCGACCATCCCGTTCCTCGGCTGGGCCAATTGGCTTGCACTGCCCCTGATCGTGCTGGGCATCATCATCGGTCAGATGTCGTCGAGCAATTCAGGGCGGAATTTCTGCCTGATCGTCTTGCTGATCGCTGCGATCCGCCTCAGCATCGGCGGCGGCGTAATCTAGGCCAGCACCAACCGCGCGGCCTTCGCGAAGAGCGTGGGCAGGCCGGCATCGTCCAGTTCGGCGATCGGCCACCACTCGCCCTCGCCTTCCGGCTGCGCGGCTTCCGACTGGCGCTCTACCGACAGTTCGATGGCGAAATGGGTGAAGGCGTGGCGCACGACGCCGCGCGCTTCCCAGCTCCCGTCGATGGGAGCCTCGCCCGAGCCGTCGCCGCGTGCCGACCAGCCGTCATCGGGCAGCGCGCGCATACCGCCGAGCATGCCCGTGCCTTCCCTTCTGATGAGCCAGACCGTACCCTCGCGCTCGATCCACCATGCCTTGCCCTGACGGGTCGGCTTGGCCTTCTTCGGCGCCTTTACGGGTAGCCGCGCGGGATCCCCCTCAGCCTTGCCTCTACAATCGCGCTCGAGCGGGCAAAGCAGGCATTTCGGGTCACGAGCGGTGCAGATGCCCGACCCCAGATCCATCATCGCCTGTGCAAAGTCCCCAGCGCGGTTGTCCGGCGTGATAGAGTCGGTCGCCGCGCGGATGGCCTTGCGCGATCCAGGAAGCGGTTCGCGGATGGCGAAAAGGCGCGAGACCACACGCTCCACATTGGCATCGACCACTACCGCACGCCTGCCGAAGGCGATCGCCGCAACGGCAGCGGCCGTATAATCTCCGAGCCCGGGGAGCTTGCGCAGCTCCGCCTCGGTGTCAGGGAAGCCGCCCATTTCGGCTACAGCCCGCGCTGCTTTCACGAGATTGCGGGCGCGCGAATAATATCCTAGCCCCGCCCACGCCGCCATGACGTCTTCCTCGGGCGCAGCAGCGAGCGCTTCGACCGCCGGCCAGCGCTTGGTGAAGGATTCGAAATAGGGCTTCACCGCCGCTACCGTGGTCTGCTGCAGCATGACTTCGGACAACCACACGCGATACGGATCTGGCGCAGGCTCGCCAGGCCGAGCACGCCAGGGCAGGTCGCGGGCGTGGGTATCGTACCAATCGAGCAATTTATCGGAGACTATAGCGGCCACGCGCCGCCTATGGCATGAGCGGCGGCGCAATGGGAAGCGACAAGCCGAAATCCGGAACCAAGGCGGGACGTAAGAAATCCCCCAAGCCTTACGAGCGTCCGCGCGGCGGGCAGGCCAAGGCCATTTCCGACCTCATGCCGCAGATCGGGCGTCCGGCCTTCCGGCGCTTCGGCTTCGTGCAGAGCTCTGTCGTCAGCCGCTGGCCCGAGATCGTCGGCGAGACGCATGCCCGGGTCTGCATGCCCGAGATGATCCGCTTTCCCCCTGGCGAGAAGTCCGAAGGCATTCTCGAGTTGGTGGTGCTTCCGGCCCATGCCCCGCTCATCCAGCAGGTGCTTCCCGAGATCACCGAGCGCGTGAACCGCTTTTTCGGCTACAAGGCGGTCGCGCGGATCAAGCTCCGGCAAGGTGCGGTTAAGCCGCCCGAAGACAAGAACAAGGTGAAGGCTCCGCCTTCATTGAAGCCCATCCCGATGGAGCTTGGTGACAGCTTGCGCGATATCGGCGACCCCGAATTGCGAACCGTGCTCGAATCGCTGGCGCGCAGCTTCGGCGATGACGACAAGGACAGGAACGACTGAAGTGGTTGCATTACCCCGTTTCACCCGCCCCCTGCTGATCGCGGCGGCATCCGCCCTCGCTGTCGGCGCAACTGCACAGGATGCGCCGCTTCCCGGCTCCGAGATAAGGGGCAACTGGGGCGCCAAGGTCACAGAGACCGACGGCGGCCACCTGATCGGCAATCCGCAAGCCGAGGGCAAGCTGGTCGAGTACATGAGCTACACCTGCTCGCACTGCGCCACATTCGCGCGCTCGGGCGAAGGTGCGATCAAGATGCTCTACGTGCCCACGGGCAAGGTCTCGTATGAGATTCGCCACCTGATCCGCGATCAGGTCGACCTGACGGCGGCTATCGCAGTCCGGTGCGGTGATGCCGACAAGTTCTTCGGTAATCATCAGGCACTGATCCTGAGGTTCGACGAATGGATGGGCGCTGCACAAAAGGCGACACCTGCCCAGAAAGCGCGCTGGAACTTCGGCACTTTCCCCTCTCGCGCGCAGGCCATTGCCAGCGACCTCGGCTTCTACGAGATCATGGAGCGCCGCGGCTATTCGCGCAGCGAGCTCGACGTCTGCCTGACCGATTACGACGCCGCCAAAGCCATCGCCGACCAGAGCAATGCCGATGTCGCGCGGTTGCAGCTGCGCGGCACGCCCACCTTCCTGATGGGCGGTAACAAGCTCGATGCCTACGACTGGCCCACGCTCCAGCCCTATCTCGACGAGTTGTTCTGACCTGTTTCCCATTGCGCGGGGAGGCGTATTTGCGGGGGATAGCCCTGTGGACACGCAGAACCGCGCGCTTCACCTTACCTTTCGCCTGACATAGGCTTCCCAGTCCACGAGAGAGGATTTTCGATGACCAGCACCCTTCGTTTTGCCCTTGCCGCACCGCTTGCGCTAGCGCTTGCCGCCTGTGGAGGAGGAGCCGAGGAAACGACCGGCGCAATCGAGGGCGAAGCCATCGCAGACATCGCGGCGCCCGAAGGGTCCAGCTGGCTCGAAGTTGCGAGCAAGACCGACGAAGGTGGTTTCGTGATCGGCAATCCCGACGCACCGCTCAAGCTGGTCGAATTCGCCAGCCACACCTGCGGCGCCTGCGCTTATTTCGCGGAAACCGGTTCGGAGCCGCTGCTCAACGACTATGTCCAGAGCGGTGTCGTCAGCTTCGAAATCCGTCCTTTCCTGCGCGATCCGCTCGACGTGACCATCTCGACCCTGGCCCAGTGCGGTGCACCGGAAAGCTTCCATGCCCTGTCGGACCAGGCATGGGCTTCGCTTGAGCAGTTCGGCCAGAATCTGCAGGCCAATGGCGCCGCCTACGAAGCCGCCATGCAGGCCCCGCCCGAGCAGCGCTTCGTAAGCCTTGCCCAGACTGCCGGCCTGATCGACTTCTTCGCCGCCCGCGGCCTGTCGGCCGACCAGGCGCGCGCCTGCCTCACCGATACCGACAACATCACGCAGATCGCCGAAACCTCTCGCGAGGCCGGCAATGCAAACAATGTCTCCGGGACACCCACCTTCTTCCTCAATGGCCGCCGCCTCGAGGAAAACCAGTGGCAGGGCATCGAGCCCATCCTGCAGGCAGCCGGCGCCCGGTAAGCCGGGCGCGAAAGGGGGACGGGAAGACGATGCTCATCAAACAGCTCAGACTGAGCGGTTTCAAGAGCTTCGTCGAGCCGTCCACGCTGCGCATCGAACCGGGCCTGACCGGCGTGGTCGGCCCCAATGGCTGCGGCAAATCCAACCTCCTCGAAGCGATCCGCTGGGTCATGGGCGAGAATTCGCCCAAGTCCATGCGCTCGGGCGGGATGGAAGACGTCATCTTCGCCGGTACTGCCAGCCGCCCACCGCGCGATTTCGCAGAAGTGGTGCTGTCGGCAGAGGACGACGAAGGCGAGGAACTGGAAGTCGTCCGCCGGATCGAGCGTGGGGCCGGTTCGGCCTACCGCGTCAATGGCAAGGACGTGCGCGCCAAGGATGTCGCGCTGACTTTCGCCGATGCGGCGACCGGCGCGCACAGCCCCGCTCTCGTCAGCCAAGGCAAGATCGCTCAGGTCATCGCCGCAAAACCCGTCGAACGCCGCATGATGCTCGAAGAGGCGGCAGGTATCGCCGGTCTCCATGTCCGCCGCCGCGATGCCGAGAGCAAGTTGCGCTCGACCGAGAAGAACCTCGAACGGCTCGAGGACCTCATGGCGGGCCTCGACAGCCAGATCGCCTCGCTGCGCCGGCAGGCCAAGCAGGCCGATCGCTATCGCAAGCTTTCCGACCAGATAAAGACCGCCGAGGCGCGGCTCGTCTTCGCCCGCTGGCGCGATGCTGCGGCAGCGGCTGAAGAGGCGAAGGAAGCCGCTGCGGCCGCCGATGCGCGGGTCGCCGAAGCCCAGAAGGCCGCGAACGAAGCGCAGAAGGCGCAACGCGAGGCGGCGGAGAAGCTCTCCGAGGCGCGCGAGGAGCAGGCCGATCGCCGCGACGATGCGAGCGCGCATGGCCACCGCATGGCGGCACTGACCAGCCAGCTGGAGGCTGCCGAACAGCGCCTCGCCGACCTCGAACGTCAGAAAGTCCGGCTCGAAGAAGACCGCGGCGATGCCGACCGCATGACCAAGGATGCGGCCGGGGCGCTTGCGCGGCTCGAGAAGGAACTGGCCGAAAGCGAGAAGACCCTTGCCGCCGACGAGGAACGCCGCCCCAAGCTGGTCGCCCAGAGCGAAGATGCGGAACGCGCCAGCCGGACAGCCGAGCTGGCACTCGCCAAGGCGACTGCGGACAATGCCGGTGTCGAAGCCGAATGGCGCGTCGTCGAGGCCGAAGTGCAGCAGGCGAAGGCACGGCTAGAACGCGTGGAGGCCGAAGGTCGCCGGATGGCCGACCAGCGAGAAGCCCTTGCGGGCGAGGACCTCGATGCCGAGGTGGAGCGCGCCCGCAGGGCCGCAGAGGATGCCACCGCCGATATCGCGGCCAAGCGTGCCGCTATCGAAGAGATGCAGTCGCGCAAGACCGAATTGCAGGCCCAACGGGATGAAGCGGCGAGTGCTTATTCCGCCGCAAAGGCCGAACTCTCGGGCGTCCAGCGCGAATATGACGCGTTGAAGCGAGACCGCGAGGCGCGCGAACGCGCCGCTGCCAAGCGCTCGGGCCGCCAGCAGGCTATCGACGGCGTCCGCGCCGAGAAGGGCTATGAACGCGCTGTCGCCGCAGCGCTGGGCCGTGACGGCAAGGCCCTGCTCGGCGCTCCCGACGAGGGCAGCGAAGGCCGCTACTGGACGGGAGCCAGCGCGCCGAAGAAGGTCGCAAACAGCCTCGCAGACCACATCGCCCAATGCCCCGATGAATTGCGCGCACGCCTTGCGCTCGTCCATGTCGTCGAAAGCGATGACGGTCGCACATTGGGCCCGGGCGAAAATCTCGTCACGATGGACGGCATGCTGCGCCGCTGGGACGGTCTCGTCGTTCGTGGAGAAGGCGCTGCCGAGGCCGCGCGTCTCGAAGCCGAGAACCGCTTCGCCGAGCTGGACAAGCTAGTGCCCGACCTGCGGGCGGCAGTCGACAAGGCCGAGGCCCAGCAATCCTCGGCGAGCGAGACTCTCTCTGCGCTCCAGCGCGAAATCGTCGGTGCCGACCGCGATCTCGCCGCAGCATCGGAAACCGAACGCCAGGCGCTGCGCGCGCTCGATCAGGCCGAAGCCCAGCGAGAGCGCGTCGCCGCGCGCCTCGAGGAACTGCGCGAAGCCGAGAAGGAGCATTCGGACATCCTCGGTCAGGCCAAGGCCGATGTCTCTGCCGCCGAGGCAAAGCGCGACGCGCTGCCCGATCCCGAGGCCGGCCGAGCATCGCTCGATGCAGCGAAGGCCAAGAACGAGGCCGCCCGCGCTGCCCTACAGGCCCGCGCTGCCGAACTCGCAGCGCATGACCAGTCGCTAGCCGTCGCCCGCGAACGTACCGCCGCGCAGCGCAGCGACATGGCCAACTGGCAGGCCCGCTCGGGGGAAGCCGCACGCCGCCTCTCCGACATGGCCCGCCGGTTCGATGAGATCGAGGAACAGCGCGCCATCTTCGCAGCCAAGCCCGAAGGCCTCATGAAGGAGATCGAACAGGGCGATACGGTACGCGAGCGTCTAGGTTCGGAGCTTGCCGAGGCCGAAAAGGCCGTCGCTGCCGCCGCGGAAGTCGCGCAGGAGGCCGACCGCGCTTTCTCGGCCGCAAACGAAACGCTGGCGGAAGCCCGCGAGAACCGCGCAGGCCTGACTGCGCGCGCCGAAAACCAGGATGCCCGCCGGATCGAAATGGCGCGTGTGTCGGGCGAACGCTTCCAGTCCCCGCCCCCGCTCCTTCCCGGCAAGTTCGAGTTCGACGAGGACGATGTGAAGTCCGCCGAAGCCGAGAGCGAGGAGATGGATCGCCTCACCGCCAGCCGTGAACGGATCGGGCCGGTGAACCTCGTCGCTGCCGAGGAACTCGAAAAGATCGAGAGCGAGCACGGCACCAATGCGGCCGAGCAGGAAGAACTGCGCGAGGCAGTCAACCGGTTGCGCGGATCGATCGGTAATCTCAACCGCGAAGGCCGCGAGCGGCTGCGCGAAGCGTTCGAAAAGGTCAACGCCCACTTCAAAACGCTGTTCTCGCGCCTGTTCGAGGGCGGCGAAGCGCATCTCGCGCTGATCGACAGCGACGACCCGCTGGAAGCCGGCCTCGAAATCTTCGCCCAGCCGCCGGGCAAGCGCCTTCAGTCGCTGACGCTGCTCTCGGGCGGCGAGCAGGCGCTGACCGCAACCGCGCTGATCTTCGCACTGTTCCTCACCAACCCCGCGCCGATCTGCGTGCTCGACGAAGTCGATGCACCGCTGGACGATGCCAATATCGACCGCTTCTGCGACCTGCTCGAGGCGATGGTGAAGGAAACCGACACGCGCTACCTCATCGTCACGCATAACGCGGTGACCATGAGCCGCATGCACCGCCTCTTCGGTGTGACGATGATCGAGAAAGGCATCAGCCGCTTGGTCAGCGTGGACCTCGGCGCGGCGGAGGAATTACTCGCTGCCGAATAGGAGCCTGCCCGCAATGAAACGTTTCGCCGTCGCGCTTGCGACTTCGCTGGTCGCCGCCTCGCCTGCCCTCGCCCAGCCCGTGGCGATCCCGTTGTCGGATACCGAGCAGGCCGATCCGGCGCTACCCACCATCCTGCCGCTGAAGGAACGCGCCGAGGTAGTCGACCGCATCCTTGCAGAGCGGCTCGACACCGTGATCCCCGCAATCATGCGCGAGCAGGGCATCGACATGTGGCTGCTGATGTCCCGCGAGTATTTCGAGGAGCCGGTGCTCGCCACCATGCTCGATGCGCAGAGCTTCCATGCGCGGCGCCGCACGATCCTCATCTTCTTCGATCCGGGCGACGGCCAGCCGGTCGAGCGCCTCACGGTCAGCCGCTATGGCCTCGCCGACCTGTTCGAGCCGTCATGGGCTCCGGAGGAAGAGCCCGACCAGTGGAAGGCGGTCGCCGATATCATCGCGGCGCGCGATCCCGATAGAATCGCGATCAACTATTCGGACGCGACACGCTTCGGCGACGGGATGACGCTGAGCCAGTACCGCGCAATGACCGAGGCACTGCCGCAGGAATATGCCGAGCGCATTGTCTCGGGCGAGACCCTGTCGGTGCGTTGGCTCGAAAGCCGTACTGAGGCCGAGCTCGACCTATACCCAGGCATCGTGCGCATCGCCCATGCCCTGATTGCAGAGGCCTTCTCGCGCCGCGTGATCACTCCCGGCGAGACGACCACGCACGAGGTGCGCTGGTGGTACCGCGAGAAACTCGCCTCGCTCGGCATCGCCCCATGGTTCCATCCCTCGGTCGCGATCCAGCGCGATGGGACCGAGGGCATGATCTACGAGGATACGGTGATCCAGCCGGGCGACTTGCTGTGGACCGATTTCGGCATCACCTACCTGCGGCTCAACACCGATACCCAGCATCTCGCCTATGTCCTGAAACCGGGCGAGATCGAGGCGCCGGAGGGCCTGCGCGAGGGTCTAAGGCGCACCAACCGCGTCGGGGATATCCTCACCGCATCATTCCGGGCAGGAGAAAGCGGTAACGAGATCCTTGCCCGTGCGCGGGCGGCGGCGCTGGCCGAGGGGCTCGATCCCTCGATCTACAGCCATCCCATCGGCTTTCACGGCCACGGTGCGGGCACGTCAATCGGGTTCTGGGACAATCAGGAAGCCGACCCGCGCGGGGAATATCCCGTGCTGGCCGGGACCACTTGGTCGATCGAATTCACCAATTACCACGAGGTCCCCGAATGGGGTGGCCAACGCGTCGATTTCCGCTCGGAAGAGGACGCCTGGTTCGACGGGGAAAGCGTGCGATATCTCGACGGGCGCCAGACCGAGCTGACGCTGATTCCGTCCGACTGATCAGGAAGCCAGCGCGCCCTTCAGGTCGTCGCGAATGGCCTTGAGGCGCGTGACGAGTGCCGCATTGTCGGCTCCGCCACCAGGCGCAGGAACCTGAGCCGCAGCCTGCTGGTCCGGCACGCCGCGCAGCGCCGCCTTGGCGCCCTTCAGCGTGTAGCCTTCCTTGTTCACGAGGCGGTCGATCCGCTCGACCAGTGCGACGTCTTCGGTGCGGTAATAGCGCCTGCCGCCGCTGCGCTTGAGCGGCTTAAGCTGGGGGAACTGCTGTTCCCAATAGCGCAGCACATGCGTCTTGATGCCGGTTGCTTTTGCAACCTCGCCAATCGTGCGCAGAGCGCCGTCTTCCTTATGATCGTCAAACTCGGCCATGCGCCGGTTCTACGCCGAACGATCAGCCGTTTGCAATCCGCTCTTTCAACAGCTGGCTGGCGCGGAATGTCATTACGCGGCGGGGTGTGATCGGCACTTCGACGCCGGTCTTGGGATTGCGGCCGATGCGTTCTTTCTTGTCCCGCAGCACGAAGCTGCCGAAGCCGGAAATCTTGACATTTTCACCACGGGCGAGCGCATCGCTCATCTTGGCAAGCACGTTCTCGACCAGGTCGAGAGACTCGGCCCGGCTAAGGCCCATCTTGCGGTTGATGGTTTCGGCGAGGTCTGCGCGGGTAAGAGTACCCACGGAGCGCATCATATCCATTTTTTGTCCTTCCCCAGACGCGACCCTGGGTTCAAGCGGACTCACAAGCTACTGTATTTTGACGATTCCGGCAATGGACGGACCGGAAAAAGTCAACATTTGTTACATGCGCGCGAGTGATGCGCCCCATGTGAAGCCGCCACCCATCGCCTCGAACATGACAAGGTCGCCGGGTTTGATGCGGCCATCTTTCTTCGCGACATCGAGCGCGAGCGGAACCGAGGCCGCCGAGGTATTGGCGTGCTGATCGACCGTGACGATCACTTTCTCCGGCGCAAGATTGAGCTTACGGGCGGTCGCATCGAGGATGCGGGCATTGGCCTGGTGCGGCACGACCCAGTCGACATCCGCGGCATCTACCGATGCGTCTTCAAGCACTTCCTTGAGTACGTCGGCCAGGTTGACGACCGCGTGGCGGAAAACCTCGCGCCCCTTCATGCGCAACTTGCCGACTTCGCCGGTGGTCGAGGGACCGCCGTCGACAAAGAGTAATTCGCGGTGCTCGCCGTCCGCGTGGAGCCGCGTGGCAAGAATACCCGGTCCGTCCGCTTCGACGTCCTTCGCTTCGAGCACGACTGCACCCGCGCCGTCGCCGAAGAGAACGCAGGTCGTGCGGTCTTCCCAGTCGAGGATACGGCTGAAGGTCTCGGCGCCGATCACCAGCGCCTTCTTCGCCATGCCCGTGCGCAGCAGTGAATCCGCAGTGCCCAGTGCGTAGAGGAATCCCGAGCAAACCGCGTGCACGTCGAATGCCACGCCGCCGCGGCAGCCGAGGTTAGCCTGCACCTGCGTGGCGGTGGCGGGGAACGTGTGGTCGGGTGTCGCTGTGGCAAGGATGATCAGACCGATCTCGCTTGCGTCGACGCCTGCATCCTCAAGCGCCTTGCGCGCGGCTTCGGTGGCGAGGCTGGATGTGGTCTCGCCTTCTCCCGCGATGTAGCGCTGGCGGATGCCGGTGCGCTCCTGGATCCATTCGTCCGTTGTGTCGACGCGCTGGGCAAGTTCGTCATTGGTGACGCACTGGGCGGGAAGTGCGCTCCCGCTGCCGGTGATCACCGCACGGATCATTTGGCTGCCAGTTCTTCACCACCGACTTCGCCAAGGTCCTTGGCGATGCGGTTGGTGATGTCGTCTTCGAGGAGGCGCGCGGCAACTTCGACGGCGTTCGCGACGCCAATGGCATTGGCGCTGCCATGGCTCTTCACGACCACGCCGTTGAGGCCGAGGAAGACCGCGCCATTGTGATTGTTCGGATCGAGATGGTGGCGCAGCAGCTCGGTCGCCGGACGCGAGACTAGGAAGCCCACCTTCGAGCGGATCGAGGAGCTGAAGGCGCGCTTCAAGAGGTCGGTCACGAAGCGCGCTGCCCCTTCGATCGCCTTCAATGCGATATTGCCGGAGAAACCGTCGCAAACCACCACGTCGCATTCGCCGCGGTTGATCTTGTCGGCTTCGACATAGCCTTCGAAATCCATCGACAGGCCCGATGCTGCACGCAGGCTGTCTGCGGCCGCCTGGATGTCCTCGGTGCCCTTGGTTTCTTCGGTGCCAATGTTGAGCAGACGCACGCGCGGGCGCTCGCGGCCCGTTACGATGCGCGAATAGGCGGCGCCCATGATGGCGAACTGCACAAGGTTGCGCGCGTCGCATTCGCGGTTCGCGCCGAGGTCGAGCATGATGACGTCGTTGTCGCCGAGCGTCGGCAGCAATGCGGCAAGTGCCGGACGGTCGAGGCCGGGCATGGTGCGCAGCGCGAGCTTGCTCATCGCCATCAGCGCGCCGGTATTGCCGGCCGAGACGGCAGCGCCCGCCTCGCCGCGCTTCACGGCGTCGACGGCAAGCCCCATGCTGGTCGTCTTGGCACGGCGCAGCGCGCGGCTGGGCTTCTCGTCCCCCGCGACGACATCATCGCAATGCAGGATTTCGCTGGCCTCGGCCATGCCGGGATGCTCGGCGAGCGCGGCCTTGATCCGCGCCTCGTCACCGACCAGCAGGAATTTGAATCGATCGTGGCGCCTACGCGCGAGCGCGGCGCCTTCGATCATTACGCGAACGCCTTCGTCCCCGCCCATCGCATCGACGGCGATACGCGGAAGACTCATAACGCTCTCCGACTCAAACTAAGTCTTAAAGACCCTCGGGTGCGAGGACTTCGCGCCCGTTGTAGTAGCCGCAGTGCGGGCACAGGTTGTGCGGACGCTTCAGCTCGCCACAGTTCGAGCACTCGTGGAATGCTTCGACCTTGAGCGAGATCGTGTGCACGACGGTTGCCGCGGCGGTGGGGCGATACTTTTCTCTTGGGGACGGCCATCTCGGCACCTGTTCCTCAAACAATTTCAATCAATTTCGGTGGCCGCCCTAGGGGAAGCTCCGGCAACGCACAAGAGCGCGATGACGGCAAACTACCCGACCGTGACGGTGAAGGCGCGCGCTATAGCGAATTTTCCGGATGATGCAAGCGTAGCGGAGGATAAGATCGCGCATCCGATTGCGGCACCCGCAACCCCGACCTAGCAAGGCGTGGAGGGTACGCAAGAGGGAGGAATTTCCATGGCTATCGTCCTGCCGGTCACGCTGACCGCCGCCGCGGCTGCCGCGATCATCAACCTGTGGCTGTCGATCCGCGTCGGCCAGATGCGCTTAAAACAGAAGGTCTCCATCGGGGACGACGGCGCAGGCGGCCCGCTCACCGCCCGCATGCGCGCGCAGCTCAATTTCGTCGAGAATACTGCCTTCTTCCTCGTTCTGGTCGCAGCGATCGAGCTGTCGGGCCGCGGCGATCCCTGGCTCGCATGGGTGGTCGCACTCTACATGATCGGGCGCGTGGCCCATGGATTCGGGATGGACGGCGGCACGCTCGCCAAGGGGCGCTCGATCGGCGTCATCATCACCATGCTGACGCTGCTCGGCCTTGCGGCAGTCGCCGTACTGATCACGCTCGGCGTGATGTAAGCGGGATCAGGCCAGCGCCGCGTCGCTGACGAAGGCGTTGGTCTTGCGCTCCTGGCCGAAGGTGCTGGTGGGCCCGTGACCGGGAATGAAGGTCACGTCGTCGCCCAGCGGCCAGAGCTTCTGCGTGATCGCATCGATCAGGTCCTGGTGATTGCCCATCGGGAAATCGGTGCGACCGATGCTGCCCTGGAATAGCACGTCGCCCACAACCGCGAACTTGCTGGGGCGGTGGAAGAAGACCACGTGGCCCGGCGTGTGGCCTGGGCAGTGGATCACTTCCAAGGTGAGCTCGCCCACGGTGACGGTGTCGCCATCTTCCAGCCAGCGGTCGGGTTCGAATACCTGACCGTTCACGCCGTAGCGCGCACCGTCCTCGTCGAGGCGGCTGATCCAGAAGCGGTCGTCCTCGTGAGGGCCCTCGATCGGGAGGCCGAGTTCCTTGGCGAGGATGCCCGCCTCCCCGCAATGATCGATATGGCCGTGGGTGATGAGGATCTTTTCCAGCTCCACGCCCGTCTGCTTCACTGCAGCCTTAAGCTTGTCGAGATCGCCGCCCGGATCGATCAAGGCGCCCTTGTTGGTGCTTGTGCACCAGATCAGCGAGCAGTTCTGCTGGAGCGGCGTCACCGGCACGATGCCGGCTTTCATCGGAGGCTGGGTAGTCGTCTCGGTCATGACAAGCGAGATGGCTTGGAGGCCCGGTGAATGCAAGCACCCCTTTGCGCGCGCCGACCCATGCAAATTGATCCAGCGCAATGCACGAGAAAGCTTCTATGCTATCTATCCATGAGAGGAGAACGGATATGCGTCGGATAAAGGCGTTGGTGTCGATCGGCCTGCTGGCTGCGGGATGTCAGGCGAACAGTTCATCGCTCAACCAGGCGCCGCCGCTGCCACCTCCGGCGGCGACTGCGGATACAGCCGTGCCTGTTTTCGTGACCGCGATCTGCGGCGATTGCCACGCGGTTACCAAGGACACGATCTCGCCCAATCCGCAGGCCCCCGGTTTCGCCGATATCGCCAATTCGCCGGGCCTGACGCGAGAGACGCTCGTCACCTTCCTCTCGGACGCGCATAATTACCCGATGCAAATGGATGTCGATCTCGTGGAGGAAGATATCGAAGTGATCGCCGATTACATGATCACGCTGCAATCGGACGATTACGCAAAGACGCCATCCTGACGCGCTAGATCCGACCGCCCTTCCAGACCACCCGACCGATGACCTCGACCTCGTCGCGGGCGAGTTCGATCGGGGCGTAGGCATCGTTAGCGCTGATCAGCGTGATGCGACCTGGCGCGCTTGCCTGGACCTGCTTCACATGGAGCGCATCACCGATGCGGACCACGTGAATGCCCTCGCCAGCCCGCTTGTGACGGTCGACGAAGATCTCGTCACCACTCCGCAGGGTCGGCTCCATGCTGTCACCCTCCACGCGGATCGCAGTGAGGTCCGCACCTTCCAGTCCCATCTCGCGCAGCCAGCGGCGCGAGAAACGAAACGCGTCGAAGGAAATTTCCTCTGCCGAAAAAGCTCCGGGCCCGGCTGAAGCGTCGAGAGCGAGCCGCGGGACGGCGACGAAATCGCCCGATTCGCGGGTTGACCTTAGGTCCGGGTCGGCACCCAGCTCGACCTCGTCCACGCCGAAGAATTCGGCAAGCCGGCGACGGTCGGCCTCTTCCAGCTTGCGCGGGGAGCCCTTGCGGACGAATTGCTGCAAGTAGCTGGGATTACGACCCAACATGGATGAAAGCGAGGCGAGGCTCGTGCGGCTTTTCTCGGTCAATTCGACCAGTCGCGCGCGTTCCGGGGTCATCTCGGCCATGCCATCGCTCCTAACTCCGCCCTCTCCCAATGCGCCGAAAACCGGTGGCGAAAGAGGACCCATGCGAGAAAATTCCTATAGCATAGGATTTTTCCTAGACAAGTAGGATTTCGAGTGGAACGAATCAGGAACACAGCGAGCGATTCGCTGTTCGGATTAAGCCACGGGGAGCACAAGACATGTTGATCCGCTCAATCGAGAAATTCCTCCGCGCGCACGACATGCCGCCGACCAAGTTCGGTCGCCTGGCCGCGCACGATCCGCGTTTCGTGCTCGACCTGCGCATGGGCCGCGAACCCCGCAGCGGGACTGAAGCGCGCATCCGCGGGTTCATGCAGGGATTCGATGCCGCTGCCGGTCATGGCATTAAGGAGGCGCTCGATGTCCAGTGAGACGAAACCGCCCCGCCCTCCGCGAATCCGGCGTTCCGCGGGCGACCGGCTGCGGCAGGCGCTGATGGTCCTTGCGGAGCATCAGGGTCAGGTCATCACCCATTCCGAAAAGGCCTGGGCGAGCATCACCTTCGCCGGCACGCGTCACAGCCTCTCGCTGCTCTTCGCGGGCGAGGACGCGGTCGAGGTGGGCGAGCATTTCGTGGCCGCCCTGCCCGATCACGAATTCGCGATCCCAGGCCAGCTGGTCGCCGACGCGGGCATCGTGGAGGTTGAGCACCGCCTGTCGCCGAGCCCGCGCATGGTCGTGCAATGCGACCTGCTGCTGCTCGAGGACGCGTGATTAGTAACCGGCGGCGAGATCCATCTGCGGGCCGACCGGCTCACCCTTGTGCCATCGCTCGAGATTCTCGACGAAGCGGTCGGCGGACCGCATGAACATCTTGGTCTGCGCGCGGCCGGAAAGGTGCATGGTGACCTGTGCGTTCTCGAGGTCCCATAGCGGGTGATCCTCGGGCAATGGCTCGGGATCGGTGACGTCGAGCAGCGCTGCCTCGATCGTCTTGGCTTCGAGTGCGTCGACGAGATCGTCCTGCCTGACCACGTCACCGCGCGCTATGTTCACCAGGACAGCATTGGGCCGCATGGCGGCAAGCTCGCTCGCGCCGATCATGTGGCGGGTCTCGTCGGTCGAGGGGACCGCGAGAATCACCCAGTCGAACTCGCCCAGCTTCTCGCGCCATTCGCCGGGCTTGAGCGAACCTTCTCCGCCCGAGCGGCGCACTGGCACGACGCTCATGTCGAAGGCTTCGAGCCGCGTCTTGATGAGGGAACCGATCGCACCGAGGCCCAGCAGCAGCACGCGCTCGCCCGAAAGCTCGCGCTTGCCCGGACTGTCGAGCAGCCATTCGTGGCGTTCCTGAGCGCGCACTACCTCGCGGTAACCCTTGGCATGGGCGAGCATCAGCATGACGACATATTCGGCGATGGTGATCGCGTTGATGCCGACGCCATTGGTCACGGTAACGCCGCGTTGCTGAAGCACGTCGAGCGGCAGGAAATCCAGGCCCGCATAGATCGAATTCAGCCATTTGAGATTGGTCGCGGCATGCGCGATCTCGATCATCGGATCCTTGTCGTTCAAATCGAACCAGCCGATTTCGGCCTCCGGCGCCATCTCGAGCGCCTGTTCCTTGGTCATGAACCACATGGGCTCGACCCAATCGGGCAGTCGCGGCTCCACCAGAGGGCGGATCAGGGCAGACATCACGGCTTTGGTCATCTAGCGTCTCTCCAATGTCGCACAGTCACGAACCCGAAGCCGCGTCCAAGGTCAAGTCCGCGATCGCGGAGGTGCCGCTGCATGTCGCGGACGGTTTCATGGGAGCGAACTTCGCAGCCGACCTCTGCAGCTTCGCGGCGGCCCACGAGGCAGAATTCAAGCGCGCGGTCGTCACGCGGCCCAATGTCGCGCGCGAACTGGACCTGGCGACACGGCGCTCCTTCACCTTCGAGGGCGATCTCGGCGAGCTGGGCGACCGCTTCCTGGAACGCCTCCACGGGGCGGGCTTGTTCGAGAAGCTCGCCGTGGAACCGGTCGAAAACCCGCACCACGAATTCCTGCTGTCGGCACATCGCGACGGAGACTTCTTCACCCCGCACACCGACATCGCGGTAAGCGATAACCGCAGTTTCCTCGGCTACGACCGGCTGGTGACGCTCACCTATTACACGCATGTGCCCGACGCACGCTTTTCGGGCGGCGAGCTGGTGATGCACGGTCTGTTCGGACGCGGGGAGCCGAGAGTCATCGAATCTGCAAACGACCGGCTCGTGGCATTCCCCAGCTTCGCGCCACACGAGGTGAGGAAGGTAGCGCAGCCCGGCGCGCCCTTTGCCGAGGCACGCTTTGCGCTGACCTGCTGGATCGGACGAAAGCTCGCCTAGAGCTTCCACTCCCAGCCGAGCGGATCGCCGTCCATCACCTCGACGCCCTTGGCGGTAAGGCTTTCGCGGATGGCATCGCTGGTGGCGAAATCCTTGGCGATGCGCGCTTCCTTGCGGCAGATGAGTTCGGCCTCGATCTCGGGCTCGGTGATCTCGGCGGACTTGGGCCGGATGCGCAGGTCTTCCCGGCTAAGGCCGAACAGATCGAGGCCGAGGACGCGATCCATCTCCTCGATAACCGCGCGTTTCACGCCGCCATCGACCTTCTTCACTGCAAGCGCCTCTTCGAGCGCGACCAGCGCGATAGGCGTGTTGAGGTCGTCAGAGATCGCCGCCGCGAACTTCTCGCGCATCGGTGCGAACTTCTGGTGCGAGGGATCGCCCGCCACCTCATCCTTCAACCGCTCGACCGCCATGACGATGCGCTTCAGGCGCGTGAGGGCCGCTTGGAGACCGTCCCAGCTGAACTCCAGCTCGCTGCGATAATGCGCCTGCAGGCACATCATGCGGTAGGCGAGCGGATGATAGCCCTTGTCGATCAACAGCTGCAGGCGGAGGAACTCGCCCGCGCTCTTCGACATCTTGCCGCTGCGTTCGACGAGGAAGTTGTTGTGCATCCAGATGCGTGCGCCGCTGTTCTCGGCCACGTCGAGGCCGCTGGTGCAACAATGCGCCTGGTTCTGCGCGATTTCGTTCGGGTGATGGATCTCGCGGTGGTCGATGCCCCCGGTGTGAATGTCGAAGGGGAAGCCGAGGAGCTTGCCACCCATGACCGAGCATTCGAGATGCCAGCCAGGCGCGCCCTTGCCCCAAGGCGAGTCCCATTCCATCTGCCGTGTCTCGCCAGCAGGCGTCTTGCGCCAGATCGCGAAGTCTGCAGCGTTGCGCTTGCCCTCGACCGTGTCGATGCGGCCTTCGCCTTCCTCGGTCACGGCGCGCGCGAGCTTGCCGTAATTCTCGATGGTCGAAACGTCGAAATAGAGCCCGCTGTCGAGTTCGTAGCAGTGCTTGTCCGCAATGCCCTTCGCGAACTCGATCATCTCGTCGATGTAATCGGTGGCGACCGACCACTTGGCCGGCTGGCGAATGTTGAGCGCCTTCACATCGGCCCAATAGGCCTCCGTATAGTGCTTCGCGATGTCCCAGATCGACTGCGCTTTCTCCGCAGCCATCTTCTCCATCTTGTCTTCGCCCGCATCGGCATCGTCAGTCAGGTGGCCGACATCGGTGATGTTGATGATGTGGGTGAGGTCGTAACCCTTCCAGCTCAGCGTGCGGCCCAGGATGTCGGCGAAGACATAGGCGCGCATATTGCCGATGTGCGGGTAATTGTAGACCGTCGGGCCGCAGGTATAGACGCGCGCCTCGCCCGGGTGGACGGGGGTGAAGGTCTCGATCTCGCGGGTGAGCGAGTTGAACAGCTTGAGCGGCGTTTCGGTCATGCGCAGGCCATTAGGTGGCGGCGGACCTACTGCCAACCCTCCCAGCGCACGGATTCGTCCAGCCCTGCGCGTTTGACATCGAAGTTGTTCACCGGCGCATCCGGATCGCGGTAGCCGATGGCCATGCCGCAGAAGAAGATGTGGTCATCGGGAATGTCGACCATCTCGCGCACCTGCGGGCTGTAGGCGGCCCAGGCTTCCTGCGCGCAGCTGTCGAGCCCTTCCTCGCGCAGCAGCAGCATGATCGTCTGCAGCCACATGCCGATATCGCTCCACTGCGGCGGGCCCATGTACTTGGGCGTGTGGACCAGCATCAGCACCGGCGCTCCGAATGCGCGGAAATTCTGCGCGAACCACATAAGGCGGCCCTGCTTATTGTCGCGCTCGATATTGAGCGCGGCATACATGTCTTCGCCAACACCGAAGCGGCGCTGCTCGTAGGCGCCGTCGAGGCCCTTGGGATAGATATCGTACTCGGGCTTCAGCGCCTCGCGCCCCTTGGGAAATTCCTGCGCCACCCGGTCGAACAGCGCCTGCATCGGATCGCCAGTCAGGACGACTGCGTTCCAAGGCTGGACGTTGCCACCCGATGGCGAACGCTGCGCCTTTTCCAGCACACGCGTGAGGACGTCGCGATCGACCGGCTGGTCGGTGAATGCGCGGACGGAGCGGCGTGACTGGACGGCTTCGATTACCTTCAAGGTTTTTCCTCTTCGTCACCGCTATAAAAGAGCGAGACTATTCGATCCTTGGCTTGCGTTGAAGTCTCGCTCAACCATTGGCCCGATTTTTGACTAGCGTTCGAGATTGACCCGCTCAATGAGCTGCCAATTCCACCGGCTGCCGTCGCCCCGTCATACACGGCATTTCCTATCGTAGCTGCCGCATCATATGCTGCAACGCTGGCCTGATGAGCAACGAGTACCACCCTGTCGCTGACGGATCGTGTTATGTCGGCCAGCGATTTTCCGAACATCGCAGCATATTCCGACACGTACGATCTCAGCGACTTCATCAAGTCACTATCCATAATTTTTGTAAGCGCATTCTCAACGTACGCGATCACAGATTTGATCAATTCTTTGCCAATGGCGAGGCCGATTTCCAGCTTGTCCAAGAAGGCGGCGCGCTGTTCGTCGCTCAACGCGTGATAGCCATAGTACACAGCCCCGATAGCAGCACATGTCGCAGCAGCGGGATTACTGAAGGCGGTAGCTGTCCCGACAGTCACCGCCGCATCCAGCGTATTGCCTAGCATCAGTTGCCCAGCGGAAATGACGGCGGTGGAAGCTACATATCCAATACCAAATCCAGCAGTGGCGCCGTCGAGAATACATCCCGTTTGCTGAACCAGTTCAATGTCTGAAGCCTTCAAATGAGCAATGTGGTCCGCAAAGAACATGTTCAGTGCGGCTGGTCCGAATGCTTTTGCCCCGTATGCTTTTGCGAGACCCACAGCCATTGCGCCGCCTGCTACTTGATCAAGCATGACCTCTCCCCTGTTGAATTATCAGGGTTATTCCACCTCGAACAAACCCGCAAGCTGCTCGATAATCGTCCCGCCGAGCTGTTCCACGTCCATGATCGTCACCGAGCGCTTGTAGTAGCGGGTCACATCATGGCCGATGCCGATGGCGGCGAGCTGGACGGGGCTCTGCTTCTCGATCCACTCGATCACCTTACGCAGGTGGCCCTCGAGATAGCCTGCCTGGTTCACGCTCAGCGTGCTGTCGTCGACCGGCGCGCCGTCCGAAATCACTAGCAGGATGCGGCGGTCTTCGGGGCGGGCGAGCAGGCGGGTGTGCGCCCAGAGCAGCGCCTCGCCGTCGATGTTTTCCTTGAGCAGCCCTTCGCGCATCATCAGGCCGAGATTGCGGCGCGCGCGGCGCCAGGGCTCGTCGGCTTTCTTGTAGATGATGTGGCGCAGGTCGTTGAGGCGTCCCGGGTCGGCCGGGCGACCGTCGGCGAGCCATGCCTCGCGTGACTGCCCGCCCTTCCACGCGCGGGTGGTGAAGCCGAGGATTTCGGTCTTCACACCGCAGCGTTCGAGCGTGCGGGCCATGATGTCGGCGCTGATTGCGGCAATGGAGATCGGCCGCCCGCGCATCGAGCCCGAATTGTCGATCAGCAGCGTGACGACCGTGTCCTTGAACTCGGTATCGCGCTCCATCTTGTAGGACAGCGCATGGCCGGGGCTGACGACCACGCGGGTAAGGCGCGCGGCATCCAGCAAGCCCTCTTCCTGGTCGAAATCCCAGCTGCGGTTCTGCTGCGCCATGAGGCGGCGCTGGAGACGGTTGGCAAGCCGCGTGACAATGCCCTGCAGGCCGGCGAGCTGGCTGTCGAGATAGGCGCGCAGGCGATCCAGTTCCTCGTGATCGCACAGTTCGGGCGCTTCGATCACCTCGTCGAACTTGTCGGTATAGGCCTTGTAGTCGAAATCTTCGGGCAGGTCGGTCCACGGGCGGTTCGGGCGGACGGGCTGCATGCCCTCGCCATCTTCGTCCGAAGGATCGCCGTCGGACATTTCCTGCTCGCCCTCGACGTCCTGCTCGGCATCGCCATCGGCCTCGCCGTCTACGACTTCGCCGCGCGCATCGCTTTCCTGCGGCTGCGCATCGCCTTCGTCTTCCTCGTCAGTGTCCTGGTCCTGTTCGGGCGTATCGCCTTCCTCGTCCTCGCCATCCTCGCGCCCCTCGTCTTCGGGGGTGTCGGGCAGCGTGAGTTCGAGATGCCGTAGCATGTCGAGCGTGAGGTCCTGGAAGGCGCGCTGGTCATCCAACGCACCCGCCAAGTCTTCCATGTCGGTGCCGATGCGCGACATGATTTCCTCGCGCACCATGTCCACCCCGGGCTTGGCGCGGTCGGGAATTTCCTCGCCGGTCAGGGCCTCGCGCAACATGAGCGAGAGCGCGGTCGGGAGCGGCACGTCATTGGCGGTTTCCGCACGCCCGATGGGATCGGTGGCAGTGCGGAGCTCGACTGCAGCGTCGAGATTGCCCTTCATGCCCGAATAATTGTTCGAACCCAGCGCCTCGTAACGCGTGCGTTCTATCGCATCGTAACAGGCGCGCGCGATCGGTTCGGGCGGCGCGCCCTTCGCGTGCATCGCCTCGTTGTGATGGCGGAGCTTGAGCGCGAAACTATCGGCAAATCCGCGGGCTTCGCGGGCCTGGTCCTCGGGCAGGTTCCGCCCGGGCAGCGGAACACGGAAGTTCTTGCCCGACTGGCTCGGACTATCCGCGCTCCACGCGACCTCGACCTCCGGTTCGCGCGCGATGGCGCGCGCAGTTCCGGTCAGCGCCTGCTTGAAGAGATCGAGGGAGTCTGGTCTGCCACGCGGCCTAATTAGGACGTCGGAATGCTTTGGCCAGTCTTTTCCCAGTCCTTGATGAAGCCTTCGAGACCCTTGTCGGTCAGGACGTGCTTGAAAAGGCCCTTGATGACGGCGGGCGGCATGGTCGCGACATCGGCGCCGATACGCGCGCTCTGCAGCACGTGGACGGGATTACGGATCGAGGCGGCGAGGATCTCGGTCTCGAAACCGTAATTGTTGTAGATCAGGCGGATATCGCCGATCAGTTCCATGCCGTCGAAGCCGTTGTCGTCGTGGCGGCCGATGAAAGGCGAGACAAAGGTCGCGCCGGCCTTTGCCGCGAGTAGCGCCTGGTTGGCCGAGAAGCACAGCGTGACGTTCACCATCGTGCCGTCGCTGGTCAGCTTCTTGCAGGTCTTGAGACCGTCGATCGTGAGCGGGACCTTGATGCAGACATTGTCCGCAATCTTCCGCAGGGTCTCGGCTTCCTTCATCATCGTCTCGTGATCGAGAGCGACGACTTCTGCGCTGACCGGGCCATCGACGAGGCCGCAGATTTCCTTGGTCACTTCCATGAAGTCACGGCCCGACTTTGCGATCAGCGATGGGTTGGTGGTGACGCCATCGAGGAGGCCCGTATCGGCCATTTCCTTGATGTCGGCGATGTCGGCGGTGTCGACGAAGAATTTCATGTGGTTCGGGCTCCGAAAGGGATCGCGGCGGCGCGATTCGGGTGAAGACCACGACCGCATAGCAGGCTGTGGGTCCGGGAACAGGGGGGCTGCTGTGATGTTGTCACCGGAAACCCCCCAATCACCCCCTTCTGAGAAGACCCATGATACGGACGCGCCACCTGATCGCCCTTCTCGCCCTCGCACTGGCCGCCCACGCGACCCCGGCTGCTGCGACCGACGAGGATTTCGAGCTCTGGCTCAACCCCTCCTTCGAATTCGAACTGGACGACGATACTGCCGTGGAGCTCGAAACCGCGCAGCGTTTCCGCGATCTCGGGCAACGGCCGGCCAGACACCTATTTCGCCCGCTTCTGGGTCAAGCAGGAAGTCGCCGACGGCATCACGCTTGCAGGCGCGTTCGAGAAGCGCATCAACGATGCCGGTCGCGACGAAATCCGCCTGATGCAGCAGGCGTCCCTCAGCAGCGGCATTTTCCGCGGGCGACTGCGCCTCGAGGAACGCTTCCAGGAAGACCGTGACGGCCGCATGGGGCTGCGCCTACGGCCACGTGCAGGTGTGTCCTTCCCACTTGGCGGTGATGATAGCCGCTGGTCGGCAGGCGCCGATGCAGAGCTGTTCTGGACGCTTCGCTCCAACAGCCCGGGCGGCGATACCGGCATCACCGGCCTTCGCACGCAGGTCGGCGTGGGCTACGAGGTCAGCGACAATCTCGAGCTCAGCCTCACCTACTTGCGCCAGCAGGATTTCGAGGACGGAGCGCCTGACGAAGTCGGCCACGCTCCCCTGATCGGGATCGAATTCTCGTTCTGATCAAAGCCGCGCGCCGGTTCCGAAAACCCCGATGATCAGCGGATCTCGGGTCGATGCCGGATCGGCGCGAATTGCGGATTCCTCGACCCCGATCTCGTTCCAGATGGTGTCGTCGATGCGGGTGGCGACACGGGCCGAGGCTTGCGGGATGTCGACCCCGGTCAGCGCGGCAAGGGCCTGGCCGACCAGCGGGTCCTGCGCGACGCGCATGGCGGTGCCGAGTTCGGGCACCATGGCTTCGATCAGCGAGCTGCCCATCGATCCGCGCAGGAAAGCAGTCGCCGCAGTCGGGCCTCCGTTCACGAGCTCGATCGCATTGCGGATGCCGATGGTCCGGACGGCTTCGGTCACCAGCGGCGCGGCGCGGTCGGCACCTTCATAGGCGATGTCCCCGAAGGCATCGGCGAGCCGATCCTTGAAAAGCGCCGAGGTCAGGATGCTCGACAGCACCCCGCCACGCGCGCCCAGCAGGCTTTCGAGGCCGACGGTGGCGACCTGTTCGTCCCAGAAACCGTCTGGCTGGAGCATGCGTGCGAAGGCGCGCTCGCTCGACAGGAAGAGGATGCGCTGGACGGCGTCGGTGAGGCTGAAGCCGGGCAGGCCCGTACAGCCGGGGAGCGCCAGTGCCGCGCCGCCGATGCCGATGCCACCTAGGAAGGCCCTTCGGCCGGTGGGTTTCACGAGAATATCGGTCATTACTTGTCTCCTCATCAGGTCCCACCCTTGTTTTGTCGCAGTGTCGCCGCCCATATGGCCGGGCCATGAACCGCGTGCGCTGCCTCGTCCTCAATGCCGCTCTCGGCCCGCTCGACTACAAGGTGCCGGACGACATGGATGTCGGCCCGGGCTCGGTGGTCGAGTGCCCGCTTGGCCCGCGCACCGTGATCGGGATCGTCTGGGAGGCTGAACGGCTGCCGGGGACGGACGTTCCTGCGGAAAAGCTGCGCAACCTCAGGGGCGTATACCCGATCCCGCCGCTGCCCGAACCACTACGACGCCTGATCGAATGGACCGCTGACTATTACGTCGCCTCGCTCGCCAGCGTCGCGCGTATGGCGCTGTCTTCGGGCGGCGCGCTCAAGGGTCCGGCAAGTATCACTGAATATCGCCTCACTGGCGGAATGCCCGAGCGCATGACCCCGCAGCGGCTGGCGGCGATGGAAGCTCTCGAGGGCGAGCAGGCGACGATCCGCGAACTGGCGGGCATCGCCGGTGTGTCCGAGGGCGTTTTGCGCGGTCTCGTCAACCAGGGCGTGCTCGGACCGGTCGAAGTCGATTGCGACCGGCCATACGAGGAGGCCCGGCCCGATTTCGCGCAGGTGGAATTGAGCGACCAGCAGCGCGAAGCTGCGGACATCTTCTCCAATGCCGTGCGCGCGGCGAAGTTCGCGCCCTTCCTGCTCGACGGGGTGACCGGATCAGGCAAGACCGAAACCTATTTCGAACCCGTCGCAGAAGCGCTGCGCATGGGCAAGCAGGTCCTCGTCCTGCTGCCCGAGATCGCGCTGACCGAGAACTTCCTTCACCGCTTCGAGGAGCGTTTCGGCGTGGCGCCGGTGCTGTGGCACTCCTCGCTCAAATCGACCGAGCGCCGCCGTGCATGGCGCGCCGTGGCGAGCGGAGAGGCGCAAGTGGTGGTGGGAGCACGCTCCGCACTGTTCCTGCCCTTCGCCAAGCTTGGCCTCATCGTGGTCGACGAGGCACACGAGACCAGCTTCAAGCAGGAAGACGGCGTGCGCTATAATGCGCGCGATGTCGCCGTGATGCGCGCACATTTCGAAGGCTTCCCGATCATCCTCGCCAGCGCCACGCCTGCGCTCGAAAGCCTGCAGATGGCTGAGAGCGGAATCTACTCGAAGGTCGACCTGCCCAGCCGCTTCGGCGGTGCGCAACTGCCAGATATCGACACGATCGACCTCAAGGAGGAGAAACCGCCACACGGCATGTGGCTTGCACAGCGATTGGTCGACGGAATTGCCGAGAGGCTCGAGCGCGGCGAACAGTCGCTCCTCTTCCTCAACCGCCGCGGCTATGCGCCGCTCACGCTCTGCCGCAACTGCGGGTTTCGCTACCAGTGCCCCAATTGCAGCGCCTGGCTGGTCGAGCACCGCTTCACACGCCGCCTCGCATGCCACCATTGCGGCCACGAAGCACCAAGCCCCGCCGCTTGCCAGGAATGCGGCGAACCCGATTGCCTCGTCGCCTGCGGTCCAGGAGTGGAGCGGATCGCCGACGAAGTGGCCGAGCGCCTGCCCGATGCGCGCGTCTTCGTGGCGACTTCGGACACGCTCAATTCACCCGGCCGCGCCGCGGAATTCATCGCTGCTGTCGATGCCGGCGAGATCGACGTTATCGTCGGTACACAGCTCGTCACCAAGGGGTTCCACTTCCCCGAACTCACGCTTGTCGGCGTGGTCGACGCCGATCTCGGTCTCGAAGGCGGGGACCTGCGCGCAGGCGAGCGGACCTACCAACAGGTGGCGCAGGTCGCAGGCCGTGCCGGTCGCGGCGCGAAACCGGGCGAAGTGCTGATCCAGACCCGCCATCCCGAGGCCAGCGTCATCGCCGCTCTCGCCGCCGGAGACCGCGACGCCTTCTACAGTGCCGAAACCGAGATGCGTCGCGACGCTGGCGCCCCGCCCTTCGGCCGATGGGCCTCTATCATCGTGTCTAGCGAAGACGAGGCCGAAGCGCGCGAAGCCGCACGCCGTATCGGCGATACCCGCCCCGATGTTGCCGACTGTATGATCCTCGGCCCCGCCCCTGCCCCCATGGCGCAGCTGCGCGGGCGCTATCGCTATCGGCTCCTCATGAATGCCCGGCGCAGCGTGCAATTGCAGGACGTGATCCGCAACTGGCTCGGCCGCATCGACCATCCGCCCGGTGTGCGCGTGGCGGTTGACGTCGACCCCTACAGCTTCGTCTGAGGCACTCTCTGCATCCTCGCGCATTGTCGGGGCATGTCAGGCCCTGTTCTCGTACCCATCCTCGGCGACCAGCTGACCCGCGACCTCGCCTCGATCCGCGGGCGGACGAAGGACGACACCGTCATCCTGATGATGGAGGTCTGGGACGAAGCGACCTACGTCAAGCACCACAAGCAGAAGATCGCGCTCATCTTCTCCGCCATGCGTCACTTCGCAGAGGAACTGCGCGATGCCGGCTGGACGGTCGACTATGTGAAGCTCGATAGCGAGAGCAATTCGGGCAGCTTCACCGGAGAGGTCGCCCGAGCGATCGAAGAGCACTCCCCGCGGCTGGTCAGCGTGGTCGAGGCGGGCGAGTGGCGCGTGCGCGAGGCGATGGACCAGTGGGCCGACAAGTTCGCCTGCGAAGTCGAGATCCTGCGCGACGATCGTTTCATCTCCACGCAGGCCGAGTTCGACGAGTGGGCGGAGGACCGCAAGGAACTCCGCATGGAATTCTTCTACCGCGAGATGCGCCGCAAGACCGGTCTCCTTATGGACGGCGACAAGCCCGAGGGCGGCGACTGGAACTACGACAGCGAGAACCGCAAGCCGCCCAAGGAGGGCCTGTCCGCGCCCGAACGTCCAAAGTTCGAACCGGACGACATCACACAAGGGGTGATCAAATTGGTCGAGGATCGGTTCGGTGACCACTTCGGCTCGCTCGAGAATTTCTGCTGGCCCGTCACCCGCGAGGAGGCCGAGGAAGCCGCCGATGCCTTCTTTGCCGAGCGGATCGAATGCTTCGGGCCATACCAAGACGCAATGGTCGCAGGCGAGGACGACCTGTTCCACTCTATGCTCTCGACCAGCATCAACCTCGGCCTGCTCGACCCGCTGGAGCTCTGCCAGCGAGCGGAGAAGGCCTACAAGGACGGCAAGGCGCCGCTCAATTCGGTCGAGGGCTTCATCCGGCAAATCATCGGCTGGCGAGAATATGTGCGCGGCTTCTACTTCCACCAGATGCCGCACCTGCAAAAGGCGAATGCGCTCAACGCCCAGCGCGGCCTGCCCGAGTTCTACTGGACCGGCGAGACCGACATGGCCTGCCTCGCCGACAGCATCCGCTCGACACGCGAGAATGCGCATGCGCATCACATCCAGCGGCTGATGGTCCTCGGCAATTTCGCTTTGCTCGCAGGTATCAACCCTCGCGAGGTGCAAGACTGGTTCCTCGTGGTCTACGCCGATGCCTATGAATGGGTCGAACTGCCGAACGTGGCGGCGATGATCCTCTATGCTGACGGAGGCAAGCTCGCCTCCAAGCCCTATGCGGCGTCCGGAAACTACATCAACAAGATGAGCAACTACTGTTCGGGCTGCAAATACTCAGCGAGCAAGAAGACAGGCGAAGGTGCCTGCCCCTTCAACCCGCTCTACTGGCACTTCATGGACCGCCACCGCGAGCGCCTCGAAAAGAACCCGCGCATCGGGCGGATCTACTCGACCTGGGACCGCATGGATGAAAAGAGACAGGCCGAATACCTGGACAGCGCCGAAGCCTTTCTCGACACGCTGGAACCCGCGCACGAGGGATGGGCGCGGAACAGCTAAACGCCTCAATCCGGACCAGCTCCCTCACAACGGCTCTCAAGCCATTGCTGGGCGAAGGCCAGCTGCTCCCCTCGGTGCAGGATATCCGGCGCTATGCCATCGGGATCGACCCGCTCATGCGGCAGGCGCTTCGACCGGCTGGTCGCCCACTCGAGACGCAGCGTGCCCGAGGGCAATTCCTCACCGATCACATTCGAATAGTCCAGCACCCCGCGCGTGGGGCCTCCTATCGTCGTCACCTTGCGCGAGGCGCGCGCATCGAGGACGAATTGCTCCGCCGAGCTTGCCGCGTAATCGGTCAGGATGACGATCCGCTGCGGGGCATCGGGATCGGGATCGTAGGTCGTGATCGAAAGGTCGCCCTCCTCCCCAAATTCGGCCCACGGTTGCCCGGAACGCATCTGGTCCATCAACGACTGCAAGGGCTCGCGGTATTCGGCCGGGAAACCGGGACTGTCCAGGTTTGCGCCGAGCGCAGCCGCGTTGCGTTCGCTGGAGCGAAATTCGACGCCAATGGAATAGATCGGCCGCGTTGCAAGCAGCGGCATCAGCATTTGGTAGTTTGTATCCCGCCCGCCGCCGTTGAGCCGCACGTCGATAATGAGATTGGGTCGGGTCGAAATGTCACCGCGATACCGCTCGATCAGGCTTCGTAGTGCTTCGCCCGCGCCATCCCCGAAATGGGGTGCTCGCAGGTAGGAGGTACTGTCCGAGAGCGTGCGAAATTCGAAAGCGTCAGGTGGAGTGTCGGTAAACAGCGGTTCGCGGCTGTCTTTCGGATAGGTCCAATAGGCTTCGGCATCGCAAGCCCCGCTATCGGCGATGTCCCCAATCAGGCGAATATGGCGGTCGCCAAAGAAGTGGACGATCCGGCGCAACTGGTTGTCGACCGCGTCGGGGCAGGCAGAGGCTATCCGGCGGGCATCCGCAACCAACGTATCCCAAGCCTCTTTCCGGTCCGTTGTCTTGTCGGGATACCCTGCGTAGCTGCCTTCGATTATCGCCAACGCTTCGACAAAATCGGCAGGTTCACGCCCATCCTGTGCCGTCGCGGACCCTGCCGCAAACGCGATGAGCGCCGCTCCTCCCAGCCGGAACTTCACCCCTTACCCCACTGAAATACTTCGATATCCATGGTCCTCTTCCATTCGTAGCCTTAATCGCAGCTGTACCCTTCCCGCCGCAACAGTTCCTTCTTTAATTCCGGTCCGTAGGCGTATCCTCCCAAGCCGCCGTCGGCTGCGATCACGCGGTGGCAGGGGATGAGGACGGCGATATTGTTGGCGCCATTTGCTCCGCCCACTGCGCGGCTGGCCTTGGGGTTGCCGAGCATCGCGGCCTGCTCCCCATAGCTGCGCGTCTCGCCTGCGGGGATCTGGCGTAGCGCTTCCCAGCAGCGCTGCTGGAAGGCGGTGCCCTTGACGTCGAGCGGGATGTCGGCAGTGGTGGCCGTGTGCGGCGCTTCGACGGCGGCTGTCACCTTCTCGAACAGTGCGCGGAATTCCTCGCCGCCTTCGACCAGATCGGCCTTGGGGAAACGGGCGCGCAGTTCTTCCTCACCTTCGCCGAACGAGAGGCAGCATACGCCCTTCTCGGTCGCGGCCACTAGCATGTCGCCGAGCGTCGTTGCGATCACGGACCAGTGTACCGTGCGGCCCTTGCCGCCATCTTTCCAGTCGCTCGCGCTCATGCCGCTGTCTTTCCTGTCCTCGTAGAAGCGCGATGGTGCGCCGTAGCCTGCTTCGTAGATCGCCTGCGTGACGCTGCCGCCCTCGCCCAGTGCCTCGTCCGCGCGTTCGCGGCGCAGGGCACGCTGGTAGGCAGCGGGCGACAGCCCGACCGCGCGGGTGAAGATGCGCTGGAAATGCGTCGGCGAATAATCGGTGAGCAGGCCCAGCCGTTCGAGCGAAACCGTCTCTTCCGCCTCGCGCAGCACCTCCAGCGCTGCGAGTACGGCGCCTTCTTCGCGGCTCTGCTGGTCGGGAGCGCACCTCTTGCAGGCGCGCAGGCCCGCCTCCTCGGCAGCCTCGCATGTCGCGTAGAAGCGCACGTTCTGCCGCTTGGGAGCGCGTGCCGGGCATGAGGGACGGCAGTATATCCCCGTCGAGTGAACACCGGTCACGAAGACACCGTCGAAGCGGCGGTCCTTGGCAAGCGCAATGCGCCAGCGATCATCATCGGTCAGGGGTTTCGTCTCGGTCACGTCGCTCATCCTTCCATCGCTTCCGGCGATCTTGCAAGCATGGCTCTGGCAAAAGCTGAGCAGGGCCGCATCCCGCATCTTGCGGTCAATGTGGACGCGGCGCTAAGAGAACGGCGGATGGGACGTCTCCTTGTAAAGATTGCCGCGCTGCTCGCGCTCCTCGCCCCTGCCCTCGCGCATGCGGAACCCGCCGATATCGACGCGGCGGCGCGCGGCGTCGTGCGCGTGGTGATTATCGGGAATGACGATGACGAGCTGTTTCCCGTCAGCCACGGCACGGGCTTCGCCGTCACCAGCGACCTGATCGTGACCAATGCCCACGTGGTGCGCGACGCGATGAGCGACAATGACCTGCGCGTGGGCATCGTGCCAAGCGGCGGCGGACAAGCGGTCTATGGCCGTATCGTTTCCGTCAATGCGAGGAACGACCTGGCGCTCGTACGCCTGACCGGCAGCCTTCGCCTGCCCCCGCTGGCCATCGCAGGCCGGCCGATCGCCAACAGCGGCGAGGTGACCAGCGTCGGCTACCCTATGAATGTCGACCGCGCGCAGGGCCTCGATCTTGCAGATATCTTCCGCTCGATGCCGCCGGTGAAAAGCCGCGGCTTCGTTTCGGGCGAGCGGCCCAGCCGCCAGTTCGACACCATCCTCCACACCGCGCCGATCGCGCGCGGCAATTCGGGCGGACCACTGCTCGATCCGTGCGGCCGCGTGGTCGGGGTCAACAGCTTCGGCGCCGACAATGAAGGCGGCGATGCAGAATTCTTCTTCGCCGTCTCGAACCGCGAACTGCTGCCCTTCCTGCGTGCCAACGAGGTCGAGCCGGTGATCAACGACACCGTTTGCCGCAGCCTTGCCGATCTCGACGCTGCGGAGCGCGAACGGCTCGAGCGCGAGCAGATGGAGGCGCTCCAGAGCCTCGCCCAGCGCGCCGAGGAAACCCGCGAACGCCGCGAGCGCGCCCTCCTGAAGGCCCAGCTCAGCGTTGCGGAGGACCGCGAGGACCGTATGGCGCTCGCGTTCATACTGGTTCTCATTGCATTCGGCCTCGCGCTCTGGGCATGGAACGAGCAGCAGAAGATCGATCCCGAGGGCGAAGATGCCGAACTGCGACAGAAGAAGGTCAAGATCGCTTTCGGCATCGCCGGCTTCCTTGTGATCGTCGGCCTCATCGCTTTCCTTACCCGCCCCGGTCTGGACGAGATCGACCGGCGTGTGTCTGCCGAGATGCAGGAAGGTGCCGGTGGCAACACCGCCGATCCCGAAAACCCGGAAACAGGCGACGCCGACCTCGTTTGCCGCCTCATTCCGGAACGCAGCAAGTTTACCGGAGCCAATCCGCCCGACATCGAATTCGACTGGGCCGAGACCGGCTGCGTCAACGAACGCACACAGTATGGCTACGCCGCAGGCACCTGGTCGCGCGTCTTCGTGCCCAACTCCGAAGACGCTGTGTCGGTCAACAGCTACGACCCCGACCGCCGTATCTTCCGCTCCGAACGCTATCTCCTGCCGCGCAGTGCGATGAACGAGGCACGCGAGGCACGCGGCAAGTACACCGCGCCTGTCTGCGGCGCGGAAGGCGCAGCGGTCCAGCTGGGCGATCTGCAGGGCGAAGTCCTCGGCCAGCTCCCCACCCAGCCAAACGAACGGCTGGTCTATCGCTGCGAGACGCGTGAATAGCTGATGGAAAACGCGCTAGTATTCGTATCGATCGTGCTCGGTGTAGCGGTCGCCTTCGAGCTGGAGCACCTGAACAAGCTGCTCCGCTCGAAAAAGGTGAAGTGGCACTGGGCGCAGCCTCTGTTTGCGCTGTTCGTGCTGCTGTCGATCATGTCGATCTGGTGGATGATTGCAGGCCGGCAAATCGGAGGGCCGATGACGCTCGCCCGCTTCCTGCCGATCATGTGGGTGCTGGTTATCCTGAACCTGCTGGCCGCTGCTTCCTTTCCCGACGAGATTCCAGAAGAGGGTCTCGACCTTGCGCAATATTACCAGGACAATCGGCGGTACCTTTGGGGCCTCTACCTGCTCTTCTTTCTCCCGCTCGGAACGAACTGGTTCGTCTACGCGGCACAGAGGGCCGAAAGCATCACAGACTTCTTCTCCTATGCCGCAGGAGACATGGCCGGCTTTGCGATAATCCTGTTCCTGTTCTTCGCCCGCAACTGGTGGGCGGTCGCTATCGGCTATGTCGGCCTAGCGATCATGACGACAAGCTGGATGGCACGCGCAATCTGACGCGAGCCGTCGGGGCTTCCGCGGCCAGCGCTTCTCCGCTCAGCGTGATGCGATGCATTTCGCGGGCGTAGCCCTGATAATCGTTCATCGCATAGTGCCAGGTGGTCCGGTTGTCCCAGATCGCCACTGTGCCGGGCGCCCATTCGACGCGGCACTGGTGCTCTGGTTTCATGGCGTGAGCGAACAGCTCGCGCAGGAGCGGCAGGCTTTCCTCGCGGCTCATGCCCACGAAATGCATGGTGAAGCCCGGATTCACATACAGCAGTTGCTGGCCGGTATGAGGGTGACGGATGACGACAGGATGTGTGGCACCGGTCTTAAGGTCCTGCCCGCGCAGTTCCTTGCCCTGGTCGGTCTGCGCGTAGAGACCGTCGGGCGCATAAATATGGTCGGCGGTGTGGGAGGCCTCCAGTCCCTCGATCCGCTCTTTCATCTCGTCGGACAGGCTTTCATAGGCGGCGCCCATATGCGCCCACAGCGTGTCGCCGCCCTTGGGAGGCAGCGTGCGCGCCACTAGGATGGAGCCCATCGCCGGGATCTGGTCGTAAGAATGGTCGGTGTGCCACCCGCCGCCGATATTGGTGGTCTGGTCCTCGCTCTTCCGGACCACCGCGATTTCGGGGTGCTCGTTGGTCAGCGGGAAATAATTGTTGATGTCGATCCCGCCCCAGCGCTTGGCGAAGGCGATATGGTCGTCGGGCGAGAATTCCTGGTCGCGGAAAATCGCAACGCCGTGCCGGTAGATAAGATCGCGCACCTGGCCGAGCTTGGTGCCCTCGAGCACCGCTAGCGAAACATCGCTGATCTCGACCCCGCAATGCGATGCCATCGGTCTCGTCTTCATCAGGTCTCTCCCGGTCCCGGCTTGGGCCTACTGATTTACCCCACGAAGCGCTCATCTCCAAATTTATCCCGTGTGAGTCGGGTTGCCTTGCCGCACCCCCTTTGCTAGGCGCGCGCCAATCTTGCCGGAGCGACTCATTTTCGCCTCCAACATGGCAGGAAACGACAGACCTTTTTTCCGACCCTTAGAGGACGAGAACGCGTGGAAATTTCCGCCGGTATCAAGGCCAGCCTTGCTGGACGTTACGCTTCGGCCCTGTTCGATCTGGCCAGCGAGGCCGGGACCGTGACTGCGGTCGAATCGGACCTCGACAAGCTGGAAGCAGGGCTCGCCGAATCGGCGGAGCTCAAAATGCTCACCACCAATCCGCGCGTGACGCGTTCGCAGGCCGAAAAGGCGCTGTGGGGCGTTTCGGCCATCATGGGCCTGTCGGACCTCACCCAGAAATTCCTCGGCACGCTGGCGCAGAACCGCCGCCTGCGCGACCTGTCCGGCATCATCCGCGCCTTCCGCGCGATCGCCGCGGCACAGCGCGGTGAAGTAGCCGCGGAAGTCACGAGCGCCCACGCGCTGACCGACGCGCAGCTTGCCGATCTCAAGACCAAGCTGACCGCGCGCGAAGGCCGCACTGTCAAACTTTCCACGAAGGTCGACCCCGAGCTTCTCGGCGGCCTCGTCGTCACCATCGGATCGAAGCGCATTGATGGCTCGATCCGCACCCGTCTCAATTCGCTCTCCCAGGCCATGAAGGCTTAAAGGAACACATCATGGATATCCGCGCCGCAGAAATCTCCAAGGTCATCAAGGACCAGATCGCCAATTTCGGTAGCGAAGCCGAAGTCAGCGAAGTCGGTTCCGTTCTCTCGGTGGGTGACGGCATCGCCCGCATCCACGGTCTCGACAATGTCCAGGCCGGCGAAATGATCGAATTTGCCAATGGCGTGCAGGGCATGGCCTTGAACCTCGAAGCCGACAATGTCGGCGCCGTTATCTTCGGCTCGGACCAGGAAATCGGCGAAGGCGACACGGTCAAGCGTACCGGCACCATCGTGGACGTTCCTGTCGGCAAGGGCCTTCTCGGCCGCGTGGTCGACGCTCTGGGCAACCCGATCGACGGCAAGGGCCCGATCGAATCGACCGAGCGTCGCCGCGTCGAAGTGAAGGCGCCGGGCATCATCCCGCGTGAATCGGTTTCGGAGCCGGTGCAATCGGGCCTCAAGGCCATCGACGCTCTCGTTCCCGTCGGCCGTGGCCAGCGCGAACTCATCATTGGTGACCGCCAGACCGGTAAGTCGGCCGTCGCGATCGACACCTTCATCAACCAGAAGGAACTGAACGCGGGCGACGACGAGTTCAAGAAGCTCTACTGCGTCTACGTCGCCGTCGGCCAGAAGCGTTCGACGGTTGCCCAGATCGTGAAGCAGCTCGAAGAAAACGGCGCGATGGAATACACCATCGTCGTTGCCGCAACCGCTTCGGAGCCCGCTCCGCTGCAGTACCTCGCACCCTACACCGGCTGTGCGATGGGCGAATTCTTCCGCGACAACGGCATGCACGCCGTGATCGTTTACGACGACCTTTCGAAGCAGGCAGTTGCCTATCGCCAGATGTCGCTCCTGCTGCGTCGTCCTCCGGGCCGCGAAGCATACCCGGGTGACGTTTTCTATCTGCACAGCCGTCTGCTTGAGCGTGCTGCAAAGATGAACAAGTCGGAAGGCGGCGGCTCGCTGACCGCTCTGCCGATCATCGAAACGCAGGCAGGCGACGTGTCGGCCTACATTCCGACCAACGTGATCTCGATCACCGACGGCCAGATCTTCCTCGAAACCGACCTGTTCTACCAGGGCATCCGTCCGGCAATTAACGTCGGCCTTTCGGTTAGCCGTGTGGGCGGTGCCGCCCAGACCAAGGCGATGAAGAAGGTCTCGGGCTCGATGAAGCTCGACCTCGCACAGTACCGCGAAATGGCTGCCTTCGCGCAGTTCGGCTCGGACCTCGACGCCGCAACGCAGAAGCTGCTCAACCGCGGTGCACGCCTGACCGAGCTGCTCAAGCAGCCGCAGTTCTCGCCGATGCCGTTCGAAGAGCAGACTGTCTCGATCTTCGCCGGCACCAACGGCTACCTCGACGATGTCGCCGTGGACCGCGTGAACGACTACGAAGAGCAGATGCTCAGCTACATGCGTGCAGAGCATGGCGATGTGCTCAAGGAAATCCGCACCAGCGGCAAGTTCGAAGACGACACCAAGAACAAGGTCGTCGACGCGCTGAAGACCTTCGCCAAGCAGTTCGCCTGAGACCCACGAGCCTAACAGGGAGCCGTCATGGCCTCGCTTAAAGAACTCAAGGGCCGGATCAACTCGGTCAAGTCGACCCAGAAGATCACCAAGGCCAAGCAGATGGTCGCAGCGGCCAAGCTGCGCCGTGCGCAGGCTGCTGCCGAAGCCGCGCGCCCCTATGCCGAACGGCTGTCGGGCGTGATGGCCTCGCTTGCCGGCAAGGTGAGCGGCGACAGTGCGCCCAAGCTGCTCGCAGGAACCGGTTCGGACAAGCGCCACCTGCTGGTGGTCGTGAACACCGACAAGGGCCTGTGCGGCGGTCTCAACGCGAACATCGTCAAGGCCGCCAAGGCCAAGGCGCGCGAACTGATCGCCGAAGGCAAGGACGTGACCTTCTACCTCGTCGGCAAGAAGGGCCGCGCCCCGATCAAGCGCGACTATGCCGACAAGATCGAGAAGCACTTCGACACCTCGAACGTCCGCAACCCGGGCTTCGAAGAGGCCGAAGCGATCGCCGACGACCTGATCGAGCGTTTCGAGAAGGGCGAATTCGACGTGGCCCACCTCGTCTACCCGATCTTCAAGTCGGCCCTCGCCCAGGACCCGACCGCCGACCAGCTGATCCCCGTCCCCTCGCCGGAAAGCGAAGGTACCGGCGGTGACGCAGTCGTCGAATACGAGCCGGGCGAAGAGGAAATCCTCGAGGAACTGCTTCCGCGCTACGTGAAGACCCAGCTCTTCGGTGCACTGCTCGAGCGCGAGGCATCCGAACAAGGTGCGTCGATGACCGCGATGGACAACGCCACGCGCAACGCCGGCGACCTCATCAACAAGCTGACCATCCAGTACAACCGCAGCCGCCAGGCCGCGATTACCACCGAGCTGATCGAAATCATCGCCGGTGCCGAAGCCCTTTAAAGGACGACGAAAAGTGAAGAAACTCGCCCTCCTCCTGCCGATCGCCCTCCTCGCCGCTTGCGGTGAAGAGCCCGCGCCCGAGCCGACCCCGACCGAGACGGTTGCCCCCGAACCGATCGAAACGCTCGCGGCTCCCGATCAGGCGCTGTTTACTGAGATGTATGCCGAAGCATGCCCCTCGGACGACGCGGTGAACACAGCCGTCTGCCGCCGCGCCGGCATGGGCTCCGAAGACGTCGTTTGCGAATTCGGCCTCGGTGAAGACGAATACCTGCGCAACAAGGCAACCCTGACCGCCGGCGACGGCGAATGGGTACTTGCCGATCCCGAAAACGTTTGCGTCGGCTGACGCGATAACTCGAAACCAGGACTTAGATCATGGCCACCGCTCCCAAGCTTAACCAGAGCCCCAACGGCACTATCGCCCAGGTCATCGGCGCCGTCGTCGACGTCGCCTTTGAAGGCGAACTGCCGCCGATCCTGACCGCGCTCGAAACCAAGAACGGCGACAACACGCTGGTTCTCGAAGTCGCGCAGCACCTCGGTGAAAGCACCGTGCGTACCATCGCGATGGACGGCACCGACGGCCTCGTCCGCGGGCAGGAAGTCGTCAACACCGGCGCACAGATTTCGGTCCCGGTGGGCCCGAAGACGCTCGGCCGCATCATGAACGTCGTCGGCGCGCCGATCGACGAACGCGGACCGATCGGTGCCGACAGCACTAGCCCGATCCACGCGGAAGCACCGCTCTTCGTCGACCAGTCGACCGAAGCGGCCATCCTCGTGACCGGCATCAAGGTCATCGACCTTCTCGCACCTTACGCAAAGGGCGGTAAGATCGGCCTGTTCGGCGGCGCCGGCGTCGGCAAGACCGTCCTCATCCAGGAGCTCATCAACAACATCGCGAAGGGCCACGGTGGTGTGTCCGTCTTCGCCGGTGTCGGTGAGCGTACCCGTGAAGGTAACGACCTCTACCACGAATTCCTCGACGCTGGCGTTATTGCCAAGAACGATGCTGGCGAAGCTATCAGCGAAGGTTCGAAGGTTGCCCTCGTCTTCGGCCAGATGAACGAGCCTCCGGGCGCACGTGCACGCGTCGCTCTCTCGGGCCTGACCATGGCGGAATACTTCCGCGACGTCGAAGGCCAGGACGTGCTCTTCTTCGTCGACAACATCTTCCGCTTCACCCAGGCCGGTTCGGAAGTGTCGGCACTGCTCGGCCGTATTCCTTCGGCAGTGGGCTATCAGCCGACGCTGTCGACCGACATGGGTAACCTGCAGGAACGCATCACCTCGACCACCAAGGGTTCGATCACCTCGGTCCAGGCCATCTACGTTCCCGCCGACGACCTTACCGACCCGGCACCGGCAACCTCGTTCGCCCACTTGGACGCAACGACCACCTTGTCGCGCGCCATCTCGGAGCTGGGCATCTACCCGGCCGTCGACCCGCTCGACTCGACCAGCCGTGTTCTCGAACCGCGCGTTGTCGGCCAGGAGCACTACGAGACCGCTCGCCGCGTCCAGGAAACGCTGCAGAAGTACAAGAGCCTTCAGGACATCATCGCCATCCTCGGCATGGACGAACTGTCGGAAGAAGATAAGCTGACCGTGGCACGTGCCCGCAAGATCCAGCGCTTCCTCTCGCAGCCGTTCCACGTCGCCGAAGTCTTCACCAACATCCCGGGCGTGTTCGTCCAGCTGGAAGACACCGTGGCCTCGTTCAAGGCTGTCGTCGACGGCGAGTACGACCACCTGCCGGAAGCTGCCTTCTACATGGTTGGCGGCATCGACCAGGCGGTCGAGAAGGCCAAGAAGCTGGCCGAGGAAGCCTAAGCACATGGCCCTCCACTTCGAACTCGTCACGCCGGCCAAGCTGGTCCGTTCGGAAGACGTCCACATGGTGGTCGTCCCCGGTTCGGAAGGCGAATTCGGCGTGCTCGAGGGCCACGCGCCCTTCATGTCGACCATCCGCGACGGCGAAGTCCAGGTCTACAAGACCGAAGGCGGCGCGCCGGAGACCATCGAGGTCCGCGGCGGCTTTGCCGAAGTCGGCGAGAACGGCCTGACGGTCCTCGCGGAGCACGTCGAAGGCTGAGCCTTTCGGACAATCGCAAACTTGAAAAGGGCGGCCTGAACGGTCGCCCTTTTTCGTTGGTCCACCCTCGTTGCCCGCTCGTCGAGCAGGGCTGTCCTTTCCTTTCTCCATGAGCAGGTTAGAACCGACCCGCATCATATGCAGGAGAGGACTGTGAAACGTGTTTCTACGCTGGCATTGGCAGCGACCATGACCATCGCCACCCCCAACTCGCTCGCCGCACAGGACGGCGTCCCGGGACCCGATGAAGATCCCTACATCTGGCTCGAAGAAGCCCGCAGCGAGGAAGCGCTCGACTGGGTGCGCGCAGAGAACAACCGCACCATGGCGCACATGGCGCAGGACCCGCGGTTCGATGAGCTTACCGCCGATGCGCTCGCCATCCTCGATGCAGAGGACCGTGTTCCCTACGTCTCGATCCGCAAGGACGGGCTCTACAACTTCTGGCAGGACAAGCAGAATCCCAAGGGCGTGCTGCGCCGGACCACGCTGGAAAGCTACAAGACCGACGATCCCCAGTGGGAAACCGTTCTCGACATCGACGCGCTTGCCGCGGCCGAGGGCAAGGAATGGGTCTACAAGGGCAGCACCTGCCTTCCGCCCGACCAGCGCATGTGCATGATCGCCCTGTCCGACGGGGGCGAGGACGCCACCATCATGCGCGAATTCGACATGACAACGAAGCAGTTCGTCGAGGGCGGCTTCGTGATCGAGGAGAAGAGCCAGGGCGGCGTGCAGTGGCTCGATGCTGACACGCTGCTTGTCGGCCGCGACTTCGGCGGCGAGACCGTCACCGAGAGCGAATATCCCTTCACCACTCGCATGTGGAAGCGCGGTACGCTACTTTCCGAAGCAGAAGAGATTTTCCGCGGCGACAAGAGCGACGTCTGGGCAGGTTCGGGCCTGATCCGCGACAATGAAGGCACGGTCCACCTGCGCACCGCCTTCCGCGGCATCAGCTTCCACGAGAGCATCAATTACGTCTGGCACAATGGCGAATGGCTCGAGCTCGACATGCCCAAGAAGGCTAATCTCGGCGGTATCGTCGACGGCCAGCTGACCATGTCGACCGATGTGGACTGGGAGACGCAGGGCCAGGTTTTCCCGGCCGATGCGCTGATCTCGGTCGACCTCGAGGAGTTCAAGCGCGATCCGAACGGCGCGAAGAAGACGCTCGTCTGGGCGCCTGCCGAACGCCAGACCAAGCGCGGCGGCGGCGCGACTGCCAACAGCGCATACATGGCGATCCTCGACAATGTGGTCGGCAAGGTGCTGAAGCTCGACTATGAAGATGGCGAGTGGGTCACGACCGAGGTGAACCTGCCCGACAACGCCACGCTGAGCGTGTCGACCACCTCGTCCGAAACCGACGAGATCATGTTCACTTCGACCGACTTCCTGACGCCGAGCACGCTCTGGTATTCGGACGGCACGGGCGATCCCGAGGTGCTCAAGACCTCGCCCAGCTATTTCGATGCCGAGGGCTTGGAAGTCGAGCAGTTCGAGGCGACCAGCAAGGACGGAACCAAGATCCCCTACTTCCTCGTGAAGCCCAAGGGCATGGAAATGGACGGCACCACGCCGACGCTGCTCTACGGTTATGGCGGTTTCCAGATTTCGCAGCTGCCCAGCTATCGCTCGCTTACCGGCAAGCTGTGGCTCGAAAACGGCGGCGCTTTCATCCTCGCCAACCTGCGCGGTGGCGGTGAGTTCGGCCCCGGCTGGCACCAGACCGCAATCCGCGAGAACAAGCAGCGCACCTGGGACGATTTCATCGCCGTCGGCCGCGATGCGATCGACCGCGGGATCACCAACGCCGGCCAGCTCGGCATTCAGGGCGGTTCGCAGGGCGGTCTCCTCGTCGGCACGGCCTTCACCCAGGCCCCCGAGCTGTTCGACGCAGCGATCGTTGCGATCCCGCTGTTCGACATGCTGCGCTATCACCTGATCGGCCGCGGCGCTTCGTGGATCGGCGAATATGGCGATCCGCGCATCCCCGAGCAGCGCGCGTGGATCGAAGGCTACTCGCCCTACCAGAAGATCGTCGAAGGCGTGGACTACCCCGCCCCGTTCCTCTGGGCATCGACCGCCGATGACCGCACGCATCCGGCCCATGCCCGCAAGGGTGCGGCCAAGCTCAAGGAACTCGGCCAGCCCTACTGGTATTACGAGGACATGACCGGCGGTCACTCGGGCGGTGTCGACAACGAACAGCGCGCCAAGCTCCAGGCCCTCCAGATGGTCTACCTGATGCAGCGCCTGATGGACGACAACGAGAGCAATTGATCTCTCGTTCTAGAAACAGGAAAGGGGCGGTCCCGCGCTGGGACCGCCCCTTTTCCATTGCCTGTTAGGCTATTTGACCGGGATCATGACCTCGTTGCGCCGCATACGGGCCGGAACACCTGGTGCATCGTAGAACGCGTATTCGGGTGTACCGGCTGCCTCGAGGCCCTGCTCTTCCATCCAGCGGCGCAGGAAGCCTTCCATCTTCTCGAGATCCTCCTGACGACCCCAGCCGTCAAACTTGACGCTCGCCATCTTGCGCGATGGGATTTCGATCAGCGTGATGTCCGATGGCGGTTCGGGGAGGGTCTCCATCGTATAGCTGTCGGGCATCACGAAACGCGTGTTCCAGCTGCCCGTATCTTCGCCCTCGCCAATCGTGACGGGAGAGGTCATGGCAATCTTCTCAGCCTGCTTGCGAATGACCGGTGTTGTCATGCCGATAGGCGCGCGGCCGTCTTCCTGCGCAAAGATGTAGGCGGCGAGGCGGCGAAATCCGGCATTCATGGCGCGGCGCCGATCACCGGTATGGGTAACCTCGGCTACGATCAACGGTTCGTATTCGCGCACTTCGAAAGCGCCCTGCTGGGTAATGAGCTCGAACGCGGGCTCATCGCTGTAGCGTCCTTGCGCATAAACCGCGGTCCCTGCGAGCAATGCCGCGCCCAGACCGATCGCAAGATACTTCGCTTTCACCATTACTGACTTCCTCTGCATGTCTCTATCTGACAGCAGTTACGCAGCCGCATCGTTCCCGGATGCATCGGCTCACTTGCGCGTCGGAGCGTGGAAATCGGGCGGCTTGTTCGCAATCCAGCGCAGGAACTTCGCGACCGCTTCCTTCTCGATCAGCGTCTCGCGATCCTCACCGATCCGCGCCAGTTCGGCATTGGTGAAGTTGGCGTGGATCGTCTTGTGACAGATCGGGTGCACGGGGACAGTGAAGCGCCCCTTTTTCGACTTGGGAATCGTGTGATGGTACTGGACCCGCGTGCCGACGGGCCGTTCGCAAAGCCAGCAGGTGGTGCGGCCCTCGCTCAGTCCTTCTTCTCCGACGCCTTCTTCTTTTTCATCGTGTCATGGAAGCGGTCGGCCCAGCCGGGTTTGACGAGCTGTTCGGCGCGCACCATGCGCAGCTCGCCCGGGGCGACATCGCGGCTGACCGCGCTGCCTGCAGCCACGATTGCATCGTCGCCGATCTTAACCGGCGCGATCAGTGCGCTGTTGCTACCGATGAAGGCACGCTCGCCGATCACGGTCTTGTACTTGAAGTAGCCGTCGTAATTGCAGGTGATGGTGCCTGCGCCGATGTTAGCGCCAGCGCCCACCGTCGCATCGCCGAGATACGTTAGGTGGTTGGCCTTGGCCCCCTCGCCCAGCACCGCCTTCTTCATTTCGACGAAATTGCCGACCTTGCTGCCCTTTTCCATAACCGCGCCGGGGCGCAGGCGGGCGTAGGGGCCGACTTCGCAGTCCTCGCCGACATGCGCGCCTTCGAGATGGCTGAAGGCGCGGATACGCGAACCGCTTTCAACCTTCACGCCCGGCGCGAAGACGACGTTCGGCTCGACAGTCACATCGGGTGCAAGCTCGGTGTCGTAGCTGAAGAACACCGTCTCGGGAGCCTTCAGGGTCACGCCGTTTTCCAGCGCCTCCTCGCGCTTCAGGTCCTGCCACTGGCGTTCTGCCGCGGCGAGCTCCTTGCGCGAATTGATACCGACGACCTCGTGTGGCCGGTCGGTGAGCACGGCGGCACAGATTCGGCCTTCCTTCACCGCCACGTTGACGATGTCGGGCAGGTAATACTCGCCCTGCGCATTGTCGTTGTCGACGCGGTCGAGCAGATCGAAGAGCACTTCGGAGCGTGCGGCCATAAGGCCCGAATTGCACAGACGGCAGGCACGCTCGGCCTCGTTCGCGTCTTTGAATTCGACCATCTTCTCGATGGTCATGTCCGAATGAGTTATCACGCGGCCATATTGCAATGCGTCTTCAGGTTCGAAACCCAGCACCACCACGGCGGGCGCATCGGGCGCGCGCAGGCGGGCGAGCATATCGTTCATAGTGTCGCTCTTGATGAAGGGCGCATCGCCCAGCAGCATCACGACATCGCCGTCGAACCCGGCGAGCGCTTCCTTCGCCTGTGCCACCGCATGGCCGGTGCCCAGCTGCGGCTCCTGCACCACGCATTCGGCACGTTCGCCCAACTGGCCAATGACCTGTTCGCGCTCGTCGCCCACGACCACGATCGTCCGGGCTGGAGCCAGACTTTCAACCGAGGCCATGAGGTGCTCGATGATCGGGCGGCCCGCGATATTGTGGAGGACCTTGTGTACCTGGCTCTTGAGGCGGGTACCCTTGCCGGCGGCGAGGATGACGGCGGCGAATTCGCGGTTCGTACTCATGGCAAAGGGCCATGCCACCAATCGCTTGCAGTTTGAAGAACCATACTGCACCGCAGGCGCAATGGCTGATTTTCCTTTCGACAGCGTCGGCTTCGACCTCGACGGCACATTGCTGGAGACGCATCGCGATCTCGGCACGGCAGTAAACTATGCGCTAGAACACGGCGGCTTCGCGCCCGTCCCAGTCGAAAGCGCGACCGACCTGATCGGCGGCGGCGCCAAGATCATGCTCAAGCGGGCCGTGGATGCGCAGGGCGGCCTGGAACACGAGGAATTCCGCCGCCTCTACAAGGTGATGCTGGGCTACTATTCGGAAAACAACGCGGTCCACACGCGCCCCTACCCGCATGCACTCGAAGTCCTCGACGAACTCGCGGGCCGCGGCGTTCGCGTTGCTGTCGTCACCAACAAGTTCGAAGGGTTTGCCCGCCAGATCCTGACCACGCTGGGCATGATCGAACGCTTCGAAGGGATTATCGGCGGCGACAGTCTCGGCAAGGATGCGGAGGGCAATTTCATCGCCAAGCCTGCGCCCGGCCCAGTTCTCAAGGCCCGCGAGGTCTGCGGCGGGGGATCGATCGCCTTCATCGGCGATAGCAGCTATGACGTGAAAGCCGCACGCGCGGCAGGCGTGCCCTTCGTCGCCGCCATGTACGGCTATTGCGACGGGACGGCGGAGGAACTGGCAGCCGACGCGGCGATTGATCTCGCTCGAAGGCCTCATTCCCGCCCTCGAACGCCTCTAGGAGCACGCACTGCCCCTACGGCATCGGGCATGCCCGCTCGCAGTATTGCAAGTGCGAAGGGAACGTGGCAGTCCGCTTCGCCAATTGACCTTTACGTAAACGATAAACACACAAGCAGGAGCCCCCCATGAGCATCGACTTCAAGGACAAGGTAGCCATCGTCACCGGCGCAGGCGGCGGTCTGGGCCGCGAATACGCGCTCGAGCTCGCACGCCGCGGCGCGAAGGTCGTCGTCAACGACCTCGGCGGCGCTCGCGACGGCACCGGCCATTCCGACATGGCCCTCCAGGTCGTCGAGGAAATCGAGAAGATGGGCGGCGAAGCAATGTCGAACGGCGGCAGCGTCACCGAATACGACCAGATGGAAAAAATGGTCGCCGACGCCAAGCAGAAGTGGGGCGGCGTGCACGTCCTCATCAACAACGCCGGTGTCCTTCGCGACAAGACCTTCGCCAAGATGAGCCCGGAAGACTTCGAGTTCGTCCTCAAGGTCCACCTGACCGGCTCGGCTTTCGTCACCAAGGCATGCTGGGAAACCTTCCGTGAGCAGGCATACGGCCGTATCCTCATGACCGCGTCGTCGACCGGCCTGTTCGGCAACTTCGGCCAGGCCAATTACGGCGCTGCCAAGCTCGGCCTCGCAGGACTCACCAAGACACTCCAGCTCGAAGGCGCGAAGTACAACATCAAGGTCAACACGCTCTCGCCCGTCGCGGGCACGCGCATGACCGAAGACCTCTTCCCCGAAGAAGCCTTCAAGCTGTTCGATCCGGTGAACGTGGTTCCGGCTGCGCTCTTCCTCGTCAGCGAAGATGCGCCCACCAATGCCATCGTCGGCGCAGGTGCAGGCGGCTATCACTCGGCATGGACCGTCATGAACGACGCCGTCTGGCTGCCCGATGGCGAGCGCACGGTCGAAGGCTTTGCTGCCAACTGGGACAAGATCAGCGAGTTCTCGAACCTCAAGGCCCCGCAGTCGGGCAGCGAGCAGTCGGGCGCGATCCTGACCGCGATGCAGAAGGTTACCGGAACCGGCCCGAGCAGCGCTCGCGGATAAATCCTTCCCCTTATTGCGAAAAGCCCCGCCCCATCGCATGATGGTGCGGGGTTTTTCTTTGGGGGTCTGCATGAATCTGGAAGCCAAGCTGCGCACGCTGCGCATCTCCTCGCTCGCCGTCACCGGTTTCGCGATCCTGCTGGTACTGGCCGGGCTCTCGCAGCTCGTCCTCGGCGGCGTTGCGGTGAAGGAGGAATACGAGCGGATCGAACGGCTCGAGGCCCTGGCACCGCCTCCCAGCCAGTATTACGGCTACCAGCAACAGCGCCGCCAGCTTCAGGCAGAATACAACCGTTCGGGCAGCGCATTCTTCATCGAGGGCCGGTTCCTGCCGGCCGGCGACGACCAGAAACCCGGCATTGTTTCGATCATCTCGCTGATCACGCTGATCCTCGCGGCCCTCGGCTTCGTCGTCTCCGCCATGATCTGGGTGTGGCGCGCGCACGCCAATATCCGCGAAGTGGGGATCCGGTCCAAATACGGACCCGGCTTTGCCGTGGCCTCCTACCTAATCCCCGTGGCCAATTTCATGCTGCCGTTCGAGGCGATGCGCGAGCTGCACAATCGCAGCCATGGCGAACCGGAAGATTTCGCGCACTCGGGGGTCGAGAATGTGACCGCCTGGTGGACGGCCGTGCTCGTCGGCCTGCTCATCTTCAGCGCGATGATCGTCAAGTTCGCACTCGATGCAGGCACCAACCTCATCCTGATGACGCCGCTATGGATGGAGTTCGCGCTGATGGCTTTCGCCATCCTCCTGCTGTTGACGGCGGCATACCTGTTTTCCTCGCTCACGCGGGCCATCACCGCTGCGCAGGAGGAAGTGCTTCCCGAGATCGATCCGGCAGAGATCGAGACAGAGATCCCCGAGAAGCCGCGGGTGAACATTATCGGGGCCTGATTGCGGAACCGTATTGACGTATTAATACACTAAGGGTATCCAGATCTCCATCTTCAATGGGGAGAGTTGGCATGTACAGCCAGGAAGACCTTAACTCGGCGGTCGCGGCAGGGGCGATAAGCTCCGATGCTGCAAATGCCCTGCGTGCGCATGTCGCAGCGCAGCGCGACGCCGTTCCCGCTGATGCGGAACATTTTCGACTGATCACCGGCTTCAACGACATTTTCGTCAGCATTGGCGCCGTCATCCTGCTTATGGCCATGGCCGCCATCGGCGATGCGATCTGGAGCAACAACGACGGGCCGTCGCCCGCCAGCGGCCTGTTGGTCGCCGGTACCGCCTGGCTTCTCGCCGAGTTCTTCACCGCGAAGCGCCGCATGGCGCTGCCCAGCATCATCCTGCTGCTCGGCTTCGTGGGTGGGGTTTTCTTCGGCCTGCTCGGCGTCTCGATCAACGTGGCCGGCGTGAATAACGGCCCGGGCAACGAGACCCTTGCCGTGCTGCTGGTTGCCCTGTCGGCGCTCGTCACCGCGGGCGCGGCCTGGTTCCACTGGCGCCGCTTCATGGTCCCGATCACGATCGCTGCTGGCACCGCAGCGATCGCCGGCACGGTTATCGCGCTGATCGTTGCTGCAGTAGGCACCAACAACCAGAACATGGAAACGATCGTGCTGAGCCTTGTCTTCGTGGCTGGCCTGACGATCTTCGGCTTCGCAATGCGCTGGGACATGAGCGATCCGCGCCGCGAGACCCGTCGGAGCGACGTTGCCTTCTGGCTCCACCTGCTGGCGGCACCGATGATCGCGCATCCGATCTTCGCGCTGCTCGGCGTGACGGACGGCGACAACATCGGCGCAGCCGCTGCGGTGGGCGTGCTGGCAGTCTACATCGTCTTCGGTGTGGTCGCCCTCGCAGTCGACCGTCGGGCGCTGCTGGTCTCCGCCCTCGCCTACGTGCTGATCGCGCTCACCTTCCTGTTCCGCGAGTTCGGCGCAGTGGAGCTCAACTTCGCATTGACCGCGCTGGTCATCGGATCCGCCCTGCTCACGCTGAGCGCGCTGTGGACCCCGATCCGCCGCGCCGTGGTCAAGGGTTTGCCGGGCGACATGCAGGCACGCCTTCCGGCAACTGCCTGATAGCTGATACTCCAGCGGAAAAGGGCTCGCACTTCGGTGCGGGCCCTTTTTTATGTTGGGATCAGTTGTCGATCGCCTTCAGGAGGCGGCGCTCGATGGGAGCGAGAACACCGGGGAGTTCATGGCCGCGCTTCAGGACTTGGCCATGCTCGCCGAACAGCGTCCACATGCCCTGCTTGCTGCGCAGCGAGGGGCGCTTCTCCAGCCGCGCTTGAGGGCGCTCGGCATGCCGCACGAATGCGGCGAAGGTCGCGGTGTCACGTGTGAAATCCATCGCATAGTCGCGCCACTGGCCGGCGGCGACCATTCGCCCGTAGACATCGAGGATGCGGGTCAGTTCTTCGCGAGTGAATCCGACCTGCTCTGGCCGGCGTCCGGGAAAGGCAACGACTGTCGGCGACCCAAGCGCCATCAGTCGCTGGTGCCGCTACGCTTGGCCGGCTCACCTGCAGAGCGCAACTCTGCAATCTCCTGCCGGAGAGCCTTCAACTCGGTCTCCAGCTTCTCGATGCAGTCGCGGCCCACCTCACGCGCTTCCTCGCACGGATCGTCGCACGGCGTGCCGTAGGGGACGAATTCCTTCATCCATTCCTCTGCCGGGACCAGCGTGCTGCGCGCCTTGAGGCCGATCATGGTCGCGCCCTCCGGCACGGCGTCGGTGACGACGGCATTGGCGCCGATCCGCGCGCGCTTGCCCACGGTAATCGGACCGATGACCTGAGCGCCCGAGCCGATGATCACATCGTCCTCGATAGTCGGATGGCGTTTACCGCCCTTGCCGTTGGTGGGGTTGGTTCCGCCCAGCGTCACGCACTGGTAGATGGTGACATTGTTGCCGATCTCGGCAGTCTCGCCGATCACGGTGAAACCGTGATCGATGAAGAAATTGCGACCGATCTTCGCACCGGGATGGATATCGATCCCGGTCAGCATGCGGCTCCAGTGATTGATCAGGCGGGCAAGGAAATAGAGTTCGGCCTCGAAAAGCCAGTGCGCGGCGCGGTGGTATGCCAGCGCCCAGACACCCGGATAGAGCAGTACTTCCCAGCGGCTGCGAGGCGCAGGATCGCGCGCCTTGATCGAGTCCAGATAGACGATCAGCCGTTCCAACATGGTCTCAATCCTTCCATTAACCCGCTGTCAAAGCAAGCGGGCTTGCTCCGGACCCTGCACGGCATCGAGTGCGTCGCGCCATATCGACATGGTGGCAGGCACCTTGCGTTCAAGGCTCAGGCGGTCGATTTCGGCCACGATCCGTTCGATCGCGGCATAGCTGCGTTCCATCCGCGGGACGAGATAGGCAGGCGCCCCCTCGCCCAGTGCCAGACCCCGCTGAGCAGCGTGGCTGAGCATGAGCTGCGCGGCCATTTCGTCGTCGGGCGGGCCGATCTCAAGCTGGAGCGCGGCGCCCATGCGGCTGCGTAGGTCGGGCAAGGTGATTTCCCAGCCCTTTGAGTCCACCGTGAGCAGGAGTGGATAGCCGTCCTCACGGGCACGGTTCCAGGCATGGAATATCTCGGTCTCGTCCTTCGTGTGGGCATCGTCGATCGCCCCACCGCCCGTGTGAGACGCGAACCAGCGGGCAAAGAGCGATTTTCCCGACCGTGCGGGCCCTGCAAGGATAGCTGTCCCGAAAGGCCAGTCCTGCGATGCGCCGAGCGCTTCGGCAACGGCGCGATTGCCCTCGCCGACGATGATGCTCTCGGGTCCTTTCGCCCCGGACTGGGTTAGAGGCAGCGCAATCTGGCTCATGCTGGACACCCTGCGCCCAAGCTCAGCGGCTGATCAAGAGCGCGGTGGCTCCCTGCTGCACGGTGAAGCCCTGGCCGCGAAGAGCCTCGGCCAATTCGCCGATCGAGCCAGTATAGCTGACCGTCATGACCGAAGTGCCGCCGATTGCGGTGCTTCGCACGCCCGTCGAGCGCACGCCAGGAGTGCCGCGGACAGAGGACAGGACGGCCCCGAAGCTTGCCGCATCGGGTGTCTGGAACTGGACGGTGTAGAGCGCGACCGAGCCTTCGGGCGGAGGCTGGTTGATCGGCGCTGCACTGATCGCGCCGCCGCTTGCATCGGTCGGCTGCGAAGCTGCCTGCGCGCGAGCCTCGTCCTGTTCGCGAAGGCGGCGGCCAAGCTCGACAAGTCGCGCGATCTCCGGATTGAGGTCGCCCGTCTTCACATTAAGCGTCGGATCGGGGCGGATCGTGCCGTCCGACAGCGCAACCTGGAAGATCGCGTCGAATTTGCGCACCGCCTCTTCGAGCATGGCGGGAAGCTGGTCCGGACTCTCGGCGGTAAGCGTGAAGCTTTCGAGGAATTCGTTGTCCGGGCCGTGCCGCGCGGTGAAGGTCCCCTCCACCGGTCCGCCGGGGTAGGTGTAGCGCAGGCGTGCGATGGGAACGAGCACATCGGCGGCACCGAAGGAATCGAGGATGCCGCGCCACCAGACGCGGCTGCGGCGGTTGGTCTGGCCGTACGTCAGCAGTAGCGATTCCCCGCCTGCGCCGCTTGGCCGCACGTAGTTCACGCTGCTCTGCCCGGCCTGGAACTCCGCCCAGGCGCGCTGCCACGGGTTGCGCTGCTCGTACATGAGTTCCGTCCCGCCGGAGAACGTCACCGGGAGGAGCAGCATTGGCGCACTGCGCCGCGTCAGCCCGTCATCGCCGAGATAGGCATTGGCCTTCTGGCGGTCGAAGATTACGCCGAGTGTTGCGATGTAGCGCTTCGGGCCGAGCCGCTCGCGCTGCACCACGATTGCCGAGACCATCCCCGCGATGCGCGATTCGGGGAGATCCGGCCCGTCGATCTTCTCCCAGGCCTTCACCTGGGCATCGCGCCAGGCTTCCTCGCGCGCTTCGATCCCGCTGGATGCGCTCACATCGACCTCGATATCGCTCACCTGGATATCGCGCGATGCGGCCACTGCCGCGATCCCGCGCTCGCCGCCGACCTGTGCCTGCGCGAGCCATCCGGCACCGCCTGCCAGCGCAATACCGGAAGCGATCAGGGCGATGCGGCCACGGGGAGAAAGGGAGGAAAATGTGCGCATGGGCTATGTTGCGGCGCCTTTTGCCCAATCGGTTCGGGAAATCCAAGCGCATTTGCTGGAAATTCGGGCCGAACTCGCGCAAAGGCGTGAGCCATGAGCAGCGATACGCCTTCCTACACCTACGAACAGGCCGGAGTCTCGATCGATGCGGGCAATGCGCTCGTGAAGGCGATCGGCCCGCTGGTGAAAGCAACCATGCGCCCCGGCGCCGACGGCGAGATCGGCGGCTTCGGCGGATTCTTCGATCCCAGGGCCGCCGGATACAAGGATCCGCTGCTGGTCGCGGGCAATGATGGTGTGGGCACGAAGCTCAAGCTGGCCATTGATACCGACCGGCATGACACCGTCGGTATCGATCTCGTCGCCATGTGCGTGAACGACCTGATCGTGCAGGGCGCAGAACCGCTCTTCTTCCTCGACTACTTCGCCACCGGCAAGCTCGAGAACGGCGTTGCCGAACGCGTGATCGCGGGCATTGCGGAAGGCTGCAAGCAGGCCGGATGCGCACTGATCGGCGGCGAAACCGCGGAAATGCCCGGCATGTATGCCAGCGGCGACTACGATCTTGCCGGCTTCTGTGTCGGAGCGGTCGAGCGCGGAGAACAGCTTACGGGCGAACGCGTTGCGCCCGGTCATGTCTTACTCGGCCTTGCAAGCTCGGGCGTCCATTCGAACGGTTTCTCTCTCGTGCGCCGCCTTGCAGAGGACAAGGATTGGAAGCTCGATCGCCCTGCCCTGTTCAACCAGGACAGGCTGCTGATCGAAACGCTGCTCGAGCCGACGCGAGATCTATGTGAAGACGCTCCTCCCGCTGGTGCGCGACGGGCTGATCGACGCGATGGCCCACATCACGGGTGGCGGCCTGCTCGAGAACATTCCGCGCGTTCTCCCGCAAGGCGCCCATGCCGAGGTCGATGCCGACGGCTGGCAGCAGCCTGGGTTGATGGCTTTCCTGCAGGCGCAGGGGAATATCGAGCCGGGCGAAATGGCGCGCACCTTCAACTGCGGCGTGGGCATGGTGCTCGCGGTCGAGCCGTCAAAGGTCGAGCTAGTCCGCAGCCGCCTCGAAGATGCAGGCGAGCAGGTTCTTGCCGTCGGCCACATCGTCGAAGGCGACAAGGGCTGCACGGTGCGCGGTTCGCAGGGGACCTGGTCCGCGCGCGAGGACTGGGAGGCCGTCCACCTTGGCTGAGAAGGCGAAGGTCGCGATCTTCATCTCCGGGCGCGGCAGCAACATGGCCGCGCTGCTCTATGCCTCGCTCCTGCCAGATGCCGCCTTCAAGGTCGTGCTTGTCGCCGCGAACGATCCTGAGGCCGAGGGGCTTGCCCTCGCCGAAGCCGAGGGTGTGAGCACCTTCGCGCTCTCCCACAAGGGCATGGCCCGCGCCGATCACGACGCAGCGATGGAGAAGGCCGCCCGCGATGCCGACGCCGACTACATCGTGCTCGCCGGCTACATGCGCATCCTCACCGATGAATTCGCCACGCGCTGGGAAGGTCGGATGCTCAACATCCACCCCTCGCTGCTGCCGAAATACCCCGGGCTCGACACCCACCAGCGGGCGATCGATGCGGGCGACAGCCATGGCGGCGTCTCGGTCCATCTCGTCACTCCCGAACTCGATGCGGGCGAGGTGCTCGGGCAGGTCAAGGTCGCCATCCGGCAAGGCGAAACCGCAGATAGCCTCGCCGAACGGGTCAGATTTGCGGAGCATCAGCTCTATCCGCGCGTTGTCAGTGAATATGTGGGCCGCGAGAACGATCCTGAATTTCTGCTCGGCAAAGTGCGCGAACTGGCGCTTGCCCTGCCGCAAAGCCACGAGCGCGAGAGCCACGGTTCGCCCGGCTGGCGTGCCGGAAGCGAGAAATCGGGCAAGTATTTCGCCTATTTCAACGACCAGCATCACGGCAGCGACCATGTCGCCGTCCTGGTCAAGACTGGCAGCATGGACGAGCTACTCGACCTCGTCGAAGCGCAGCCGCAGGCTTATTTCAAACCCGCCTATTACGGCGCGAGCGGTTGGATCGGCATGATCCTCAACAGGCCGGGCCTCGACTGGGACCATGTCGCCGACTGGCTGGAGCGCAGCTGGCGCAGCGTTGCGCCCAAGAGCGCGACCAGGCTGATGGATGCGGCGGACGAATTCTGATGGACCGGTTGACGCCATACATCTTCTTCATCGTGGCGATCCTCGCGATCGGCATGATCGCGCTGCAGGACGACGGTAGCTGGCAGACCGAGGAAGTCGACACGCTCGACGCGGTCCTCATTACCGGCGGCGTGCTGATAGGCGCACACCTGCTGCGCATGGTCGGCACGAAAATGTTCGAACGCTGGAAGGAGCGCGGCAAGTGACGCCGCCCCGTCCGCATCCCTTTGCCCGCTCGCGGATGGCCGAGCGCGTCGATCGTGCGGTCGAATATATGTGGGAGCGCGGCTGGGACGAAAAGCCGCCGCTTGAGCCGGACTACCTCTGGCAGATCGGCAGCCGCGGTTTCGATGCTGCCGACGAGATATCCATCAGGAGCGAGGAAGCGGTCGCCGACTTCCGCGAACGGCTCGAGATATTGTGCAAGGCGCTTCGTGAAGAGGCTGAACTTAATGCGCTGGGCCATGCGATGGCATACGGCCAGATCACCGGCGCGATCCGCAAGCGCCATGCGCTTGGCAGGATCTGGCGCGAGGAGCCGGAGCTCGCGAGCACACCGATTGCGCCGCCCATCCTTGTGGTCGGCCAGATGCGCAGCGGGACCACCCGTGTCCAGCGCCTGCTTGCAGCAGACCCGCAGCACAGCGGTACGCGTTTCTGCAACAGCCATGATCCAGTGCCCTCGAAGCCTGACCTCAGGCCGCTCAAGGGCCGCTTCGCGCTCGCGCTGGCGCGCCGGATCAACCCCTGGCTCGACACCATGCACCCCTTCGGCAGCCTGCGCACCGACGAGGAGATCGGCTGGCTCGCTGCGGCACTGTCGCCCGCGACATTCGAGGCGCAGTGGCGGATCGATACATTTGTGGCATTCAGCGAAGGCCGCGACCAGGCGCCGATCTACCGCGAGTTCGCGCGCATCCTGCGCACCGATGCTGCCAAGATGGGCGATGCCGGAAAGCCCCGCGTGCTCAAGTGCCCGCAATTCGCCGAGGATCTCGGTGCGCTGCTCGACCAATTTCCCGACGCCCGTCTCGTCGTATGCGAACGCGACCATGAGGAAGTGCTGGCAAGCAGCATATCCATGACCGCCAGCCAGATGGCATTCCAGTCCGACAATCATGACATCGAGTGGTTGCAGGAGGCCTGGTCTCGCAAGATCGCGATCCGGCAGGCAGCGATGGAGGCGGCCCTCGGAGAATTCGAAGGGCCGGTTGCCCACATCGCATTCTCGGCGCTCAACGCGAACTGGCGATCGGCGATTATGCAGGCATACCTCACGCTCGGCATACCGCTGCCCGACCAAAGCCTTGCAGCAATGACCGATGAGCGGGAAAAGTCGGCAAGCGATCCGCATGGCCGCCATGCCAGCCAGATCGCCAATTTCGGCTCCGCCGCAAGGGCTTAGAGCCGCCGCTTTCTACATCTGGTCGGCGCCTTGGCCCAGTAGCCGGGCGAGCTGCCGCGGTTCGCCATCGCAATAGGTCTGGAATTCGGCGATCCGGCCGGCCTCGACCCTCGCCCGCCACAACCGGTCCTTCGCGACAAGCGGGTCCCTGGCAGTGGTCTCCCCCTGCATCAGCACTTCGTCGCCGACGACGGAATAGCTGTCGACCTCGATATGGAATTCGGGTTCCAGCGTCATGAACAGCCGGGTCGCCTCGACGCAGCCGCTACGCCCCTCGATCCGGCCACCGGCACTGTCGATGAAGATGCAATCGGCCGTAAGGCACCTGGCCAGCGCGAGGTGATCGTGCGCGTTGAATGCCGCCATCAACTGGCGCGCTGCATCCTTTCGCTGATCCTTGAAGAGCATTCGCGAATCCCCCGCTCGGGCGCATTTTGCCGCAGGTTGGGGGCGGAATCCAGTATCAGGCGTATCGCGCGGCGAACCGGGGCACGGTCATGTTGCCGTTCGCGCGGGTGACTTCGATTGCCGAGATCATGTCATCGTCAAAACCGACGCGCCAAAACGTGTCGCCAGCTATTTCGCGTACGCTTGTATCAAGGCGGCCGCGCAGGAGCACTTCCCCGTCACTGTAGTCGGCCGATTCGATGACGATTTCAGGCCAGTCCGAGCTCTTCCGGAAGCGTTCGACCGTATCGATCATGCGATCGAGACCCTTGATCGTGTCGCCGCTCACGTCAGAAAACACAACGTCTTCAGACACATATTCGGCAGTGCGTCGATATTGCCTGCGATTGAGCGAGATCCACGAAAGCACGAACCGCGTTTTCGCGAGTGCGCCGTTCGCGCAGGTGAGGGAACAATGCCGAAAGCATGACGGGCGCAGCCTAGCCCAGGATGCGCCCGTCACCTAACTTGTTTACTTTTCACACTTTTCGAGCGCGAAAGAGTAATTTTAAGTCGTTCAGCCGACGATTTCGCTCTCGTCGAAGAAGAAATCGATCTCGATTTTTGCGTTCTCTTCGCTGTCCGAACCGTGGACCGAGTTTGCTTCGATCGATTCGGCATAGGTCTTGCGGATGGTGCCTTCTTCGGCGTCGGCCGGATTGGTGGCGCCCATCACGTCGCGGTTGCGCTTCACTGCGTCTTCGCCTTCGAGGACCTGAACGACGACCGGACCCGAGGTCATGAATTCAACGAGGTCACCGAAGAAGGGGCGTTCCTTGTGGACCGCATAGAAGCCTTCGGCCTGTTCGCGGGTCATCTTGATGCGCTTCGAAGCCACGACACGCAGGCCGGCTTCCTCAAGCATCTTGGTGACGCCGCCGGTCAGGTTGCGGCGGGTGGCATCGGGCTTGATGATCGAAAAGGTGCGGGTGACCGCCATGATGTGTGTTCCTTGCGAATTTCGAATGTTTATCGGGGGGAGAGAGTTCTCGCGCGCGCCCCTAGCGCCAAGGGGGCGAAGGGGCAAGAATTAGTCGGATCCGCGCGCGACGCTGATCTGCCCCTCGGTCCGCCCGTCGACGCGGGTTACCTGCAGTGCGAAACTGGATTTGCGATCGCGGTTCTCACCGCCCAGCGTGGTGGTTTCGCCGCCCGACACCTCGATCTCGGGTTCGACACCCGCTTCTACCGCCTGCTTGCGATAGAATTCGACCACGTCGGCGCGCACGTCGGGCGTGGTGAACTCGACCGTCACAAAAGCGCCGTCGCCCTGTTCGACCCGCGTCGTGTTGGTGATTTCAGCTCCCGGGTAGGCTGTGAACGGCTCCGGCCAGCGAACCGGCACGTTCTCGCCCGCCCGCATGGTGGTGGTCACGCCTGCCGCATCGGTGTGCGTTGCGCGGACCTCGCCGCTTTCGGGATCGATCGTGTAGGAGCCGAGAGCTTCGGTCTCCGCTGCCTCGGCAACATCTTCTCCAGCATCGGTGTCGCTAGCTCCGCAAGCAGAGACAAGGAGGGCGCAGCAGAGGAGAATGGGAGAACAGGATCTCATGCCCAATCGACGGGCGAGATTGCGGCAGGTTCCTGAAAATTCAGCGGCCTTCGCGCCAACTGCCCTCGGGCGTCTGCTTGAAGATACGATTTTCTATGTCCTCGCGCGCAGAGAGCGTGCGCCACAGGTCGCGGGCAGCCTCGGTTGCTTCGGCATCGAACAGCAGCATCGCGCGATCGAACGCGCACGCCTCGTCGCGCCACTGACCGTCGGCAAGGATGACCATCCTCGCCTCGTTCGGAGCCTCGCAACCATCCGAAATCAGGATCGGCTGGCGCGCCGCGTGGGGTGCATCGGCGAGACCGTTGGCAAGGAAGCTGCCCCCGCCCTGCTGCCAGAGCGCATTGCCCAGCCGGGTACGCAGCCCTTCGTCCGCCGCAACCACCAGCAGCCGCTCACCCGCCTGCATCACCTTGCGGGCAAGCTTGACCACTGTGACATCCACCGGATCGCGGCTCAGCTGGTAGAAATCGACGAGGATGAAGTGACCCCTTTTCCTGACTTCAGCTCTGTTCTTCGCCTGCCGGCTTATTGCGCCGGCATCGCTCGGAACAATAGCGTACGTTGTCCCAGTCGCGCGCCCATTTCTTTCGCCAGGCGAAGCTGAGGCCGCAAGTCGCGCAGATCTTCGTGGGAAGGTCTGCCTTGCGCCTCATCTTCGCCATGAGCGCAGTCTCCGATCAGCTTTCGACCGTATCGGCAATGAGACGATCGATGAGGCGCACGCCGTAGCCCGTAGCGCCCTTGCCCCATGTCCGGCCCGGCTTGTCCGACCAGGCCATGCCGGCAATGTCGATATGCGCCCAGGGCGTATCGTCGGCAATAAAGCGCTGGAGGAACTGAGCGGCGGTGATCGAGCCTGCGCCCTTGCCGCCGATGTTCTTCATGTCGGCGATCGGGCTGTCGATCAGCTTGTCGTAGGCCTTGCCCAGCGGCATGCGCCAGACCTTGTCGCCCACGGCCTCACCCGCCTCGGAAAGGTCCTTGGACAGCTCGTCATCGTTCGAGAAGAGCCCTGCGTATTCGTGGCCGAGCGAGATGATGATCGCGCCGGTGAGGGTGGCGAAGTCGACGATGCGCGAGGGCTGGTATTCTTCCTGCGTCCAGTGCAGCGCATCGGCCAGAACCAGGCGACCTTCGGCATCCGTGTTGAGGATTTCGATGGTCTGGCCGTTCATCGATTTGACCACGTCACCCGGACGCTGGGCATTGCCGTCGGGCATGTTCTCGACGAGACCCATGACGCCGACCACATTGGCCTTCGCCTTGCGCTTAACGAGCGCGAGCATGCCGCCGGCAACCGCACCGGCGCCGCCCATGTCCCACTTCATGTCTTCCATGCCCGGCCCCGGCTTGATCGAGATGCCGCCGGTGTCGAAGGTCACGCCCTTGCCGACGAAGGCCACGGGAGCCTCGCTGCCGCCACCATTCCAGCTAATGGCCAGGATGCGCGATTCGCGTACCGAACCCTGGCCGACGCCGAGGAGCGAGCCCATGCCGAGCTCTTCCATCTGCGCCTCGTCGAGAACGACCAGCTCCGCACCGGTGCCCTCGAAGCGTTCCTTGCAGCGTTCAACAAAGCTTTCGGGATAGATAATGTTCGCAGGCTCGGTCACGAGCTCACGGGTGAACTCCACACCCTCGGCCAGCGCGAGGTGATCCTGCCATGCGGCCTCGGTTCCCTCAGGCGCTCCGATTACGGTGACGCCTTCGAGCGTGATCTTCTGCTCGTCCTTCAGCTTGGTGCGATAGACATCGTAGCGCCAGTTGCGCAGGCGCAGGCCGAGCAGCACATGCGCCGCCTCGTTCGCGTCCAGCGAGCTGTCGGTGAGGTCGAGGACCAGCTCCTTGTCGCCGGTCGACTGGTACTTGCCTGCCAGCGCAGCGCCCGCTTTCTCGAGATTTGCGAGGCGGCCCTCTTCATTGCGGTCTCCCGCACCAGCCAGCGCGAGGCGAGCAACGCCATCGCCGGTTTCAGCAAAACCGTCGAAGGTCTGGCCTGCATTGCCCTTGAAACGTGCCGCCTCGGCACCTGCCCGCATTGCGGCATTCAGGGAATCAGGAAGCTTGCCCTTGTCGACCACATGCGCAATGAGGCGCGCGCCTTGCGGACGGGACTGGCTGAACTGGATGTGCATGGAATCTCCCAAGATATATTCTGGACGGGAAGCCGACCGTGCCGCCGGTCCCCGAGGAAACGCGATTGCGATTAGGCGTGGCCGGTGCGATAGGCAAGCCATGGTCCCGGCCCCCGCCAATAGAAACATAACCGTGTCGCACCTGCTGGGATCCGGCATGGCGGCGCTCGTGCTCGCCAGCGCTTCGCCCGCTTTTGCGCAGGAAGGCGCAGCCACCGGTGCAGGCACGGTGGAAGAACCGGAAGGCGAGAGCCCAAGCGACCTTCCCGCCCCGCAAGACCCGGTCATCGTGGCGAGCGAGGATGATACCCAGATCCCTCCGCCCGAATTCAACGCCGAGGGCGAACGCCAGATCGCCTTCGAAGCCGATATCCTGAGCTACGACAGCGATGCCGACATCACTACCGCCGAAGGCGATGTGCTGCTGCGTTCGGGCGACCGTTCGCTGCGCGCCGACAGCGTCAGCTGGAGCCAGCGTACCGGCGTGATCGTTGCGAGCGGGAATGTCCGCTTCGTCGATGAGAACGGCAACCAGCTCTACACCGAACGCGTCGAGCTGACCGACCAGTTCGAGGCGGGTGCGATGGAAGACCTGCTGCTCGCGCTGCGTGCCGGCGGCAGGCTCGCGGCCAATCGCGGTGTGCGCGAGAACGACGGATCGATCACGCTCGAAGAAGCGGCCTACAGCGCCTGCGCGGTGACCGATCCTGAAGGCTGCGACAAGGAGCCAAGCTGGCGGATCACGGCCGAGCGTGTGATCTACGATCCCGAAGACGAGCGCGTGCGGTTCCGCGGCGCCTATCTCGAGCTTTTCGGAGCGCGGCTGCTGCCGCTACCCGGCCTCTCGATCCGTACGGACGGTGGCGCCGTGTCGGGCTTCCTCGTGCCAGACCTGCGTATTTCGGAAAGCAACGGCGTCGAAGTTTCGGGCAGTTACTACCTGCGCTTCGCAGACAACCAGGACCTCACCGTTTCCGGTTACGTTTTCTCCGAGGCGCCGCCCATGGTCTCCGCCCAGTGGCGGCACCTGACCGATAAGGGCGCCTACCAGATCACCGGCTATGCGACGCACAGCCGCCGCTTCACCGATGCGAGCCGCACCGATACCTTCGATAGCGAACCGCGCGGCTACCTTTTCGCGAACGGCAAGTTCCAGTTCTCCCCCGAATGGAGCCTGACCGGGTCGATACGCCTCGCCAGCGACCGCACCTTCCTGCGCCGCTACGACATAAGCCGCGACGACCGCTTGCGCTCGATGATCGACCTCGAGCGGATAGACACCGATTCCTATTTCTCGCTGGCCGGCTGGGCGACGCAGACGTTGAGGCTTGGCCAAGACCAGGACAATGTCCCGGTCGCGCTACCCGTCCTCGATTTCCGCCAGCGGCTCTCCGATCCGGTCGCGGGCGGCAATCTCGAGCTTCAATTCAACACTCTCGCCATCACACGCAAGGAAGGGCAGGAAACCGAGCGCGCCTTCGCCAAGGCGCAATGGGACCTGAAGCAGATCACCGGTCTCGGGCAGGTGGTGACCTTCACCGGCCTACTGCGCGGCGACGTCTACCATTCGGACGGCAACCAGTTCACCCAGACCGCCTCCTATCGCGGCAATCCGGGCTGGGAAACGCGCGGCGTCGCCTTGGGCGCAGTCGATGTCGAATGGCCTTTCGTGGGCGAGCTTTTCGGCGGCGAGCAGGTCTTCACACCACGCGTGCAGCTGGTGGTGACGCCCGACATCAAGAACCTCGCGATCCCCAACGAGGATGCACGCGCGATCGACCTGGAGGATAGCAACCTCTTCGCGCTCAACCGCTTCCCCGGCTACGACCGGGTCGAAGACGGCGCGCGCGTCACCTATGGTTTCGACTGGAAACTCCGTCGTCCGGGCTGGGAATTGCTCACGACGCTCGGTCAGTCCTACCGTCTCGATTCAGATCGCGACATCTTCCCCGACGGCACGGGCCTTTCCGAAAAGGTGAGCGACTTCGTAGGCCGTACTCAGCTGCGTTACCGAGACTTCCTCAAGTTCACGCACCGCTACCGGCTCGACAAGGACAATTTCGCCGTCCGCCGTAACGAGATCGATGCGACGATCGGCTCGAGCCGGACCTACGCCGAGATCGGCTACCTGCGCCTGAACCGCGACATCACCACGGTGGAAGACTTGCAGGACCGCGAGGAATTGCGTGCCGCGGTACGCGTGGCTTTCGCCGACTACTGGTCGGCCTTCGGTTCGGGCGTCTTCAACCTGACCGACCGCGAAGAAGACCCGACGCTCACCAGCGACGGCTTCCAGCCTATCCGCACGCGCCTCGGCATTGCCTACCAGGACGACTGCCTTGAGATGGGCGCGACCTGGCGGCGCGATTACGTGTCTGCGGGCGATGCGCAGCGCGGCGACACCTTCCAGCTCTACTTCAGCCTGAAAAATCTGGGGTTCCGCTAGGTTGGAGCGGGCGCTGCGTGTTGGCAGCGCTGGCCAAACACGCTATCCGCGCCCTCGGTTATCAGCAACGGTTAAGCCGGGGTCAGGCATGACCGCCGCATTCGGGCGCCAAAGACGCGCCGCAAGGGATTTTTTGAGCGTGAACGCAACATTCGTTTCGAAACTGGCCACGGCGGCCGCAGCCATCGGACTTCTCGCCAGCGCACCGGGCGCCAGCGCGCAATCTGCAGTGGGTGCGCAGGATCCGCTGAACCTGCCCGAGCAGTTCAACATGCTCACCAATCCCGATCCGAATGTGCGCCGGGCAACCGCGGTTGTGAACGGCCACGTCATCACCGGCACCGACCTCGACCAGCGCGTCGCGCTGCTCGTCGATGCCAGCCAGAACGAGATTTCGGCGGAGGAAATGGCCCGCGTCCGCGCGCAGGTCCTGCGCAACCTGATCGACGAAACCCTGCAGATCCAGGCGGCCCAGGCCGAGGAAATCGAGATCGACCGGGCAGAGATCAACCAGACTTACAACCGCCTCGCAGCGCAGAATAATCGCCGGGTCGAGGACATGGACACTTACCTCGAATCGATCGGCTCCTCGCCGAGTTCGCTGAAGCGCCAGATCGAAGGCGAGCTTGCCTGGCAGCGCCTCCTGCGCCGCAAGGTCTCGATGTTCGTCAATGTCTCGGCCGAAGAAGTGAACGAGCTGATGGAGCGCCTGAACGCTTCCAAGGGTACTGACGAGTACTGGGTCTGGGAAATTTTCCTCTCGGCTACGCCGCAGAACGCTGCTGCCGTTGAAGCGAACGCGCAGAAGATCGTCGAGCAGCTGCGACAGGGCGGCAGCTTCGTCGCTTATGCTCGCCAGTTCTCCGAAGCCTCGACCGCTGCGGTCGGCGGCGACCTTGGCTGGATCCACCTGCCCCAGCTCAAGGATCCGCAGCTCGAGACGGTCGTCGGCCAGATGCAGCCTGGCCAGCTGGTCGGCCCGATCCAGATTTCGGGTGGCTACTGGATCGTATTCCTGCGCGAAAAGCGCCAGGTGCTGACCGCCGATCCGCGTGATGCGATGCTGAGCCTCAAGCAGATCCAGGTTTCCTTCGATCCCGCCGCCGGCGAAGCAGCGAACGAAGCGAAGCTGCAGAGCTTCATCTCGGGCGTCCAGTCGATGCGTGGCTGCGGCAGCGCCGACGAAGTGGCTGCATCGCTCAACGCAAACGTTGTCACCAACGACCAGATCCGCGCCCGCGCCCTGCCCGAGCAGCTGCAGAACATCGTTCTCGGCCTGCAGATCGGCGAAGTGACGCCGCCCTTCGGTTCGGTTCAGGAAGGCGTGCGCGTGCTGATGCTGTGCGGTCGTGACGACCCGCAGAGCGAAAGCGGTCCGAACTTCGACGAGCTTATGGCTCAGATCGAGGACGAGCGCGTCAACAAGGCGGCCCAGCGCTACCTGCGCGACCTGCGCAACGACGCTTACATCGAGTACAATTGACGCCCGCACTACCCCCGCTTGCGGTATCGCTCGGCGATCCGGCGGGGATCGGACCCGAGATCATCGCGGCTGCATGGGTCCGGCGCGTACATGAGGGCATTGCGCCCTTCTTCGTGACTGGCGGCGCTGGCGTGCTGTCCGCCGCTGCAAAAGCGTGCGGGATCGCGGTGCAGGTCCAACAGATCGAGAACCCCTCGCAAGCTGTAGGGGTATGGGACGAGGCACTCCCTGTGCTGGGGGAGGCAGACCACCCCTATGAGCCCGGCACAGTCAGCGAAGCGGGGGCGAAGCTCGCCCTGCATTCGCTCGTGACTGCGACCAGGCTGGCTCTCGCCGGAGAAGCCGGAGGGCTGGTGACGGCGCCCATCGCAAAGTCGGAGCTTGCAAAGGTCGGCTTCACCCAGCCGGGCCAGACCGAATATCTCGCAGATGCCTGCGAACTGGATCGTCATGACGTGGTCATGATGCTTGCCGGACCGAGCCTTCGCGCCGTGCCGCTCACCATCCATCACGCGCTCGCCGACGTGCCGAAGCTCCTCACACGCGAGCTGATCTGCCAACGCGCGAGGATTGTCGCGTCCTCGCTGCAGCACGATTTCGGAATCGAGGTTCCGCGGCTCGCTGTCTGCGGGCTCAATCCGCACGCGGGCGAGGACGGCCGCTTCGGCAGCGAAGAGGCGGAGATTATCGCCCCGGCCATCGGGGAACTGCAGGCCGAAGGTCTCGCGATTACCGGACCCTATCCGGGCGATGCGCTCTTCACGCCGCGCGCGCGGAGCACTTACGATGTTGCGCTGGCGATGTATCACGACCAGGCGCTGATCCCGCTCAAGGCGCTGGACTTCGACGAGGGCGTCAACGTGACGCTCGGCCTGCCGATCATGCGGACGAGCCCCGACCACGGAACGGCGTTCGATATCGCGGGCAAGGGTCTCGCCGATCCCGGCGCGATGATCGCAGCGCTGCGTATGGCAGGCGAAATGGCCGCAAGGCGCGCGCGCCATGGTTGAGCTGCCTCCACTCCGGGAAGTCATCGCGCGTCATGGCCTCAGCGCGTCGAAGGCGCTCGGCCAGAACTTCCTTTTCGACGAGCAGCTGCTCGACCGCATTGCCGCGGTTCCGGGCGACCTCGCCGGCAGGAACGTGCTCGAAGTCGGCCCCGGCCCCGGTGGTCTCACCCGCGCGCTGCTTCGTGCGGGCGCGAAGGTGACCGCGATCGAAATGGACACGCGCTGCCTCCCCGCCCTTTCCGAACTCGCGATGGCATTTCCAGACCAGCTGCGCGTGATCGAGGGCGACGCGCTCAAGCTTGATCATGACAACGTGATGGAGGCCGAGCCCTACGCGGTGCTGTCGAACCTGCCATACAATGTCGGCACCGCGCTGTTCACGCGCTGGATGGGCGGCGAGGAATGGCCGCCGCTCTGGACCTCGCTCACGCTGATGTTCCAGCAGGAAGTAGCCCAGCGTATCGTGGCGAAACCCGGAAGCTCGGCCTACGGGCGCCTGGCGGTCCTTGCCCAGTGGCGGGCGCAGGCCAAGATGGCGATGAAGGTCCACCGCAGCGCCTTCACCCCGCCGCCCAAGGTCATGAGCGCCATCGTCCACGTCGAACCGGGCGAAATGCCCGAGGGTGTGTCGGCGAAATTGCTCGAGCGCCTGACCGAGGCCGCTTTCGGCCAGCGCCGAAAGATGCTGCGGCAGAGCCTCAAGTCCGTATCCGGCGCAGTCGACGCGCTCGAAGGGATCGGCATCGATCCTCAGCGCCGTGCCGAAACGCTCAAAGTCGGCGATTTCGTGCGGCTCGCCCGCGTTCTCGGCTAGTCTTCGCGTAGCGCCAGTTTGCGCAGCATCTGTGCGGCTACATCCAGCGACTGGAGCTGGGTCGCATAGCGCGCAAAGAGCTCGGGCTCACCGGCCAGTGCATCGGCCAGTTCCTCGAGTGCGCGAGCCGAGCGATCCATGTCATCCGCAGTGATCTGCGAGCCATGAAGCGGGGCGGACAGTGCCTCGACATTATCCTGCCCGCGCATTTCCTGCATGATACGCTGGAAGGCGCGGTCGACCGCGCGCTGCGGCTCCGCATTGGGCAGCCAGTGCTGCACGGTGATGCGCTGCTCGAAGGAGACCCCGGCCTGGTCATCCCCCAGCCAAACGACTGTTCCCGAGACCGAGAGCGCGCCACGCTGCAGTTCGACATTGCTGCCGACCGCCGGCAGGTCGTTGCCCTCGATCAGCGCCCCTGCGGGCGAGATATTGCACAGGCGTACCACGCCCGCACTCTGGGGCGCATGCATGGTGGCGCGGACAAGGATGTCGATCCTGTCCTCGCGACGTTCCTGGATGGCTCTGCCTTGTACTTGCACGACCGTTATTCCTTATAGGTCGCACAGCTTAACCGCGAAACTTTACCAGTCCCTTGACGCGCCGGCAGGCAGTTTCTCAGGCGGCAGTTTTCCTTTTCAGCCTCCACGCGTGCAGCAGCGGTTCGGTATAACCGCTGGGCTGCTCCACGCCCTTGAAAATGAGGTCCTTGGCGGCGCTGAAGGCAGCGCCGTCCTGATTTTCGAGGAGCGGCTCATAGAAGGGATCGCCGGCATTCTGCTCGTCCACCTTGGCGGCCATCCTGTGGAGCGCATCCATCACCTGCTCCTCGGTGATAACCCCGTGGAGCAACCAGTTCGCGATGTGCTGGCTCGAGATGCGCAGCGTCGCGCGGTCCTCCATCAGGCCGACGTCGTTGATGTCAGGCACCTTGGAACAGCCCACGCCCTGATCGATCCAGCGCACCACGTAGCCGAGTAGGCCCTGGCAATTGTTGTCGAGTTCCTCGCGGATTTCCCCTTCCGACCAGTTGGTGCCCTCGGCGAGCGGAATGGTCAGCAGCTCGTCGAGCTTGGCCGCATCGCCCAGCCCCTCCTGGATCTCGAACACATCCTCGCGGTGATAGTGGATGGCGTGGAGCGTCGCCGCGGTCGGGCTCGGCACCCATGCGGTGTTGGCACCTGCACGGAGGTGACCGATCTTCTCGATCATCATCTGCCCCATGAGGTCGGGCGCTGCCCACATGCCCTTGCCGATCTGTGCACGGCCCGACAGGCCATGCGCGAGGCCGATGCCGACATTGCGCGCCTCGTAAGCCCTGAGCCAGGCGGAGTTCTTCATCTCGCCCTTGCGCATCATCGGGCCGGCCCGCATCGAGGTGTGTATCTCGTCACCCGTCCGGTCGAGGAAGCCGGTGTTGATGAAGACGATCCGGTCCTTCACCGCGTGTATACAGGCGGCAAGGTTGGCCGAGGTGCGGCGTTCCTCGTCCATTACGCCGACCTTGATCGTGTTGCGAGGCAGCTCGAGCAGGTCCTCGACCGCATCGAACAGATCGTTGGTGAAGGCGCATTCCTCCGGCCCGTGCATCTTGGGCTTCACGATGTAGATGCTGCCCTTCCGGCTGTTGCCGTATTTGCCGAGCCCCGCGACGTCCTGCGCCGAGATCGCGCTGGTCATCACGGCATCGAGAATGCCCTCCGGAATTTCCTTTCCGTCCCAGAGCATCGCCGGATTGGTCATCAGGTGGCCGACATTGCGCACGAACATCAGGCTGCGCCCGGGCAGCGAGTGCTCCTTCCCCTCGCCGTCCTTGAAAGTGACGTCTTCGGAAAGCGCGCGAGTTACGGTCTTGCCGCCCTTGTCGAAGCTTTCGGAAAGGTCGCCCCGGATGATGCCTAGCCAGTTGCGATACGCGAGCAGCTTGTCCTCCGCATCGACTGCCGCGACCGAATCCTCGCAGTCGGCGATGGTGGTCAGGGCGGCTTCGAGGACGATATCCGAAATGCCTGCCTTGTCGGTCTTGCCGACAGGGTGATCGCGGTCGAACTGCACTTCGATATGAAGTCCGTTGTTACGGAATAGCAGGCCCTTTTCGGTGTGGCCAACCCACTGGCTCTCGTCCTCGAGCTTGCCGTCGTGCTCGTCGGCGAGATCGGCCCAGCTCTGGTCCACCAGCGGCAGGGCCTCATCGAGGAACTTGCGGCCAGCGGCGATCACAGCAGCTCCGCGCTCCTCGTCATAACCGCCGGGCCGCGCGGGCGGCGCGTCGAGCGCGTCCGTGCCGTAGAAAGCATCGTAAAGGCTGCCCCAGCGCGCATTGGCAGCGTTGAGCAGGAAGCGCGCGTTGAGGATCGGCACCACGAGCTGGGGGCCAGCCATGGTTGCGATCTCGGGGTCGACATTCTCGGTACCGATGGTGAAATCGCCTGGCTCGGGGACGAGATAGCCGATCTCTTCAAGAAAGGCGCGATAGGCAGCCGCGTCATGCGGCTGGCCTGCGCGCTCCACATGCCATGAGTCGATCTTCGCCTGCAGGTCCTCCCGCTTCTCGAGCAGCGCGGCATTGCGCGGCGCGAAAGAGCCGAGAAGCTGTGCAAAGCCTGCCCAGAAAGCGTCCGCATCGCGGCCCAGCGGCGGCAGGACGTCGGTTTCGACAAAAGTGGCCAGCGCCGGGTCGACCTCGATACCGGCGCGCGTCACGTAATTGGTCATGGAACTCCTCTGGGAAAGCGAATGGCTTCGTGATGTGGACCCGGGGAGGAGTGGCACGACCTATGCCGCCAGCCGTTGACGAATGCAAGGCGCGGGGTGGACTTGGAAGCTCGTAAGTCTAAGGAAGTTGCCAATGAAACCGGATATGCCCTCGCAAGCGCTTTTGGACGCCGTGGATGCCGACACGATGCTGGCCGAAGTGCAGGATTGGGCCGCGATCAATACCGGCACGGCCAATATCGATGGACTGAAGACTATGGCCGGCGTGCTCGCCGACGCGTTTTCCGCGCTGCCCGGCGAAGTCGAACTCGTCGATCCGGCTACTGTGACCGCAATTTCCGCCGAGGGGCGCGAGTTCGAGAAGCCGCACGGCCAGCACTTGGTGCTGCGTGTGCGCCCCGAAGCGGAGCGCCGCTTCGTCCTGACCGGCCACATGGACACGGTATTCCCCGTCGACCACCCGTTTCAGGAGACCAAGTGGCTCGATGACGAGACCATCAACGGTCCCGGCACAGCCGACATGAAGGGCGGGCTCAACGTCATCCTCCACGCGCTGAAGACCTTCGAGACGATCGAGGGTTCGGACCGCGTGGGCTACGACGTGATGGTCAATTCGGACGAGGAAACCGGCAGCCTAGCCAGCCGCGGCCTCATCGAGGAGTTGGCACGCGGAAAATATGCCGCGCTGACCTACGAACCTTCGGCCCTGCCCGACGGCACGCTCGCCCATGCACGCGGCGGGACGGGCAATTACTCGATCACCATTACCGGGCGCAGCGCCCACGCGGGCCGCAACCCGCATGAGGGGCGCAATGCCATCGTTGCTGCCTCCGACCTCGTCCTGCGCATCAAGGCGCTCGAAGCCGAGGACATCACCGTCAATCCCGCCAAGATCGAAGGCGGCGCGGCCAACAATGTCGTGCCCGACCTCGCCATCCTGCGCTTCAACATCCGCCCCAAGTCGACCGATGCGATGAACCGCTTCGACGGAGAACTCGATGCGATCCTTTCGATGATCGAGAGCGATCACGAAGTCTGCATCCACCGCCACGGCGGTGTCACCCGTCCGCCGAAGCCTGTCGACGAGAAGGCCCAGCGGCTGTTCGACCTCGTCAAGGCATGCGGCGCTGAGCTCGGCCAGCAGATCGGCTGGAAATCGACCGGCGGCGTTTGCGACGGCAACAATATCGCTGCCACCGGCGTCCCCGTGGTCGACACCATGGGCGTGCGCGGCGGAGCCATCCATTCGCCCGACGAATTCATGATCGTACCTTCGCTCCGCGAGCGCGCTGCATTGTCCGCGCTGGTGCTGACGAAGCTATCCATCGGAGACCATTTGTGACCTTTCGCCTGCGCGCCGCGCATCTTTCCGATCTCGAACACCTTTACGAGATGGCCAAGCTCACTGGCGGCGGCTTCACCAACCTGCCGGCCGACAAGTCTGCGCTGACAAAGAAGCTCGAGCGTGCGGACGAGGCGTTCTCCCGCACCGGAGACGAACTTGGCGACGACGTGTTCACGCTGGTCCTCGAAAACACCGAGACGGGTCAGGTTCGCGGCACTTGCCAGCTGTTCACCCAGGTCGGCCAGCAATGGCCCTTCTATTCCTATCGTCTCAACACGCTGACCCAGCACAGCCAGGAACTCGACCGTACGGTGCGGGCCGAGTTGCTGAGCCTCGTCACAGATCTCGAGGGCTCGTCCGAAGTCGGCGGTCTGTTCCTGCATCCGGGCGAACGCGCGGGCGGTCTGGGCCTGCTGCTCGCACGCAGCCGCTATCTCTTCATCGCCATGCATCGCAGCCGCTTTGCCGACCGGATTCTCGCCGAGCTTCGCGGCGTGATCGACGATCGTGGCGGTTCGCCTTTCTGGGACGGCGTGGCAGGGCGCTTCTTCGGCATGACCTTCCAGGAAGCCGATTATTTCAACGCCATCAACGGCAACCAGTTCATCGCCGACCTTATGCCCAAGCACCCTGTCTACGTCGCGATGCTCAACGAAGAGGCCAAGAAGGTGATCGGCGTCCCGCATCCGACGGGCCGTGCGGCCATGCGCATGCTGGAAAACGAGGGCTTCGCCTACGAAGGCTATGTCGACATTTTCGACGGCGGCCCGACGATGACCGCGCGCACCGACAACGTGAAGAGCGTTGCAGAAGCACGCCCGGCCAAGGTCTCCGCCATCGATCTCGATACCGGCGAGCGAGCGCTTGTTGCGACCGGCGAGCTCGGTAGCTTCAAGTCCGCCTACGGTATGCGCGATTTCCGTGAAGACGATACCATCGCCATCGACGAGGTTTGCGCCAAGGCCCTCGAAGTCGGCGTCGGCGACACCGTCTGGAGCGTGGCGCGATGAGCCTCGTCGAGATCAATTTCGACGGCATCGTCGGCCCCTCGCACAATTATGCAGGCCTCAGCCTCGGCAATATCGCCAGCGCGAGCCACAAGGGCGATACCTCCTACCCCCGCGCGGCTGCGCTGCAGGGCATTGCCAAGATGCGCTCGAACATGGCGCTGGGCCTCGCTCAGGGCTTCCTGCTGCCACTGCTCCGCCCCAATGGAGATCTCATCCGCGGCCTCGCGATCGACGAGACCGCGCCGCGCCAGCTGCTCGCCGCGGCATGGTCGGCCTCGAGCATGTGGACCGCCAATGCCGCCACCGTCAGCCCGGCGCCCGATACGGCGGACGGCCGCTGCCACCTGACCCCGGCCAACCTCGTCACCATGCCGCACCGCGCGCAGGAGTGGCAGGATACTCAGGCGCAGCTCGCCATCGCTTTCGGCGACGAAGAGCATTTCACCATCCACGATGCTGTCCTCCCCGCCTTCGGTGACGAGGGCGCAGCCAATCACATGCGCTTTTGCGAGGGTCACGGCGCGCCCGGTGTCGAGGCTTTCGTCTGGGGTCGCCAGGGCGGCGAGTTCCCCGCGCGCCAGCACGAGCAGGCCAGCCGCGCCATCGCGCGGCTCCACGGTCTCGATCCGGACAAGTGCGTCTTCATCGAGCAGAACCCCGAGGCGATCGAAGCCGGGGCCTTTCACAATGACGTGGTCTCCGTGGCGAATGAGCGCGTACTCTTCACCCACGAGCGCGCCTTCGCCGACCAGAAGGGTGCCTACGAGGCAATCCGCGCAGCCTTCCCCGCGCTCGAAGTGGTCGAAGTGCCCGAAAGCGCGGTCAGCCTCGAGGAGGCGATCCGCACCTACCTGTTCAACGCGCAGCTGCTGACCCTGCCCTCGGGCGAGATGGCGCTGGTCGTGCCGAGCGAATGCCAGGAAAGCGCCAGCGTCTGGGCTTATTGCGAGAGCATGCTCGCCGGCAACGGCCCGATCCGCAAGGTCATCCCCGTCGATGTGCGCCAGTCGATGGCCAATGGCGGCGGCCCTGCCTGCCTGCGGCTGCGCGTCGTCGCGGACCCGGCGACGGTCGACCCGCGCTTCATGCTCGACGATGCCAAGGCCGACCGTATCGAGGCGGTAATCGCCGAAATGTGGCCGGAAACCATCGATCCTGCTGATATCGGGACCGAAAAACTGGCGCATCGCGTGATCGAAGCGCGCGAAGCCCTGCTGACTGTCCTATCCTTGGACACCCTCGCCTAAACATGGTTCATAAAAGTTAACCACCTCGACTCTGCGTCGGGCGTTCTTACACTCGGCTCTGGATTAACCACGCGAGATCGGCAGGAACGTGTTTGTGGCACGTTCATTGCAATTCAAGAGGTTAAGAAAGGAGCATCCGCCAACCCATGTGGCAGAAGGTCAAAAGGCTGTTCGTGATCAAGACGCGCTTCGAGGCGTATGTGATCATCTATGCCCTTGCCCTTGGCGCGATGACCCGCGGAGCGCACTACACCATCGAATATCCCGGAGTGGGCGGCTACCTGCTGTTTGCGGCAACTGCCGGCGCGGTGTTCCTGGGCGGCGCGAAGATCCTCGACGCCATCCGCTACGAACAGGACGCGAAGAAGGCCGAAGAGGCCGAGACGCCCGCTTCCGACTGATTTTCCGACAATTTCGCGAAGGTGGGGGTTTCTGTTGCTAGCTACCCCCGGAGCCCCGGAATCCGCTTCTGTTGCCCGGTGGGTCCAACCGCGCTTTAGCTTTGTAAGATCAGGGCGTTAGCCCGTCAGATTACGCTGCGAGAGCGAGTGCTTCGTTATCGTTGGCACTTGTGTGTTGTGAACAGTTTTACGGGTTACTCAGCCCGGACGAAAACACTGTCTTTCAGCACACGTCGATCCTAGTTCGGCCCCGTCAAAAACCGCGCATTTGCCGCGGATTATGGTGGAGCCGCCGGGTACTGCCCCCGGGTCCGTTGTACCTATTGCACAGCGCAATTTATCGCCATAGCCGGCCGAAACCGGCAGAACCCATATAGCGATCCATCGCTTAATGTGAAGTGTACCCCTCCCCCACAAGGAGGAGGGGTTCTCACTCAGCCCATAGGGCCCTTGTCGGGCGCATAGTCGGGGCGCGCGGCGCGCAGCTCGTCGCGGATTTCCTTGAGCAGGTCGGTTTCGCTCGGACCTGCAGGCTTTTCCTCCGGCTTATCCTCGAATTCTTCCATCACCTTCTTGGCGTAGCGCACCAGAAGGAAGATGATGAAGGCCAGGATCAGGAAGTTGATGATCGCCGTGATGAAGCTGCCGTAGCCGATCATTGCCGCGCCCGCTTCCTGCAGGGCTGCATAATCGTCGAGCGGTCCGTCATACCCTTCGGGCGTGCTCAGCAGGACGAAGTAGCGCGAGAAGTCCGCGCCGCCGAAGATCGCGCCGACCACGGGCATGATGATCTCGTCGGTTAACGATTTGACGATGGTGGCGAATGCGCCGCCGATGATGACCGCGACCGCAAGATCGATCACGTTACCCTTGGCGACAAATGCCTTGAAATCACTCAACATAGACAGTCCCTCTCGCAACCCTGTTTGAGGGCGGAAGTTGTTGCATGACAATTCTATGCTCTCAAGGCCCAGCTTCCTTGAATGCACAGTCTGGCGTGCTATCTAGGTAAGACAGTTTGAAAGGGGAACTTCCGACATGAACCGCATAATCGCCATCCGCACTGCCTTGCTGGGTGCCTTCGCCCTCGCGCTCTCGGCTTGCGGGATCAACTCGGTCCCCGAGAAGGAAGAAGTCGTCAACGCCCGCTGGGCAGATGTGCAAAGCGCCTACCAGCGCCGCGCCGACCTCGTCCCGAATCTCGTCTCGACGGTCCGCGCCGCTGCCGGCTCCGAAGAGGCAATCCTGACGCAGGTCATCGAAGCGCGTGCCCAGGCGACCTCTACCACAATCAACACCGGCGATCTCGGAGATGCCGAGAAGTTCCGCCAATTCGAACAGGCTCAAGGCAATCTCGGCAGCGCGCTCAGCCGCCTGATGGTAGTGGTCGAACGTTACCCCGAACTGCAGAGCCAGCAACGCTTTGCCGACCTGATGGTGGCGCTCGAAGGCACCGAGAATCGGATCGACAACAGCCGCACCCGCTACAACGAGGCCGTGCGCGTCTATAACACCGCAATTCGCACCTTCCCCGAAACTATCGGTGCGAACATCATCCACGGTGCGGAGCCCAAGGAGACCTTCCAGGCCGATGCCGGTGCACAGACCGCGCCGACGGTGGATTTCGGAGACATGGACCCGGGCGCGAGCGGTAACTGAGCGCCTGGGACCACTCAAACGTGCAACGCCTGATCCTGTTACTTGCGCTGGTTTTGGCGGCCTTCGGGTCGCCGGCGCTGGCGCAGGACTATCCCCCGCGCCCCGACGGGCCCGTCTATGACGGCGCCGACCTGATCCCGGCTGCCGAGGAAGCGCGGCTGGAACAGAAGCTCACCGACTATAATCGCGCAACCGGCCGCGCCATTGTCGTGGCAACCGAGCCAACGACCGGCGGCGTCGATACGCAGATCTATGCCCGCGGCCTTGCCGAGACCTGGGGCATCGGCGGAGCGGAAACCGAACAGGGCGTGTTGCTCTATATCGCGCGTGACGACCGGCAGATGTGGATCTCCACATCGCGCGGCGTTCAGGGAACGCTGACCGACATCTCCTCGGGCAGGATCGTGCGCAATACGCTGCGCCCGGCCTTCCGCGAAGGCGATTTTGCCGGCGGTATCGATCGGGCAGTCGACCAGATGATCGAGCGCCTCGATATGGATCCCGCGGACGCCCGCGCCATAGCGGAAGCCGAGGCCGCGGCAGAGCGCGAGCGCGGCGATAGGGGCGGCGTGCCCATCGGCGGCCTCATCTGGTTCGCCTTCATCTTCTTTTTCTTCATCCTCCCCGCATTGCGCGGACGCGGCCGTCGCAGGCGTTATCGCCGCGGGCCTTGGGGCAATACGGCGCGCGACATCATCCTGTGGGAGGCAGGCAAGGCCATCGCACGCGGTCTCGACGGCGGTAGCCGAGGCGGTGGCTGGGGTGGCGGCGGCGGATTGGGCGGAGGTGGCGGTTTCGGCGGCTTCGGCGGCGGAGGCGGCGGCTTCAACGGCGGCGGCGCCGGAGGGGTTGGTAATGGGATATCTGACGCGCGAGAAGCACGCGATCGTCACGCAGGCGGTCGCAGAGGCGGAGAGCAAGACCAGTGGCGAGATCGTGACCGTCCTTGCAGACCGTTCCGACGGTTATACCGACGTGATCCTGGTCTGGGCGGCAGGGTTCGCCTTCACGGCCATGAGCCTGTTCGCAGCCTTCCCCGAACCCTTCCTGGGACTCTGGGACAATCTCGTGGGCGGCTGGGGTACAGACTGGACCACGGGCGGAATAGCGACGGCCACCATCCTCCTTGGCCTGCTCACCTTCGCCTTTAGCTGGCTCCTTCTCTCGATCGACACCCTTCGGTTCCTCTCTATCCCTTCGCCGATCAAGGAAGCGCGAGCGCATGACGCGGCGATCAAGCATTTCAAGGTCGGCGCGGAGCGCCGCACGCACGGGCGCACCGGCGTATTGCTCTATCTCTCGATGCGCGAGCACCGTGCGGAAATCGTCGCCGACGAGGCCATCGCGACCCGAGTTCCGGCGGAGGTCTGGGGAGAGGCGATGGTAGACATGCTCGCCGAAGTCTCGAAGGGCTGCATCGCCGAGGGCCTTGCAGCCGGCGTGCGCGATGTCGGGATCGTGCTCGCAGAGCATTTCCCGCGCGATGCCGACGACCGAAACGAATTGCCCGACCGCCTGATCGAGGTCTGACTAAATGAGTGCACCCAACAATGACGCGCCGGTCGAGATCGTCTGGCAGGGCAAGTACATCACCACCAAGAAGCAGGGCCGCTGGGAATATGTCGCCCGCTCGCGCGGGATCCGCGCGGCGGCAATCCTCGCGGTGGACGAGGAGGATCACGTTCTGCTTGTCGAGCAGTATCGCGTACCTCTGGGACGCAGCAGCATCGAATTTCCTGCAGGCCTCATCGGCGACGACGACGGTGAAGACGACGAGGATGCCCTCACTGCCGCAGGACGCGAACTTGAGGAGGAGACCGGCTACCGCGCCTCTGTCCTGGAGGACATGGGCACCTATTTCTCCTCGCCAGGAATGGTCAGCGAAAGCTTCACCCTGGTGCGCGCACGCGGGCTGACGAAAGTCAGCGAAGGCGGCGGTGTCGCAGGCGAGAACATCACCGTGCACCGCGTCGCGCGCAGCGATTTGCCCGAATTCATTGCTGCAAAGCGCCGCGAGGGTTGCGGCATCGACGTGCGTGTGCTCACGCTCCTCGTGCAAGGATTTATCGAGGGAGAGTGAGAATGGCAGGTCGTTGCAAGGGCAAGCTCGCGCTGGTCACAGGCGCGGCGCAGGGACTTGGCGCGGCGCATGCCCGCAGACTCGCGGAAGAAGGCGCGAGAGTTCTGTGCACTGACATCAATGGTGACGGCGCAGAGGCGACCGCCGCACGCATCGTCGAGGAAATGGGCGCCGGTCACGCGATCGGCGTGCAGCATGACGTGACCGATCCCGATGCCTGGGAGCGTGTCGTGGGCGTGGCCGAGAGCGAGCTCGGTGGATTGAATGTGCTGGTCAACAACGCCGGCATAGGCGTGGGCGGCAATATCGAGACCTGTAAGTTCGAGGACTGGCAGCGCTGTTTCTCGGTGAACGTGGATTCGATCTTCCACGGCTGCCAGAAGGCCCTGCCGCTGATGCGCGAACACGCGCCCGGATCGATCATCAACATCTCGAGCATCGCCGGCCTTATCGCGAGCGACACCATGCCCGCCTACAATGCCAGCAAGGCGGCCGTATGGATGCTGTCGAAATCGATCGCGCTGCACTGCGCGAAGAACCGCATGGATATCCGCTGCAACTCGGTGCACCCGACATTCGTCGATACGCCGATCCTCGATGGGACCGCGATCAATCACAATATCGACAAGGATGTTCTGATGGAGAAGCTCGCCCGTCAGATCCCGCTCAAGAAGGTCGGCGAACCGGACGATATCGCCAATGCGGTGGTTTATCTCGCCAGTGACGAGAGCAAGTTCATGACCGGTGCGGAGCTGAAGCTCGACGGCGGCATCTCGGCCATGTGAGGACTGCAGGCTTTCTGCCTGCAAGAACGAAGCCCGACCCTTCTCGCCCGATCCCGGACCGTTTGTCCGGGATGATGCGGAAGGATCGAACTCAGTCTGCGATCAGTGCGATCGCCAGGTAGATGAGGATGAAGCTGCCGAAGCCGAGCAGCGTGCCCAGAACGAAGGCGACGCGGACCCAGGTGGCATCGATGCCGAAGTAACGGCTGATACCCGAACAGACACCCATCACCTTGCCATTGCGGCGGTCCAGACCGAACTTGTTGCTCGGGCGGACGGTGTTGTCTTCGCGGAACTTCAGGTCGTTCATGCGATCACACCTCCGGGCGTGGCGGGGATGATGGCGGTGGCGAAGAATGCCGCCGACAAGGTAAGCGAGAAGGCTGCTGCGAAAAGCTTGCTGCCGTATTTTTCAAAGTCGAACATGGTTCCTTTTCCTGTGTTCTAGAGTGCGAATGTCGTGCCGGTTCAGGCGATGACAGGCGTTGCGGGAACGATAGCCATGGCCATGAAGAAGCCGGTGGTGGCGAGTGCGAGGACCGAAGCGAAAGCGCGGTTGTCGGAAACGTTGAAAGCAAACATCTGGATAAACTCCCTTGAAATCTTTGTTGTTCACCGGCTCATCCGGTGGACACCTCAAGCATTGCAACGGGCGTGCCAAAATCGAAAAATGGCGGAATTCAGCCATTCTTAACTGAACAAGCGGGCCGGACTTCGTTCATCAATCCGAAAGGTTGGCGAAATTTCCCAACTTTTGGAAAGCGCCTTTCCGGTGGCGGCAGCGCGGGGCGCGCGCTAGGGATTTTCCCGCCCCATGCTCGACCGCATTTCCCTCACACGTTTTCGCAATCACGCCGCCACGGAGCTTGACGAAACCTCGCGTTTCAACCTGCTCGTGGGCGAGAACGGTGCGGGAAAGACAAACGTACTCGAGGCTCTTTCGTTGCTGGCGCCGGGACGCGGGCTGAGACGCGCTGCACTTGCCGACATGGTCATGCAGGACGGGTCAGGCGGCTTTGCTATCGGCAGCGACCTCGCGCAGGAAGATGGCGACCCGGTCCGTCTCGGCACCTATACCGAGAACGAGCACCCGAGCCGGCGCAAGGTCCGCATCAACGGCGCAGAAAGCTCCGCCGCCGCGCTCGGCGAATGGCTCGCGCTCACCTGGCTCACGCCTGCAATGGATGGCCTGTTTACCGGCCCCGCTGCCGACCGTCGCCGCTTCATGGACCGCATGGCGCTCGCACTCGATCCCGCACACGCCTCGCACGCGACCCGTTATGAAGCGGCGCTGCGCGAGCGCAACCGGCTCTTGTCTGACGACCGGACGCCCGAGAGCGCATGGCTCGATGCGATCGAGGCACAAATGGTAGAGCATGGCGGAAGGGTGATTGCCGGACGCGCGCTGCTAGTCGACACGCTGATGAGCCGCATCGCGCATATGCCGAGCGAGCCCTTCGCCCGCCCGGCCCTTACCTATGCACCCGGCGGCACCGACACTGCCGAGGCGCTATCACAGACCCTTTACGACGGACGCGCACGCGACCGGGCGGCCCAGCGCACCCTTTCAGGCCCGCACCGCGACGAGCTGGACGTGGTCCACGCCGCCAAGCGCGTCCCCGCAGCGCAAAGTTCGACCGGCGAGCAGAAGGCCATGCTCGTGGCCATCACCCTCGCCCACGCCGCGCTTGCAGCGCAAGGGCGCTCGGGCATCCTCCTCCTCGACGAAGTGGCGGCCCATCTCGATCCGGTCCGCCGCGCGGCGCTGTTCGACCAGCTCGCGGCAAGCGGCGCGCAGGTCTGGATGACGGGGACCGAACTGGCCCCGTTCGACAGCATCGCGGGCGATGCCGCGGTCTGGAAAGTCTCCGGTGGGAGTGCCGAGCGGCTCTAGCCCTGATCGGGCAGCGCCGCCTGCACATCGTCCAGCGTGTCGGCGACCAGCCTGTCGATCCCCTCGGCAGTTGGATGGATCCGGTCGGACTGGAAGAGCTCAGGCGACTGGTAGATGCTCTCGAGCCAGAATGGCACGAGATCGGCATCATATTCGCTCGCAAGCTCACCGTAGAGCCCATCGAATTCCTGCTGGTACTCCGGCCCATAATTGGGCGGCGAGCGCATGCCCATGAGCAGCACCGGGATGTCGCGCCTCCGCAGTTCGGCCAGCATCCCTTCGAAGTTTTCGCGCGTGGCTGCGGGCTGGATGCCGCGCAGCATGTCGTTTCCGCCCAGTTCGAGGATGAAGAGATCGGGCTTCACAGGCTGCTGGTCTAGCAGGAAACCGATGCGCTCCAGCCCTCCCGAACTCGTATCGCCGGAAACACCGGCGTCGACCACGGTGGCATTGATTCCTGCCTGCCGCAGCGCACGCTGGAGACGTTCCGGATAGCCCTCGTGCTCGGCAAGGTTGTAGCCTGCAAACAGGCTGTCACCGAAAGCGATAATGCGCAGTTCGGGCCCGTCGACAACGATCTCCTCGGGCGCCTCGCTGCCTGTCTCTGCGACTTCGGTGCTGTCCGCTTCCTCGACTTCACTGCCGCATGCGACAAGTGCGAGGGCCATGAAGGGTATCGACAAACTACCAAAGCGCATCGGCAAGCTTCCTTGTGCGAGTGTTGGCCTTCTGCCATCGCAGCCGCGTGAATACTTCTCAAGATGCGATTTGCGCACGCGACCTGCGCCTCACCCTGGGATCCACCGAAGCACCGGTGGAAATCCTGAAAGGCCTCGACCTCACCATCGGCAAGGGAGAGACCGTTGCTCTGCTCGGCCCCTCCGGTTCCGGCAAGAGTTCGCTCATGGCGGTGCTCTCCGGCCTTGAACGGGCGACCTCTGGCACGTTGACCGTGGCGGGAGAAGATTTCGGCGCGATGGACGAGGATGCCCTTGCCCGCGCGCGGCGCGGAAGGATCGGCATCGTACTGCAGGCCTTCCATCTGCTCCCGACCATGACTGCGCTCGAGAACGTCGCGACCCCGATGGAGCTGGCCGGCGAGAGCGATGCGCAGGAACGCGCCAAGGCGGAACTCGAGGCGGTCGGCCTCGGACATCGTCTGGATCATTATCCTCAGCAGCTTTCGGGCGGCGAACAGCAGCGCGTGGCCATCGCCCGCGCGATCGCGCCGCGCCCCGACCTGATCTTCGCCGACGAGCCCACCGGCAATCTCGATGCGGCGACCGGCCATGAAATCGTCGAGCTGCTGTTCAGCCGCCGCGAGGAAGCCGGCGCCACCCTGCTGGTCATCACCCATGATCCCGAGCTTGCCGACCATTGCGAACGCGTCCTGACGCTCGGCGACGGCAGGATCGCCAGCGACACCGCAGACAAGTCGCGCGCGGCATGAGCTGGGCCACCGCCTGGCGGATCGCTCGCCGCGATCTCAATGCCCGCTTCAAGGGGCTGCGGCTCCTGCTGGTGTGCATCTTCCTCGGCACGGCGGCGCTTGCGGCCATCGGTTCGCTGACCGCAGCGATCGAGCGCGAACTCGCAGCGAACGGGCAGGCCTTCCTCGGCGGCGACGTGCAGGTGGAGCTGTGGCAACGCTCGCTCAACGAAGAGGAGCTTAGTGCGCTCGAAGAGCTCGGCACCGTGTCCCAAGGCACGCGCATGCAGGCGATGGCGCGAAAGGACGACATCGCTGCACCGATCGAACTTAAAGCGGTCGACGGCACATATCCGCTTTACGGAACGCTGCTGCTCGACGGCGGACGCGAAGCCGACGCCCCCTCGGGCAACGAGGCCTATATCGCACCCGGCGCTGCCGACAGGCTCGGCGTCGCCCCCGGAGATACCATCGCCATCGGCACCGAGACGCTGACCGTCGCGGGTATCATCGAAGACGAACCGGACCGGCTCGGCGAAGGTTTCCAGCTCGGTCCGACGATCATCGTCTCAGAAGACCTGCCACAAAGGGCCGGACTTCTTGCGCCCGGCGCCATGTACCAGAGCAAGACCCGCGTCGCGCTCTCCAGCCCGGGCAATCTCGAACAGATCGAGGAAGACCTCGAGACGCGCTTTCCTGAATCGGGTTTCGACATCGATACGGCAGAACGAGCCGCGCCGGGCACCGACCGGTTCGTGGAACGAATGAGCGAATTCCTGACCCTGGTCGGTCTTGCCGCGCTTGTGATCGCCGGGATCGGCATCGGGGGCGGTGTTTCTTCCTATCTCGATGCTCGCCGCCAGTCGGTTGCCACGCTGAAGGTGCTGGGCGCAGGGAGCAGCGATATCGCGCGTATCTATGCGCTCCAGATTTTCGCCGCCGCCGCTGTCGGCAGTCTTGCCGGCCTTGCCGTCGGCGTGGCGGTCGTGCCGATCCTCGCGCAGGCGCTCGATGGGCTTCTGCCCGTCAATGCCGGCTTCGTGATCGATCCGGGCGCATTGTTGCTGGCTGCAACCTACGGTTTGCTCGTGGCGCTGATCTTCGCCGCGCCACCGCTTATGCGCGCGCGGCACTTCCCGGCCATGGCGTTGATGCGCGCACGCGTGGCGCCGCTTGTGCGCGACAAGTCGGCCATCGTGGTCGTGATCCTCGGTCTCGCGGCCATTGTCGGCCTTGCCCTTTTCACCTCGAGCCGCCCGATGCTCGCCGGTGGCTTCCTTGCGGGGGCCGCCGTGGTCCTCGGCCTCCTCGCACTGCTCGGCTGGGCGATCCGCAAGGGCGCCGCAGCCCTTCCCCGGACCGGCAGCCCGATCGCGCGCGCCGCCATCGCCAATATCCACCGGCCCGGCTCCAGCACCGGCGCGCTGGTGACTGCCCTGGGCTTCGGCCTTGCCGCCTTCGTGCTGCTCGCTGCGATCCAGAGTTCGATCGATGGCAATATCGAGAAACGCGTGCCCGAACAGGCGCCCGACTATTTCGTGCTCGACATCCCGCGCGAACGCGAAGGTGATTTCCGCAACCTCGTGACGCAGACAGACGAGGAAGCGCGGGTCACTGCAGTAGCTGCGCTACGCGGATCGGTTCTCGCCTTCGGCAGCGAGGGCGACATGACCCGCACCTCGAGCCTCGAGGAAATCCCCGACGGCGCGTGGGCGCTGCGCGGCGAGCGCGGCCTGACCTATGCCGGAACCCTCCCTGATGGCGACGAACTCGTCGATGGCGAATGGTGGGGGCCGATGCACGAAGGCGAATACCTCGTCAGCATCGAAGACGAATTTGCACAAGCGGCTGGCCTGGAGGTGGGCGACAAGCTGGTCTTCGGTGTCCTTGGCGCGGAAATCGAGACCCGCATCGCCAGCACGCGCCGGATCGACTGGGAGAGCATGGGCTTCAACTATGTCTTCGTGCTCAGCCCCAACGCCCTGCGCGACACTCCGCACAACCTCGCCGCGACCGTCGAGCTGGCGGAGGGCACGCCGACGGGCCCACTCCTCCAGTCGCTAGTTCGCGAATTCCCGTCGACCTCGGTCATCGAAGTGGGCGGCGTCTTGCAGCAAGCGCGCACGATCCTCGAGCAGGTGGGTCTCGCAACGCTCGCAGCTGCCAGTGTCGCTGTCCTGGCGGGCCTTGCCGTCCTGCTGGGCGCGATTGCAGCCGCACGAGCCTCGCGGACATACGACACGGTGGTGCTTCGCGTCCTTGGCGCGGATCGCGGCCAGGTGCTCAAGATGCAGCTGGTCGAGTATGCGGTGCTGGCGGGTGCGCTGGCGCTGGTGGCGCTCGGCCTCGGCAGCCTCACCGCGTGGCTTGTCGTGACCCAGCTGTTCGAATTCGACTGGCTGCCCGACTGGATGGAAGTCTTCGCCGTACTCGGCTTCGGGCTTGCCATCGTCCTCCTGTTCGCGATCGGCGGCTCGTTGCCGCTCCTGCGCGCCAAGCCTGCCCAGGCGCTCCGCGCGCTCTAGTCCCTGCGCACCGGCGCGGCCGGTGGCGGGATATAGTCGAATTCAGGATCGCGCCGCGGAGGCGGCGGCGGGTCGCGTCCCTTGGGATCATCGCCATAGATCGTATCGAAGGGCTGGCTGTCCTGCAGGAACCAGACCAGCGCCACGATCGTCCCGACCCAAGGGATAAGGACGACCAGGTACCACCAGCCCGAGCGGCCCGTGTCGTGCAGGCGGCGGATCGACAGTGCGAGGTGGACCCAGCCGAAGAAGAGGAACAGCGGCAGCCCGACCCACATGAGGAAGGTATTGGCCTTCTCGCTGAGCGGCGGAGCGTCTTCGACCAGCGCCTCGCCGGCCTGCTCGTCGGCCATGGGAAAAAGCGTGTCGGCCAGCGCGAAAAGCGCGATCCAGAATGCGAGAAGCGCAAGCGAGAATATCCAGAACTCGCGGCGCCGAGACCGGCCCTTGAAGTCCATCATTCGCTTGATCGGCACGATCAACCAGTTGGTCATGGCAACCCCTCCTGCCCGTCACGCTTGTAGCGCTAAGAAACGCATGAAAAAGGGGGCCCGAAAGCCCCCTTCCCCAATTTCATTACTGTCGGCGAGCCGATCAGAACTTGAACCGTGCCACTGCGCCGTAAGTGCGCGGCTGGCTCGGATAGCCCGAGATCGAGCCTTCCTGTGCCACACTCGGGAACAGCGTCGAGATGTACTGGTCGTCGAGCAGGTTACGTGCCCACACGCCCAGTTCGAGGCCGTTGTCCATCGCGAAGGTCACCGAGGCGTTCACGAGGTTGATCTCGCGATCGTAGAAGCGGGCAATTGCCGTGTTCGCGTCGTCCGAACCGAATCCGCCGATCGCATTGAGGATCTGCGTGTTCGCCGTGTGGTTGTAGTCCACACGCGAGATCAGGCGGTTGCCGCTCATGCCGAATTCGTGGCTGTAGGTCGCCGAGGTGGCGATGTTCCACGAAGGGATACCGGCCGGGCGCTGGCCCGTCAGGTCGCCTGCCGGACCGTCGACGAAGCTGTCGAACAGCGGATCGAGGTGCGTCACCGCGAAGGTGAAGACCAGGCCCTCGGCCGGGTTCAGCGTGGTGTCGAGCTCGAAGCCCTTCACCGACTGCTCACCCGCGTTGGTCAGCTGGAAGCCCGTCCCGGTGAACAGGAAGTCCTGGAAACCTTCGAGCGTCTGGTCGAACACTGCGAGGTTGAAGCCGAAGCTGTCCCACTGGCCTTTCAGGCCGATTTCCCAGACCTTGGCTTCTTCCGGACCCGCGAAACGCGAACCGGTCGACAGGTTGGCAACCGCGAGGCCGCCATCGAGGATCGGCGAGGACGGAGCCAGGATCTGGCTACCGAACGGACCCGGGACGTAGTCACCGAATGCCGGACGGCTGTCACGCGACAGGTTTACCGAGCTGGCCTTGAAGCCCGTCGCGTAGCTGAGGTAGGCGTTGAGGTCCGGCGTGACGTCGTAAGCTACACGCAGCGTGTAGGAGAAGTCGTCGTCGTTCGTGCGTCCGTCCTCGACTGCGTTCGGCAGGTTGAGGAAGGGCGGCTGGAACTGGAACGCCTGCAGGCCGAGAAGCGGGTTCACGGTCGGGTCGGTTGCAGCTGCAGCGATTGCGCCGAAGATCGGAGCGGTCGCCGGGTTGGTTGCGAAGCCCTGGATCACGGTCGGGGTAACATCGCTCGGCGCAATGCCGAGTGCACCGGCAATCTGGCCTACAATGAGAGCATCGACGAGGTTCACGTTTGCCAGCGGGTCGAACGACGTCTGGTTGAGCGCGAATTCCTTCTTGTCGTCGGTGTAGTTGAAGCCGGCGGTGAAGACGAGACCGTCAACCGGTTCCAGATCCACGGTACCGAAGATCGACCATGCCTCGTTCGTCATCGAGAACTGCTCGGCAGTCAGCAGCGGCGTATTGAAAATGCTGTTCTGCGGTAGTCCGAGACCGAATTCGACGGCATTGAAGGTGAAGGCCGGATCGCCGGTCGCGAATGCGCCAAGGAATTCACCATAGGCTCGGAAGTCGCTTCCGGTCTGGATCTCGCTGACCTGATCGATCGATTCGTCGAAGTAGTAGGCACCGAGCAGGAAGTTGAACGGACCGTCGAAGTCCGAAGCGAGACGCAGTTCCTGGGTAAAGGTGGTCACGTCCTGCTGGCGGGTTTCACCGGCGAGATCGGCGCTGGTGAAATCGATGTCCTGGTCGAAGAAGTTTTCCAGCTCGCGATAGGCGGTGATCGAGGTCAGCGTCAGCGCGCCGATCGCCAGATCGCCCTGGAGCGAGACACCGTAGTTGTCGACCTCGTTGCGCGGAACGCGGTTGAGGAAGGTGTCGTAGCTGAAGAGGTTCTCCGGATCGATCGCACCGCCGAGAGCGAAGATCGCCGCGCCGGTCGGACCGTTCAGGATGTTGCCTGCGATACAGCAGCTTTCATCGATGTTGCTGTAGTCGCCGATGAAGCGGAAGCTGAGGTCTGCCGACGGTTCGAACAGCAGCTGGCCACGAGCCGACCAGCGGTTACGGTCATTGATGTCCTCGTTGAGGTTGACGATGTCGCCATAACCGTCACGGGTGTTGTACGAGCCGTCGATCGAGAATGCGATCGTGTCGGTGATCGGACCGGTCACATCGCCCTTGATGATGACCTGGTTGTAGTTGCCGTAAACGGCTTCGGCGCTGCCGCCGAATTCGAACTGCGGGCCGCGCGTCACGACCGAGATCACGCCGGCGCTGGCGTTCTTGCCGAACAGCGTCGACTGCGGGCCGCGCAGGACTTCGATTCGCTGCACGTTGGCAAGGTCGCTCAGTGCGCCTGCGGTACGCGAACGGAACACGCCGTCGATGAAAACGCCGACCGACGGCTCGAGACCGAAGTTGTTGGCGCCGTTACCGAAACCGCGAATGAAGAAGGTGGTGTTCGACGAGCTCTGCTGCTGGCTGACGCGCAGCGAAGGAGCGACCGTCTGCAGGTCGAGAACGTCGCGGATCTGCGCCTGCTCGAGCGTTTCGCCCGAGGTCACCGAAACCGAGACCGGCACTTCCTGAAGCGTCTGTTCGCGCTTGGTGGCGGTCACGACGATGATGTTGCCGGTGTCCTGCTCTTCGGTTTCGAGCGGCATTTCGTCGGCATCGGGCGTTGCGACATCTTGGTCCTGCGCCTGCGCAACACCCGGAAGGGCGATAGCGGTTGCACCGGCCAGCAATGCGGCCCGGAGGGTCGTATTCTTGAAATTCATGTAAAGGCTTCCTCTCACAGAAACTTGCGTTTTGAACTGCTGCGCAGTCCCCAAAATCACGCAGTGGCAAGGAATTATTCGCGTCGACGCGCTGCAACAAGGGTGAAGCGGCATACCTATGCAAGACACTTATTAGTGTGCCTTTCGAGTCACACCCCCACCTGCTGCGCGGGCGCACTTGCCGCAGTGCACCATTTCGGCTAGGGGCGCGCACGATATGGCAGGGCCGAGATGGCCTGCCGCTACGGCATCCTATTGAAAGCACAAACTATGTCCCGCGACCTTCGCAACGTGGCGATCATCGCCCACGTCGACCACGGCAAGACCACGCTCGTCGACCAGCTCTTCCGCCAGTCGGGCACTTTCCGCGAAAACCAGCGTGTCGAAGAGCGCGCCATGGACTCGAACGACCTGGAAAAGGAACGCGGGATCACGATTCTCGCAAAGTGCACCAGCGTCGAATGGAACGGCACGCGCATCAATATCGTCGACACTCCGGGCCACGCCGACTTCGGCGCCGAGGTGGAGCGTATCCTGAGCATGGTCGACGGCGTGATCCTGCTGGTGGACAGCGCCGAAGGCCCGATGCCGCAGACCAAGTTCGTCACCGGCAAGGCGCTGGGCCTGGGCCTGCGCCCGATCGTGGTCGTCAACAAGATCGACCGCAGCGACGCACGTCCGCAGGAAGTCCTCGACGAAGTGTTCGACCTCTTCGCCTCGCTCGATGCCAACGACGACCAGCTCGACTTCCCGAGCCTGTGGGCCTCGGGCCGCGATGGCTATGCCAGCGAAGACGAAACCGCGCGTGCGGGCGATCTGGAACCGCTTTTCAAGCTGATTGTCGACCATGTTCCCGCACCGGGTCTCGATACCGAAGCACCGTTCAGCTTCCTCGCCACCCTGCTTGACCGCGACAACTTCATGGGCCGCGTCCTGACCGGCCGTGTCCAGTCGGGCACGATCAACCTCAACGACCCGATCCATGCGCTCGACGCGCAGGGCAATGTCCTCGAAGTCGGCCGCGCGACCAAGCTGCTCTCGTTCGACGGCCTCGACCGCGTGCCTGTCGAAAGCGCAGCTGCGGGTGACATCATCGCGCTTGCCGGCCTCGAAAAAGCGACCGTTGCGAACACCATAGCCGATCCGAGCGTGAAGACGCCGATCGAAGCGCAGCCGATCGATCCGCCGACCCTCGCGATGCGCTTCGCCGTTAACGACAGCCCGCTCGCGGGCCGCGAAGGCAGCAAGGTCACGAGCCGTATGATCCGCGACCGCCTCTACCGCGAGGCGGAAACCAACGTCGCGATCCGCATCACCGAGAGCGACGACAAGGACAGCTTCGAAGTGGCCGGTCGCGGCGAACTCCAGCTCGGCGTGCTCATCGAAACGATGCGCCGCGAAGGCTTCGAACTGGGTATTTCGCGTCCGCGCGTGCTGTTCCGTGAAGAAAACGGCCAGCGCATGGAGCCGTTCGAAACGGTCGTCATCGACGTCGACGACGAGCACTCGGGCACGGTTGTCGAAAAGATGCAGCGCCGCAAGGCCGAGCTGACCGAGATGCGTCCTTCGGGCCAAGGCAAGACCCGCATCACCTTCTCGGCCCCCTCGCGCGGCCTCATCGGTTACCACGGCGAATTCCTTTCCGATACGCGCGGTACGGGCATCATGAACCGCCTGTTCGAGAAGTACGACACCTATCGCGGCCCCATCGAAGGCCGCCAGAACGGCGTCCTCATCTCGATGGTCCCGGGTGAAGCCGTACCCTATGCGCTCAACGCACTCGAAGAACGCGGCGAGCTGTTCATCGGCGGCGGCGCGAAGATCTACGAAGGCATGGTGATCGGCGAGAACGCCAAGCCCGACGATCTCGAGGTGAACCCGATGAAGTCGAAGCAGCTGACGAACTTCCGTTCGACCGGCAAGGACGACGCCATCCGCCTCACTCCGCCGCGCGTGATGACGCTGGAACAGGCCATCGCCTACATCGACGACGACGAGATGGTCGAAGTGACGCCGGAGAACATCCGCCTTCGCAAGGCCATCCTCGACCCGCACGAGCGCAAGCGCGCCAAGCGCGCCGCACAGGCCTGATCGACACCACTTCCACACCCGGGGTTCGCCCCGGGTGCGGCAAACCTACTCAAATCCGGCTGAGAACGTTATCTTTGCGGGAACCCGATCGTGTCTGGCTGGTTAGGGCCGACAGGAGGTTGGGAATGCAACGCATCATGATTGTCGACGACGAGGCTCTCGTCCTGTTCGACATGACAATGACAGTCGAGGATCTCGGTTACGAGGTTTTCTGCGACTGCATCAGCGTGCCCGACGCGCTCGAATGCCTGGGTGACGATTGCCCGGATGCCGCCCTTCTCGACATCGATGTCGGTGGCACGATGGTCTGGCCGCTCGCACGCGTCCTCGACCAGCGCGATTGCCCGATCATCTTCGTGAGCGCGAACAAGGCCCACCCCGAACTCGAGAACGAGTTCAAGCACTGCGGCTTCATCGACAAGCCCGCATCGGCCGAGCAGATCGAAGCGAAGCTGGGCTCTGTCGTCCAGAAAGGCGAAACGTCGCCTAGAGTTGTGGCTAGGCGAGCCTGAAGCTCAGCTTGCGCGAATAGCCCTCGCCTTCGGGCGACCCCTCGATCTCTCCCTTGAGCTGCCGCGCTGCGGTCTGCATCAGGCGCGTGCCGAAACCCGCCTTGGCGTCATCGAGTTCGCCCTTCTGGCCACGTTCGCGCCAGTCGAGCGTCAGCTTGCCGTCCTCGACCGTCCAGTCGACCATCAGACTTCCGTCCTTGACCGATAGCGCGCCGTATTTCGCAGCGTTCGTGGCCCATTCGTGAAGGATAAGCGCGATCGACGTGATCTGGCTGTTCGGCACTTCAACGTCTTCGCCATCCAGCTCAATCGCCTGTTCGGCACGGCTCGGATTGACGACTGTCTCGATCAGGCTGCGCAGCCGCACCGCGCCAGCGCCGCCAACTGCGGAATCGTTCGTCAGTGAGTGCGAACGGCCGAGCGCATGGATCCGGTCACGTATGTCCTCGGCAAACTCGTCGACCTCGTCCGCTTCGCGGGCGGCAATCGAAACCATCGCACTGATCACCGAGAAGAGGTTCTTCACCCGGTGGTTCATCTCGCGGATCATCAACTCGCGCTGTTCGAGCAGCGATCGTTCGGAAGTGATGTCGAAGGTGACACCGATGAACTTGATTTGCCCGCTGTTCTCTATCCGCTTGCCCATCCCATGGAGCCAGCGATATTCGCCATTGTCGAGCGGGATGCGGAATTTCTCGTCGAAATTCCGAGTGCCGTCCATCGCCTGCCGCAGCGACTGATTTACGCGGTCCCGGTCTTCTTCCGGCAGCGCCTGCAGGATCGGCTGCATGCGATCGCCGGCCTCTTCGTTCTCGATATTGAGCAGGGCGCGTTCGGTGTCGTCGAGTATCGTGCGATCGGTCGCGGGTTCATACTCCCAGACGCCGATGCGGGCGACCTGCAGCGCGAGGCGCAAGCGTTCGCGCTCCTCCCGGAGGTCGCGCTCGAGCATCAGGGCGTCGGTCACGTCGGTAAAGATCAGGGTTGCACCGTCGATCTCGCCTTCGAGCGTGCGATAGGGGATAACGCGCAGAAAATATTCGCCGTCCCCGTCCTCGGTCTGCATGCGAGACTCCACGATCTCTCCCCTCGATGCAGCCTGCTGCGCGAGATGGAGATGATCGGCCCTCGTAAATACATGCGGAAGTTCTTCGAGCGGTTCCCCGATCTGGTTGCGATCGATGGGGAACAGGTCGACTGACGCCTCGGTGAAGCTGCGCAGCTTTTGCTGCTTGTCGACGACCAGAACGGCAAGCTGCGTGCTGTCGAAAAAGTTCTTGAGGTCGGCATTCGCGACCGTGAGCTGGTCGACCTTGTTCTTGAGCTCATCGTTGACCGTCGTGAGCTCCTCGTTGGTCGATTGGAGCTCCTCGTTCATCGACATCATTTCTTCGTTGGAGCTCTTCAGCTCCTCATTGGTCGTCTCGAGCTCTTCGACCGTCGAACGCAACCGATGGCGGGTGGCCTGCAATTCCTCTTCGAGGAACTGTTGCTGGCCGTGCTCCATGTCGAATTCGTCGAAATCGTCGGGGTCGAGCGCCTTCAGCGCACCGGTTTCCTCGATGACGAACAGGAAGGACTGCTCGTCGATCTTCTCGCAGGCTACGCGCGCCTCGACTGTCCCGTAGTCGGTCCGGATCTCCACGCCCTTGGCACCGGCCCTGCGGCCGCTCTCAGCCACCTGGCGGATCAGGGGCCCGATCAGCTCGCGCAGCCCCGGACGCGCGAGCGAGGTTACGAGGAGCTTGCGTTCCAGCCGATCGGGAAACTCGAGATAGCGGCTGGCCGAGCCCCAGCGGTCGAGAAGCTGCCCTTCCCGGTCCACAAGCAGGCTGACCGGTGCATAGCGTTCGGCAATTGCTTTGAGCGCAGAAATCTCGCTGCCGTCGAGCCGTGGAACCGCCGCCGTTGTATCGGCGACCGCCCGTCGCCGGGTTCCCATCTGACCCTCACCTCCGAATTGAAGTGCGTACTTGCCCCGCCCTTTCATACGACGGAAGATTCTGGCCTGCTGATCCCTCATCTCGAAAAGATCTTCATGTCGTCCGATGGATTCGGACGAGCCGAGGAAAAGCGCGCCTTCTTCCACGAGCGAGAAGTGGAACAGTGGTATGACTTGCTTCTGCAGTTCCTCGTTGAAGTAGATCAGCAGGTTGCGACAAGATATCAGGTTGATCTTCGAAAACGGCGGATCGCGCACGACATTGTGCTCGCTGAACCGCACCATGTCGCGGATAGTCGGCGACACGTGGAACTTGTCGCTACCGCCAATTATGTAGCGTTCCTGCATCGCATGCGGAATATCCTCGAGCGCGGACAGCGGATATGCTCCGCTCCGGGCGATATCGAGCATGCCGTCATCGATATCGGTCGCGAATATCTGCACGTACGGCCGCTTGTTCAATTTCCGCGAGGCCTCGGCGAAAAGGATCGCGAGGGAGTAGGCTTCTTCCCCGCTCGAACAGCCCGGGACCCAAACGCGCAATTCCTCGTCGTTGCGCGCCTTCTCGACCATCGGCTCGATCACCAGGCGGTTGAGCGTGTCGAACTGTTCCTTGTCGCGGAAGAAGCGCGTGACGTTGATCAGCAGGTCGCGAAACAGCGCCGTGCATTCATCCTCGTCGGAACGAAGCCTCGCGAGATAGTCGGCGGCATCGTCCAGTCCGAGCAGCTGCATGCGGCGAGCAACGCGCCGCGTCAGGGTGGAGCGCTTGTAGTTCGAAAAATCGTGGCCGACGGTCTCTCGAAGGACATCGCACAACTGGTCGATATTGTCGGTGACGGTCTGCGCTTCGTCGATAACCCCTTCGGCCTTTTCGGAATTGTCGAAAAAGTTCTGCAGGGCGCCAATGATATCGCGCGGAGGCGCAACGATATCGACCAGGCCTGTTCCGATGGCGGAGGCCGGCATGCCATCATAATTCGCGCTCGAAGGTTCTTGCGCGATGCACAGCCCGCCAAGCTCCTTGATTGCGCGCAGGCCGCGGGTGCCGTCTCCGCCGGTGCCGGAAAGTATCACGCATGCCGACTTGCGCTTGCGGTCTCGCGCAAGGCTTTCGAAGAAATCGTCGATCGGGCGCCGCATGCCGCGGGGATCGGTGAACTCGGTGAGTTCGAGTACGCCTTCCTTGAGCGCGAGACCGTGTCCGGGGGGATCACATAGATGTGGTCGGGCTGGACCTTTTCACCGCCCGCCGCCTGGGCGACGGTCAACTCGGTATAGCGTTCGAGCAATTGGGCCATGAGCGATTCATGGGTCGGGTCGAGGTGCTGGACCACCACAAAGGCAAGGCCAGTATTCTTCGAACCTTCGAACAGCGCGCGCAGGGCCTCCAGCCCGCCGGCCGAAGCTCCGATACCGACGATTGGGAAAACCTGTTCCGACATGACCCCCGCTTAACTACTCGATGCGTGCCTGCGCGATTATCGAATGGCTCGAGGCCAATGCATCGAAGCTGCCAAGAACAATCCAATTGCTCTCGCTTGTCAATAGCTTGAGCCTTCGCAGATCCTCCCGGAAGGCACGATCGTACAGCTCGGCGAGCTCTTCGTGTCCGGCACGGACCCGGAACTGAGAACCGAGGACAAGCGCGGTTTCGCCCTCGCGGGTCAATTTCGACATGTAAACGAGGTTGAGGAATGGCTCGCCGTCGCGCGTAACGTTTGGAACGAGGAATTTCGCATCTTTTGCGGCCGGATCTTCAAGAAACCTTCGCATCCGCGCCGTCACAGGGCCTGCCCCACCTTCAGGTTGGAGGAAGCGGCAGTTGTGGCCGATAACATCAGCTGGTTCGTAGCCACTGATTTCGAAGAACGCGCGGTTGGCACCGACAAGCGGGCAATCGGGCCGCTTGTAGTCGGCCACAGTCAGAGACACGTTGCTGTTTTCAAACAGCTTTTTAAAACCTTCGGGCAAGTTTGCCGCATTGTCGAAAACCGCCGAATTCATTCCTGTTTCATCCCTTTGCGAATGAACGTGTCGCAGCGGGTGGGTGTTCCCTTACCGCTGGTCGGAGCGCATCGGTGGCCAAAGCTGGTTTCATTTGTTACCAGCCCCGCCATGCAAACGGGAACGCTATTTTCACTCGCCTTCTATTTCATCGCCATGATCGCCATCGGCCTCTGGGCCTGGAAGCGGTCGACCGACACGAGCGAGGGCTATCTCCTCGCCGGACGAAACCTGCCACCGGCAGTCGCGGCGCTGTCGGCAGGCGCGTCCGACATGAGCGGCTGGCTGCTGCTCGGCCTGCCCGGCGCGCTCTATGCTGCAGGTCTCGTCGAGGCCTGGATCGGGATCGGCCTGTTCATCGGCGCCTTCGTGAACTGGTTCGTGGTCGCCCCGCGCCTGCGCAAGCAGACCGAGGAACGCGGCAATGCGCTGACCATCCCCGAATTTCTCGCCAATCGCTTTCCCGACAAGGCAGTCGCGCTGCGTGTCGTCTCCGCGCTGATCATCGTCGTATTCTTCGCGGTCTATACTGCGGCAGGCCTCGTGGGCGGCGGCAAGCTTTTCGAGACGAGCTTTGCGGGCATCCTGCCGGGAGTCGCCATGAGCGATTACATGCTCGGCATCTGGATCACCGCGCTGGTGGTGCTCGCCTACACCATGGTCGGCGGCTTCCTCGCAGTGAGCCTCACCGACTTCGTGCAGGGCCTGATCATGGTTGTGGCGCTCGTGGTCATGCCGCTGGTCGTGATGTTCGGTAGCGGCGGCGAAGCCGGCGGTTCGCTGACCGAGGTCGACGTGCCCGGCTTTCTCAGCCTGACCGAGGGGCTGACGCTCCTCGCCTTCATCAGCACGATTTCATGGGGTCTCGGCTATTTCGGCCAGCCGCATATCATCGTGCGCTTCATGGCCATCGATACGGTCGAGAAGGTCAAGACCGCGCGCACTATCGGCATGAGCTGGATGGGCGTCGCCCTTATCGGTTCGATCGGTATCGGGATCGCGGGCCGCGCCTATGTCGAGCGCAACGGCCTCGTGGTCGAGGATCCGGAGACGATCTTCATCGTGCTCGCGAACCTGCTCTTCCATCCGGTCATCACAGGCTTCCTGCTGGCAGCGCTGCTGGCGGCGATTATGTCGACCATCTCCTCGCAGCTCCTGGTCGCGTCCTCCTCGCTGACCGAGGACTTCTACAAGCTCTTCTTCCGCAGGCACGCGAGCGAACGCGAAAGCGTGAACGTGGGCCGTATCTGCGTCGCGCTGGTGGCGCTGGCAGCCATTGCGATCGCCAGCGATCCGGAAAGCCAGGTGCTCGGCCTAGTCTCCAATGCATGGGCTGGCTTTGGCGCAGCATTCGGTCCGCTGATCATCCTTTCACTGACGTGGGACAGGATGACCGGTGCAGGCGCGGTCGCTGGTCTTATCACAGGCGCAGCCACCGTCGCTGCATGGATCGCACTAGGCTGGAACAGCCAGATGCCCGGCTTCGATGGCGGCCTCTACGAGATCGTCCCCGGCTTCATCGTCAGCTGGCTGGCCATCTGGCTGGTCAGCAAGGCGACCGCGAAAGATGCGGAACCCTTGCCAGCCTGACATCGAAGCTGCACACCGCTCCTCCCACGCGAGAGGAGACGAGAATGCGAGCGATACTGGCAGGCGTAGCGGCACTGGCACTGGCTGCGACACCTTCGGCAGCGCAGGAAGACACCGAGACGCCCACGGTCGAGCAGCAGATCGGTGCCGGCGGTCGTCCGGTCGGGGCCAACTGGTCCCGCAGCCCGGTCATCGCGCAGAACGGCATGGCCGCAACAGCACATCCGCTGGCCAGCCAGATCGCGCTCGATATCCTCAAGGCAGGCGGCAGTGCGGTCGATGCGGCGATTGCCGCAAACGCCGCGCTCGGCCTGATGGAGCCGACCGGCAACGGCATCGGCGGCGATCTCTACGCGATCATCTACGATCCGAAGACCGACAGGCTCTACGGTATCAACGGCTCGGGCCGTTCGCCCAAGGGGCAGACGCTCGAGCAATTGCTGGAAAAGCTGGACGGTGCGGACAGCCTGCCTCCGGTCGGCCCGCTGCCGGTCACCATTCCGGGAACGGTCGATGCATGGTTCGCGATGCACGGGAAGTTCGGCAAGCTCTCGATGGCCGACAACCTTGCTCCCACCGTGCGCTATGCCCGCGAAGGCCACCCGATCGCGCCGGTCATCGGCATGTATCTCGAGCGTAGCCTGCGCGCCTACACCGCGCGCCAAGAGGCCTATCCCTTCGAATTCGACAACGCCCGAAAGGTCTGGTTCGCCGACGGCACCGCGCCGCAAGCAGGCGAGATGTTCCGCAACCCCGATCTCGCCGACACCCTCGAGGCGATCGGCACGGGCGGACGCGATGCCTTCTATGACGGCGCGCTGACCGAAGTGATGGTCGACTACCTGCAGGAGCAGGGCAGCGCCTTCACCCGCGAGGACTTCGCCGACCATTCCAGCGACTGGGTCGAACCGGCCTGTGCTGAATACAAGGATGGCTACGAGCTGTGCGAACTGCCGCCCAACGGGCAGGGCTTTGCGGCGCTGCAGATGGTCAACATCCTCAAGAACGTTGACCTGTCGCAGTGGGAGCGCGGCAGCCCCGAGGCACTCCACTACATGGTCGAGGCCAAAAGGCTGGCCTATGCCGACGTGGCGCGCTTCTACGCCGACACAGACTTCGCTCCCTTCCCCGAAGAATTGCTGACGGAAGAATACGGCCGCGAACGCTTTGCGCTGATCGATCCGGCACGCGCCGCGCCCGAATTCGGCCCCGGCGAACCCAAGCTCGAAGGGCCCGGTGACACGACCTACCTCACCGTGGTCGATGGCGACGGGATGATGGTCAGCCTGATCCAGTCGAACTATCGCGGCATGGGTGGAGGGTTGGTCGCGCCCGGCACCGGGTTCATGTTCCAGGACCGCGGCGAGCTCTTCAGCCTCGATCCGGCGCATCCCAATGCCTACGAGCCGGGCAAGCGCCCCTTCCACACCATCATTCCCGCATTCGTGAAAAAAGACGGAGAGCCCTTCATGACGCTGGGCCTGATGGGCGGCGGCATGCAGCCTCAGGGCCATGTGCAGGTCCTCGTGAATATCGTCGACTACGGCATGAATGTTCAGGAAGCAGGCGATGCCGCGCGCTTCAACCACGATGGCGGACGCCAGCCGACCGAGGCGCTGGAAGGCCCTGCTGCCGATCCGCTAGGCACGCTCTATGTCGAACCGGGCATTCCGGCCGAAACGATCGAAGCATTGCGGGCGATGGGCCACAAGGTCGAGGTCGTCGACAACGGCATCATGTTCGGCGGCTACCAGGCGATCGCCCGCAACCCCGAGACGGGTGTGCTGACCGGCGCCACAGAGATGCGCAAGGACGGGCAGGCAAGCGGCTACTGAGGAGAAGCGACATGGCGAAAATCACCGGACTGGGCGGCGTATTCTACGTGGTGAAGGACCCCGCAGCGACGCGGGCTTGGTATCGCGACACGCTCGGCATTGACGGCGAATACGGGCCTCAGCTCGACTGGAGCGAGGAGACCGGTGAAAAGCCCTATTCGCTCATCAGCCACTTCAAGGACGACGAGTATCTCAAGCCCGGCAAGGGCGGCTTCATGATCAACCTGCGGGTCGACGATCTCGACGGTTTCGTAGCGCAGCTCACGGACAAGGGCGTCGACGTGCTCGATAGCGTCGACGAAGGCTACGGCAAATTCGCCTGGTTGCTCGATCCCGACGGTGTGAAGATCGAGCTGTGGGAACAGGTCGAAGCGCCCGAATAGGCTTTCCCACAGTTCCTAAGCGGATGTGGCAGGGAAAGTTCAGGCTTCGAGTGGTAGGATCCTCGCCATGCGCTGGAAACTGCTGATCCTCGCCTCCCCGTTTTCGCTCGCTGCCTGTGTCGGCCAGCCGGCAGAACGCGCGGCAAATACGCCTCGGCCAGCGGACAATACGGCTGTAACGGCGTCCTTGGAAAAGCCCGAATCCCGGCAGTGCCTCGCCGACCTCGGCGCGACCGGAGCGACCTTCTCGCCCCTGCCCGACCGCTATTACGGCGCCGGATGCAAGACGGTGAATTCGGTCCAGCTCAGCCGCGTGGGCGGCGATATGGGCCAGTTGCAGGTTACCAACCTCAAGAGCGTAGCCTGCCCTCTAGCAAACACGTTCGCAGCGTGGGCGCGCTTCGGCGTTGATCGCGCGGCAAGACAGCTTCTCGGCAGTCCACTCGCCCGGATTGAGACAATGGGCAGCTATTCCTGCCGCAATGTGGCCGGGACCGGAAGGCTTTCGGCCCACTCGCGCGCGGAAGCCATCGATGTCGGTGCATTCGTACTGGCCGACGGACGTCGGATAAGCGTGAAGAATGGCTGGAATGCCTCGCGAGAAGAGCGCGAATTCCTGCGCGTAGTCCATCGCAGCGCCTGCAAGCGCTTCGGGACCGTTCTCGGTCCGGATTACAACGCCGCGCACCACGACCACCTGCATCTGGAACTCGGGGGAGGATCGTTCTGCAGGTAGGTGGTGCGCGGCGCCACGACGATGGAAGTGCGACCTTCCGGGCCTGGAGGCTAGCCTACTTCGCCGTGAGAATGATGGCCGGTTCTTCGGTAAGGTGAGCCTCGATACGCAGCCGCACCGCTTCGGCTGCATGCGAGGCGCACAGCTTGTTCATCATGTTCGCCCTGTGGATTTCGACCGTGCGCGGACTGATAGAAAGCTCGCGTGCGATCATCTTGTTGCTGCGCCCTTCGGCGAGCCAGTCGAGCACTTCGCGCTCGCGCGGGGAAAGGGTTGCGATGCGGTTGCGCGCCTCGACCACCTTGCGGCGCGCCCTCACATAGGCATCGGCCTCTTCGCTGATGCGTGAAACCATCGTCAGAAGTCGATCGTCGCGCAGCGGCAAGCGCAGGTAATCGAGTGCACCCTGCTTGATTGCCTCGACGACCTTCCCGGGACGCGGATCGATCGAAGTGGCAACGAGCGGGATCCAGGCCGCCTGCTGGGCAAGCTCTTCGAGAACCTCTATCGCGCTGCCCTCCCCCTCGTCGTCACGCGCCAGCACCACACCGCGCTGGGGCGGTGCAGCGAGCAATTCGGCGGCATCCGAGTAGACTTCGCAATGGAGACCTAGCTCGAAACCCTTTCGCGCCTGTTCCGCACGGGACCGGGATGAGCCATCGACGATGTGGAGTACCTGAGCCTGTTGCATGGCCGGAACCATGTCCGCAATCAGCAGCAATACCAATTACGTATCACTACCAAGACGGCTGTATTCCCAGCCACTTACGGGAACCCCCTAGGGAAGAGGGCAAGACATTCTCATCCAAATCGGATCGATTAGTCTTCGCTATTCAGGAATGCGTAGTCAGGCAGCGAATGAAACGCGTTTTTTAGCGCATCACCCCAGCTTGAAGAGATCGCCTGGAAGTAGGGATCGTCTGGCGTGACTCGGTGCTGGTGACCCGCTTCGAAGGTATCGCGGGCGATTACCTGCAGGTCCAGCGGAAGTCCGACCGAGAGATTGGCCTTGAGCGTAGAATCGAAGCTAACCATCAGTAGCTTGACCCCGTCCTCGAGGCTCATGTGACGGTCATAGCCGCGAATGATGATTGGGCGGCCGTACTTGGTCTCGCCGATCTGGAAGAAGGGGGTATCGAGGCTCGCCTCGATGAAGTTGCCTTCGGGATAGACCATGAAGAGGCGCGGCTCCATGCCCTGGATCTGGCCCGCCACGATGATCGAGGCCGTGAAGCGCCCCCTGCCCTTGGCGCCGTTTGCATCCTGCCGCTCGGAAATGATGCCGCGCATGAGATTGCCGACCTCGGTGGCGACCTGAAACATGGTCGGCGACTTGAGCAGCGCGTTGTCGCGGTTTTCCGGCTCTTTGGTGCGTTCTTCGAGCTGGCTGATGACGGCCTGCGTGGTGGCGAGGTTTCCTGCGGTCATCACGGTGATGATGCGATCGCCCGGCACCTGCCAGGTGAACATCTTGCGGAAGACCGAGATGTTGTCGACGCCCGAATTGGTGCGGGTATCGCTCATCAGGACAAGCCCTTGGTCGAGCTTCATTCCCACGCAATAGGTCATTGTATTTCTTTCTTTATTGCTGAACTTGCTGCTGCTCGACAGCGACATCGACTTCGAGGTCCTGCGAGCTGTTGCCGAAGCTTATACCGGTCACGGGCGATGCATCTCGATAGTCACGCCCCGTCGCAACACGCACATAGCGTTCGTCGGGGCTGATACCATTCGAAATATCGAACCCGACCCAACCGAGCCCATCGACGAAGGCTTCGGCCCAGGCATGCGTCGCCTCCTGGTCGATCCGGTCGTTCATCATGAGATAGCCCGAAACGTAACGCGCGGGCACGTCGAGAGCACGCGCGGCGCCGATGAAGATATGCGCGTGATCTTGGCACACGCCACTCTGGGCCGCATAGCTTTCCTCGCCAGTGGTATTCCACGCGGTAGAGCCGACGCGGTATTCCACCCTGTCGAGCACGCTGCGCGAAAGCTCGTGCAGCATGTCGAGCCGACCGCCTTCGAAGCGGCCGAGATCGCCGACCAGCTTCTTCATGCCCGGACCGGGGCGGGTCAGCTTTGTCTGCGTGAGGAAGCTCCACAGCGGCAGGTGGCCCGAATGATGACCGATCACGCCGGCATGGTCGTGAGTGTCCACCTTGCCGCGGCAAGTGATCGTCACCTCGGTCGCCTCGGGCTCGACCGCAACGAGCGTGGTGGTGTTGTGGTGCTGGTCCTCATAGGTCAGCTCCTCGTGCGCATGGTCGTATTCCATCGACCATTCGAGGATTTCCTGACCCTGCGTTTCTTTCGGCGTCAGGCGCAGCCGCTGGAGGGCGTGCACGACGGGCGTATCGAAGCGGTATCGTGTTGTATGACGGATAGAGAGGCGCATCAGCTGAGGAACCTGTAGTCGCGGGCGATGGCGTCGCCGATTGCCGCATTTGAAGCCATGAACTCGGTCAGGAATTCGTGCAGCCCCTGCTCGAAGATCTGCTCGATCGAGAGATCGGCGATGCGCGTGTCGGCATCGCGCATGAGCGCATTGCATTCCCCCTCGGTGCCATGCAGACGGGCGAGCGCGGCGAGATTGTTGCGCAGCTCGGAATGACAGAAAGCGAGGCTGCGCGGAAAGCGATCGTCGAGGATCAGGAATTCGCAGATACCGCGCGCGTCGATCCGGCCCGCATTGAGCCAGCGATACGCCCTGTCACCCGAAACCGAGCGCAGGACGGTGTCCCACTGCCCCGTATCGAGGCTTGATCCGACGTATGAAAGCGAGGGGAGCAGCAGGTAATATTTGATGTCGAGGATGCGCGCGATCGAGATCCGCGCGCTCGATGAACATGCCGGCCTGCGCGAAATGATAGCCTTCCTCGCGCAGCATGGAGCCGGAGAGTGCGCCACGCGCCATGGTGCCCGCGCGCCGGACCGTCTTCACCGCTTCCATAACGTGGTTCTCGCCGACGGGTTTTGCCAGCTGCTCGTCGATGATGAGCCAGTTCTCGTTGATCGCTTCCCACAGCTCTCCGCTGATGGCATTGCGGGCGAGACGGGCATTCTGGCGCACCAGCTTGTACATACAGATGATACTCGCGGGGTTCGCTTTCTCGCGCAGCATGAAGTTCCACGCCTGGTGGCCGGTATAGCTCGAATGCTTTTGCTCGTATGCGGCGCGCTGGCCCGAGGTCTCGATCACCGAGCGCCACTCTTCCTCCGCCGTCACGAGATCGCGGGTGAGCGCCATGCGAAGGCCAGCATCGAGCAGGCGCGCAGTGTTTTCGGCCCGCTCAAGATAGCGGAACATCCAGAACAATCCGTTGGCGGTCCTACCCAGCATCAGTCTTTAAGCACCCATGTATCCTTGGTGCCCCCGCCCTGGCTCGAGTTCACCACCAGCGACCCTTCCTTGAGCGCCACACGCGTCAGGCCACCCGGGGTTATGTCGATCTTATCAGGCGAGACCAAAACGAAGGGCCTCAAATCGACGTGTCGCGGCGCCAGACCCTTCTTTGTGAAGATGGGGCAGGTCGAGAGCGAAAGCGTGGGCTGCGCGATGTAATTGGACGGATTGTCGACCAGCTTGGCGCGGAATTCCTCGATTTCTTTCTTGGTCGAGGCGGGCCCGACGAGCATGCCGTAGCCGCCCGATCCGTGGACCTCCTTCACGACCAGCTCGGCGAGATTGTCGAGCACGTATTTGAGGCTTTCCTCGTCCGCGCATCTCCAGGTCTCGACGTTTGGCAGCAGCGGCTTCTCGCCGGTGTAGAACTCGACGATCTCGGGCATGAAGGAATAGATCGCCTTGTCGTCGCACACACCGGTGCCCGGCGCGTTGGCGATCGTCACACCGCCCGCGCGGTAGACGTCCATGATCCCCGGCACGCCGAGTACGCTGTCGGGATTGAAGGTCAGAGGATCGAGGAATTCGTCGTCCACGCGGCGGTAGATGACGTCGATCGCCTTGTATCCGCTGGTCGTGCGCATCGCGACGCGGCCATTTACCACGCGCAGGTCGCTTCCCTCCACGAGCTCGGCGCCCATCTGGTCGGCGAGGAAAGCGTGTTCGAAATAGGCGGAATTGTAGATACCTGGGGTAAGCACGGCGACGACCGGCTTGTCGCCCGCGCAATCGGGCGCACATGCGGCAAGGCTCTTGGCGAGGCGGCGCGGATAATCCGAAACGCTCTCGACTGGGCAGCGCAGGAAAAGCTCGGGGAACATCGCCATCATCGTTTCGCGGTTCTCGAGCATGTAGCTCACACCCGAAGGGGTGCGGGCATTGTCCTCGAGCACGAAGAACTCGTCAGGCCCGGTGCGCACGAGATCGATGCCGACGATATGCGTGTAGACCCCACCAGGCGGCGTGAAGCCGACCATGTTCGGCAGCCAAGCCTCGTTGTTGCGCAAGAGGCTCTGGGGCAGGCGCCCTGCACGGACGATTTCCTGCCTGTGATAGAGGTCGTGCATGAACGCGTTGAGCGCCGACACGCGTTGCTCGATACCGCGCGTCAACCGCCGCCATTCGCCCGCATCTATGATACGCGGCACCATGTCGAAGGGGATCAGGCGCTCCTCGGCGTCGTCCTCACCATAAACGTTGAAGGTGATGCCGGTTTTGCGGAAATTGGTCTCGGCTTCGCGGTGCTTGCGGCGCAGGAGCTTGTTTTCCTGGTCGTCGAACCACTCGCAATAGTTCGCATAGGCGGGACGCACCGAACCGTCAGGCTCGCGCATTTCATCGAAAAAGCCGGCGTCGCCGCTCATATTCCCCCGAAATTCGATCTCGACCTGCGCATGGCGCAGAAGGCAGCAGGACGCTGCCCTTCAAGGGACTAAAGGTTCAGGCGCGGTCCAGTTCCGAAAGAAGCGCAGCAACCGCTTCATTCGTCAGCACGAAACCCATGTGACTGCACCGCAAGGCGATCGCCCGATCGCGTTCGCCCAAGCGCCCACAGGCCGAACGCGGGTGCACGACGCCATCGCGCGGGCTCCACATGGCCACCGTCTCGACCGGCGGCTTTTCACTGAGGACGGTGTCGATTTCCGGCTCGTCGACGCGGTGACCGGCAATCGCCTGGTAGGCGCGCCAGCCATTGTTCGCGCGCGGACTGCCCGAGAAGGGTGAGCCGAGCGTGACGACCTTCTCGATTTTGTCGGGATGCCGCTTGGCCAGTTCGCGCGCCATGACACCGCCAAGGCTCCAGCCGATGAGGACGATTTGCTCGCCGCGACGCTGGTAAAGGTCGAGCAGCCGCTCTTCCGTCTTGGCAAAGCGGTCGGCGGTCGCACCGAGATTGACGCCCATGCCCCAGCTCTTTGCCGTGTGACCGGCTTTCTCGAGCTGCTTAGCCATCCATCGCATACGCACGGGGTGAGCCCCGAAACCGGGAAGCAGCATGACGCGTTTCGGCGAGCGCGCAGGCGCTACTTCCAGGGAGGAGAAACGGCGCTTCACCGGTTCGAGCGGCCAGAGGAATTCGCGCAGTAGCAACAGCGCTCGCGGGCCGCGCGCATCGTCCGGGCAGGGTTCGGCGGCCAGCGCAAACCGCCGGCTCATTTCCTGACGGGTTTCATGGAACGGTAATGTTGCCATCGTCGTGCAATAATGCGCCGACGCGATGACGGGTTCCTGAATGCCTTGTTCTAGGCCGGGCAATCCCCGATGCGGTCGTGGCGGGTGCGCATGGTCATGCTGCCTTCACCCTGGCCGCCCATGTTGCCCTGCATGCTCATGGTCATGACCGAAGACGTCTCGCTGCCACTGCCATCGAGCGTCACACGCATATTGCCCATGCCCGTGCCGCTGCAGACCATCACCGCATCGATTTCGTTGCCGTCTGCTTCGAAGCTTTCGAACGAGCAGTCGCCATCCTGGGATGAACGCGCCATTTCCTCGAAGCCGTTTTCCGCATCCTCGGGCGTGAGGCAGTATTCGAAGCTGCGCTGGAACATGCCCTGCATCATGTCCTTGGCATTGGACGGTGCCCCCGGGACCTGGAAGTCCACCAATTCGACCGAGGCCCGGTATTGGCCCGGCTGAGGCTTCACTGCACCGCTGGCCTCCATGCTCGCCTGGGCTTCCTCCATGCTGATCGTACCGTCACCGTCAGTGTCGGGATCCGGGCTCCCGCATGCTGTCAGGACCAACGAGGCCGCAAGGGTCGCGGATAGTTTCGCAAGGGGTGCGCGCATCGGAAATCTCCCGGTCTGATCGCAGAAAGGCTAGGCAGGCGCTCGGGTGCGCACAACCCGTCATTGCACGCCATTAAGGCGTACCCCATATGTGCGCGCATGGCAGAACTCGTAATCAGGCGCGGCCTCGAAGAACCCGACACCACTGGCGAGTTTGTCCCCCACAAACCCGCGCGTCCGGAAAAGTCGATGCCGGGCAAGAAATTCAAGCTCGTCAGCGATTACACGCCCTCGGGCGACCAGCCGACTGCGATCGCCGAACTGGTTGGTTCGGCACGCGAGGACGAGCAGACGCAGGTCCTCCTCGGTGTCACCGGTTCGGGCAAGACCTTCACCATGGCCAAGGTCATAGAGGAGCTGCAGCGCCCCGCCCTGATCCTCGCGCCGAACAAGATCCTCGCAGCGCAGCTCTATGGCGAGTTCAAGAGCTTCTTCCCCGAAAACGCGGTCGAGTATTTCGTCAGCTATTACGATTACTACCAGCCCGAAGCCTACGTGCCGCGGTCGGACACCTACATCGAGAAGGAAAGCTCGGTGAACGAGGCAATCGACCGGATGCGCCACTCGGCCACGCGCGCGCTGCTGGAGCGCGACGACGTCATCATCGTCGCCTCGGTTTCCTGCCTCTACGGTATCGGCTCGGTCGAGACCTATTCGGCGATGATCTTCGACATCAAGAAGGATACGCAAGTCGATCAGCGCGAGCTGATCCGCAAGCTTGTCGCCCTGCAATACAAGCGCAACGACGCCGCCTTTGCGCGCGGCAACTTCCGCGTGCGCGGCGACAGTCTCGAAATCTTCCCCTCGCATTACGAGGACATGGCCTGGCGGATCAGCTTCTTCGGTGACGAGATCGAGGAAATCAGCGAGTTCGACCCGCTCACCGGCAAGAAGGGCGCGAGCCTCGACAAGGTGCGCGTTTATGCGAACTCGCACTACGTCACGCCCGGCCCGACGATGAAACAGGCCAGCGAGGCCATCAAGTTCGAGCTCGCCGAACGGCTCAAGGAACTGCACGAGGAAGGCAAACTGCTGGAGGCCCAGCGGCTCGAACAGCGAACAAATTTCGATCTCGAGATGATCGCTGCCACCGGTAGCTGCGCGGGAATCGAGAACTACAGCCGCTTTCTCACCGGTCGCCTGCCGGGCGAACCGCCGCCGACGCTGTTCGAATATTTGCCCGAGAACGCGCTGCTCTTTGTCGACGAGAGCCACCAGACCGTGCCGCAGATCGGCGCGATGGCCAAAGGCGACCACCGGCGCAAGATCACGCTCGCCGAATACGGCTTCCGCCTGCCCAGTTGCATCGACAACCGCCCGCTTCGCTTCAACGAATGGGATGCCATGCGCCCGCAGACCTTCTGCGTATCGGCCACTCCCGGCACATGGGAGATGGAGCAAACGGGCGGCGTCTTTGCCGAACAGGTCATCCGCCCCACCGGCCTCATCGACCCGCCGGTCGAGATCAAGCCGGTCGAGGACCAGGTCCAGGACTGCATCGAGGAATGCAAGAAGACCGCCAAGATGGGCTACCGCACGCTGGTCACCACGCTGACCAAGCGCATGGCGGAAGACCTCACCGAATTCATGCACGAGGCGGGCGTGCGTGTGCGCTATATGCACTCCGACGTGGAGACGCTGGAGCGTATCGAGCTGATCCGCGACCTGCGTCTCGGCGTTTACGATGTGCTAGTGGGCATCAACCTCCTGCGTGAGGGCCTCGACATTCCCGAATGCGGCCTCGTCTGCATCCTAGATGCGGACAAGGAAGGCTTCCTCCGCAGCGAAACCAGCCTCGTCCAGACCATCGGCCGCGCGGCGCGAAACGTCGAAGGCCGCGTGATCCTTTATGCCGACCGCGTGACGGGTTCGATGGAACGCGCAATGGCGGAAACCGACCGCCGCCGTGAAAAGCAGAAGGCGTATAACGAAGAACACGGGATCACGCCGAAGACCATCAAGCGCAATATCGCCGATATCGTGGCGCACACCGCCGCACAGGACGGGGTCACTGTCGACACCGGCGATGACGAGCGCAACAATCTCGTCGGCCACAACCTGCGCGCTTATATCGAAGACCTCGAGAAACGCATGCGCGCTGCTGCTGCCGACCTCGAGTTCGAGGAAGCAGGCCGCCTGCGCGACGAAATCCGGCGACTCGAGAACGACGAGCTCGGGCTCGGCGACGAGGAAAAGAAGGCTCCGCGCGTCGGTCGCAGCGATGCGGGCCGCCCCGGCACGCGCAAGACCCGCTACGGCAAGACGCGCTACAAGCGGATGGGCGGCAAGCCCTGATCCTTCGACCAGCGCACCCGTCCGTTCGATCAGCGTAGAGCCGAGGGGTTCTCTCCAGCGCGCGCGGCGTCCAAGCTGCGTCGCGCATACGGCAAGGGGAGAAACCATGAAGTCGCAGCTGATACTGAGTACCGCGCTCGCCTTTTCAATTGCGGCCTGTTCGCAGCCAGCCACCGACGGATCTGCCAAGGCCGCAGCAGATACGACTCTCTCGGTTGAAACCCTGAACTCGGCGGTCGCGAATGAAGCGCGCCCCGAGGCTGCACGTGAACTCGATGCCAACCGCAAACCTGCAGAAGTGCTCGCCTTCTTCGGCCTCGAGGAAGGCGACGATGCCGTCGACGTGATTTCGGGCGGCGGATACTGGGCAGAAATCCTGGTGCGCGCAGTCGGCGAGAACGGCAGCGTAACCGCGCTCGAGCCCGAGCAATTCTACGACGAGGAAGCATGGAACGCGCTTTCGGAACGCGAGCCGCGCATCGCGGTCGAGCGGTATCCGTTTGAAAGCTTCACTCCCGGACCGGACCGGTTCGACTTCGCCATCATGAATCTCAACTACCACGACGTGTATTGGGAATCGGAACAGTTCGGGATCCCCCGCTCCGAACCTCAGGAGTTCCTCGCAGAACTCTTTGCCGCGATGAAACCCGGGGGCGTGGTGGGTGTGATCGACCATGCAGGCAAGGAAGGCGATACCCGCGCCATCGCTGACGAGACGCACCGCATCGCTCCTTCGGTCGTGCGGACCGATTTCGAAGCGGCCGGCTTCGTTCTGGAAGATGCCAGCAGCATGCTCGCCAATCCCGAAGACGACTACGACACCAGCGTCTTCGATCCGGCAATCCGCGGCAAGACCGACCGCTTCATGATGAAGTTCGTGAAGCCCGCCGAATAGCTATGAATTTACGCGGGGCCGCTGCTTTGCCATAGCGTCAGCATGATCACGCGCCTGCTAGCCGCCGCAACGGCCCTCGCCCTTTCTGCTCCCCTCGCCGCCCAGGAGAAGCCTGAGACCTCCTCCGCTGCTTCGGCGACTATCGAGTCGCAGGTAAAGACGCGCGACCTTACCGGCACCTTTGGCGGCCAGCGCATCAATTACCGCGCAACCGTGCGCGAGACGATCCTCGAAGGAGACGACGGCAAGCAGGAAGCCGTCATCGTCACCACCAGCTATGTGAAGAACCCTCGCGATACATCCCGGCCCGTGTTCTTCATCTACAACGGCGGCCCTGGCTCGGGCTCCGTCTGGCTGCAGATGGGCGCATGGGGACCCAAGCGCGTCGGCATTCCCTCAGACGCACGCGACGACGGCGCTCCGCCCTACCCGCTGCTCAACAATCCCGACAGCCTGCTCGACGTTGCCGATCTCGTCTTCATCGATCCGCCGGGCACGGGCTTCAGCTATCTCACCAAGGGCACGGACCCGGAGAAATATTACGGCCTAAGGCAGGATGCCCGTGCCGTCGCACAGGTCATCCGCCGCTGGATCAACGACAATGGCCGCTGGAACAGCCCCAAGTATCTCGGCGGAGAAAGCTACGGCACCACGCGCACAGCGATGGTGGTGGACGAGCTCGAAGGCGGCACCTTCAACGATGTCGCGCTCAATGGACTGATCCTCGTCTCCACGATCCTCGACTTCGCCGGTCGCGAGCCTACGCCGGGCAATGAGATGGCCTATATCGTCACCCTGCCCAACATGGCGGCAGCGGCCTATTACCACGGCAAGGTCCAGGCTCCCTCGGTCGAGGCCATCGCCGAGGAAGCGCGCCAGTTCGCCATCGGCCCCTATGCAACCGCGCTACTCAAGGGGCAGGACCTCCCCGCTGCAGAGCGTGCCGCGGTCCGCGCCGAGCTTTCGCGGCTGACCGGACTTTCGGAAACCTATCTCGACCAGGCGAACCTGCGTGTGACCAGCCAGCGCTTCTACAAGGAGCTGCTGCGCGACCGCGGCCTCACCATCGGACGTCTCGATGCGCGCTACACGGGCCGCGACTACGACAATGCGGGCGAGACGCCTGACAATGACCCCAGCTTCTATGGCATCGATGCAGGCTATACCGCAGCGGTCAATCAGTGGCTGCGCGAAGGCCTCGGCTTCGAAACGGACAGGGAATACCAGTCGATCGGGCGCGAACCGGGGCGCTACTGGGACTGGTCGCTGGGCCAGGGCTGGGGCCGCAACGCCTATCTCAACGTCGCTCCGTTCATAGGCAAGGCAATGCGCGAGAACTCGCAATTACGCCTGTTCAACGCGCAGGGCTGGTACGACTTCGCCACGCCCTTCTTCGGCGCGGAGTATTCTCTCAACCGCTTCGGCATCCCGCAGGACCGCCTGACGTTCAAATATTACGACGCGGGCCACATGATGTATGTGCGCGACGAGGACCGGGTAAAACTCACCGCAGACCTGCGCGAATTCATCCGCGCGCGTTGACCGGAGCCGCCCGACAATCATAGCTGCAGCCATGCCACGCTTCGTCGCTCTTTGTGCGTTCTCCTTGCTCGCGGCCTGCAAGCCGCCCGCCTCGGACGATTACGTCACGCGCACGCAGATAGCGGACGAGCGGCAGGCACCGTCCACACCGATTGCTTCGCCCGATGCCGAGGGCGCGACTTGGGCCACGAGCCCGGAAAGCGGGCGCCTGCTCTATGGAAAGCCGGGTGAAATGCCCCTCCTCTCGCTCGGCTGCGAGGACGGCACGCTGGTCTACCGCCGCTATGTCGCGGCCGATCCGGATGCGAAGGCTGTGCTCGCGCTCATCGGCAACGGCCATGTCGAACGTCTCTGGATCGATGCCGCACAGGAAGGCGAGGTGTGGCTCTGGCGCGGCACCATTGCTGCCGACGACCCCCGGCTCGACGTCCTGACCGGTCCGCGCTCGGTGGAAGCTACCGTTCCCGGGGCTGGATCGCTGAGGCTCAACGGAAGCCAGCGGCCGGCCGAGTTCATCAGCCGCTGCGCAGGCGAGATCACTCCGCCGCCAGCTCCTGAAGCATCGCCGGAGTAAGCACCTGCGGCAATTGCCGCGCGTCTTCTCCGGGCGCGTACCAGAGATAGAGTGGAACGCCCGCTGCGCCCTGCGAAGACAGGAAGTTGGCGATTTCCTCGTCGCCTAGGGTCCAGTCGCCTCGCATGGTGATCACATCGGCCGCCTCGAATGCCGCCAGCGTCTCCTCGCGTTCGATGGCGACGCTTTCGTTGACCTTGCAGGTGACGCACCAGTCGGCGGTGAACCAGACGAAGACGGGCCTGCCGCTCGCACGGGCCTCGGCCAGTGCACTCTCCGAAAAAGAGATAGGCGCATGGATGCTGCTTTCGGCCTGCACCTCGCGCGGCTCCGGTTCGGGGAAGATCGAGAGGGCGAAGATCGATAGTGCCACGATGGCGGCGAAGAACAGCTTCCCGCCGCCGAGGCCCTTCGCCTGGCGCTGACCGAGCGAGGCAAGCAGCGCGAGGACCAAAGCGGCGACAATCCCCAGCATGACCAGCCAGAACGTGTCGGCGATGCGCGTCAGCAGCCACACGAGGGCCAGAACGGTCAGTCCCATCGGGATCGCCATCCAGCGGCGGAAGCGCTCCATCCATGGACCCGGCCTCGGCAGTTTCCTGCGCCATGCCGGAATAAAGCCGAGCAGGAGGAAGGGCAGGGCAAGGCCCACGCCGAGCGCAGTGAAGATCGCGAAACCCTCGATCGGACGGAGCACGAGGGCAGCACCCAGGGCGAGCGCCATGAAAGGGCCCGTACACGGCGTGGCGACGAAGGCTGCCAGCAGCCCGGTGCCGAACGAACCGCGTACCGACTGCTTTCCGCCGGCAATCGCCATGCCCGGCACCTGGAACAGGCCGAGGAAATTGGCAGTGATCGCCAGCATCAGGAGGAACAGGCCGCCGACCACACGCGGCTCCTGAAGCTGGAAGGCCCAGCCGACCTGCTCGCCCGCAGAACGCAGCAGGAGGATCGCCGCGCCGAGGCCTGCACAGGCGAGAACGACACCCGCTGTATAGGCAATCGCGTCTCGCCGCGCGGCGGCTTCCTCGCCGCCAGCCTTGGCCAGCGCAAGCGCCTTCAGGCTGAGGATCGGGAAGACGCAGGGCATGATGTTAAGCAGCAGGCCGCCGACGAGCGAGGCCAGGAGCAGCAACCACAGGGGAGGCATCTCGACCGCGCCGCGGATCGGTTTCACATTCTCGAGCGGCACGTCGCGCGGGTCTGCCTCGAACCGTACCCCCTGCCCGTTCCCGAAAGACAATATGCCCCCGATTTTCTCGGGCTGTGGCACATCGTCCGACTTGCCCAAGCGCTTGAGCGGCACTTCGACGACCAGCAGATTGCCTTCGCTCACCAGCGTCTGGACTGCGGCATAGTCTGGCGAGACGCCGGCGCCGAGATCGGTATTCTCGATGAAGAGGTGAACCTCGGTGAAATCCAGGCCCTCGGGCAGCGGAATGCCGACACGCAGGCGGTCACCGGAGATTTCGAATCCCGCCGTACTGTCGAGTTCGGGCGCGACCTGCGCACGCCAGCTGCGGAAATCGCCGCCTTCCCGAGCTTGCAAAACCGCATCCTGCGGTACGCAGACCCGGTCTGTGCAGGCGAGATAGGATACGAAGCCGGTTATCGGAGCGATGTTTGCCACCGCTGCCAACTCGGGCACTTCGATGGGCACGAGAACGGCATACTCGCCCTCGTAAATGTGGTTCATCAGGCCGGAAATCAGCAGAGTTTGTGGCACGGGATAGAGCGGCTCGCCCGCTTCCCATCCCTCGGGCAGGTTGAGCGAAAGCTGCATCCCCTGACCTGCATCGCCCGGATTGGACCAGTAGCCATGCCATTCGGGGCTCTTGGGCGTAAATCGCAAGGCGAGCATCCAGGTCTCGCCGGCTACCGGCGCACCGTCGCTGCGGAGCTCCACCGAGATATTGTCGTCGCCGAAGCGTGCTTCCTGGGCAGCGAGGCGGCCCGGAAGGAGGTTCGCCAGCAACAGGAACAGCAAGACAAGTCCCGCGCGCCAACCGTCCATTGTGCTTGCTTCTCTCACACCCTGCGCATTAGGGACTGCCCCCATGACAGACAAGCGCGACTTGCTCATCCTCGGTGGCGGCCTCGTCGGCACGACGCTCGCACTGGCCGCAGCCCGCAAAGGCCTTTCCAGCCACCTCGTCGACCGCGCCGATCCGGCCGATCTGACCGCCGAAGGCTTCGACGGGCGCGCCTCGGCGATTTCGACCGCGAGCTGGCGCCTCTTCCGAAATATCGGCCTTGCCGATGCGCTCGAAGAACATGGATGCCCGATCGAATCCATCGCGGTGCTCGACCAGCTGAAGCCCGGTAGCATCGATTTCCAGCCCGAGCCGCATGAGGGCACGCTCGGCCGCATGTTCGCCAATCGCCAGCTGCGCATCGCACTTTTCGAAGCGCTCAAGGACGAGCCGCTGATCAAGCTCCACGCGCCCGTCGACGTCGTGGAGCGTCATCGCGATGCTTTCTCGGTCAGCGCCACGCTGGCCGATGGGACCGTGCTCGAAGCGGACCTGCTGATCGGCGCAGAAGGGCGCGGATCGCCCACGCGCGAGGAAGAAGGACTCAAGATGGCGAGCTGGGATTATTCGCACCGCGCCATCATCACCGGCCTCGACCACTCCAAGCCGCACGGCGGCGTCGCGTGGGAGATCTTCTACGAGGACGGCCCCTTCGCCCTCCTCCCGCTGCTCGACGGACCTGACGGGGAGCACCGCAGCGCGCTGGTATGGACGGTGGACGAAAAGGACGCAGCCGGCGTGCTCAAGCTGGGCGACCGGGCATTTCTCGCCGAAGTCGAGAAGCGCATGGGCGATATTCTCGGCACGCTCAGCCTCAACAGCGGACGTACCTCATATCCGCTGAGCTTCCAGCACACCGCGCGCATCATTGGGGAACGCATGGCTCTGGTCGGCGACAGTGCGCACGGCATGCACCCGATCGCAGGACAAGGCCTCAACCTCGGCCTGCGCGATGTCGGTGCACTGGTCGAGGTACTCGAAGAAGCGCGCCGCCTTGGCCTCGACCTTGGCGATGCGCAGGTTCTCGAGCGCTACGAGAAATGGCGCGCACTCGATTCAATCATGGTCATGGGCGCAACCGACACGCTGACCCGCATCTTCGGCGTACCCGGCAAGACCGCCAGCGCCGTACGACGTTTCGGCATGGCCGGAGTCCAGCGCTCGGGCTGGCTCAAGAAGTTCTTCATGGACGAGGCACGCGGCGTGTCGGGCGATGTGCCCGAGCTGATGAAGGCCTGACGTGTTCTTGCGCCGGGATTATTCCTCGGCGGGACTAGGTTGCGATATCCGGTTACCAGCACCATCGCGCAGGCGGCGCGGTTCCAGCACGGCGGCGGTTTCGATCAGGTCGAGCGCGCGCTGGGTCGAAGCATAACGCTCCGCGTCACGCAGCCACTGGTCGGCCTGCGAGGCTCCGGGAAGATTACGCACTTCCGCCACAGCATCGTCTGGCCTGCCGCTGAGCAGGAAAAGCCTTGCGCGTTCGAGGCGCATCTCCGGCTGAGGCGAAGGGGCGCTTTCGCGGCGGATCGTGAAAAGCGCACCGAGTTCTTCCGTGAAACGTTCAAACCCGCCGCGATCGTCGCCCGATTGCAGCTGCGGTGCGAGACCGTCCAGCCGCGCGATCAGCTGGTCGAGAGTGACCGGCTCGCGCGAGAAGGAGATGATCGTATTGACCGCATTGGGAAGTGCATCGCCGAAGCGCAGGCGCAGCTGATCGGCTAGGTAGCCGAGCTCGGCACCGCGATCGATCGCGCGGCGCACCGCGAAGGCGATCAGCAGGCCCTCGGCGCGCGCGGCGTTGCCTGCCGCCGCCTGCGCCTGGAGGTCGAGCCTAGTGAGACGCTGCTCGGCAGCTGCAAGGCGCTGGTCGAGGCCGCCCTGTTGTTCGGCAACACGCTCGACATCTTCGGCGGAAACCTCGGTTGCGCTCGCAGTGGGCGTGGGAGAAGGCGAACTGCCAGGCGTCGCGGTCGACGTCAGCGCGGCCTGTGGCTCGCTGCTGGTCGCCTGCGCGGCCTCTTCGCCCGAATCCATGCGCCAGGCGAAGTATCCGACAATCGCGGCACCCAGAGCAAAGGACCCGGCAGCGGCAAGCAGCATGGGCCGCATGCTGGACTGCGCCCGCCGATTGCTAACGAAATTCTCCATTGTACTCCGATCCACGACCCTTCGCGCACCTGCCTCGGCGGTGCGATCAATCCCGCCTAAACTACTGGCACAAAGCCTGGGCCATGGCCAGTAGCTCGACATCCAGAGGCTGCGGCGCGGTGTGGACAGCTTCCCAGCCATCGCCCGCCAGCTCGGCGATCCGCGGGCCGAGAACCGCGAGCGTTATCGCGCTCCGGTCGATACCCAGTCTTTCGCATTCTGCCCGGAGGCGCTTTGCCGCCTCACCCGAGTGTAGCAGCGCCACTCCGCCGCTCTCGCGCATCATGGAAGCGATATCGTCGGCCAGTTCGAGCGGCGCTGTCCGATACACGACGCGCGTGTCGATCGTGATGCCTTCGGGCGGGTCGAGGTCGACCATGGCTTCACCCGCTAGGCGCAAAAGGTGACGCTCCTTGCCGGACATGTTGTCGATGAGCTTCTGCAGACCACCTTTGCCAGTACGCGAGACGATGAAGCCCTTCTCGCGCGCACCATCGCCAGTAGCTTCTCCGACCGCGTAGACCGGTAGCGAGGCGAGCTTGTCCAGCCGTTTTCCCCCATGGCGAAACACGTTGGAGCTGCCGACGAGGAGGCCTGAGAAATCATCCGCAGGCGGGACCGTCCATTCGACCGGCTCTACCTCGAACAGCGGGCACCCACTGGCCTCGAGGCCCTGCGCGGCGGCCGTCTCGAGCGTGACGGAGAGGCCGGGTTCGGGCCGGAAGACGTAGAGCGGCCGCATTACGCTGCCGCGCCGAACAGGGCAGTGACATGGGTCGGAGCGCTTTCGAGCAGCTTCCTGCCAAGAGCGCGTGCTGCATCGAGGTCGGTCGCGGCGAAATTCGAGGTTTCCCTCACCCGGACCGCCCCGTCGGCGCTGTAGATCGCCGCCGTCATTGAGAATTCGCTGCCTTCCCGGCGGGTCAGCACCGCAATCGGGCTGTGGCAGGTGCCGCCGAGTGCTTCCAAGAGTGCACGTTCGGCCATCACTTCCTCGCGGCTGTCACGGTGATCGATCGCCGAGAGGTAGCCTTGCGTTTGCTCATCACCGCTGCGGCATTCGATGCCGATCGCGGCCTGCGCTGGTGCAGGCAGCCATTCTTCCGGATCGAGCCGGATACCGACACCGGTTTCGCCCAGCCGCTCAAGCCCGGCGGCTGCGAGGAAAGTGGCATCGGCCTCGCCCGCACCAAGCTTGGCAATGCGGGTCGCGACATTTCCGCGAATTCCCACGACCTCGAGATCAGGTCTTGCGTGCAGGAGTTGCGCAGCCCTTCGCGGGGCGCTGGTGCCGACCTTTGCCCCGCGCGGGAGCGCAGCGATCGAAAGGGCACCAAGCAGGACATCTGCCTTGTCCGCACGCGGCAGGATCGCGCCGATGGCGATCCCCTGCGGACGAATGGTCTCGACGTCCTTCATCGAGTGGACAGCGGCATCGATGCGTCCTTCAGCAAGCCAGATATCGAGCTCGCGCGTCCAGAGCGCCTTGCCTCCTATATCGGCGAGCGGCCGGTCCTGGATCTTGTCGCCACTGGCGATGACCGGAACCAGTTCGACAGCATCCTCGTCCCAGCCATGCGCTTCGCACAGGCGGCGGCGGGTTTCGACCGCCTGCGCCATGGCAAGGGGGGAACGTCGGGTACCGAGGCGGATGAAGGGCTTATCTGTCATGACGCGCGCTTGCCCTAGCGAGCGATACCGTTAAGGGGAAGCGCCATGGCCCTGGTCCTCGGAATAGAAAGCTCCTGCGACGAAACCGCCGCCGCGCTCGTGGATAGCGAGCGCCGTATCGTGGCGCAGCGTATCGCCTCGCAGGACGAGCAGCACGCGCCCTTCGGCGGCGTGGTGCCCGAGATCGCCGCCCGCGCCCATGCAGAGCGCCTCGCGCCGATGATCGTAGGCGTGCTCGAGGATGCGGGCGTTTCTCTTGAGGATTGCGATGCGATTGCAGCGACTGCAGGGCCCGGCCTCATCGGCGGGGTCATGGTGGGCCTCGTCAGCGCCAAGGCTCTTGCGATGGCGAGCGACGTGCCGCTGATCGCGATCAACCACCTCGAAGGTCATGCACTCAGCCCGCGCCTTGCCGACGAAGCGCTCCGGTTCCCCTACGCATTGCTGCTGGTCTCGGGCGGACACTGCCAGATCCTGCGCGTCGATGGTGTCGGCCAGTATCGCCGCCTCGCCACGACGATCGACGATGCGCTGGGCGAGGCATTCGACAAGACCGCCAAGATCCTCGGCCTCGGTTTCCCCGGAGGACCCGCCGTCGAACGGATCGCGAGGGAAGGCGATGCAAGCGCCGTTCCCCTCCCCCGCCCGATGGTCGGCAGCGGAGAGCCGCATTTCTCCTTTGCCGGACTCAAGAGCGCCGTTTTGCGCGCGCACGAGAGCGGCAAGTACGAAGCAGCGGATATCGCCGCGAGTTTCCAGCAGGCAGCCATCGATTGCGTCGTGGACCGCCTCAAAGTTGCTCTCGAAGGCATGCAAGACGTCCAGACGCTGGTCGTCGCCGGCGGTGTCGCGGCCAATGCCTCGGTCCGCGCTGCGCTCGAAGGCGTTGCAAGTGACCACGGCATGCGTTTCACCGCCCCGCCCCCAAGCTTTGCACCGATAATGCTGCCATGATCGCATGGGCGGGGGTAGAACGTCTTTCCATGGAGGGATTCGCACCCGACCCGCTCGAGATCTCGGCGCGGCCTCGCTGGCCGCTGGACCCAGATGCGGAACCGGTGCGCGGAGCGGGAGTGAAGGCATGAGCGTCGGTATCCTCGGAGCAGGCGCGTGGGGAACTGCCCTTGCGCAGATGGCCGCCAGCGACGGGCGCGATGTCCTGATCTGGGCGCGCGAGGACGAGCTGGTCGAGGAGATCAACTCTGCCCGCACCAACTCGCTGTTCCTGCCGAGCGCGAAACTCTCGGAGAATATCACGGCAACGGGCGACCTCGCCGACATGGCCCAGCTCGCTGTACTGCTGGTCGTGACGCCGGCGCAGCACATGGGCAGCGTGCTGGAGGCCATGCCCGCGCATCCGCGCGACCTCGTACTGTGTTCGAAAGGTATCGAGGCCGGCACAGGGCGCCTGATGAATCATGTTGCACGCGACGCCGCCCGAGAAAGCGCTGTCGCCGTGCTTTCGGGCCCGACCTTTGCCCACGAGGTGGCAGCCGGCCTGCCGACCGCCGTCACGCTCGCCTGCAGCGAGGGCCGCGAGCAATGGGAAAGGATCGCACCCGTCGTCGCTCGCCCTGCCTTCCGCCCTTACTATTCCGACGACGTGACAGGTGCCGAGATCGGCGGAGCGGTGAAGAACGTCCTCGCCATTGCCTGCGGAGTGGTCGACGGGCTCGGACTGGGCCAGAACGCGCGTGCCGCCCTGATCGCGCGCGGCTATGCCGAAATGCTGCGTTTCGGAGAGAGCCTTGGAGCTCGTGCGGAAACGCTTGCGGGTCTGTGCGGTCTCGGCGACCTCGTGCTGACCTGCTCGTCCACATCGAGCCGCAACTTCTCGCTCGGCAAGGCGCTGGGCGAAGGCCAGAGCGCGCAGGATCTGATGTCGGACAGGCGCACGGTCGCGGAAGGAGCCCACACCGCGCCCGTGCTGGTCGAACTGGCGGCGCGCCGGGGCGTAGCCATGCCGATCGTCACCGCCGTCTATGATCTCCTGAAAGGCGACGATCCGAAGGCCGTAGTCGAGGACATCCTGTCCCGTCCGCTCAAGGCCGAACAGGAAAGCGACGCTTGAACGACAAGACCTCACAGGAAGAGGTCGATCCCGCAAAGGGAGGCGACGACATGGCGACGCTCGCAAAGGGCGGACGCACCAACACGCTCGGCTTCCTGATCCGCCTGCTAGGCAATATCCCCTTCCTGTTCATCGGCTACCGTCTCTACGGGGTCGAGGACATGGGCCGCTTTGCAGCAGCCTTCGTCGTCATCGAGATATTCGCGCTCGTCTGCGCTCTGGGCGAGAAACGCGGTCTCGCGCAGCGCCTCACCGAAGGTGCGGAACAACACGAGGATACCCCGGCCAATCTCGTATTCGACGGGATGCTGGTCTCCTTCGCCTTTGCGCTCGTGGCGGCAGGCATGTTGCTGGTTTTTCCCGTGATCATCTTCCCGAACGGGACGGGCAGCCAGTTCGACATGGGGATGATCGCCGCGATCCCAGCTTTCGCGCTGACAGAAATCCTGCTCGCGGCGCAGGCCTACCGCTACGACATCGCCACTACGGTCCGTGCGCGCGCCATCGTCGAACCCTGGACCCGTTCCATCGGCGTCGGGGTGTTCTTCTTCATCCCGTTCCTGAAGGATGGCGGCCTCGCGCTTGCCTTCCTCGCCTCGATCTATGCCGGTCTGCTGACAGCGTTATGGTCCTTCCTTCGCACCTACGGCCTCCCGCGCGGGTGGCGTCCGCGGCCTCGCTATCTCGGCAAGCTGACGAGCAGGGCGCTGCCGCTGATCGGCGCCGACGTGATCGAACGCGGCACCCGCCTGCTGGACGTGTTCCTGCTGGGCCAGTCGGCCTCCGCGGCCGCAGTCGGCATCTACTTCTTCGCGAAGGAAATCGTCAGCGTTCCGCAAAAGCTGAAAACCAGCTTCGAGCCTATCCTGTCGCCGGTGATCACCAAGAACCTCAAGATCGGCAACATGAGCGCAATTGCTGCGCAAGTGCGCCAGGTGGGCTTCTGGATCATCGCGCTTCAGGCAGGCATCGCGCTCGCGCTCGCCATTCCGGGCGAGGCCGTCATGGGTCTGGGCGGACCGGCAATCGTCGGCGGTACCGGCGCGCTCGCCCTGCTGCTCGCAGCCGAAGTGATCGCGTCGATGGCAGTCGTGTCCGAAAGCGTGCTCGTCTACATCGCCCGCAAGCGCAATCTCGCCATCTCGGTCGGGATTATCACGCTCCAGGGCGCACTTACGATTGGTCTGATCAGGCTGGCCGACAATCTCGGCCTGGACGAAGGCTTCAAGGCGGCAGGTGCCGCGCTCGCGCTGTTCATCGCACTGGGTACTTCGAGCCTCGTCAAGGCGCTCCTGCTGAAATCGCTGCTCAAGGCGCCGGTTGCAAACTGGCGCTGGGCACTTGTCTGGGCGACCGGCCCAGCCGTGGTCGTCGGCTTCATTGCCACGCAACTGCCCGAATGGGCCGAGCTCATATTCGGCATCCCGGCGATCCTCGCCACATATGGCTACGTGATCTGGAAGCGCGGCTTCGGCCCGGAAGACAGGGTGCTGTTCCAGAAGAGCCAGAGCAAGGACAAGACTGCCCCTGGAAACGAAGGCGCCTGAGTGCCCGGAGCGAAAACTCGTCATCCGGCGCCCATCTTCATGAAGTGGGAAGAGCGCCAGAAGGGTAGACTGGGCGCTTGGCAGGCGGCGCGCTGCGCGGCTAAGAGCCCGGAGTGATGTTCCAGCGCTTTCTCATCCCACTCGGGGCCTTGTCGGTCGTCGCGATCGGCCTTGTCGCCGGCACTTCGGGCAATGCGGAAGAATTGGCCGAAAGATTGGCGCAGCAAAGCGAGCAGGCTTTGGCCGATGCCGAGCTGCCATCGGTCAAGGCGCGCTTCTCCAACCGTTTCGGTCATCCCTCTCGCCATCCGGTCCTCTCGGGAGGCGAGAAGCTCGACGAAGAGGCACGCACAAGAGCCGCTCAGACCGTAGCTGGAGTTTCCGGCGTCGGCGGAATCAGCTGGATCGACGGCACAGTCAATGCCGAGAGCGGCGAGCGTCAATTCGAGCCGCTTCACTGCCAGGAAGACGTCGACGGCCTGTTGCGGGTGCGCACGATCCGGTTCGAGGAAGGAAGCGCTGCTCTCGTGCCCGCCAGCCGGCTGCTGGTCGACGAAGTCGCGACGGCCCTGCGTCCGTGTCTAGGCGCCATCATTGCGATTACCGGCCATACCGATCGTTCGGGCAGCGAACCCGACAATACCGCCCTCAGCATGGACCGGGCGCGCGCGGTTCGCGAGGCGCTGGTTCGCCGAGGCATTCCGCGCGAAGGCCTGCGTGCCCGCGGTTTCGGTTCGAGCGAGCCGATCCCCGGCCTCACGCCGGAAGATCCCGCCAACCGCCGCATCGAGTTCCGCGTGATCCAAATGAAGCCGCTGCAGCCTACGCCGGTCGACACGCCGGGCCCGAGGTGAGAGGGAGCCGCTGATGCCGATATGGTTCGAAACAATCGCCCTGATGCTGGTGGCCTACGGAGTTGGCCTCACGCTCGGCTGGGCGCTATGGGGCCGTGCCCCTGTCGCAATCAAGAAGGAAGGTAACGACACATGAGCGAGCTGCTCGCCGAAAACTGGATCCTGCTGGCGATCGCACTGGTCATCGGGCTGGTCGTTGCGTGGTTCCTGTTCCGCACCAATCGCCGCACGCGTGTGACTGGCGCAAGCAAGGACGTGCTCGACGAAGGTGCGGAGCGCGCCCAGCGCAACGCCGCGCTGGTGGAAAGCGCACCTGCCGCACAACGTGACGAGACCTTAACGCAAGCGACTGCGAACGGCGGTGACGATTTGACGCGCATCAAGGGCGTCGGGCCGAAGCTTGTCGCCGTGCTGAACGGCCTCGGTGTCACCAGTTTCGCGCAGATCGCCGCCTGGGACGACGCCAAGATCGACCGCATCGATGCAGAGCTCGGCCGATTCCAGGGCCGTATCCGCCGCGACGATTGGGTCGGTCAGGCGAAGCTCCTCGCCGAGGGCAAATCGGCCGAGTTTTCCGACAAGTACGGCGCCGGAGCCTGAGCTCCGGAACCTTCTTCTCTTCGGCACATTAATTGGGTTGGGTCGATTGAGCGAGGAGAGGCTGGATGGGACAGCAGCTTAGAGTGCTTGTCGCAGAAGACGAGCTGATCGTGGGATACGATCTGTGCGATACCGTGGCCGAAGCCGGCTACCTTGTCGAAGGCCCCTTCGACGACCTGTCGAGCGCGATGCTCGCCTACCAGAAGATGAAGCCGGACGTGGCCATCCTTGACGTGCAGCTGGGTGACGGCATCGTCTACCCGCTGGCCGAACAGATGATGGCCGAAGACGTGCCGGTCATTTTCCATTCTGGCCAAATCACACCGCAGGAAGTGGCAAGCCGCTTCCCGCAGGCACGGGCCCTGTCCAAGCCCTGCCCCCCGGCAGAGGTCCTGGAAACGGTCCATAGGGCTGCGCGGCACCACTAGACGACTGATCAGGAACGACCTTCCCCCTGCCCCATTCCTTGATTGAACCATCAAGGAAAGGATTTCGCATGTCACTCCAGCAAATGATCCAGAACCACCCGCAGGTTCAGGACAAGACCGAAGAGCTCGTCCTCGCAGCGCGCCATGCGATGCTTTGCTCTCTCTTCTGCACCAGCTGCGCCGATGCCTGCGTGGCCGAGGAGATGGACATGGCGCAGTGCATCCGCAACTGCCTCGATTGCGCCGATGTCTGCGCTGCGACCGCAAGGCTCGCCGTGCGCCGCACCGCCCAGAATATCGACGTCCTTCGCGCCCAGCTCGAAACCTGCATCAAGGCCTGCGAGACCTGCGCGGCCGAATGCGAAGGCCATGACAACCCGCATTGCGCGCTGTGCGCGAAGATGTGCCGCGAATGTGCCGAGGACTGCAAGAAGGCGCTTGCGCATGTGAATTGAAGCCAAGACCGGCGATGCATGGTATGATTGCCGGCCGATGTCCAAGCTGCGCACCTTTTTCGCGCTCGATAGCGCCGACAAACTCGCCTCGCTCGAGGCGATGGTGCTCGTGCTCTATGCAAAGCTCCTGATCGGTAACGTACCGCCGCGCCGGTGGCGCTCGCGCTTCGGGACGGTTGGCCGCTCAAGCGAGAAGTCGGGCGACCTCGAAAAGGTCCGCCGCGTCCGCCTGGCGATCATGCGGGCACTCAACAATGTGCCCGGTGCCCCCAACTGTCTCCCGCAGGCACTGGCCGGACGCTGGATGCTCGAACGCCGCGGAATTGCCTCCAGCCTGTTCCTCGGGACGCAACACGACGAGACCGGCAAGGCGCGCTTCCATGCATGGCTCAAGGTGGGCGACGAATGGGTGACGGGCCTGTGCGACGAAGCGCAGTATACGCTCCTCGTGCCGGGCGAGCCGGAGGCAGCCTGAAATCGCTGACTTCTGGCCTTGCACCGGCCCGCCGCCTCTGCCATCGGCCTGACAAGTTACAAAGGAGACCACATGGCTGGCATGGTGCCGTTCGACTGGAACGATCCCTTCAACCTCGACGATCAGCTGACCGAGGAAGAGCGGATGATCCGCGATGCCGCGCATGGTTTTGCGCAAGGCGAATTGCAGCCGCGTGTGATCGAGGCTTTCTCGACCGAGAAGGACGCTCCCGAGCTGTTTCCCTTGATGGGCGAAGCGGGCCTCCTCGGTGCGACCGTTCCGGAAGAATATGGCGGCGCAGGTGCCAGCTATGTCGCCTACGGCCTGATCGCGCGCGAGATCGAGCGGGTCGATAGCGGCTATCGCTCGATGGCATCGGTCCAGTCGAGCCTCGTGATGTATCCGATCCACGCATACGGTTCGGAAGAACAGCGCAAGAAGTACCTCCCCGGCCTCGCCAGTGGCCAGCTGATCGGCTGCTTCGGCCTGACCGAACCCGATGCAGGTTCGGACCCCGCCGGAATGAAGACCACCGCCAAGAAGGTCGACGGCGGTTATGTCATTTCCGGCTCGAAGACCTGGATCTCGAACTCGCCCTTCGCTGATGTTTTCGTCGTCTGGGCGAAGAGTGAGGCACATGGCGGCGGCATTCGCGGCTTCGTGCTCGAAAAGGGCATGAAGGGCCTGTCGGCTCCCAAGATCGAAGGCAAGATCTCGCTGCGCGCCAGCACCACCGGAATGATCGTGATGGACGAGGTCGAAGTGGGCGAAGATGCCCTCCTTCCCGAAGTCCAGGGCCTCAAGGGCCCGTTCGGCTGCCTCAACCGCGCGCGCTACGGCATCAGCTGGGGGGCGCTTGGAGCGGCGGAGTTCTGCCTCCACGCAGCGCGCCAGTACGGCCTCGACCGCCAGCAGTTCGGTGTGCCGCTCGCCTCGAAACAGCTTTACCAGCTCAAGCTCGCCGACATGATGAGCGAGATCGCGCTCGGCCTGCAGGGTTCGCTGCGCGTCGGCCGCCTGATGGACGAAGGCAAGTTCTCGCCCGACATGATCAGCATCGTGAAGCGCAACAATGTCGGCAAGGCGCTCGATATCGCGCGCAAGTCCCGCGACATGCACGGTGGCAACGGCATTTCGGAAGAATACCAGGTGATCCGCCACATGGTGAACCTCGAGACGGTCAACACCTACGAGGGCACGCATGACGTCCATGCGCTGATCCTGGGCCGCGCCATCACGGGGATCGCCGCATTCTGATGCCCTTTCCTACTTTTCGGAAATGGAGCATCAGGGGCAAATGAGCACGCTCCATCCCGCTGAAACCCGCAGCTTTGGCGGGATTGGTGCGTCCGGCGGATTTTCCGCCAGGACCGTGTTCCATCCGTTCCAAGCTGTAGGAGAGGCCGCATGATCCGCCTGCACGGCTACTATCGCAGCTCGACCAGCTACCGCCTGCGCATTGCGCTGGAGCTGAAAAGGCTGGCATACGAGTATGTGCCGGTGAACCTGCTCGAAGCGGAGCAGAAGGGCGAGGCCTTCACCAGCCGCAACCCCTTCGGCTCGGTCCCGCTGCTCGAAGTCGACGGCAAGGACCGCGTCCAGTCGATGGCGCAGATCGAGTGGCTGGACGAGGCCTACCCGGATCGTCCGCTGCTTCCGACCGATATCGAGGACCGTTATGTGGCGCGCGAGCTGGCCTATGCCATCGCGACCGAGCTGCACGCCCCGCTCAACCTGCCCGTGCTGAAGTACCTCGCGAACGAGTACGGCAAGTCGCAGGAAGAAATCGGCGTCTGGTATCGCCATTGGCTCGCCCGCACGCTCGAACCGCTGGAGGCTCGCCTCGCGCAGCTGGGCACCGGCGATTTCCTGTTCGATGCACCGGGCTTCTTCGAAGTTTGCCTGCTCCCGCAGGTCTACAACGCCCGCCGGTTCGACTTCGACTTCAGCGACAAGCCGCATATCGAGCGGATCGAGGCGGCCTGCCTCGCGCTTCCCGAATTCCAGCGCGCCCATCCGGACGTGCAACCCGACAATCCTGAAAACCAATAAGAGAGGACACCCATGAAACTCGCCACGCTCAAGGACGGAACCCGCGACGGCAAGCTGGTGGTCGTCTCCAAGGACCTCACCCGCTACTGCGCCGCCGACAATATCGCTCCGACCCTGCAGTATGCGCTCGACAATTGGGGCGAGGTCGCACCCCGTCTCGAAGCGCTCTACACGGATGTCGAACACCAGGCAGTGCCCTGCGAACGCTTCCACGAACGCGAGGCGCATTCGCCGCTGCCGCGCGCCTATCAGTGGGCGGACGGCTCGGCCTATATCAACCACGTCGAACTGGTGCGTAAGGCGCGCGGTGCCGAAGTGCCCGAGAGCTTCTACCACGATCCGCTCATGTACCAGGGCGGCAGCGACAACTTCCTCGCCCCGCGCGACGACATCCCCCTGAAGGACACCAAGTGGGGCTGCGACATGGAAGGTGAGATCGCGGTCATCACCGACGACGTCCCGATGGGTGTATCGAGCGAGGACGCAGCCGGTCACATCAAGCTCGTCATGCTGGTCAACGACGTGAGCCTTCGCGGCCTCATACCGGGCGAACTCGCCAAGGGCTTCGGCTTCTTCCAGTCCAAGCCTGCAAGCGCATTCAGCCCCGTCGCCGTCACGCCCGACGAACTTGGCGATGCGTGGAAGGGCAGCGTCATCCACCTGCCGCTGATGGTTGACTACAATGGCGAAGCATTCGGCCGGGCCAATGCCGGTGTCGATGCGACCTTCAGCCTTGCCGACCTCGTCGCACATGCTGCCAAGACGCGTAACCTGTCGGCCGGCACGATCATCGGCTCGGGCACGGTCTCGAACCAGGACGAGAATGGCGGCGCAGGCAAGCCCGTTTCCGAAGGCGGTCTCGGCTACAGCTGCATCGCCGAAATCCGCATGATCGAGACCATCGCCGACGGCGAACCCAAGACCGGATTCATGAAGCCCGGCGACACCGTCCGCGTCGAAATGAAGGACGCCGAGGGCCACTCGATCTTCGGTGCCATCGAACAGAAGGTCGTCGAGGCCTGAGCCGAGCACACCCACTTGTCGGCAGGCGGATAGGCCTGCTGTCCTCGTGGGTGTCGCGCCGCAACGGGGGCGTGTTCGAGGCGGTCGTCGCGCAGGCGAAGATGCTCGGCGAGCTCGGAGCTGAGCCTGTCGTTCTGGGCTTGCGCGAGGAATCGACCTCCGACGACCTTTGGCGTCTTGCCGAATTCGAGACGCATCTGGTCGACCAGTCCGGGCCGCAAGCTTTCGGCTTCTCCCCCGACCTGCCCGAAGCGATCGAGGATGCGCGGCTCGATCTGCTGCATCTCCATGGCATCTGGCAGCACCCGACACACGCGGCGGGCGACTGGGCGAATGCCACGGGCAAGCCGCTCGTCATCAGCCCGCACGGCATGCTCGATCCATGGATAACCTCGCGCAATGCATGGAAGAAGCACTTCGCCCGCGCGCTGTGGGAGAAACGCGCTTGGCGCTCGGCCGCCGCATTCCATGCACTGACCGATGCCGAGGCTGACGACATCGCCCGCGAAACCCGCGGAGCGCGGATCGCGACCATCCCCAATCCTGCGCCGGCCATAGCGGCGCCTGACGACACCACGCGGGGTCCGAACGCCCTCTACATTGGCAGGATTCACGAGAAGAAGAACCTCGCTGCGCTGATCGGGGCATGGCTCGCCGCCCGACCGGACCTGCCCGAGGGCGCTACGCTCACGATTGCCGGATGGGGCGATGACGCGGGTGTCGACATGCTCGAGCGGACCATGCGCGAGCACCGCGAGGCGGGGATCGAATTCGTCGGAACGGCCTTCGGCTCGCAAAAGGCGGCACTGCTGGACCTCGCGCGGTTCCTCGTCCTTCCCTCCCACAGCGAGGGCCTGCCGATGGTAATCCTCGAGGCTTGGGCCGCTGGCGTCCCCACGATCATGACCGAGCACTGCCATTTGCCCGAAGGGTTTGCGCAAGGCGCGGCGATCCGCTGCGGTACAGAAAGCAATTCGATACGCGAGGCGCTGGTCAGTGGCTTTCGCGCCACCAACGCGGAATGGAAGGACATGTCGCGCGCGGCTCTCGAGCTGGCGTCCGGCCCATTCGGCGCGCATTTGGTCTCGGCGAGATGGGAAGCGCTCTACAGCGCCTTGCTCGAAAACTAGTCGCCCACGCGCTCCATGCGCATGTCGTCGAGACGCAGCGCACCGTTCCCCGGCCTCAGCCAGATGCCCAGAACCTGATCGGCGCAATCGGGCGCGCTGACGAGCTGGCCACGGCCCAGCGCGCCGCCTACGCCGCGCGGTCTGCCGGGGACCGAACAGGTCACAGAAATCAGCACGCGATCCGCATTTGCACCGGCCACGCTGCCGAAGACGCGGTACTCGCCCGCCTCAAGCACGATCGCTTGCGAAAGGACGAGGCGCGTTACGCCCGCCCGGTTCTCGATTTCGACCGACTTGTTGCCCTCACCGACCGAAGCGATACGGACATCGCCGCTGCCATGTCTTCTCCAGCCGAAGGTATTCCCGTTGCCGAGCTCCTCGAATTGCGGATCAGCAAGCAGACCGCCCTGGTTTCGTCTGGCACAATAGGTCCGAGAGATATCCCGCGCCTCTCGCAAGTAGTTGCGCTGGGTCAGCTCGCGCACAAGCGGCTCGACGCTCTTGCAAGATAGATCGAGGCCTTCGCCCGCTCCGGCGAGGAAGCGCGCCCGCGAACGCAGCACCTCGTCACTGGCACGGAAATCGCCGAGGTATGACCCCGACCAGAGCGGGTCATCCGCGAGCCTCGCGGCCAGCTGGGCCCTGCCCTCCTCGCTCGCTTCGAGCGAGGTGAAGAAATATTCGATGCGGGCCAGCCGGGGATGCGCTCGCAGCAGGATATCCAGCTGGCGCGCCGTCTCTGCGTAGTCACCATCGGCCAAGGCGGCATCGAAGAAATGGGCCTGCACCAGCGGTTCGCGCAGCCCCATGCTGCGGGCGACCACAAATGCCTCGTTCGCCGAGGAATGTTCGCCTGACAGAAGCCTTGCCGCGCCCAGGAAGGCAGGTCCGCGCGCGTCATGGGGTCCGGCAAGGATCGCCTTTCTTGCCAGCGCCTCTGCCTTCTCTGCATCCCCCGATGCTACCGCCTGCGCAATTTCCACGCGTAGAGCGTCCACGCGAAAAACCTTCGGTACGAGCCGGATGGCGCTTGGCTGGTGTTCGCTGAAGCGGTCGAGACCGGAAAAGATCGCGAGAATAGCGAACAGGCACGCCATCAGCGTCGCGAGCCAGCGGAAACGCCCCGCGTTCATGCGTCCTTTCGCCCGCCATCCTCGGCATAGGCGTAATAGTCATAGCCATAATAGGCCGAATAGCGGTTGTCCGCCCGCGAGGGATCAAACTTCGCCAGCACTGCGCCAAGGATGTTGGGCTCCATCGCACGAAGGCGCCTGAGCGCCGCCTTGAGCGCCCCGCTACGGCCGCGGTCTGCCTCGATCACGAAGACCGTTCCATCGGCAATCGCCGACAACATCGGCGCGTCGGCAAGTCCGAGGACCGGCGGGCTGTCGACGATCACAACGCCGTATTTGTCGGCGAAATGCTCGAGCAGCTGCGCCATTCGCGGCGATGCAAGAAGTTCGGAAGGCGACGGCGGCACCGGGCCCGCCGGGATCAGGTCGAATGACGCGTCACCCATTTCAACGGGGACCGTCGCGCTCGCCGGATCGTCCTGCGAGACGAGCAGGCTGGTGAGACCGCGGTCCTTGGAGGCGCCGAGTATGCGGTGGAGCGCGGGACGCCGAAGGTCGGCATCTATCAGCAGCGGTGCCACCCCGATCCGCGCAAAGCCCGAAGCCAGCGCGAAACTGGTCGTACTCTTGCCCTCGGAGGATTGGGCGCTCGTAACGACAATGATCTTGGGCAGCCCGCGCGGCGTCGAATAGAGCAGCGCACCCCGCATCGAGTTGTAGGCTTCGGAAAGCGCGGATTTCGGATTGCTCAGGGCTTCGATAGGCGCACCGTCCTCTGCGCGAGGCACGACACCGAGCAGCGAAAGGCGCAGCTTGTCCTCCACGTCCTCGGGCGTGTGGATCACATCGTCGAGCTGGTCGCGCAGGAAGATGGCAAGGCCGGCCAGCGCAAGTCCGATCAGGATGCCGAGCGCGAGGTTGCGCGTCAGGCTGGGCGAAGACTGCGCGCTGGGCACTTCGGCGCGGTCGATGATGGTTACATTGCTCGACGCGATGCCCGCAGAAGCGTTGAGCTCGCGATAGCGCTGCAGCAATCCGTCATAGATCGAACGCGCCGTGTCCGCTTCGCGCGCAAGCACGTTGTAGCGAACCGACTGGTCCTGTTCGGCAAGCGTGGCCCCGCGTGCTTCTTGGACCTGGTTCTGCAGCCTCTGCTCGGCCACGGCGGCAGCCTGGTATTCGGCCTGGATCGACTGCCTCACGTCGCGCGCGGTCCGCTCGAGCTGCGCGTTGATGCCGGCAATGTCGCCTTCAAGCCGCGCAATGGCGGGGTGGCTGGGAAGATAGCGATCGCGCGCGCTTTGCAGCTCGCTTTCCAGCTCCGCCCGGCGCGTCATCAGCGACTGGACGGTCGGGTGCGACAACACCGGCTGTGACGACAGGATCGCGGAATTGCGCACCGCATCCCAGCGAGATTGCGCGGCAATTCGGTTCTCGCGCGCACGAATGGCAGCCTGGTTGTACTGCAGCAGGCTGGAGGCCGTGACCGAGCCGGTCGCAAGGTCGGGCCCGCTGGGAGCCACCGCGTCGCGCGTACGGATCAGGCCGACACCGCGCGCATATTCGTTGAGCGCGGCTTCGGTTTGCTCGAGATCGCGACGCGCCTCGTCGAGCTGCTCGGCAACGAAGTTGCGCGCGTAGGAAGAGCTGTCGAACCTGCGCTGGAGGTTCTGCTGGATGAACTCCTCGGCAAAGGTGTTCGCAATGCGCGCGGAAAGATCGGGATCGGTGCTGGTGAAAGTGATCAGCGCGATGCGCGTCGAGCGCCGGAGCTCGATATCGAGATTGCCCTGCAGCAGGTCGATCGCCCATTTGCGCGTCTGCGCCTCGGTACCGGTGAGCGAGGTCGCGGGGACCTCCATCGCGGCGAAGAAGCGCTCCTGACTGGCGAGGTCAAGGGCATCGACAACCCGCTCGGCCAGCGCGCGACTGCGTAGGACGTCAAGCTGCGTGTTGAGAAAGCGCTCGGTATCCCAGTCTGACGGCGGCGCGATCTGCGTCTCGAAATCGCCACCCAGAACCTCGTCGCTCTGATCGTTGATCTGGACCGTTGAAGCCGCTGAATACTGCGGCGTGTCGAGCATTGTCGCAACGACTGAGAGCGCGACACAGATGCCGAGGATCGCCGCCGCCATCCAGAAATAGCGCCTGACAGCAGAGAACACCTGGCGCAGGGTCGCGCTGACCGCGTTCTCTCCCGGCGCGGGATATTCCGCCGGGTAGGTGCCGTCGTGGGCCGAAGTTGTCATCTGATCCATCAATTGATCGGCCTGAAGAAGCCGACGACAGGCAGTGCCTTCACGACGTCGAGATAGGCCCCGCGAACGGTCGAATAGCCGACGACCACAACGTCGCCCGGCACGAGTGCGACATCCGGCGACCTGCCACCACGGATGTCCTGCAGGTCGAAGCGGCCTGCCAGCCGCTGTCCCTCGACAGTGCGGAAGATGATGACCTCGTCGAGCTTGGCAACGTCCGTTGGGCTTCGCGCGAGCGCCAGCGCCGAGAGCAGCGTCTGGCCCTCGGCATAGGGAAACACACCCGGCTGCTCAACTTCGCCCTCTACGGCGATGGTGCGAACGCGGCCTTGCAGCACGACCACGTTCACGCGCGGATCGCGCACGAAATCGGCGGCATAGGCTGCCTCGATACCCTGCGCGAGTTCGCCGGCGCTCTGGCCGCTTGCTCGGATCTCGCCGATCAGCGGCAGGTTCACGAAACCCGCATTGTCGATGACCAGTTCGTCAACCGACAGCTCGGGCTCGCCGTAAATCCGCACTGCGATCTTGTCGCCGGGTGCGAGGTCATAGCTCTGCGGCTGGATTTGCGAGGGATCGATCGCCACGGCGTCATAGCCAGCCTGTCCTGCCGGAACGACAGGGTTCATCGGCCTCTGGCACGAGGCGAGCAGCGCCACTGCGCAAAGCGCCGCAATTTTCGCCATATCCGCCATGTTGAAGCTGCGGATCATATTTCGCCGTCCCGTCCCTTGCGACCCTTCGACCCGCCCACAGACGGAGTTAGCAAGCCCGCCATCGCCGCAGCGAGGCACGCAATCGCCATATTTCTAAGCGGATAGTCCACGATGGAGTGCAGCGCAACGATGGCAAGCCCGCCCATCGCAAAGAGCTGGAGCACGTGATCATGGGGTGACAGCCTCCACGCACGCCGCGCCATGAGGAAGAGAACCGCTGCACCGAATACAACGACAAGCGGAGCGAGCATGCCCGCCTCGAGCAGGAATTCCAGGTAGTCGTTGTGAGCGCGATTCGGAAACGCAGGCCCCAGATATTCCATACTTTCATGGGGCAGGAAGGCCTCGGTGAAGGTCCCGATGCCGCTGCCCGCCCAGCCGAAGCTCTGGATCGCGGTCACCGTATCCTGCCACAAGGGAAAGCGCGCATCGCCTGTCGCATCGAAACGCTCCGCCACGCGGGCAAGCTGAGGATTCGAGCCGAGGAGAAACGGGATCGCGAGAAGACCCAGCGCGATTGCCGTAAATCCATAAAGCAACTGCCTGGCGCGCGAACCCGCATCTGTCCTGACTAGGATCAGCCAGGCGAAGCCGATAGCGACCAACAGCAACGCGATCCCTGCGCGCGATCCCGTCAGCAATATCGCGAACAGCAGCACCACAAGAGCCGCCAGGACGAGCGGAGCGCGGCGCCTGTCCTGCGCGCGCTTGCGGTCGCACGCGGACCAAGCGGCAAAGGCGAGCGACCCGATCAGCAGGACGTCGACCGCCGCATTGCGATTTGCGTGGAAGGCGGTGAGCCAGCCACGGTGGCTTTTTTCGTAGAGGCGAAAGGCCTCCGGCCCGCCCGCGATCTGCAACGCGCCGAGCCCTGCTCCTGCAAGCGCGATCAGGCCAATCGTCAGAACGAGGAAACGGCGGTCACGGTGGCCGAGCGTCGAGACGGCCCACATCGTCCCCACCGCCGGGATCAGCGCGAGCAAGCCGGCCAATGTCAGTGAGGGACTGATCGAGAGCGGGCGCCAGCTGTCCTCGGCCCCGACGAGCGCAAGATTGGCGAGCTGGAGTTCCCTTCCGGGCAATGCCTGCCAGATCGGCGGCGGCAGCGGTACCAGCTGGATGAGAGGTAAGGCGACAAGGGCAGCGCCAAGCAAGAGAAGCGGGCGCGGTACGCTGGGACTGCGCCCGGCCCACCAAGTCCATGCGAGCACGGCCGCGACAAAGCCGAGCTGGACGATGATTTCAGCCTTGGGTGTTGGCGAACCGCCACCACCGAGGACCATCGCGAAGCCTATGAAAGCCGCACAAATCCACCCGTGGCGCGACGGTGTCCTGTGATCGAACTTCTCCAGCGCCCTGCTCCCTCTCGAAGGAACCGGAGCCTAGGCGCCGGAGACCCCTGCGCAAACTACATGCTGCGCGCAATCACCATCTTCATGACTTCGTTCGAGCCGCCGAAGATCCGCGTGATGCGGCTGTCGCGGTACATGCGGGCAATCGGGTAGTCGTTGATGTAACCGGCACCGCCGTGGAACTGGAGGCACTTGTCGACCACTTCGCCCTGAAGCTCGGTGACCCAGTATTTCGCCATGCAGGCGGTATCGACGCTGAGTTCGCGCTTGAGGTGCTTGGCGATACAATCGTTGACGAACACCCGCGCCGCGGTGGCCCGCGCCTTGAGATCGGCCATCACGAATTGCGTGTTCTGGAAATCCCAGATCGTCTGCCCGAATGCCTTGCGACTTTTCACGTATTCCATCGTCGTCTCGAGCGCCTTCTCGATCCCCGTCATCGCGCCCATGGCGATGATCAGGCGCTCCTGCGGCAGCTCGCCCATAAGCTGGTAGAAGCCCTTGCCTTCCTCACCGCCGAGAACCGCGTCGCTCGGCACGAAAACGTCGTCGAAGAAGAGCTCGGACGTGTCGGCGGCGTCCATGCCAATCTTGTCGAGCTTCTTGCCGCGCTGGAACCCTTCCGCTCCTTCCGTCTCGAGCAGCATGAGCGAGATGCCCTTCGCTCGCTCGTTCGGGTCGGTCTTGGCGACGACGATGATGAAATCGGCCGTCTGACCGTTCGAGATGTAGGTCTTGGCGCCATTGATGCGGTAGCCATTGCCGTCCTTCAGCGCCGTGGTGGTGATGCTCTGGAGGTCCGAACCGACGCCCGGTTCCGTCATGGCGATCGCACTGACGAGTTCGCCGGTGACGAGCTTGGGCAGGTACTTCTTCTTCTGCTCCTCGGTCCCGTGACGCACGAGATAGGGCAGAATCACGGTGTTATGCAGGCTGGCGGCAAAGCCTTCGACGCCGTGCTTGGCCTGCTGGTCGATGACGACCATCTCGTGGCGGAAATCGCCGCCATGGCCGCCGTATTCCTCAGGAACGGAGGTGCCGAGCAGGCCTGCCTCACCAGCCTCGCGCCAGAAGTCGCGCTCGACCTGGCCCTCTTCGCGCCATTTGAGGACGCGTTTTTCCGGTGCGTGCTGCTGGTAGAACTTGCCCACGGCATCGGCGAAGATCGAAATCTCTTCGTCGTCCATGAACTCGGGCTGGGGTACGTCGATAACGGCCATCTTACTTCCCCTTCCAGTTGGGCTTGCGCTTCTCGGCGAAGGCGGCGGCGCCTTCGCGGGCATCTTCGGAGACGAACACCGGGCCGATGAGCTGCGCCTGCTTGTCGTAACGCTCGTCCATCGCCCAGCCGCGCGATTCCTTCATGATCTGCTTCGACACCTTCACCGCGAGCGGGCCGTTGGCGGCGATGCTCGCTGCGAGCGCCTTCGCACCGTCCAGCGCTGACCCGTCGGTCACGCGGTTGATGAGGCCGAGTTCATAGGCACGGTCCGCGCCGATGAAGTCGCCGGTCAGAGCCAGTTCCATTGCAACACGCTCAGGGATCTGGTCGGGCAGCATCATCACGCCGCCTGCAGCCGCCACGAGGCCTCGCTTGGCTTCGGGAATGCCGAATTTCGCATCCTTGTGCGCCACCACCAGATCGCAGGCGATCATCAGTTCGAGACCGCCGGCGAGCGCATAGCCTTCGACTGCGGCGATCAGCGGCTTCTTCGGCGGGGCCTGCACCACGCCGCCGAAACCGCGGCCCTCGATGCTGGGCGATTCGCCACGGAGGAAGCCCTTGAGGTCCATACCCGAGCAGAACGTACCGCCCGCACCGGTCAGGATGCCAACGCGAAGGTCGTCGTCCTCGTCGAGCCGGTCCATCGCGGCGGCGATTCCCTCGGCTGCAGCCTTGTTCATGGCGTTCTTGGCTTCGGGACGGTTGATCGTGACGATCAGGACACCGTCGTCGACTTCGGTCAGGACGTCATCAGACATGCTCGCTCTCTCCATTGCGATTTGAAACTGTTCTTGCGCCCTTGCTGCGGGAGGTTTACGCAAACGTCAACCGGCAAAAGCCGCAAGATTCGATCAAACGAGAGAGGAACACGCCATGTCCGAAGCCTATATCATCGATGCCGTTCGCACCCCGCGCGGAATCGGCAAGCAGGGCAAGGGCGCGCTGGCGGCAATGCACCCCCAGCATCTCGCCGCCACCTGTCTCAAGGCGATCAAGGACCGCAACCATCTCGACACCTCGACCGTCGACGACGTGATCTGGTCGGTCAGCACTCAGGACGGCATGCAGGCGGGCGACATGGGCCGTATGGCAGCGCTCGACGCGGGCTACGACATCACCTCTTCGGGCACGACGCTGGACCGCTTCTGCGGCGGCGGAATCACCTCGGTCGCTCTGGCTGCAGCGCAGGTCATGAGCGGCATGGAAGATTGCGTGGTCGCGGGCGGCACCGAGATGATGAGCCTCACCGCGCAGATGTCGAAGGACAAGATGCAGGCCGGGATCAGGCCGCCGATGATGGGCAGCTACAACGAGCGCCTGCAGGCAAGCCACCCGCAGAGCCACCAGGGCGTGTGCGGTGATGCCATCGCCACCATGGAGGGCTTCACCCGCGAGGAACTGGACGAGGTCGGCTACCGCAGCCAACAGCGCGCTGCCCAAGCGATCGAAGAAGGCCGCTTCGACAAGTCAGTGATCCCGGTTGTCGACGATGAGGGCAATGTGGTGCTCGACCACGAGGAATTTCCCCGTCCGCAGACAACCATGGAAGGCCTTTCCCAGCTCGAACCGGCTTTCACCAAGATTGCCAATGTCCCGCTCGACAAGAACGGCACGACCTTCGCCGGTCTCGTGAACGCGAAATATCCCGATCTGAAGATCGAGCACTTCCACCATGCGGGCAACAGCTCGGGCGTGGTCGACGGCGCTGCCGCGGTGCTCGTGACCAGCAAGGACTACGCGCAGAAGCATGGCCTCAAACCCCGCGCGCGCATTGTGGCGACGGCCAACATGGGCGACGATCCCACGCTGATGCTTAACGCGCCGGTCCCGGCCGCCAAGAAGGTGCTGGAAAAGGCCGGCCTGACCAAGGACGACATCGAACTCTACGAGATCAACGAGGCATTCGCCGTGGTCGCCGCCAAGTTCGTGCGCGACCTCGATCTCGACTGGGACAAGGTCAACGTGAACGGCGGATCGATCGCTCTCGGCCACCCGATCGGCGCGACCGGTTCGATCCTGATCGGCACGATGGTCGACGAGTTGGAGCGCCAGAACAAGCGCTACGGCCTCGTCACCATGTGCGCTGCGGGCGGCATGGCCCCCGCCATCGTGATCGAGCGCGTCGACGATTTCGTCGACTGATCGGTACGATCACTTCAACGGCAGGATCTGCTTGATGATGTAGTCCGCGGCTTCCTCGGGGCTCATCGCCACCGTGTTGACGCGAATTTCCGGCTCCTCGGGCTCCTCATAGGGGCTGTCGATGCCGGTGAAGTTCTTCAGCTCGCCTGCGCGCGCCTTCTTGTAGAGGCCCTTCACGTCGCGTGCCTCCGCCACTTCGAGCGGGGTGTCGACGTGAATCTCGATGAATTCGCCCTCGCCCATCATGTCGCGGACCAGCTGGCGGTCCGCGCGGAACGGCGAGATGAAGGCGGTCAATACGATGAGGCCCGCGTCGGTCATCAGCTTGGCGACTTCGCCGATGCGACGAATATTCTCGATCCGGTCGCTCTCGGTAAAGCCCAGGTCCTTGTTGAGACCGTGGCGGACATTGTCGCCGTCGAGCAGGAAAGTGTGGCGGTTCATCATCGCCAGTTTCTTCTCTACCTCGTTGGCAATGGTCGACTTGCCCGAGCCCGACAGGCCGGTGAACCACAGCACGCGCGGCTTCTGGTTCTTCATCGCGGCGTGATCGTCACGCGTGATGTCGACTGCCTGCCAGTGCACGTTCTGCGCGCGGCGGAGACTGAAGTGCAGCATGCCGGCGCCCACCGTGCGGTTAGACAGTTTGTCGATCAGGATGAAGCCACCAAGCGCGCGGTTCTCGGCATAGGCCTCGAACACAATCTGTTTGTCGGTGGTAATCTCCGCAACGCCGATCTGATTGAGGTGGAGCGTCTTTGCAGCAAGGTGCTCCATCGTGTTGACGTCGACCTCGTACTTCGGCTCGGCGACAGTCACGCTGACCATCTGCGTTCCGATCTTCATCCAGTACGCGCGACCGACAACGAGCGGGTCCTCGTCCATCCAGACAATCGTGCTTTCGAACTGGTCGGCAACTTCTGGCGGGCTGTCGGCCGCCGCAAGAACGTCGCCGCGCGAACAGTCGATCTCGTCATCGAGCGTAAGCGTAACGGATTGACCGGCGACGCCTACCTTGAGGTCGCCATCCATGGTCACGATCGATTTGACGGTGCTGGTTTTGCCTGAAGGCAAGGAGCGAACGGTGTCGCCGGGTTTCACGCTGCCGGTCGCGATCTGCCCGGAAAAGCCGCGGAAATCGAGGTTCGGGCGGTTCACCCACTGGACCGGCAGACGGAAGGGCTTGTCGAGATTGATCTCGCTGCGCACCTCGACGGCTTCGAGGTGATCCATCAGCGTCGGCCCTGTGTACCAGCCCGTATTTTCCGACTTGGTCGTGATGTTGTCGCCGGCGAGTCCGCTGATCGGGATTGCGGTGAAACTCTCGATACCGATGCTTTCCGAGAACGCCTTATAGTCCGCGATGATCGCGTCATACTTGTCCTGGTCGTAGTCGATCAGGTCCATCTTGTTGACGGCAAGAACGAGGTTCTTGATGCCGAGCTGATGGCACAGGAAGCTATGCCGTTTCGTCTGGACCAGCACGCCCTTGCGCGCATCGATCAGGATGCAGGCGAGGTCTGCGGTAGACGCACCGGTGACCATGTTGCGCGTGTACTGTTCATGTCCCGGGCAGTCGGCGACGATGAACTTGCGGTTCTCGGTCGCGAAGAAGCGATAGGCGACATCGATGGTGATGCCCTGCTCGCGCTCTGCGGCGAGGCCGTCGACCAGCAGCGCGAAATCGATCTCCTGGCCCTGCGTGCCGACCTTCTTGCTGTCGTTCTCGAGCGCGGCCAGCTGATCCTCGAAGATCATCTTGGAATCGTAGAGAAGGCGGCCGATCAGGGTGGACTTGCCGTCATCCACGCTGCCGCAGGTAATGAAGCGCAGCATGGTCTTGTGCTGGTGCTTTTCGAGATAGGCGTCGATGTCCTCGGCGATCAGCGCCTCGGTCTCGTAGACAGGATGCTCGCTCATCAGAAATAGCCCTCCTGCTTCTTCTTCTCCATCGACGCGTCACCTGAATCCTTGTCGATCACGCGGCCTTGGCGTTCGGAGGTCGTCGTCAGGAGCATTTCCTGGATGATCTCGGGCAACGTCGCCGCCTCGCTTTCGACGGCGCCGGTCAGCGGGAAGCAGCCCAGCGTGCGGAAGCGGATCGAGCGTTCGGTGATCTCGGGACGCTTGCCCATCACCTTTTCGAGGCGCTCGATATCGTCGGCCATGAACAGGCCGCCTTCATATTCGAAGGTCGGGCGTTTGGCGGAATAGTAGAGCGGGACGATCTCGATGTTCTCGAGATGGATGTACTGCCAGATGTCGAGCTCGGTCCAGTTCGACAGCGGGAAGACGCGGATGCTCTCGCCTTTCTTCTTGCGCGCGTTGTAGAGGTTCCACAGCTCAGGGCGCTGGCTCTTCGGGTCCCAGCCGTGGCTCGCGGTGCGGAACGAGAAGATGCGCTCCTTGGCGCGGCTCTTCTCTTCGTCTCGGCGCGCGCCGCCGAAAGCTGCGTCGAAACCGTATTTGTCGAGCGCCTGCTTAAGCCCCTGCGTCTTCCACATGTCGGTATGCACCGGCCCGTGGTCGAAGGGATTGATGCCGAGTTCCCTGGCTTCGGGGTTCTGATGAACCAGCAGCTCCATCCCGGCCTCGTCGGCGCTGCGTTGGCGCAGCTCGTACATGTCCTTGAACTTCCAAGTCGTATCGACATGGAGCAGCGGGAACGGCGGTGGTGAAGGGTAGAAGGCCTTCTTGGCGAGGTGCAGCATCACCGCGCTGTCCTTGCCGATCGAATAGAGCATCACGGGCTTTTCTGCCTCGGACACCACTTCCCGCATGATGTGGATGCTTTCGGCCTCGAGCCGCTGCAAATGTGTGAGGGACATTATGGTCTCTTTACGGGTCTGGGTTGGCTTGCTGGGGGACAGCCGCAATCTGGGTTGTCCGGCACAAACCGGCAAGCAGCGAAAGATCGCCGCTCGGATAGGAGAAGTTTGAACGCAGCACAATGGCGCAGACGGGGTATTTCGCCCGCCTGCAACCGTATGCGATCACATGGAAAAGCCTATCGCGATCCGCTGCTCAACAGGCGATAGCCCCAGGCCGGCAGAGCCACCTCGTGGCCCTCCCCGATGGAGACGCGCTGCCCACTCTCGAAGTCGGTGTACTGGCCTTCGGGAAGCGCATCGGAGAAGGTCGCCTCCAGCGGTTCGCCGCTCATGTTGAAAAGGCCGAGGACCTTGTTGCCATCCTCCTGTCTGACCCACGCGAAGAGCTGCTCGGGTGCCGAGTTCTCGACCTTGTGCATGACCGCACCCCACTGCCCGTTCTCGAGCGCCGGATTGGCCTTGCGGAAGTCGATCAGCCGCGCGAGCAAATCGCCGTAGTCACAGCTCTCGCCCTGGCTCCAGTCGATCGGGTCGCGCTCGAAGAATTCGAGCCGCTTGGCGTTGCAAGCCTCCATCCCGTTGTGGATCAGGGGCAGGCCCTCGCCCGTGAAGGAAAGCGCGGTCATCGCCTCGAGAGCAGGACCGTAGTTCTCCTCCATCGTGCCTTCCCACGCATTGCTGTCGTGGTTCTCGATATAGGTCATGCGCATGGCTTCGCGCGGCCATAGGCTCTCGTTCTCGGCGTAGTATCCGTAGAAGCTGGTCGCATTGCCCTTGCCCTGCGACACGTTCTTGGTCGTGTTGTGCCAGTCCCAGGCATAGGTCGCATCGAAGGCCTCGTGGTGGAAGCCGCTCTGCTGCACTTCGCCCAGCATGAAGACCGGCTTGATCGCATCGAGCCGCGCACGCGCGGTTTCCCAGAAATCGAGCGGGACGTAGCCCGCAACGTCCGCGCGGTAGCCATCGATGTTGAATTCGCGGACCCAGTACTCCATCGCTCCCCCGACATGCTCGCGCACGCCGGGCTTCGACCAGTCGAGATCGATGATGTCGGACCAGTCCCACCAGGGGGTCGGGCGGAAATCGCCGTCCCAGGTCTTTTCGTACCAGTCGGGGTGCTCACTGCGTAGCGGGTGGTCCCAGGCGGTGTGGTTGGCGACAAGGTCGAGGATGACCTTGAAGCCCTGCGCATGAGCGGCATCGACGAAAGCGCGGAACTCTTCTTCCGTGCCGAATTCTGGGTTCACGCCATAATAGTCGAGCACCGAATAGGGGCTGCCGAGCGTGCCCTTGCGGTTTTCCTCGCCGATCGGGTGGATCGGCATGAGCCAGAGGATGTCCACGCCAAGCTCCTTCAGACGCGGCAGTTCTTCCTGCGCGGCCTTGAAGGTTCCTTCCTCGGTGAAATGGCGGGTGTTGATCTGGTAGAGCACGGCATCGCGCGACCATTCGGGATGTTCGATGGTTACTTTGCTCTGCGATTCCCAGCCGGTCGCTTCCGGCTCATCCGCCGTGGAGCCCATGGCATAGGCACCGCCGGCAAGGGCAAGGGCTGCGGCACCTGCAATCAGCTTACGCATGAACTTTCTCCTGCGGGATGGCGGCCTTGACGCGCTGCATTGCGAACGCGGCGATGAGCCAGGAAGCGGCGGCGAACAGCATCGTCCACACCGGTTCACCGGGGAACAGCCAGAGCATGAGCTGGCCCATCACGGTCGCCACAAGCAGCTGAGGCACGACGATGAAGACGTTGAACAGTCCCATGTAGATGCCGAGCTTGGCCTGCGGCAGGTTCGAAGCGAGAATGGCATAGGGCATGGCAAGGATGCTGGCCCACGCGATCCCGATGCCCACCTCTGCCAGAAGCAGCGTATTCGCATCGCGTACGAAGAAGAACATCAGGAAGCCGACCGCGCCCAGCGACAGGCAGATCGAGTGGGTCATCACCTGACCGAATTTGCGGCTGAGCACCGGAAGCAGGGCAAGCGCGGCGATTGCGGCCACGCCATTGTAGACAGTGAAGAGCACGTTCACCCAGTTCGCGCCCTCGTTATAGGCGATGCTCGCCGTGTCGGTGCTGCCGAAGACGTACTGGGTCACGACGGGCGTCGTGTTGATCCACATGATGAAGAGCGCCGACCAGCTGAAGAACTGCACCAGCGCAAGGCGCTTCATCACCTCGGGCATGCCCGCGAAATCGCCCACGATGCTGGAGAGCATGTTCGCGGACTGGCCCTTCTTGGCCATCGAGATCGCGATGGCACTAAGGAGGCCGTAAACCACCAGCAACGCGCCAAGGAGGTACATCTCCTTCTGAAGATCGAGCGCCTGCACAAGCAGCACGAGCGCCGCGCCAGCGAAAATCCAAACGGCGCTCGAAGCGGTCGATTTAGCCGCAAGCGCCCGGATCGGCTGCGCAGTGTCAGCCTCAGCCTCTTCGCCGAATGCCGCCATTTCCTCGGGCGAGAATTCCTTCGTGGTCACGATGGTCCACATGACCGCGGTGAACAGGGCGAACGCGCCGAACCAGAAACTGTACTTCACCGTGTCGGGAATGCCGCCGTCAGGCGCCACATTGGCGACCCCCATCTGCTCGAGGAAGTAGGGAAAGATAGACCCCACCACCGCGCCTGCGCCGATAAAGGCGGTCTGCACTGCATAGCCCGCGCTATGCTGGTCGGTGTTGAGCATGTCGCCCACGAAGGCGCGAAAGGGCTCCATCGAGACGTTTAGTGAGGCATCGAGCACCCACAGCATAGCTGCAGCGAAGAACAGCGGGTACGCGAAGGCTGGGCTAAGCGGCATCACGAAGAGAGACAGGGCGGCGAAGATCGCACCGGTCAGGAAGTATGGGCGGCGACGGCCGAGACGATTCCATGTCTTGTCGGACAAGTGCCCGATGATCGGCTGGACGATGAGGCCTGTCAGCGGAGCAGCGACCCAGAGCGCGGGCAAGTCGTCCATGCTCGCGCCGAGCGTCTGGAAGACACGGCTCATGTTCGCATTTTGCAGCGCGAAACCGATCTGGATGCCGAAAAAGCCGAAGCTGATGTTCCACAGCCCGGCGAAACCCTGCCGGGGCTTCTCGCGCAAAGTCGCGTCCATAATTCTCTATTCCTCGTCCCACCCGGGTCTTCGCCCGGTCTCCAATTCGATGAAAGCTGGCACGAGAACCGGCGTGAGGCCACTACGTATACGAATACGCGGGCCCCTAGCTTCCAGTGCTTCCCCGGATGACCAGCTTGCCCGGCAGTTTGCGCGGGGGAAGGTCGCGCCCCTCGACCTGCGCCAAGAGCGTTTCGACCAGCGCCTCACCCGCACCGCGTACGTCCTGCATGATCGTAGTGAGCGGCGGCGTCGTCAGGGACGCGGCGGGAATATCGTCGAAGCCCACGACCGCGACATCATCGGGCACGCGCTTTCCGGCTTCTGCCAACGCGCGCATCGCCCCGATGGCGATGAGGTCGCTCGCAGCGAAAATCGCGTCGAAGGACTGTCCGCTTTCCACGAGCGCCTTCGCCGCGGCATAGCCCGCTTCTTCGGTCGTGATAGCGTCATACTGGAGCGACTTGTCCTCCGCGACACCCGCCGATTTCAACGCCTCGCAAAGCCCCGAATACCGCCCGGCAAACTCCGGATACTGCTCGCCCGCATGGCCTAGGAAAGCGATGTGCTTGCGCCCCTTCGAGATCAGGTGTTCGCCCGCGAGACAGCCCGCCTGGACATTGTCTGTCCCCACAGTCGCGCCGCTGCTGTCCATGGAAACGGAGCCCCAGCGCGCGAAATGCGTACCCTGCTCCTCGAGCTGGTCGAGCCGCTCGCGATAAAGCGTGTAATCACCATAACCGAGCAGGATCAGCCCGTCGGCGCGGTGGCTGTCCTGGTACTGGACATGCCAGTCGTCTTCCATCTGCTGGAAGGAGATCAGCAGGTCGAGCCCGCGATTGGCGCAGGCGCGCGTGATCGATCCGAGCATTCCGAGGAAGAACGGATTGATCATGCTCTGGTCGGGAGTGGGATCCTCGAAGAACAGCAGCGCAATCGTGTTGGACCGCTGCGAGCGCAACGAAGAGGCGTTCTTGTCGACCGTGTAATTGAGGTCGCGGGCGATCTGGCGGATCTTTTCGCGGGTCTTTTCGCTGACCGACTTGTCGCCGCGCAGAGCCCGGCTCACCGTGGGCTGCGAGACCCCGGCCGCATAGGCAATATCGAAACTGGTGGGCCGTCCGGTCGGCTTGCGTCCCATGTCTCTCCCCGCAGGAGGCCGCAACACGGCCCTACGGGCCGACCTTAGGCAGCGTCTGGAGGCAAAGCAAACATGCAAGGTTGCCAAAGTCTAGGAAAAGCGCGGGTTTCCGAAACTTTCATAATGTGAACGTTCACTGTTGTTTTTGTGCACCAAGCGCCAGAGGGCCGCAGGGTGCGTATACGTATGCCGTCTATGCGTATGACAATCCCGAGACATACTTGTGGGCGCAGAGCAACCGGTGCGCAAACCGGACTCGCATGAGGATTTTCCGGTCCGGGACTGCCCAAACCACGGCACGGACCACAGGGGAGAGGATTACAAGACATGGCATTCCGCAAGCAGCTTTCCGGCGTCAGCGCGTCGGCTGTCGCACTGGCACTCGCCGGGGGCTTCCCGACGATCGCCTCCGCGCAGACGACCCAGCCCGAAACTCCCGATACCGTCAGCGAAGGACAGCCCGTCGCCGATGAAGACGAGGACGATCAGGTCATCATCGTCAGCGGTTTCCGCGAATCGCTCGCAACCTCGGTTGCAGAGAAGCGTCGCAGCGACCTGATCCTTGAATCGGTGACCGCAGAAGACATCGGCAAGCTGCCCGACGACTCGATCGGTGAATCGATCGCCCGCCTGCCCGGCGTGACTTCGCAGCGCCTCAACGGCCGCGCAAACGTCATCGCTATCCGCGGCCTCGGCCCCGACTTCTCGCAGACTCTTCTCAACGGCCGCGAGCAGACCTCGACCGGCGACAACCGCGCCGTCGAATTCGACCAGTATCCCTCGGAAGTCGTCAACCAGGTTGTCGTCTACAAGAGCCCGTCGGCCAGCCTCGTCGGCCAGGGTCTTGTCGGTACGATCGACGTCCGCACCATCCGTCCGCTCGAAGCACCCGAGACCATTCTCGCGATCGGTGCCAAGGGCAGCTACGCCGACCTGGGCGCGCTCAACGCAGGTTCGGAAGAATTCGGCTACCGCGTGAACGGCACTTATGTCGATCAGTTCGCCGACGACACCGTGGGTCTCGCCCTTTCGGCAGCCTACACCGACGAACCCTACCAGCTGCAGGAATTCAACGCCTGGGGCTATGCCGGCGACGGTACGCCGGGCAATCCATTCGTCATCGGCGGCAACAAGAGCTTCGTAACCTCGACCCAGCTCCAACGCTTCGGTGTGAATGGTACGCTGCAGTACCAGGCGAGCCCGAACGTCATGCTGACGCTCGACGGCTTCTACTCGAACTTCGACGATGATCAGTCGAAGCGCGGCATCGAACTTCCTCTCGGCTTCGGCGCCTTCGGCACCACCTTCGATCCCTCGACCGCAACCGTGGTCGACGGCCCCTTCGGCGGCTTCGCCGAAGCCGGCACCTTCGAAAACGTCGAAGGCGTGGTCCGCAACGACGTCTTCCAGCGCAAGGCAGACCTCTACTCGGGCGGCTTCAACGTCGACTACGAAGGCGATGACGGCTGGAGCGCATTCCTCGACTTCGGCTACTCGCGCACCGACCGTGAAGAGCTGAGCATCGAGAGCTACTCGGGCACCGGTTACAACGCCGGCGTCGGCGCTACCGACACCATCGGCTTCATCTCGAACACGCAGGGCACCAGCTTCAGCCCGACGCTCGACTATTCCGATCCCACGCTGATCGTCCTGACCGACCCGCTCGGCTGGGGTGGCAGCCGCGTTCAGGCCGGTTACTATAACAACCGCATCATCGACGACGAGCTGTTCCAGTATCGCCTCGGTGTCGCCAAGGAAGTCGACAGCTTCATCTCCAAGGTGAACTTCGGCCTGAGCTACACCGATCGTGCCAAGAGCCTGACCCCGGACGAATTCTTCGTTTCGCCGGCTGGCGGTGCGACCGAAGTTGCGATCCCCTCGGGCGCGCTGCTTCGTTCGACCGATCTCGGCTACCTCGGCCTCGGCCCGATCGTCAGCTACGACGTTCGCGAGCTGATCGCGGACGGCACGCTGATCCTCGATCCGAACACCTCGAACGATATTCCGGCCAAGGCCTACGGCATCACCGAAAAGCTGATGACCGCCTACCTGCAGTTCGACGTCCAGCAGGACATCGGCGGCGGCGAGATCACCGGTAACTTCGGTGTCCAGGCGATCAACACCGAGCAGAACTCGACCGGCCTCGCCTTCGTCGATCTCGACGGTGACGGTTCGCAGGACCGCGTCGACCTCTCGCTGGGCGACAACTTCTGGGACGTCCTGCCTAGCGCCAACCTCTCGCTGCGACTCGACAGTGGCTGGGTGTTCCGCCTGGCAGCAAGCCGCCAGATCCAGCGCCCTCAGCTCGACGACCTTCGTGTCGCCATCGGTTACGGCATCAACAACAACGTGGCTGACAGCCCGACCGGCCTCGCACCGTTCATCAGCGGTGGCGGCGGTAACCCGCTGCTTCGCCCGTACCGTGCGAACGCGATCGACTTCAACATCGAGAAGTATTTCGCCGGCGGTGCAGGCGTGATCGCCGCGCAGGTCTTCTACAAGGACCTCGTGAGCTACATCGACGGTTCGCGCGTGGTGTTCGATTACGCTCCGTTCCCGATCCCTGCCGGCCAGACGCCTGCAACCACCATCGGCTTCCTCGACTCCGAGGTGAACACTGGCGGCGGCGACTTCTACGGTGCGGAACTCTCGGCGACGATCCCGTTCGACGTCTTCACCGAGGCGCTCACCGGCTTCGGTGTGACCGGTGGTGCCGGCTACACCAAGACCAAGGTTGAGAATGCCAATGGCGACATCGACCAGATCCCGGGCTACTCGGAATGGGTCGCCAACGGCACGGTCTACTATGACCTCAACGGCTTCAGTGCCCGCGGCAGCGTGCGCTACCGTTCGGAATTCCTTGCCGACTTCACCGGCTTCGGCGGATCGCCCACGCGCCGCCTGGCCCGTGCAGAGACGATTGTCGATGCACAGATCGGTTACGAGTTCCAGCCGGGCAGCGCCCTCGAAGGCCTTTCGGTCTACGTGCAGGGACAGAACCTTACGAACGCACCGTTCGTGTCACAGTTCAACGTGCCCGAGCCGCGCGCTGTGATCGACTACCAGGAATACGGCCGCCGTTTCCTGGCAGGGTTCACCTACAAGTTCTGATTTCCTCCCGGCCGGGTGCGGCTTGCCGCGCCCGGCCACCCTTGGAACATCAGCACTTCCGGCTTACTCGAACCGCCTTTCAGGGTGGTGAGGTGACGACGTGAGCGAGCAAGACCCCTTCAAGATTGTCATTGCCGGAGGCGGAACCGCCGGCTGGATGGCAGCATCCTTGCTCGCTCGCTTCTCACCGGCGCATTTCGAAATCGAACTGGTCGAGAGCGAGACAATCGGCACCGTCGGCGTCGGCGAAGCCACGATCCCGCAAATCCGCCACTTCAACCAGGCCCTCGGCATCGACGAGGCCGAATTCCTCCGAGAAACCAAGGGCAGCTTCAAGCTCGGTATCGCCTTCGACGGATGGATGGGTGACGGTCATAGCTACATGCATGCCTTCGGCCAGGTCGGCCGCGGCGCGGGGCTCCTGCCCTTCCACCAGCACTGGCTGCGGGCCAAGAAACTCGGCCATGCGCGCCCGCTTGCACATTACTCGCTGAACGAGATCGCGGCGCGCGCTCTGCGCATGCCAGCTCCCGGCGGCCCCGAGCTGCCCTATGCCTATCACTTCGACGCCGGCCTCTACGCCGCCTTCCTGCGCCGCTTCTCCGAAGCGCGCGGCGCCACGCGCACCGAAGGCCTTATCGAAAGCGTCGAGCGCAATGGCGAGACCGGCGATATCGCCGCCCTCACCCTCGATGGCGATCGCCGTATCGAGGGCGACCTCTTCATCGATTGCACCGGCTTCCGGGGTCTCCTCATCGAAGGCGCGATGGAAGCGGGCTTCGACGACTGGTCGCATCTCCTTCCGTGCGATCGCGCTGTCGCTGTGCCCTGTTCCGGCGGCGGCGATTTCACCCCCTACACCCGCTCGATCGCGCGCGAGGCCGGCTGGCAGTGGCGCATCCCGCTGCAGCACCGCATCGGCAATGGCTACGTCTTCTCGAGCGCGCATATCTCCGAAGACAAGGCCGCCGAAACGCTGCTCGCCAATCTCGACGGCGAGGCCGACGGCACTCCGCGAGTCCTCAAGTTCACCACCGGCAAGCGCCGCCGCCAATGGGTCGGCAACTGCATCGCGCTGGGCCTTGCCGCCGGTTTCATGGAGCCGCTGGAATCGACCAGCATCCATCTCGTCCAGAGCGCGCTTGCGCGGGTTCTGCAGCTGCTGCCTTCAGGACGTCCCGATCCGGCTCTGGTCGACCATTTCAACGCGCAGGCCGATTTCGAGTGGACCCGCATCCGCGATTTCCTTGTCCTGCATTACTGGGGAAACGGGCGTCAGGGTCAGCCATTCTGGGACGCGATGCGCGCGCTCGACCTGCCCGACACGCTGAGCGCCAAGATCGGGCAATGGCGTGCCGGTGGTCATATCCACCGCGAGCATGAAGAGCTCTTCACCGAGGTCGCCTGGTTTCAGGTCCTCGCCGGACAGGGCGTCGAGGCGGATGGCTACAATCCGCTGGCCGACGCCATGCCGAAAAACGAACTCGTCGGGCTGCTGGCCTCGACCGAAGAACAGATGGTTCGCGCCGCAAACGCGATGCCGCAGCACGTCGAAGTGCTCGGCAAGTTGGTGTCGCAAGCCGCTCAGAAGGAGAATGTCGCGTGAAACTCAAAGCTGCCCTCCCCATGATCGCGCTTGCCGCCTCCGCCTGTGCCCATGCGCAGAACCCTGTGCCTGCAGCGCCCGCCGACACGAGCTTCCGCGATCGCGCGCCCTCCGAAGAGATCGTCTATTTCGTGCTGCCCGACCGTTTTGAGAATGGCGACACGTCGAACGATCTTGGCGATTTCACCGGCGGCCCACTCGATCATGGCTTCGACCCCACCCACAAGGGGTTCTTCCATGGCGGCGACCTTGCCGGCCTCACCCAGCGGCTCGACTATCTGGAGGGGCTTGGCGTCACCGCGATCTGGTTCGCACCGATCTTCCAGAACAAGCCGGTTCAGGGCCCCGAAGGTGGCGAGAGCGCAGGCTATCACGGTTACTGGGTGACCGACTTTACCCGCCCCGACGGCCACTTCGGCAGCCGCGCGGAATTCAAGGCCTTCGTGGATGCGGCGCACGCTCGCGGGATGAAGGTCTATATGGACATCATCACCAACCACACCGCGGACGTGATCCGCTACGCGGAGGGCGACGAGACCGGTTACGCCTACCGCAGCAAGGGCGATTTCCCCTATTCGCGCAAGGGCGGCATCGACGGTCCTGCGATCAACGAAGGCTTCGCGGGTGACGAGGATCGCAGTGAAGCAAACTTCGCCAAGCTGACCGATCCTTCCTACGCCTATACGCCGGTCGTCCCAGCGGCGGAAAAGGACGTGAAAGTACCCGCCTGGCTCAACGATCCGATCTACTATCACAACCGCGGCGACACGACCTTCACCGGTGAGAGCAGCCGGCAGGGAGATTTCGTGGGCCTCGATGATCTGTTTACCGAGCACCCGCGCGTGGTCGAAGGCATGATCGACATCTACGCCGGTTGGATCCGCGATACCGGCATCGACGGTTTCCGCGTCGACACCGCGCGCCACGTGAACCCCGAGTTCTGGCAGAAATTCGTCCCCGCCATGCTCGAGACCGCCGAGGCCGCAGGCATCCCGAACTTCCACATCTTCGGCGAAGTTTACCGCGACGATCACGACAATGGCTACATCGCGCAGTACACTCGCCGCGACGGTTTCCCCGCAGTGCTCGATTTTGCCTTCCAGCAGGGCATCCGCGAGACGGTGAGCATGGGTAAGGGCACCTATATCCTCAACGAGCTGTTCGACGGAGACGTGCTCTATGAAGGCGGCGAGGAAGCCGCTCTCGACATGCCGACTTTCCTCGGCAACCACGACATGGGCCGCTTCACCACCATGCTGCGCTGGGACAACGAGGACATCTCCACCGACGAGATGCTGGCCCGTACAAAGCTTGCCCACGCCATGCTTATGACGCTGCGCGGTTCGCCGGTGATCTATTATGGCGCAGAGCAGGGTTTCGTCGGCGACGGCAACGACCAGGCAGCGCGCGAGGACATGTTCCCCAGCCGCACCGACAGCTATAACGACAACACGCTGATCGGCACCGATGCGACCACAGCGGTCAGCAATTTCGACACCACCCACCCGCTCTACCGCCTGATCGCCGAGCTTTCCGACGTGCGCCGCGCGCATGATGCGCTCAGCCGTGGCCGCCAGGTGGTGCGCCACTACGGGCAGGAAGCCGGCATTTTCGCCGCCAGCCGCTTCGATCCGGAGGACGGGCGCGAGTACCTTCTCGTCTTCAACACGAGCGGCGAAACGCAAAGCGCGAATGTGACGCTGGGCTACGATGCCCGCAGTTTCGAAGCGCTTTCGGGCACGTGCCCTGCTGCAGTGAGCGCCCCGGGAAGCGCAGCCTTCACCCTCCCCGCCTTCGGTTGGGCAGTTTGCCGCGTGTCGGAGCGCGCCGAATGAGCCAGGCGGGCGAAGCCTCCCGCCTCCCCTGGTGGAAAGGCGCGACGATCTACCAGATCTATCCGCGCAGCTTCCGCGATTCCAACGGAGACGGCATTGGGGACCTGCCCGGCATCACCGAGCGCCTGCCGCATATCGCGGAGCTGGGGATCGACGCGATCTGGGTCTCGCCTTTCTTCAAGTCGCCGATGAAGGATTTCGGCTACGATGTCTCGGACTATGCCGCGGTCGATCCGATCTTCGGCGATCTCGAAGACTTTGATGCAATGGTCGCGCGCTCTCACGAGCTTGGCCTCAAGGTCCTGATCGACCAGGTCTATTCGCACACCTCCGACGAGCATGAGTGGTTCGCCGAGAGCCGCTCCAGCCGCGATAATCCCAAGGCGGACTGGTATGTATGGGCGGAGGCCAAGCCCGACGGGTCGCCGCCGTCGAACTGGCAATCTGTCTTCGGCGGTCCGGCATGGACGTGGGACGCGCGCCGCGGGCAGTACTACCTGCACAATTTCCTGAGCTCGCAGCCGCAATTGAACCTGCACAACCGCGAGGTGCAGGACGCCGTGCTTGGCGTGATGCGTTTCTGGCTTGAGCGCGGCGTCGACGGCTTCCGCATCGATGCGCTCAATTTCGCGATGCACGACCCGCAGCTGCGCGACAATCCGCCCGCGCCCGCTAATGGCAAGGCGCGCACGCGGCCGTTTGATTTCCAGATCAAGAAATACAACCAGAGCCATCCGGACATTCCCGCATTCATCGAGCGCATCCGTTCGATGACCGACGAGTTCGACGGCATCTTCACCGTGGCCGAGGTCGGCGGGGACGATGCCGTGCGCGAGATGCGGCTGTTCACCGATGGCGAGACGCATCTCAATTCGGCCTACAGCTTCAACTTCCTCTACGCCGATGCGCTGACGCCCGAGCTCGTCTGCTGCTCGCTCGCCGAATGGCCCGACGAGGAGCGTCTCGGCTGGCCGAGCTGGGCCTTCGAGAACCACGATGCACCGCGTGCCCTCAGCCGCTGGTGCGAACCGCACGAGCGCGATGCATTCGCACGTTTGAAGGCGCTGCTGCTCGTCAGCCTGCGCGGCAATGCGATCTTCTACTATGGCGAGGAACTGGGCTTGACGCAGGTCGATATTCCCTTCGACCAGCTCCACGATCCCGAAGCGATCGCCAACTGGCCGCTCACCCTCAGCCGCGACGGCGCACGCACGCCCATGCCGTGGAGCGACAGCGCCTGCGCCGGATTCGGCAGCACCACGCCGTGGCTGCCATTTGGCGAGGAAAACCGCTCCCGGCCGGTCGAAGCGCAGCGGAAGGACAAGGATTCGCTCCTTAACTTCACCCGCGAGGCGATCGCCCTGCGCAAGGCCAACCCGGCACTGCACCACGGACGCGTCGCATCCTGCGATCACGAAGGCGACCTGCTGGTCTTTTCGCGCGAGGCCGGTGGACAACGGCTCGAATGCCGCTTCAACCTCGGCTCAAAGCCAGTTTCGCTCGATAATTGCCAAGGCCGCGTTTTGATGGCTATCAATGGCGCGAGCCAAAGCGAATTGCCGGCCCATGCCGCAATCATAACGGAGATCTCCGCATGAACCGCCTTGCTCTTTTCTTGGGCGCTGCCCTCCTACCGCTCGCAACGGCAGCGCAGGCCGAGACCGTTTCCTCGCCCGATGGCCGCATCAAGGTGACCGTCGACGCGGATGGCGAAGGCATTCCCTATTACGAGGTCACCCGCGACGGCGTGCCGATCATCGCCAAGTCGAACCTCGGCTTCAGTTTCACCGATGCCGATCCGATGCGCCGCAACTTCGAGGTCGTCGGCTTCCGCGAGCAGGCTAGCAACAGCACCTGGGAACAGCCCTGGGGCGAGCAGCAGTGGGTCATCGACAGCCATAACGAGCTCGCCGTCACCTTCCGCGAGAAGGACGACACTCCGCGCCAGATCACCGTGCGCATGCGCGTTTTCGACGACGGGATCGGTTTCCGCACCGAGTTTCCCGACAGCGTCGAACAGCCGGTTTACAACATTTCGGATGAGCTGACCGAGTTCAACATCGCCAGCGACGGTACCGCCTGGTCGATCCCGGCAGGTGACTGGAACCGCTACGAATATCTCTACGCCAAGACCCCGATCAGCGCCCTGTCGACCGTGCACACGCCGGTCACCATGGTGCTGGCCAACGGCACGCACCTATCGTTCCACGAGGCGGCGCTGGTGGACTATTCGGGCATGTGGCTGCGCAGGGTCGACGGCACGCGCCTGCGTGCCCAGCTCGCGCCGAGCCCGCGCGGACCCAAGGTCATTCGCGAAGGCGCTTTCACGACGCCGTGGCGCACGATCCAGATCAGCTCGAACGCCAAGGGCCTGTTCGAGAGCGACATCATCCTCAACCTCAACGAACCCAACAAGCTCGGCGATGTCAGCTGGTTCACGCCGCACAAATACATCGGCATCTGGTGGGGCATGCATCTCGATATCGAGAGCTGGGCGAGCGGCGAGAAGCACGGCGCGACCACCGAAAACGCCAAGAAATACATTGATTTCGCTGCCGAGCATGGTTTCCGCGGCGTACTTATCGAAGGCTGGAATGTCGGCTGGGACGGCAATTGGTTCGGCAATGGCCGCGAGTTCAGCTTCACCGAGGCCTATCCCGATTTCGATATCGCCGAATTGGCCCGCTACGCCGAGGAAAAGGGCGTGAAGATCATCGGCCACCACGAGACCGGCGGCAACATCAAGGTCTACGAGGAACAGCTCGAGGACGCGATGGCGTTCTACCAGTCGCTCGGCATCGATGCGGTCAAGAGCGGCTATGTCGCCGATGCGGGCGGCGTGATCGCGCCCTATGGCGAAGGCGGCATGGGCGAGACCTTCGTGTGGCATGACGGGCAGGAAATGGTCCGTCACCACCTCAAGGTCGTCGAGGAGGCCGCCGAGCATCAGATCGCGATGAACCCGCACGAGCCGATCAAGGACACGGGCCTTCGCCGCACCTATCCCAACTGGGTCAGCCGGGAAGGCGCTCGCGGTGCGGAATACGATGCCTGGGCGGTGCCGAAGAACGATCCGGGTCACGTTCCCGAGCTCATCTTCACGCGCATGCTTTCGGGACCGATGGACTATACGCCGGGCGTCTTCTCGCTCGAGGGTCGCGGTGCGACCGCCCCCGACCTTCCGAGCACGCTCGCACGTCAGCTCGCGTTTTACGTGACGATCTATTCGCCGATCCAGATGGTCGCCGACCTGCCCGAAAACCTCGTCAAATACCCGCGTGCGCTCGACTTCGTGAAGCGCGTGCCGGCAGACTGGGCCGAAAGCATGCTGGTTGACGGCAAGGTGGGCGAATACGCCGTCATTGCACGCCGCGATCGCAATACGCTCAACTGGTATGTCGGAGCAGTGACCGACGAGGCCGAGCGCAATGTGAGCGTGCCGCTGTCATTCCTCGATCCGGGCAAGAGCTATGCCGCGACCATCTGGCGCGACGGGGCCAATGCCGACGGCCAGGGCGAAGATCGCCATGCAATGGAAGTCGAGAGCAGGACCGTCACATCCGACCAGACGCTCGACCTGCGGATTGCACCTGCAGGTGGCTTCGCGATCGAATTCGTGCCGCAGGGGTGATCCGCGCGTTCGCCATCGTCCTGATGGGGGTCGCACTGGCCTCCTGCGACGTCGAGTTGCTCCCGGCCCCGGCAGGGCATTCGCAGACGATCGAGCTCGAGAATATCGCGGCCGAAGGCCTGCCCGACCAGCGGGTGACCGTCTGGCTGCCGCCCGAGTACGAGGAGGATGCGGAGCGCCGCTTCCCCGTCCTCTACATGTGGGACGGCCAGAACCTCCTCGATCCCGCTCAGACGCATTACGGCAAAGCCTGGATGATCCAGGACGTGCTGAAGGGTCTCGTCGCGGCAGGCGAGGCCGAACCGCACATCGTCGTCGGCATCTGGTCGCCCGACGGCATGGACCGGTATCGGGTCTACGTCCCGCAGTTCGTCGAGAATGCAGACGGCACGATCGCCAAGAACGTCGCCGAAATGGCGGGCGGGCCCGTCGCCTCGCGGCGCCAGCTGGACTGGGTGGCCGATGACCTCACCGCCCGTATCGACGATCAGTACCGGACCATTGCCGATCCCGTAGCGCGCACCATCGCGGGCGCGAGCATGGGCGGCGTGATGAGCTGTTTCGCCATCATCGAACGGCCCGACGTCTTCGACAGGGCGGGCTGCATCAGCGCGCATTTCGCGCTCGTCGCGCCGGAGATCGCAGATGGTGACGCCGCGCAGGTCGAACGCCTCTGGGACGAGTACCTGACGGCCAAACTCGGCGCACCTGACGGTCGCCGCGTGTGGATGGATCACGGCACCGTGGGCCTCGATGGCTATTACGCACCTTGGCAGGAAGCGGTCGCGGCGGATTTCCGCCGCCTCGGTTGGCAGGAAGGCGAGAACTTCACCGCACGTGTCTACGAAGGCGCGGAGCATGACGAGATCGCTTGGAACCGCCGCATGCCCGAGGTCCTCCGCTGGCTCTGGCGCGACGAATGAGCGAAGCCAGCCCTCCTCACGTGGTCGTCCTCGGCGGCGGCAGCGCAGGCTGGATCACCGCCTGCCTGCTGCATAAGGAATGGGGCGCACGCGGCGGCAAGGTCACGGTCGTCGAGAGCCCCGCGATCGGCATCATCGGCGTGGGCGAAGGTTCGACACCGCAGCTCAAGGCATTCTTCGACCACCTCGGCATCGACGAAGGCGAATGGATGGATGCCTGCGATGCCACCTACAAGCTCGGCATCCGATTTTCGGGCTGGAGCGAGGCGGAAGGCTGCGAAAGCTACTTCCACCCCTTCCCCGGCCCCATCGACCTCCACAGCGAACCCGGTTTCACGCATAACTGCGCGCTGCGGCGGCGAGGCGGCGACGTGCCTGCCCATCCCGACGACTGGTTCCTGGCAAGCGTCCTCGCGGAAGGCCGCAAGTCGCCGCATTCGGGCAAGAATTTCCCCTTCCCGCCCAGCTACGGCTATCACTTCGATGCCCACAAGCTCGGCGGCTTCCTGCGCGAATGGGCAGTGGCACGCGGTGTCGAGCATCGCCCGCTCAAGGTCGAAGACGTCGAACATACGCAGGACGGCGATATCGCAGCGCTTTTGTGCGAAAACGGCGAGCGCATCGAGGGCGATCTGTTCGTCGATTGCTCGGGCTTCGCATCGATCCTGGCCCAGAAGAAGCTCGGCATGCGCTTCATTTCCTTCGGCGAGAACCTTTTCAACGACCGTGCCGTCGTCATGCCCACACCTCACCGCGAACCGCCCCGCCCGCAGACCGATGCAATCGCCATGCGAGCCGGCTGGCGCTGGTCGATCCCCTCACCACGCGTGTGGGCAATGGTTATGTCTATTCCTCGCGTCACACCTCGGACGAGGAGGCGGAGGCCGAATTGCGCGCCGCTATCGGCATGGAGGACAGCGATACCGACGCGCGCTTCCTTTCGATGAAGGTAGGGCGCGTGGAGGACAGCTGGACACGCAACTGCCTCGCCGCGGGGCTATCGCAGGGTTTCATCGAGCCGCTCGAGGCGACCGCGCTCCATATCGTGATCTATACTGCGCTCGATTTCGCCAAGGCGTACGAGGCGGGCGGCTTTGCCGCTCAGCACCGCGACACGTTCAATCGCCGGATCGCCGCGCGCTACGACGGGATCCGCGACTACATCGTCGCGCACTACCGAATGAACCGGCGCACCGACAGCGACTACTGGCGCGAGAACGCGGCGAACGACACCCTGCCGGACGGCCTCAAGGCGATGATGACCGCCTGGTTCACGCACAAGGACATCGCCGAGACGAACCGCGCCGCCAACGGCGAACAGCCCGCCTATTCGCCGATGAGCTGGCATTGCCTGTTTGCAGGCTACGGCTGCTTCCCGCCTGCCGAGAAGCTCCAGCCCCTGCCACAGGGTGTCGAGGCCGCCGATATCGAGGCGACGCGCAGGATGCTGGCGGCATGCGCCGGCAATTTCCCGCCCTACGAACCCGTTTGATACGAAAGGGGCGACAGGATCGCTCCTGCCGCCCCTGAAATCACTATGTCAGGCCTGATCAGCTCTGCGGATCGGGCGTATCGTCGGGTCCGGGATTATCGGTGCCCTGCACCACTTCGCCCGACTGGAAGATCGGCCCTTCGGTCGGGAGCGTGACGACCGGCTCGCCGTCGGCGCCCGTTTCATCGGTAGCGATCACGACCGGGGTCTGGCCCGTCGCGGGCGGCAGGTCGACAGGCGCCTGGGGCTCACCCGTAGCAGTGACCGGCGCGGTTGCCGGCATGGTGCCGACAAGCGTTTCGCCTGGCTCGACCTCGACATTGGGGTCCAGCGGGTTGGTGTAACCCTGCACCGTGGTGGTTACCGTCGGCGGGCCGTACTGCGAATCCCAAGCGGCGAGATCGACGCGGTATTTCTCGTAGGCACGGAAGAAGTCCTCGAACACGGCCTCGATACGGGGCAGCGCGCTGGCCGCGAACACTTCGAGATCGCCCGGCGCAACGGTCACGACCTCGGTGCTGACGGCATGCGCCACGTCGCAGAAGTCCTCCTTCGCGGGCGGGAGCGCGAAGTAGTTGTAGACCTGCGTCATATAGGAATCCTGCACGTCGCGGTAGGTCGCACCATAACGCTGGCGGAACTCGCTCTGCAGCGCGCGGTTCGTCGCAGAAAGCTCGCGCGCGTGGATCTTCAGCTTGTTGCTGTAATTGTCGACCAGCGTGCCATGCTTGGCCGCCTGGCAATTGAGCGCGGCGACATTGAGCGCGCTGCGCAGGTTCCACGTCGTTTGCGCAGGGGTCAGGTTCGCATTGACCGTCTGGCGTACGCCAGTGGGCGCAACCATCGGGATCGTCATGCTGTTCGTCGCGCCACCCGGAGGGGTCGGGCGCGGCGGGATGACGACTGCCGGAGGCGGAGGAGGCGGTGGGGGAGGAGGCGGTGGCGGCGGCGGTGGCGGTGCGCAGGCTGCAATCGCTGCGAGGCCTGCAGCGAGCGCTGCAAGGCGAATGGTATGGTTTGAACTACGGCTCACGGTGCGCCGACCCTCCTTTGGTATCCCATCTTCTCTCATCACGCATTGACGAGGGATGAAGCTGGAAGTTTCCTAGCCATATCAGTCGGCAAAGAAAATGCCCGGGGCGAGAGTTTCGCCCCGGGCACGATCAAGCGTCTTGCGCCTGCGTTCAGTGGTGCGCGATTACTCGCGGTTGCCGAGGAACTGCAGGAGGAAGAGGAAGAGGTTGATAAAGTCGAGATAGAGGCTGAGAGCGCCCATCACGACAGCCTTGCCGGCCATCTCGGTACCGCGGAGGTACTGGTACTCGTTCTTCAGGCGCTGCGTGTCGTAGGCGGTGAAGCCTGCGAAGATCAGCACGCCGAGGATCGAAATCACCAGGCTCATCGCGCCCGACTGGAAGACGAAGGCGTTGAGCAGCATGGCCACGATTATGCCGATCAGGCCCATGAGCAGGAAATTGCCCCAGCCCGAAAGGTTCTTCTTCGTGGTGTAGCCGAACAGGCTCAGGCCGGCGAAGGCAGCGGCAGCGGCGAAGAATGCCGAAGCGACCGATTCACCGGTGTAGATCGCGAAGATCGTCGAGAGCGAGAGGCCCATAAGGACCGCGAAGCCCCAGAACATCGCCTGCAGCGTGGTCTTGCTGAAGCGTGCCACGCCGCCGAAGCTGATCACGAGGATGAAGGCGAGCGGAGCAAGCTTGATCACCCAGCCGAGGCCGGTGACCTGCAGCGAGCGACCGTAAGGCGTCTGCACGACGTTGAAGGCCGCTTCGAACAGCGCGGTGTTGACGAACAGCAGCGAGACGATGCCGGTCAACAGCACGCCCGAGGCCATCATGTTGTAGATCGAGAGCATGTGCTGGCGCAGGCCAGCATCGAAAGTGGTGCCACGCGCAACGGCGTCGCCCGCACGCGGCACGGACGTTGCGTGCTGTGAACGGTCGGTGTCGTTCCAATCGGCCATTACAATTTCTCCTTAGCGCGGGGACGAATTCGCATCCCGCTTCTGCGAACAATATCGGTTCTTAATCGCAGAATTTCAAGCGAAACCGGAATGGTTGTGCCTAACGCAATTTAACTGTCTTTTCCGGCAGTTTTGCGTGCTTCGCGGCCCATTTCGATACCGCGGTCGCGCGCCGCGCCGAGGCATTTCGTCATCAGGCGCACCAGCGCGCCCTCATCGTCGAGAACGTCCAGGCCCTTTTGGGTCATGCCGCCGGGGCTGGCGACGCGGCTTGCAAGCTCGCGCGGTGTATGTTCGGATGCTGAGGCGAGAGCGCCTGCCCCATCGACCATCTGTACCGCAAGCCGCTGCGCCTGGGCTTCTTCGAGGCCAAGCTCGCTCGCGGCCGACGCGAGCGCATCGATGAAGCGATAGACGAAGCCCGGCCCCGATCCGGCGAGCGCAGTCACAAGCTCGAACTGGCTCTCGTCCGGCAACCATTCCGCGCTCCCGAGATCCTCGGCAAGCGCGGTGACGGCAGCCCGGTCCCTCTCGCCAAGCCCCCGCTCGACCAGTGCATTGGGCGACTTGCCCAGCGCCACCGCGAGATTGGGCATGAAACGCACCCAGCCCCGCGCATCAGGCAGTTCTTCGGCAAGGGTTTCGAGCTCCACGCCGGCGAGGATCGAGAGCACGATTCCGCCGCGCACCACGCCCGCCATGCCGGGTGCGATATCGCCCAGCATGTGCGGCTTGAACCCCAGCAAAACCGCATCGAACGACCTATCCGGAATTTCGTTGGTGAAGGTGATCCCTTGAGGCACGTCCTTCAGGCGCGGATTGTATGCGGTGATGCGAGCAGGATCCATGCCTGCACGAATCCAGCCGTCGACCATTGCAGCCGCCATGGTGCCGTAACCGTAGATCAGTATGTCCATGCGCGGCAGTTGTAGTGCGCTGGAAGGCAGCTTCAAGCCTCTCCGGCGGCGTCCACCATTGCCGATTTGAGGGCATCGCGCGGATCCTTGTCGCCCCAGAGCACGAACTGGAAGGCGGGGTAGAAGCGATCGCACTCCTCGACCGCGATCTCCACGAGCGACTGCGCCTGGTCGAGACCTAGCATCCCGTCACTGCCGAGCAGCGTTCCGTTGCGATAGAGAAGTACGCCGCCGTTCGACCAGATATCGAAATGGCCGAGCCACATTTGCTCGTTCGCCAGCGCTACCAGTTCCTGCGCGGCTGCCTGCTTCTCGTTGGAGATGCGGATATCGGGCAGGCACAGGATCTGGAGAACATTGTCCTCGCCGCGCCAGATCGCGCGCAACTGGTATTTCGCCCAGCTGCCCTGGATTTCGCCGCTGATTTCTTCCGCAGTCGCCTCGCAAGGCCAGCCACGCGCTTCGAACAGCGCCACCAGCATATCGAGCGGTGCTGCGTCTTCCTCGACTTCGAATCTGGCGTCGACGGCGCGCATCAGGGGAGATTTCTCAAGCTCATGGCAACCATGTGCCGAACCGGCCCGCCGATTGGCAATCGGACCGCCGCAGGCTCTTGGGGAGAAACCAAGCCGCTTGTGCAAACCCTGTGCACAAGCACCACTTTACGGATAGCGGCGCAAATCAGTCGAGTTCGGCGATTTCCTGCCCGTCTTCGCTGGTGAAGGGGAAGGTGTCGATCCCAAGTTCATTCAGGCGGTTGACCATGGCGCGCGCTTCGTCGCGGGTGTCGAAGGGACCGGCGAGCAGCCGGTTCGCCTCGCCCCACGGCGTGGTGAACGGGCCTCTGCCATTGAGTGCGCCTTGCGAGTTTCGAAGGATCCGGCGCCAGTCGAATCCCAGCGCGCGCAGATCGCGACCCGTCGCCACCTGCACCCAATGGCGCTCGGGATGGCGTTCGACCACGGGAGCGGCCGGCGCGCCTTCCAAGGGGGAAATACGTTCACCTTCGGCGCTGGTGAAAGGGAAGGAATCGATCCCATTCGCCCTCAGGCGGTTGACGACCTCCCTAGCCTCGGCCGCGCTGTCATAGGGTCCGGCAAGCAGCCGGTTGGCCTCGCCCCAGGGGGCGGTGAAGGCGCTCTTGCCCGACAATTCGCCGCCAGCATTTCGGCTGATCCGGCGCCAGTCGAAACCGAGCGCGCTGATATCCCTGCCCGTGGCGACCTGCACCCAGTGGCGGGCAGGCGCTGCAGGCGGAGGAGGCTCGTCCACCTCGCGCGGTGCCTCAATGGCAGTGATGTCGACCGCCCCGGTGCGCGGCGCCGTCGTTCCCGTCGCCGCGAGATCGAAGTTTGCAAATGCGTCATCGACGCTCTGGGCCGGCGCTGGTCGCGGCGGAGGTGGCGGCGGAGGAGGAGGAGGAGGAGGCGGCGGGGCCGGTGCAGGCGCCGGAGTCGGCGTTGTTGTCGGCGTCGGCGTCGGCGTCGGGGCGGGGTCTGCTGCAGCCTGTTGCGGCCTCCTGCGCAATTGCGTGCGCTCTAGCGGATCGGAAGCGCGGCGGGCGCGACGTTCCTGTGCCTCGCGAACCCGACCGAGTGCCGGACCGCTTGGCGCAAGCGAAGCGTCAGCATTGCGCACGCTCGCCGTCGAGGACCCTTCATATGCAGCGATATCGGCATCGTCCCGCCCGATCAGTGCGGTTCGCGGGAACACACCGAGCGATCCCGCCGCGGCCTGCTGCGCCGAAGTCAGGCGCGGCATGTAGCGCAGATAGGGCTCGATACGGTTCGCGGCGGGAGCGCGCATCATGTCATTGGCGATCTGGACCGCTGCATCCCCTTCGCCGAGGATCGCGAGGCCGAAAGCGCGGGTGCGGAACGCGGCGAGGTCGCCTTGCTCGAGCAACGGCAGAAGGGTCGCTTCGAAACCGGGCTTGTCGCCCGAAATCGCCTGGCTCAGTGCGAGGTGGCGGCGCACCTCGGGATCGTCTTCGGCGGACAGCGCCAGCCGGTAGAGTTCCTGCGCGCGGGCATTGTCGCCCACGAGATCGAATGCGAGCGCGCGATCCGCCGCCATGGTTGCCTCGGCAATCCCGCCCTGCTCTGCACGGGCGAACAGCCTGAGTGCCTCGACCGGTCGGCGCGAGCGCGTATAAGCGCGGGCAAGGCCCAGCGAGACGCGGGAATTGGAGGGAGCAATGTCCTCTGCCCTGCCGAAGAACCCGATCGCAGCGGCAATATCGCCGAGCTTGAGCGCGGCCTCACCGGCATCGATGAGCGCCGCGACGTCACCCGAATTGCGCGCAAGGCGCTGGAGCGCATCGCCCAGTTCCTGTGCCCCCGGCGCAGGCAGGGCCTGCACGACTTCCTGCGCCGAAGCAGGCGCAAGGCCTGCGACCAGTGCCGAGGCGGCTACGCCGGCCGCCCAATACATACGAGACTTGCGAACCATGTTGCCTTTCAAACGCACCAAGGGGCGCGAAGGTTCAGGCCTTCTTACTGGTTGTTCTGGCGACCGAGGAAGCGCGGGATGTTGAGTGCGCCGCTGCCGCCCTCGTCATCATCCTCGTCTTCGTCATCTTCGACCGCACCCGAACCGCGCGACAGGTTTGCCATCCGCTCGAACAGCGTGCTGCCCTGCGGCGTACCGCCACCTGCTGCAGCGCCCGCGGCACCTGCTACACCGGCCGCTCCAGCACCACCTGCTGCGCCACCTTCTGAACCGCCACCAGAGGCGGGACCGCGGTTGGGCTTGGTTGCCAGCGGGCTCTGACCCTCGGCAATCTGGTCGGCACCGAGCTCGAGCTCGCCGCCCTGCCCGTCGTCCATCGGATCGGACAGGTCGAGCGGCGGCGGAGTGTTACCGTCGTTCTCGTCGGTCCAGCCTTCGGAAACTTCACCGGCTTCACCGAAGCCGCTGTCGTCCGCGGGAGGAGGTACGCTCCCTTCATCCGCGTAGTCGTCGAATTCCGCGGTCTCTTCCTCGCGCATGCCGGCGAGCGGGTCGACGATGCCGTCTACGTCATCGTCGTCATGGCCAAAATCGCCCGCGTCGGCCGGGGAAAGACTTTCCTCGGCGAACGGCTCTTCGGCGGGTTCTTCTTCGAAGCTCGCAACCGGCTCAGGCTCCGGCTCAGGCTGCGGTTCGGGAGCGGCTACAGGCTCGGGCTCGGCCGAGAGACCTTCGCTCAGTTCGAACGGCTCTTCCTCGCCAGCGTCTTCCTGCAGGTCGAGGACCGGACGCTGCGGTGCGCGCTGCGGTGCCATCGAGAAGCTGCGCGGCTGAGCGGAGGCGGTCGAGCCCTCCTGCTCTATACCGGTGGCGACCACCGAGACGCGGATCTTGCCGTCGAGTTCGGGGTTGAACGCCGAACCCCAGATGATGTTGGCGTCTTCGTCGACCAGCTCGCGGATGTGGTTTGCAGCTTCGTCGACTTCGAGGAGCTTCATGTCCTCGCCGCCGATGATCGAGATGATCACGCCCTTGGCGCCAGTCATGCTCACACCGTCGAGCAGAGGGTTGGCGATGGCACGTTCGGCGGCTTCGAGAGCACGGTTGTCGCCCTCGCCCTCGCCTGTGCCCATCATGGCCTTGCCCATTTCGCTCATCACCGAACGCACGTCGGCGAAGTCGAGGTTGATGAGGCCCGGCATCACCATCAGGTCGGTGATCGAGCGCACGCCCTGCTGCAGCACCTCGTCGGCCAGCGCGAAGGCTTCCTTGAAAGTGGTGTCAGCCTTGGCGACCAGGAACAGGTTCTGGTTCGGAATGACGATCAGCGTGTCGACGTGCTTCTGCAGCTCGTCGATGCCCGCTTCGGCTGCGCGCATGCGGCGCGTGCCTTCGAAGAGGAACGGCTTGGTGACCACACCGACGGTCAGCACGCCCTTCTTGCGGGCAGCCTCCGCGATGACCGGAGCAGCGCCCGTGCCCGTACCGCCGCCCATACCGGCGGCGATGAAGCACATGTTCACGCCTTCCATCGCGTCTTCGATGTCTTCGAACGTCTCTTCGGCAGCGGCCTTGCCCACTTCGGGCCGCGCACCCGCGCCGAGACCGCCGGTAATGTCGGGGCCGAGCTGGATACGCTTTTCAGCAGGCGAACTGGCCAGCGCCTGCGCATCGGTGTTGGCGACGATGAAATCCACGCCTTCGATTTCGGAGTCCATCATGTTGGCGATGGCGTTGCCGCCAGCACCGCCGACGCCGACAACCATGATCTTGGGGCGCATGTCGTCGCTGGAAGCGGGTCCGATATTGATGCTCATTTACTGGTCCCTTTGGGAATAAATTTCGGCTTCTGCCTGTCCTTGCACCTTTTGGCACAAAGCGAGATCTCGCATGCAAAGGTTAAATGCCTTTATCCACAATGCCCAAGCGTTGTTTCCTGCGGTATTCTGCGCAGTTCAGAAATACTCGCGCACCGCCTGCATCACCCTGTTAACCAGCCCAAGGCCGGAATAGCGGCGGGTCGGCTGGTAACTCGGCCCGACCGTGCGAATATCGACCGGGTCTTCGACTGCGTAAAGGCACAGGCCTGCGAGCGTTGCAAAACCGGGTGTCGCGTGCGCTTCGGGAAGGCCGCGGAGGGCAGGCGGCTTGCCCACGCGCACCGGCAGCCCGAGCGCGCCCTGCATGAATTCTGCAATCCCGTGAAGCTCGGCCCCGCCACCGGTGAGAACGACCTGTCCGCCGTTCGCGCCTGAAAAGCCCATTGCTTTCAGACCCTTACCGATCTCGCTGGTCATCGTGCCCAGACGGTCGGTGACGATCGAGACCAGCTCGGCGCGGGGAATGCGGTTCTGCTCGTCGGCGCCGCGCGCCAGCGGGCCGCCCGTCTCGTCGCCCGGGGCATTGACCGGGATCATCTCACGGTGATCGCTCGGCGTGGCAATGGCTGAACCCGCAACGCATTTGAGACGCTCGGCCTGGCTGCGCCGGATACCCAGCGATGATGCGATTGCATCGGTTATATCGTTTGACCCCACAGGTATCGACCTGAGGCCAAGCAGCATGCCGCCTGCGTGGACCGAAACATTGATGACCTGCGCGCCGATTTCGACCAGCGCCACACCGAGATCGCGCTCCTCATAGGAAAGGCACGCGTGTGCCGCGGCGAGCGGACTGGCGACGACACCCTCGACATCGAGATGGGCGCTCTGCACTGCCTCTATCAGGTTCCGGACCGGTGCACCCTCGGCAAGTGTCACATGGATGTCGACGCCCAAGGCCTCCGCGTGGAGACCGGTCGGATCGGCAACGCCGTGCGCGCCATCAAGCGTGTAATGCGCTGGCTGGGCATGAAGCACCATACGGCCGTCCGGCTGGATATGGTCGCGCGCTGCAAACAGCAGGTGCTCGATATCGTCTTCGTCGATGCGCCTGCCGCCGATCGCGATCTCGACGCTGGAAATCTTGCTGGTCAGGCCCGCACCCGCACAGCCGATCCATACGCTCGAGACGCTGGTGTTGGCGTTCGCTTCGGCCGTTTCCACGGCGCTGCGGATTGCGTGCGTGGCCGCACGCATGTCGGTGACATAGCCGCGCTTGATGCCTTCGGCCCGCCGGTGAGAGGACCCGAGGACGATCATTTCCTCGTCCTCTGCCTGCCCCATGATCATGGCGGACACACGGAACGAGCCGATATTCACCGCTGCAAAGACGCGACTGATGCGCGGCAAAGGAGCGTGCGCCGAAGATGCCATCATTCGCTCTCCACTGCAGCGCTCATTTCGCGCGGGCAAGGCCCGTCTGCGCAGCGCAGATAGGCACGGTCTGGCACGCGCATGTCGATCGCGACAGCCTTGCCACCAATCAGCCGGTTTCGGCCGTCCATCTCGGCGAATTTGACCAGCGCGGCAGGTCCCTTGTCGCCTTCGGGAAGCGCGAGCAATTGGCCGGACTTGAAGCGCAGGTTCCAGCGGCGGTTGCCCACCCATTCAGCGCCCGCGATCTGCGGCTTGAGCGCCGGTGCGGCATCGAGCAGTCGGCCAAGCTCGGCGACCTGCTTCTGCGCACCCGGCCCCCAGATCAGCAACATGCCCTCGGCCTCGTCACGCGAAATCGGCTCGAGCTCGTGCCCGCTCGCATCGACGAGGATCAGCCGGTCGGGCTTCTGGACGACAGCATGCGGCTCTCGCTCGACGATATCGATGCGCAGCAGGTCGGGCAGCTGCCGCGAGACGCGGGCATCGGCCACCCAGGAAAGCTCCAGCAGCCGATCGCGGATTGCATCGACTTCGACCAGGGGCATCGGCCGGTCCTGCTCGCCCAGCACGCGCTCGAACACGGCCTGCTTGCTGAGGCGCTCCACGCCGGTAACGCGCACTCGGTCGACCTCGAAGCCCGCGCGGCTCGCCGACTTGGCAAGTTCTGTCCGAGCCATCTCGGGCACGCCTGCATAGCTGGCAGCGAACCATCCGACAGTGAGGCCGGCCGCGGCGATCATGACCATGAAGAACTTGTGCCACTGCTCCTCGGTAAAGGGCAGCGCGGCCATCGCGCGGTCGAGGAGGCCCGAGGTATGCCGCTTGGCGGCGCGGGCCTTTTGCGTGCGGCTGCGCGCCGCAGCCGAGCGGCGCACGCCAGTCGGCTTGCGCTTGACCTTAGCCATCCTTGGCTCCGGCAGGTCCCTTGCGCTTGTGATCGCGCAGTGCGGCGGCAATGATCGTCTCGACCAGCTCGCCATATTTGATGCCAACGTGCTTGGCCTGCTCGGGCACGAGGCTTAGCGGCGTCATGCCCGGCTGGGTGTTGGTCTCGAGCACGAAGAGGCCTTCTTCTCCCTGCTCCTCGTCCCAGCGGAAATCGGTCCGGCTCGTGCCCTCGCAGCCGAGCACCTTGTGCGCCTTCAGCGCGATCTCGAGGCAAAGGTCGCGGATGTCCTCGGGAATATCCGCCGGGCAGATATGGTCGGTCATGCCGTCGGTGTATTTCGCGTCGAAATCGTAGAAACCGCTCTTGGGCTTGAGTTCGGTCACGGCAAGCGCTCGCGGACCGTCTTTGAAATCCACCACGGCGGAAGTCATTTCGCGGCCCTTGATATAGGGCTCGGCGAGGAGCTCGGGGAAATCCTGCCACGGTCCCTTGGCGCTGCGCGCGATGGGATTGCCGTGATTGCTCTCGTCGGTGACGATGGCGACGCCGACCGAGCTGCCCTCGTTCACCGGTTTCAGGACATAGGGGCGTGCGATCGGATCGCGTTCGAACAGGTCCTCGCTCTTCACGATGCGCCCGCCGGGCATGGGAATACCATGCGGCACCAGCGCCTGCTTGGTCAGTTGCTTGTCGATGGCAATGACCGAGGTGGCGAGGCCGGAGTGGGTGTAGGGCACTCCCATGAGGTCGAGCATGCCCTGCACGCTCCCATCTTCGCCCGGTACGCCATGGAGCGCGTTGAACACGACATCGGGCGCAGTTTCGGCGATGCGGGCGGCAACCTGCCGGTCCATGTCGATCCGCGTGACCTTGTGGCCGCGTTCTTCAAGCGCCTTCGCGACGCCCTCGCCAGACATGAGGCTGACGGGACGCTCATTGGCCCAGCCGCCCATCAGGACTGCAACATGGAGTTTGGGGAGATCGGTCATATTCGGTCCTTACGGTCGCCCCACACGCTGGATTTCCCATTCGAGCTCGACGCCCGAATGCTCGTAGACACGGCGCTTCACTTCCTCGCCCAACCCCTCGATGTCGGCGCTGATCGCATTGTCGACGTTAAGGAGGAAATTGGTGTGCTTCTCGCTTACCTGGGCGCCGCCCATCTTGAGGCCGCGACAACCGGCTGCATCGACCAGTTCCCACGCCTTCTTGCCCGGCGGGTTCTTGAAGGTCGATCCGCCGGTTTTCGTGCGCAGCGGCTGCGAATTTTCACGTGCCTCGGCAATCTCGTCCATCTTTGCGCCGATGGCTTCGGGATCGCCCGGCTCGCCCTGGAAACGGGCAGCGACGACCACCGCGCCATCGGGCAGCGCGGAATGGCGGTAGGTGTACTGGAGGTCGGCGGCGGGCAGCGTGATCAGCTCGCCATCGGGCATCACGACTTCGCAATCGATCAGCACGTCGCTGACCTCGCGGCCGTAGGCGCCGCCATTCATTCGCACGAAGCCGCCGACGGTGCCCGGGATGCCGCGCATGAATTCCAGGCCGGCAATGCCCGCATCGCGCGCGCTGCTGGCAACGAGGATTCCGTGCGCACCGCCGCCGCAGGTGACCGTGTGGTCGTCCTGCGTTTCGACCTTGGCGAAGGGCTTGCCGAGCTTGATCACGACGCCGGGCACGCCGCCATCGCGAACGATCATGTTCGAACCGAGGCCAAGCGCCATGACCGGCAGCGTGCCGTCGAGGCGGGACAGGAAATTCTTGAGATCGTCGAGATCGGCCGGCTCGAACAGCCAATCGGCATTGCCGCCGCTCTTGAACCAGACGAGCTTGGCGAGCGGCGCGTCGGGCGTCAGCGTGCCGCGCAGGCCGGACGTGTCGACAGGCGCTTCGATCCCGCCTTCGACAGCGCAATCGGGCGCCATTCCGTCATCCCAATTCCAGACATCACCCGGCTGATCCATTACGAAGCGCGTTCCCTCTCGATGGCATCGGCGAGTCCCGCTGCCCATTTCGTAATGTCGCCTGCCCCAAGGCAGACGATAAGATCGCCCTCTTCGATTTCCCCAGCGAGTTTTGCGGCAAGGTCCTCGCGGTCCTCGACCGTTTCGGCCGAGCGGTGGCCGCGCGACTTGAGACCCGCCACGAGCGCGGCGCTGTCCACGCCCTCGATCGGGTCTTCGCCTGCAGCATAGACGGGCGCTGCATAGACTTGGTCGGCCTCGTTGAAGGCGCTCTGGAAGTCTTCCATCAGGTCGCGCAATCGCGTGTAGCGATGCGGCTGGACCACAGCGATGACGCGGTTCTTGGCGGATTCGCGAGCGGCGGAAAGCACGGCGCGGATTTCGACCGGGTGGTGGCCGTAATCGTCGATCACGGTCGCGCCGGCCACGGTGCCGACATTGGTGAAACGCCGGCGCACGCCGCTGAAGCTGTCGAAGCCGTTGCAGATCACCTCGTCGGGGCAGCCCATCTCGACTGCAACGGCAATCGCGGCGAGCGCGTTCTGGACGTTGTGGCGACCGGGCATCGGAAGCGTCACGTTCTCGATCCGGCGGTCTTCGGCCTGGTCCTTCGGGCCGCGCTGGCGCACGATCACGTCGAAGCGGTTGCCGCCCTCGTGCGGCTGGACATTAACCCCGCAGATATCGGCCTGGAGGTTGAAGCCGTAGGTCACCACGCGGCGGTCGCGGACCTTGCCGATCACGGCCTGCACTTCCGGATGGTCGATGCAAAGGATCGCCGCGCCATAGAACGGCACGTTGTGGATGAACTCGACGAAAGCGTCTTTCACTCCGTCGAAATCGCCGTAGTGGTCGAGGTGCTCGGGATCGATATTGGTCACGACCGCAATTGTGCCGTCGAGGCGGAGGAAACTGCCGTCGCTCTCGTCGGCCTCGATCACCATCCAGTCGCTATCGCCGAGGCGGGCATTCGAACCGTACTGTTCGATAATACCGCCATTGATGACCGTGGGATCGACCTTGCCGCTATCGAGCAGCGCGGCGATCATGCTGGTCGTGGTCGTCTTGCCGTGCGTTCCGGCGACCGCGATGGTCGATTTGAGGCGCATCAGCTCGGCGAGCATTTCCGCGCGCTTCACCACCGGGATGCGGTTCTCGAGCGCGTGCGCGACTTCCGGATTGGTCCGGCGAACAGCAGTCGAGGTCACCACCACCGCAGCGCCCTCGACGTTCTCGGGCGCATGGCCGATCTTCACGTCGATGCCCTGCCCGCGCAGCCGCTCGACAGTGGGGCCTTCGTTGATGTCCGAACCCTGCACCGAATAGCCGAGGTTGTTCATCACCTCAGCGATGCCCGACATGCCGATACCGCCGATGCCGACGAAATGGATGGTCCCGATATCGGTAGGTACGCCCTTCATTCCGCACTCTCCCGCTTGGCGCCCTGGCCTGCGACCTGCCCCTGCGTTGCGCCGCGGGCATTGTTTCCGCCTACGCGGATGACATCCATCATGTCCGCGCCGCCGAAGCTCTCCACGAGATCGGCGAGGTCCTCGACCGCCTTGGGGCGGCCGCAGTTCCACGCCGCATGCGCTGCATTGGCGAGACCCTGCGGATCGTCCGCGAGGACGCGGATCTGCTTGGCCAGTTCCTTGGCCTCGAACTTTTCCTGCCGGATCATCCGCGCCCCGCCGGCCTTGGCCATTTCGCGCGTGTTGGCGGCCTGGTGGTCGTCGGTCGCGATGGGCAGCGGGATGAGGATGGCCGGTCGACCGACAGCGGTCAGCTCGGCAATCGTAGATGCGCCCGCGCGCCCGATGAAGAGATGCGCATCGGCCAGCCGCGTCGCCATGTCCTCGAAATAGGTTGCGAGCTCCGCCGGGATGCCGTGATTGCGATAGCGCTCGCGCACCGCGTCGAGATCTTCCGGGCGGCATTGCTGGGTCACCTGCAGGCGCTGGCGGATCGCGGGGGGCAGCATGGCGAGGCCATCGGGCACGATCTCGGAAAGCACACGTGCGCCCTGGCTGCCGCCGGTGACGAGAACGCGCAGAAGGCCGTCTTCGCCATAGGCCGGGAAAGGCTCGTCGCGCAGCGAGAGGACTTCGTGGCGCACGGGATTGCCGACCAGATAGGTCTTGCCCTGATGCGCGGACTTGAGGCGCTGCACATCGGGATAGGCAGTCGCGATCGCCTCGACGTGGCCTGCCAGCAGGCGGTTCACGCGGCCGAGCACGGCGTTCTGCTCATGCACGATGGTGGGAATACCCGCCGAGGTGCTGGCGAGGATCGCAGGAAGCGAGGGATAGCCGCCGAAGCCGACAACCGCGCTCGGCTGGAAGCTGTCGAACAGGCGCAGTGCCATCTTGCGACCTTCGAGCACAGCCTTCGCGCCTTTCAGCCATTGCAGCGGGTTCTTGCCGAAGCGGCCTGCCGGAATGACATGCGCGGGCATGAAGTCGGGCTTGCCGGGGATCGCCTCGCCGCGCTCGTCGGTGATCAGCGCGACATGGTGGCCGCGCCGCTCAAGCTCTCCTGCCAGCGCAAAGGCCGGAAGCAGGTGACCGCCGGTGCCGCCGGCAGCAAGGACATAATGACGTGACGACCCGGTCATTGGTGGATTTCGCGCGTGCTGCGCGCCTTGTTTGCATTCATTCCATCCCCCTGCCCGATGCCCAGCAGGTCGCCAAGTCCCCTTGTGGTGGTCTTGAGATAGGGATTGCGTCGCGTGATCGCGACCAGCAGCCCCACGGTGAGGCAGATCGCGATGGTCGAGGACCCGCCATAGCTCACCAGCGGCAGCGTCATGCCCTTCGAAGGGAAAAGCTGGAGGTTCACGAGGATATTGATGAAGGCCTGTCCGCCGAGAAGTGCGACAAGGCCGGTTCCGGCCAGCAGCGCGAACAGGTCTTCCTCGTCCACCAGCCGCATCAGCACGCGCGCGACGATGGCGAGGTAGAGGCACACGATAACCGCGCAGGCGATGAGGCCGAATTCCTCGCCGATGACCGAGAAGATGTAGTCGGTGTGCGCTTCGGGCAGGCTCATCTTGCGAATGCCGAGGCCATAGCCAGCACCGGTCCAACCGCCGGCTACCAGCGTGCGACTGGCAAGGTCGACCTGGTCGAAGGCCGTGCCGCCGCCGAAGAAGGAATCGATGCGGTGACGCGCGTTGTCATAGAGGAAATAGGTCGCGGTCAGTGCGGCGAGTGCACCGCCGACAACCGCGCCGAGCTTCTTCACCTCCACCCCCGAGAGGACGACCATTACGAACCATACGCCCCCGAAAAGGATGGTGCCGCCAAGGTTCGGCTGCAGCATGAGCAACGCCGCAATGAGCACCAGCACACCGGTCGCGATGGTCAGCACCGGCAGGTTCGGATCGCGCATCCGCCAGGACAGGATCCACGCCAGCGTGATGGCAAAGGCGGGCTTCAGGAATTCGGACGGCTGGAACTGCATGCCCAGATTGATCCAGCGCCGCGCGCCGTTGATCTCCACCCCGATGAAGGGGACGAGGAACATGAGACCGATCATCCCGCCTGCCAGCAGCACGCCGAGCCTTCTCGCGTTTTCACGTGTCAGGAGCGAGGCACCGACGAGCACGCCCAATGCAATGACCTGCCAGATCAGGTGCCGCCAGAAGAAGTACAGCGGGTCGAGTGTCTCGGCCGAAGTCGACAGTCGGTTGGCGCTTGCAGGGCTCGCCGCTGCGACCGCGATAGTGCCGAGCGCCATCAGCAGCAGGATCAAACCGAGCAGCACCCGGTCGATCTCGCGCCACCAAATCTTGATCTGGCTCCAGCGCGACAGCTTGCCACCCGGGATATGCGCGGGCTTGCGCTTGGCGCCGGGGACGAAGGGCTGCTGCGCGTTCATGCCAGCGCCTCCACCAGCTCGCGGAAGTGCTCGCCGCGCTTTTCGAAGTCGGTGTACTGGTCGAAGCTCGCGCAGGCTGGCGAGAGCAGGACGGTGTCGCCCGCCTTGGCCTTGGCAGCGGCGGCGGTCACGGCGCGGTCGAGCGTTTCGCACTGCTCCACCGTGACGCGGCCCTCCAGCAGTGCGGCAAAGTCCGGCCCGGCCTTGCCGATGGTGTAGGCGGCTTTGACGTGGGGCAACTCTGCCTCGCACTCGCCGAGCCCCGGCTCCTTGGCGAGCCCGCCGAGTATCCAGTGGATGTTGTCGAATGCAGCCAGCGCGGGCGCGGAGGCGGCGGTGTTCGTGCCCTTGCTGTCGTTCACATAGGCGACACCGGAAATTTCGGCGACACGCTCCATGCGGTGCGGGAGGCCGGAATAGGTTCGCAAGCCCGAAGCGATCTCTTCTTCAGAGAGGCCCACGGCCTCGGTGGCAGCTATGGCCATCTGGGCGTTCTCGCCATTGTGTGGTCCTTGAAGGCCCGGCCAATCTTCCTGCGATCCCAAGACGGTCGCATCGCGGTGGGTCTTTCCGTCTTCACCGAAAACACCCCAGACATCCCATGGATCGGTCATCACAAGGCGATCAAACGGCTCCAAGCGCCAGTGGTCTTCCGACTGCATTTCGAAGAGGCGTAATTTTGAGGCGCGATAACGTTCGAAATCCCCATCATACCGATCCAGATGATCCGGCGTGATGTTCAGTAGCACCGCCACGTCGCAATCGAGTGAATAGGTCAGGTCGATCTGGTAGCTCGACAACTCCAGAACATAGACCCCGCCTTCCGGCAGAGGCTCCTGCTCGAGGATTGGCAGGCCGATATTGCCGCCCATGGTGGTCGGCACGCCGGCGGTCTTGAGGATGTGGTGGACCAGCGCGGTGGTGGTCGACTTGCCGTTGGTGCCGGTGATGCCGACAACCTTGTGCGGCGGCAGGTGCTCGCGCGCCTGCGCGAACAGCTCGACGTCGCCGATGACCGGCACGCTGAAGCTGTCGGCATGCGGTTTGATCGGGTGGGTGTTGAGCGGCACGCCGGGGCTGACCACCACGCCCGCATAGCCGGTCAGGTCCGCCTCGAGCGGATCGCCGATGGCGCAGCGTCCGCTGTAGGGCTCGCGCGCCTCCTCGCGGTCGTCCCACACCAGCACGTCCGCGCCCGCAGCCAGAAGCGCCTCGACCGTCGCCCGGCCGGACCGCGCGAGGCCGAGCACCGCGTATTTCTTGTCCTTCCAGGCGGGCGAGGTGATCATCTGAGCTTGAGCGTTGCCAGCCCCAGGAGTGCGAGCACGATGGCGACGATCCAGAAACGGATCACGACCTTGCTTTCGGACCAGCCGAGCTGCTCGAAATGGTGGTGGATTGGGGCCATGCGGAAGACACGCCGCCCGGTACGTTTGAACCAGAAGACCTGGATGATGACCGACAGCGCCTCGAAGACGAAGAGCCCGCCGACGATGGCGAGAACGACTTCGTGATGGGTGGCAACGGCAATTGCGCCAAGCGCGCCACCAAGGGCCAGCGAGCCCGTGTCGCCCATGAATACGGCGGCCGGCGGCGCATTGAACCAGAGGAAGGCAAGCCCCGCCCCCATGATCGCAGCGCAGAAAATCGCCAGCTCGCCCGCGCCCGCCACATGCGGAATCCCGAGATATTCGGAATAGTCCACGCGGCCCACGAGATAGGCGATGACTGCGAAGGTGCCCGCGGCGATGATCACCGGCATGGTCGCCAGCCCGTCGAGCCCGTCGGTGAGGTTCACCGCATTGCCCGCGCCCACGATCACGAAGGCGGCAAAGACGAAGTAGAACGGCCCCAATTCGATGCCGAAGTCATTGATGAAGGGGACGTAGAGGAAGGTATTGATCTGGCTGACGATGAGCCAGCTCGCCGCGCCGGCGACGATGAACTCAAACAGCAAGCGGACCTTGCCCGAAACGCCCTTGTGGCTGGCCTTGGAGACCTTGTCGTAATCGTCGAGGAAGCCGATCAGCCCGAAGCCGCCGGTCACCGCCATGCAGGCCCAGACGAAGGGATTGGACAGGTCCATCCATAGCAGCATCGCCAGCGTCAGGCTGATCAGGATCATCAGCCCGCCCATGGTGGGGGTGCCGACCTTGGCGAGGTGCGTCTGCGGGCCGTCCTCGCGGATCGGCTGTCCCTTGCCCTGGCGCACGCGCAGCATATCGATGAAGCGGGGGCCGATGACGAGGCCGATCAGCAGCGCCGTGAGCAGCGTCGCGCCTGCACGCGCCGTCTGGTAGCGGACGAGGTTGAAAAGCCCTTCGAAGTTGAAATACTCGGCGAGGAGATAGAGCATCGGGCGGCTTGGCTTCCCTAGGTAAAGTGTTCGACGAGCTTGCCGAGCCCGACCGAGTTAGAGCCCTTCACCAGCACGGCATCGCCTGCGACGATGCCGAAATCCTCCAGCAATGCGATGGCCTCCTCGGCAGATTTGCAATGCTCCCACTCGAGCGGCTTGCCAAGCGAGTTGAAGGCCGGTTTCCCCAATTCCCGCGCCAGAGCGCCCATCTCGTCGCCCACAAGCAACGCATAGTCGACATCTGCGGAAATCAGGCTTTCGGATATGCCCGCATGGAACTTTTCGGCGAAGTCGCCGAGCTCCTTCATCGAGCCCAGCACGGCAATGCGGCGGCTCGAGGAGTCTGGCCGAGCTGCGCGAGCGTGGCGCGCATGCTGGCGGGATTTGCATTGTAGCTTTCGTCTATCAGCAGGGCCTTGCCGCCCGGCACTTCGATACCGTGGCGTTCGCCGCGACCCTTGAGCCCGCCCATCTCGGCGAGTGCGAGACCGGCAGCGGCCATATCACCGCCGGCGGCGCGGACTGCGGCCATCACGGCGAGCGAGTTGGCGACCCAGTGCTCGCCCGGTTCAGCGACCGTGTAGCACAGGCGTCCGGTGTCGAATTCGCAAGTGACGAGACTACCGCCATTGGCGCTCGGGATCGCATCGAGCAGGCGCATGTCCGCCTTCTTCGAGCGACCGAAGCTGACGACCTTCGCGCCCATGCGCAGCGCTGCGAGACGCAGGCGCTCGAAATATTCGCTGTCGGCGGGGATCACGGCGATGCCGCCTTCCTCGAGCCCGGCGAAGATTTCCGCCTTGGCATCGGCGATCGCCTCCATCGAACCGAGGTTCTCGATATGCGCGGGCGCGATGGTGGTGATGACGGCGACATGCGGGCGGACCTGCGTGGTCAGGCCTTCGATCTCGCCTGCGTGGTTCATGCCCATTTCAAAGATGCCGAAACGGCTGCGGGCGGGCATGCGCGCGAGGCTGAGCGGCACGCCGACATGATTGTTGTAGCTGCGCGTCGAGCGATGCGCCGCGCCGCGGCTGGCGCGCTCGAGAGCTGCGAAGATGGCTTCCTTGACCCCGGTCTTGCCGACCGAGCCGGTGACACCGATGATCTTTGCCTCGGTGCGTGCCCGCGAGGCTCCTGCGAGCGCTTCGAGCGCCTTGTTGGTGTCCTCGACGAGGATATGCGGATAGTCGACCGGGCGATCGACCACGGCAGCCGATGCCCCGTTTTCGAACGCCTTGTCGAGGAAACGGTGACCGTCCATCGCCTCGCCCTTGAGGGCGAAGAAAAGGTCGCCGTTCACGACATCGCGGCTGTCCATTTCAACCCCGGAGACCTGGAAGTCCCCCGAAGCCTGTCCGCCGACCGCCTCGGCAATGCTTTGTGCGTCCCAAAGGGTGAGCGGGAGGCGGTCGCGCGGATCGGCAGGCCATTCCTGATAGGCCGGGTGGCGCAGGATGGCGGCGCTCACGCGTCACCTCTTGCGATAAGCGCCGCGCATTCGCGTGCAACTTCCACGTCATCAAAGGGATGGACCCGCATGTTTTCTCCCGATCCGATTATCTGACCCGTTTCGTGTCCCTTGCCCGCGACCAGGACGATGTCGTCCCTGCCCGCTTCGGCAATAGCTGCATGGATGGCTTCGCGGCGGCCTGCGACCTCGCGCGCTTGCGGCGCGCCTTCAAGCACCTGGCGGCGGATTTCCGCAGGATCTTCGCCGCGCGGATTGTCGTCGGTGACGATGACGAGGTCGCTCGCCTTGGCAGCGGCTTCGCCCATCGGGGCGCGCTTGCCGTGGTCGCGGTCGCCGCCCGCGCCGAAAACGGTGATGAGCCTGCCCGAGACATGCGGACGCAGAGCCGCGATCGCGGCCTCGAGCGCATCGGGCGTGTGAGCGTAGTCGATATAGACCGGTGCGCCGCTCGGAGCGATGACGGCACGTTCTAGACGCCCGCGCACGGGCTGGAGACGTGCGACGGCATCCCATACGCGGCTCGCGGCGATCCCGCTCGCCAGCGCAAGGCCGGCCGAAACGAGCGCGTTCGACACTTGGTAGGCGCCGATCAGCGGCAGGTTGATGGTGCGCTCCGTCCCCGCGTGCTCGACAGTCAGCGACTGGCCGAGCTGCGTCGGCTCGCGACGCGAGAGATGGATGTCTTCGCCTTGCTCGCCGACCGTCATGATGGAGAGGCCGCGTTTCTCGGCATGTTCGACGACGCGCTTGTTCCACCCGCTGTCGCCTGCGCCCATCCAGATGACTGCAGTCGCATCATCCGAGACGACCTCGTCGAAGAGGCGCATCTTGGCGGCGAAATAGTCTTCCATGTCAGCGTGGTAGTCGAGGTGGTCGCGGCTGAAATTGGTGAAGCCTGCCGCTTCGACAGGGATGCCCTCGTTGCGATATTGCGACAGGCCGTGGCTGGAGGCCTCGTAGGCAATGTGGGTCACGCCCTCGCGCGCCAGCCCGCTCATGTTCGACAGGAATGTGACGATATCGGGCGTGGTGAGCCCTGTCGAAACGCTTTCGTCCGGCGTGGTGACGCCGAGCGTTCCGATGCTCGCCGCGCGTTCGCCCGACATGCGCCAGATCTGGCGGGTCATCTCGACGCAACTGGTCTTCCCGTTGGTGCCCGTAACTGCGACGATATGCTCAGGCACCGGCGTGAAGAATTGCGCGGCCAGTTCGGCGAAAGTCTTTCGCGGATTGTCGCTGGCGATGTGGATCGCGCCGTGGACCTTCGCCTCTGCCCGCGCGATGACGGCTACGGCGCCAGCTTCGATAGCGGCGGGTATGAAGTCCTCGCCATTGACCTTGGTGCCCTGGAATGCACCGAAGACCGTGCCGGGCGCGACCTTGCGATTGTCGATCGCGAAGCCGGTCACATTGACCTCTTCATCGGCAGCGCAGTCGACTCCGGCCTGGGCGCACAGCTTACTCAGCTTCATCCTGCGCCTCCGGAATGAGCGGGGTGATGGCGGAAATGTCGATGTCGCGCGTGTCGTCGGGACGCACGCCGATCAACGGACCGATGCGCGGCACGAGGCGGCCCACGATGGGCGCGGCGTTCCATGCGGCGGTCCGCTGGTAGGAGCTCGCAAGCGTGCCGCGCGGTTCGTCGAGCATGGCGATTACGACATAGCGCGGGCGATCCATCGGGAAGGCCGCAGCGAAGGTCGAAACCAGAGCTGTGCGGCGATAACCTGCCGTGCCGCCGGGCTTTTCGGCCGAACCGGTCTTGCCGCCCACGCGGTAGCCGGGTGCATCTGCGCTGCGCCCGGTGCCGTAGACCGAAATCGCGCGCATCATCTGGCGCATCCGGCTCGAAGTCGAGGCCTTGAATACGCGGCGGCCCTTGGGAGCTTCACCCGGACCGAGCTTCTTGAGCGTAGCCGGACGATAGACCCCGCCATTGACCATGGCGGCATAGGCGCTGGCGAGGTGAAGCGGGGTGACGGCTATGCCGTGTCCGAAACCGACGGTCATGTTGGTGAGGCGCGCCCACTTATCGCCCGGCCAAAGCGGAAAGCCCTTAGCTGGCAATTCGATTTCGGGACGCGCATTCATACCGAGATCTATCATGTATCGGCGCAGACGTTCCGGCCCGAGCTCGTCGGCGATGCGCGCGGTCGTCGTGTTAGACGAGTGGATCAGCGTCTCCACCGCGTTCATTTCCGGATCCATCTTGTGGCTGTCTCGAATGGTGAACCGACCCACTTTGACGGGAGAAGCGTCGAAGTCGCGGCCGAGGTCGCGCAGCATGCCGCTGTCGATCGCGGCGGCCACGGTCAGCGGCTTGAAGGTAGAACCGAGCTCGTAGACCTGGTTGGTCACGCGGTTGAACATCAGCTTCTCGCCCTCGGCATCGATCTTGTTCGGATCGAATTCGGGAAGGCTGGCGAGCGCGATGACTTCGCCCGTGTCGACATCGAGCACGATACCCGCACCGCCCTGCGCGCGGGTCAGCTTCATGCCGCGGCGCAGTTCGTCTTCGAGGGCACCCTGCACGCGAACGTCGATCGACAGCGCGACCGGCGTGCCGCGGGTCAGCGGGCTGGAGAGATGGTCGTCGAAGACCTGCTCCATGCCGACGCGGCCCTTGCCGTCGGCTGCGACATAACCGAGCACGTGCGCCGCCATCTTGCCTTGCGGATAGTGACGGTCTTCTTCGGTCGGCATTTCGAGCGCGAGTTCGCCCAGTTCATGGACGCGGTTGGCTTCCTCGGGCAGCAGGCGCTTGCGGATATAGCCCGCCTTGCCGCTGGCGAGCTGGGCAGCGACTTCCTTCTGGTCGAGGTCGGGGAAGATTGCCTTGAGCTTGGCCGCCACGCCTTCGGGCGTTCCGACGAGCGGCGCACCGTCTTCGCCCATCGCCTTGGGATTGAACCAAAGGGCATAGGCTGGGAAGGCGCGCGCCATGGGCACGCCGTTGCGATCGACGATCTGGCCGCGCGAGGGCAGCAGCGCATCTTCAAGAGAGGTCGCGCGCGCACCCTCGCCGCCGATGCCCAGATAAGCGATCCGCGTGAGTGCAAGCAGGGCTACGAAAGCGAAGCCGACTGCGATCCAGAGAACGCGCCAACGCGCGAGGTCGAGCGATTGCTGGCGGATGGTGACGAGTTGGACCCGCCCACTTGCCATCGCCATGCTCACCGCCCCCGGGCCACCGTGGAGAGCGGAGAAAGCGTTCACTGGCCAACCTCTGCCGCTGCTACCGAGACACGAGCGGGCTGGGCCAGTCGCTGGGCGAGGCTGGTTGCGAGACGCCTAGATGGTTCGGCCGGTTGCACGACCGCGACCTGCGTCGTGTCGTCCGAGCCGAGCCATTCGTCGAACAGCCCCTCTTCCTCGCGCTCGCCGGCATCTGCCATGGCGACACGGATGGGCTGCGGCGCATCGATACCGCGCGGCGTTCCTAGGACGGCCAGCTGGCGTTCCTGTTCGAGATACTGGTCGGCGCGCGGAGCGCTGTAGCCGAATTCGACCCGGTTCCAGTTCGCCAACTGGTGCTGGTTGGCGCGTGTCTGGAACTCGGTTTCAAGCATCTGCTTGGCGCGCTCTGCCGCAATGATCTGGCGTTCGACAAGGCGCACGTCGCTCTTCACCGCATTGACCTTGAAGGTCAGCGCGAGGAACGCCGCGAGGCATGCACCGAGCAGCACGAGCCAGCCGATCTGGCGCAGGCGGGAGGTGTGCGTCGTCATGCCGCCTCCCTCGCGGGAGTGGAGGTGCGCACGGCGTGGCGCAGCACGGAGGAACGCGAGCGCGGGTTGCGCTCGATCTCGGCCTGCGACGGCTTGATCGCTTTGGAAACTCTTGAGAAGACCGGATCGACCTGCGCGACCATGGGGACATGTCGCGAGGCGCTCGGGGTCGAGGATGCCTCGCGCAGGTAGCGCTTGACGATCCGGTCTTCGAGGCTGTGGAAGCTGACCACCGCAAGGCGGCCCCCTTCGCGCAGCAAGTGTTCGGCAGCCGACAACCCTTGGGACAGTTCGTCGAGCTCGCCGTTCACGTGAATTCTGATGGCCTGGAATGTGCGGGTGGCCGGGTCCTTCTTGTCGCTCGGCTTGTAGCCAAGCGCCTTTCGCACGACGCGCGCCAGCTCGCCGGTCGTCTCCAGCGGGCGTGCGGCGACGATCGCGCGGGCCACTCGGCGCGACTGGCGTTCCTCGCCATACTGGTAGATCACGTCCGCGATCCGGCTTTCCTCGGCAGTGTTGAGGAAGTCCGCAGCGCTTTCGCCCTCCTGGCTCATGCGCATGTCGAGCGGGCCGTCGGCGGAGAAGGCAAAGCCGCGCTCGGCCTGATCGAGCTGCATCGAGGAAACGCCGATATCCATGACGACGCCGTCGACGCTTCCGATGCCGGCATCGCGCATGACTTCGAGCATCTCGGAAAAGCGATGCGGATGAAGAATGAGGCGGGGCGGATTTTCCTCCGTCTCCCGCCAGGCGCGACCCGCAGCAATAGCGTCGGGATCCCGGTCGAACGCGTGCACGACGGCACCGCGTTCCAGAAGCGCGCGGGTGTAGCCGCCCGCGCCGAATGTCGCGTCGATCAGCACGTCGCCCGGCTGCGGGTCGAGTGCCTCGATCACCTCGTCGAGGAGGACGGGGATGTGGGGTGCTTCGCTCATTTGCCCTTCGCCTTCGCGTCGGCAAGGAAGCTTTCGCAGGCGGCCTTGGCGCTGGCCCAATCGTCACCCATTTCGGCGAGCTGCGCGGGATTCCACAGCGTGAAGAAGCGGCCACCGCCCTGGAAGTAGAGACCATCCTCGATCCGGCCGAGAGTGCGCAGGTGTTCGGGCATGACGAAGCGGCCGCTGTCGTCGAAGGGCAGTTCGACAAAGCCGAAGAGTTGGCTGGCGCGGGTGTCGCGGTCGAAGTCGCGGCCGACCTTGTATGCGAGCTCTTCCTCGCGATCGAGCTGGGCGTCGAGTTCGTTCTTGCGCGAAAGGCCGAAGCCGGTGAGGCAGTTCCAGGTCGGGTGCTTCATGAGGCACAGGACACGGCCGTCGGAGCTTTCCTTGACGGCCTTGCGGAACAGCGGCGGGAGCACAAAGCGGCCCTTATCGCCCGCAGGCGAATAGGCTTGTCCGCTGTACCCTCCGAATTGCACTGCCCTGTCCCCAGCTGGCGTTTCTTATCCTCCCCGGACACACCTCCTCCGTCCGCCGAAGCGCAAGGCTCCGCCGGCCCGCTTCGCGAATGGCGATGCGCGCAAAGACACTGGCAAGTCCGATGTGTGTTGGATTTATCGCGGGAGACGCGGGGATGAAAGGGAAAATTGCGGGATTTTACGGGATTAATCTGTAAGTACCTGATTTTAATTCACTTATTTCTGTGAACAGTGGGCCGAATCCTTGCCAAAGCGTAAATGCAAACCACGGAAAAGTCCCGAGAATCACAAGTAATCCCGTGGTTTCCCCGCCCGAGTCCCGCAATATCCCGGGCCGAGTCCCGCAATTTCCCGTGAGGCCCTATTCCCCGAAGATGGAAGCGGTGAGAGCGGCGAGCGCTTCGCGGCGTTCGGGCGTATCGTAGTGGTCGTCCAGAAGCGCCGCATCGGCGATCAGGAGCACCTCGCCCTCGCCCAGGCTGCAGCGGGCGGCAATGCCGCTTTCGGCGATCGTGCATTGCGCCTTCGGATCATCGCCCGAAATTGCGAACTCTCCTGCAAGCTCAACCGGGACGGCGACTTGCCCGAATGCCGCTTCGCGCTGCTCTTCCGGCTGCGCATCGTCGAACTTCAGTTCGAGGCCCCAGCGCGTGAGCAACGGAGAGATGAGGACCATGTCGTGCGGACGGCGCGGGTCGCCGATCGCGAACTCGCTGTGCTGGGTCAGCACGGGATCGGCGAAGATGAGCGCCTTCCCGCCGGCACGCAGCCAGGCATCGAAGGCCACGTTTTCCGATGGCGCGAGCGGTCTTGGCTGCGCGAGCACGACCTCTTCCAGCCCTTCGAGCGCATCTGCCTCGAGCGTATCGAGCGGCGCAAGCGTGCGATCTTCCTCCAGCTGTGCGCGCACCCACCCCGGCTGGCTGCCCCCGTCGATCATCGAAGAAATGTCCGCGCCCTCGCCCCAGTAGATCGGAAGCGTGCTGAAAAGACCCAGCATCGGTCCGCTTGCGTTACCACCGAGATCGCCATTGGCCTCCGGCGCGGCATTGCACGCGGCCAGCAGCAGGCCCAGCGAGACGGCGAGCACGCTAGCGCGCGGGCTGGTCGGCATTCTGGCTGCCCTGTTCCGGGACGACGGCGGGCGACTGCGTGGGCGTCGGCTGAGCGGGCAGGTCGGGAACGACGCCCGCTTCGACCAGCGGATCGTTCTGAGTCGGCGCAGCGCTCGGTTCGGTGGTCGGCGCAGCTGCCGGAACCGCGGCCGCATCGACTTCGCGCGTGCGGTCCTGGATCAGGCTGGCAAGACCGACGAGGAGGATCATGAGCACAACTCCGCCGACACCCACCTGCAGGCGCTGCATGGCCTGCGCGCGCGTGCCGCCAAGCGGCACCTCGGTCACTTCCTCTAGGCGCGGCTTATCACGGGTAAGGTCGAAATGGCGTGGCATGGCCGAAAACTTGGGCTTTGCCGCCGCTCGCGTCAATCGCCGTCTTCGAGCCACTCGAAGACCGGCAGGTCCTTCGAACGCAGCCAGTCGGCATTGTAGAGCGTCGAGAGGTAGCGGAAGCCGGTATCACAAAGGATTGTCACGACCCGCGGATTCTCGCGCCCTTCGGCCACCAGCTGCTTGCCCAGCGCGACCGCGCCGGCAACGTTGATCCCACTCGACAGGCCGAGGCAGAGGCCCTCTTCGCGCAGCAGCCGCGCAACCCAGCCGAGGCCTTCCTCGTCCGAGATGCGGAACTGCGTATCGATCGGCGCACCTTCGAGGTTGCCGGTAATGCGGCCCTGCCCGATGCCCTCGGCAACCGAAGAGCCCTCGCCCTTCAGTTCGCCATTGGCGTAATAATTGTAGAGCGCGGCACCGTGCGGGTCGGTCAGCGCAATGACGACGTTCTCGTCGAATTCCTTGAGGCCCATGCCGACGCCTGCGATCGTGCCGCCGGTACCAGCCGCGCAGGTGAAGCCGTCGATCCGGCCTCCGGTCTGCTCCCAGATTTCCTTTGCCGTGCCCTCGATATGCGCCTTGCGGTTGGCGGTATTGTCGAACTGGCCTGCCCAGATCGCGCCCTCGGTCTCTTCCGCCATGCGGCGCGAGACGTGCTGGAAGTGGTTGGGGTCGGCATATTTGGTCGGCGGCACGGTGACGAGTTCGGCACCCAATGCGCGCAGGGTCGCCATCTTCTCGCTCGACTGATTGTCGGGCATGACGATGATCGTCTTATAGCCCAGCGCATTTGCCACCAGCGCGATGCCGATGCCGGTGTTGCCGGCAGTTCCTTCGACAACGCAGCCGCCCGGCTTCAGCTCGCCGCGCGCTTCTGCGTCACGGATGATGTAAAGCGCGGCGCGGTCCTTCACCGAAGCGCCGGGGTTGGCGAATTCACATTTGCCATAGATGTCGCAGCCGGCTTCCTTGCTGGGGCCTTCGAGCCGCACCAGCGGAGTATTGCCGATCAGGTCGAGCGTGCGCTCGCGTACGGGAATTTGTGTCATACTGGCCGAGGTAGGCTCGGGTGCCTCCTCACGCAAACAAGATCAATCTTCCGGGGCAATAGTAACCTTCAGCCCGTCGAGATCGCCGGTGAAGGGGATCTGGCAGGAGAGACGAGAGGTTTCGACGCGGTGGTCCGAGCTCTCGAGCAGATCGTCCTCGTCTTCGCTCATTTCCGGAAGCTTGCCGGTGAATTCGGGATCGACATGCACGTGGCAGGTCGCGCAGCTGCAGCAACCGCCGCACAGCGCCAGCAGTTCATCGAAGCCGTTATCGCGGATGGCTTCCATCACGGTCAGGCCGTCGTCGACCTGGATTTCGGAAGTTTCGCCTTCACGGGTGGTGACGATCAGCTTGGGCATCGATGCATTCCTGTGTTGCGTCGCCCGCCGCGCGGGCCGTATGCGAAGGGCTGCTATTCAAAGCGAGGCGGGAAGGCAAGTCACACTATGGGTCTCACCAAAGCGCAGATACGCGAACATCTCGATGCGGTGGCTAACGACGACCCCGTGGTTGCAGGCGCGCTCGAACGCGTTGGCTATCCCGAGGCGCGCATCCGCGAGACGGGATATCGTACATTGCTGCGCACCATTGTCGGCCAGCAGGTGAGCGTGGCGGCAGCATCCTCGGTCTGGAACAAGCTAGAGGCCGAGCTGGGCGAGGAAATGCACGCACACGAACTGCTCGCACGCGATTTCGACACGCTGCGAGGCTGCGGGCTGTCGCGCCAGAAGCAGGGTTACGCGCGCAGCCTGTGCGAACTGGTGGCAGGCGGCGAGCTCGATCTAGAGGACCTGCCGTCGGACGACGAGGAAGCGATTGCCGAGCTCACCCGCATCAAGGGCATCGGCCGCTGGTCGGCGGAAATCTACCTGCTGTTTGCCGAAGGGCGTCAGGACATCTGGCCTGCCGGCGATCTCGCCGTGCAGGCGGCTTGCGGGAAGCTACTCGACTTGCCGGAGCGGCCGAGCGAGAAGGAAACCCGCGTGCTGGCGGAAAGGTGGAAGCCCTATCGCGGGGCCATGGCCATCTTCACCTGGCATGCCTATGCCGATCCGGCACTGTAATTCGAGAGGGGAAAAATGAGCACGCGCAAGGCAATCTTCGTCACTGGTGGCGCATCGGGCATTGGGCGCGCGATCGCGCTCTATTTCGCGGAGCGCGACTGGTTCGTCGGCGTGGGCGATGTCGACGAGGCAGGCATGCGCGAAACACTCGGCATGATGGGCCACGGCTTCAGCTACCAGCACAAGTTCGACGTGCGCGAACGCGCGGACTGGGACGAAGCGCTCGACGGCTTTGCTACTGCTGCGGGCAGCCGGATCGACGTGCTGGCCAACAATGCCGGCATCCCGCTCGGCGGCTCGCTGACCGATAACAGCACCGAGGAAATCGAGCGCTGCCTCGACATCAACCTGAAGGGCGTACTGTTCGGCGCGCAGGCGGCCTATCCGCACCTCAAGAAGACTGCGCCGGGCTCGTGCCTGCTCAACACTGCTAGCGCGGCGGGCGTCTACGGCACCCCCGGCGCGAGCGTCTATTCTGCGACCAAATTCGGCGTTCGCGCGATTACCGAGAGCCTCGACGGCGAATGGGCGGAAGACGGCATCAAGGTCCGCTCGATCATGCCCAGCTTCATCGATACGCCGCTTCTCGACCACAATCCCAATGCGAAAAGCAACGAGGACATCCGCAGCCGCGTGAAAGAGGCGGGCCTCGAGATTACGCCGGTAGAGGAAGTGGCCAAGGCCGCGTGGGACGCAGTGCACGGCGAAAAGCTTCACACGCTTGTGGGCAAGACTGCCAAGAGCATCGCTTTCGGCGCACGCTGGCTGCCGGGCCGCGTGCGCAAGCAGACCCGCGAGAGCTTCCGCCCGCTCGGGAAGTAAGCCTAGACGAGCTTGTCGATCTTCTTGGCCATGTTGACGTCGCGCAGGGACAGCCCGCCTGCGTCATGCGTGGTCAGCGTGATCTCGACCTTGTTGTAGACGTTGAACCATTCGGGGTGGTGATCGCGCTTTTCCGCGATGATCGCGATGCGCGTCATAAATGCGAAAGCCTCGGCGAAATCGGTGAACTCGAACTTGCGTTCGATCGCCTTGCCTTCGCGGGTGAGCGTCCACTCGGGCAGTGCGCGCAGCCAGCTGTCACGTTCTTCGGCGGTAAGTTCCTCGACGGGCATGACTGCGAATCTCCTCTAGCTGGTCGCGCCCTTCTTGTGGGCTCGGGGCCTTTTGCCTAACGCTGCGCGCCATGCAAGCGCAGCTCATCGCAAACGACATCGCATGCCGCCGTGGCGAGAGGCTGCTCTTCAAAGGGCTGTCGCTAAGCTGCGCGCCCGGTGATGCGCTGCAGGTGACGGGATCGAATGGTGTCGGCAAGTCGAGCCTGATCCGCATTCTTGCAGGACTTCTGAAGCCTTTTTCTGGCGAGGTCAGCACGAAAGGCGCGATGGGGCTGATCGACGAGACACTGGCGCTCGACGCGAACCAGCCGCTGGGCAAGGCGCTCGCATTCTGGGAGCGGATCGACGGTTGCGGCGACCCGTCGCGTGCCTTGGAAGTCCTGCAGCTGGAAGAGCTGCTCGACGTGCCGGTGCGCTTCCTTTCGACCGGCCAGAAAAAGCGCGCGGCCTTCGCGCGGCTGCTCAATCGCAATTGCCCCATCTGGCTGCTCGACGAGCCGCTGAACGGCCTCGACACACAGGCCCAGAAAAGCGTCGAGGCGCTCGTGGCCCTGCATTGTTCGGGAGGCGGGATCGCAGTGGTCGCCTCGCACCAGGGGATGGTGCTGCCCGATGCGGAAACGCTCGCGATCGAGGACTTCGCCGCATGAGCCCCGCCCTCGCCCTGCTTCGCCGCGATCTCGGACTGCTGATGCCCGGCGGCACACAAGGAGGCGTCCTGCCGCTGCTGTTCTTCCTCGCCGTGGCGATGCTGTACCCCTTCGCCGTCGGGCCGGACGCGCAATTGCTCGCGCGGACAGGCGGAGGCGTGATTTGGGTCGCTGCGCTGCTCGCCGCGATCCTGCCGCTCGAAAAGCTCGTTGCGGGCGATGTCGAGAACGGCACTTTCGACCAATTGCACCTTCGCGGGATTTCGGAAGAGCTGGCGATGGCGATCCGCCTTGCCGCGCACTGGCTAGCCTTTGCCCCGCTGCTGCTGGTCGCCACCCTGCCCGCAGCGGCACTGCTCGGCCTTTCGGGCGAGACGACGCGGACGGTGCTTCTCGGCCTCCTCGCAGGTACGCCCGGCCTTGCCGCAGTGGGCCTGACGGTCGCGGCACTCACCGCGGCGATGCGCGGGGGCGCGGCGCTTGCGGGGCTGATGGTGATCCCCCTCGCTGTGCCGATCCTCATCTTCGGTGCCGGCGCACTCGCCCGGCCCGACGACAGTGCGATCCTGCTGACGGCGGCGATCAGCCTCGTTCTCGTCGCTGTCGCTCCCTTTGCGGCAGGTGCCGCGATCCGGGCTTCGCGCGAAAACTAGACGACAAATCTGCGACTAGCCTTTTTGAGTAAGTGACACTGCTGCTATGATTGAATAGCAGACACTATTCGTGGACCGGGTACTGGGGGCATCGCAATGGAAGACGATGAAGAGTTCATAGATTTCTATGCCTTGTTGCAGATCGATGCGTCCTGCGACCGGTCGATGGTGGAAAAAGCCTACCGCCACCTCGCGCAGCTCTATCATCCCGACCACTCAGAGACCGCTGACGTCGAGAAATTCCAGGACGTCACGCGGGCCTACAAGGTCCTGAAGGACTCGAAGCGGCGCGCCGAATACGACCGGCTTTACGAAGCTGAACTCGGGCTAAAGCCCGCTGCCGCCAAGCCGCGCGACGACATCATCATCGACGGTTCCTCGGCGATCGAGGATGCCGAGGCTCATGAGAAGATCCTGCTCGCCCTCTACAAGCGCCGCCGCGAACGGGCGGACCAGCCGGGCGTCATGCCCTATCGCATCCAGTCGGAAATCGGCTGTTCGGACGAGAGCTTCGAATTCCACACCTGGTACCTGAAATCGAAGGGATTCATCCAGATCACTCAGCAGAGCGAGCTGGCGATCACCATCGAAGGTGTCGATCACGTGATTTCACAAAGCCGCGCCGAGAAGGAAAAGCTACTCCTCGAGCAATCCAGGCCGGAAGCGGAATAAGCCCTAGTACGGCGGCTTGTGCAGGCCGCGCGGACTGGTGGTGAAAATCTCCATGCCGTCTTCGGTGATCCCGATCGAATGTTCGAACTGGGCCGAGAGCGACTTGTCGCGCGTGACCGCGGTCCAGCCGTCGCGCAGCATCTTGGCGTGCGGGCGACCGAGGTTGATCATCGGTTCGATCGTGAAGAACATGCCCGGCTTCAGCAGCGGGCCGGTGCCCTTGCGGCCGGTGTGGATCACTTCAGGCGCGTCGTGGAACAGGCGGCCGAGACCGTGCCCGCAAAACTCCTGTACCACTCCGTAGCGATGCGACTTTGCGTGCGCTTCGATCACCGCGCCGATATCGCCGAGACGCGCGCCGGGCTGGCTCGCCGCCTCGATGCCGAGCATGAGGCATTCATAGGTCACATCCACCAGCTTGCGCGCCTTGAGCGCAGGCTCGCCGGCGAAATACATCCGGCTCGTGTCGCCGTGCCAGCCGTCCAATAGCGGGGTGACGTCGATATTGACGATGTCGCCGTCCTTCAGCGCCTTGTCGCCCGGGATGCCGTGACAGATAACGTGATTGATCGAGGTGCAGCAGCTGTGCGCATAACCGCGATAGCCCATCGTCGCAGGCACTGCGCCAGCATCGAGCATCATCTCGCGGACCTTGTCGTCGATCGCGCCGGTGGTCACGCCCGGCTGCACGAATTCGGTCAGCTCGTCGAGGATCTCGGCGGCAAGGCGCCCGGCCTTGCGCATGCCCTCGTAGCCCTCGGGCCCGTGAAGCTTGATGGTCCCGTCACGATAGACGGTCTGTTCGCTGTCGATTACCTGGTATTCGGTCATGCGCGCCCATGTAGCGATGCTGCGCGCGAATTGCGAGAGCGTCAGCGTTTCACCCTGAAAGCGCTGGCATATTCGGGCTTCACGGCATCGATGACCGAAGCGGTGACCGGGAAATTGAGCTCATAGGCTCCCTCGGCATAGGGCCCTGCGACATAGGGTCCGAAATAAACGCCGATGCGGTCGAAGGTCTGGTCGTTCGACGATCCGACCAGCACGGTCGCTTCGTCCAGGCCAGGGCAATCGGAGAAGCTGCCGCCGGACGTACGGTTTACCGGCGCACCCCGCCTGCGCGTCCGCGCACGGTCGAGCGCATCGCACAGTTTCGCGCCGAGCGCGTTTTCGAGTGCGACCGGCGAGGTGAACAGTTCGATGCCCTTGAGAGCGGCCGAGCGTTCCTTGTCCCACACTAGCGATTGCTTGCCCGTCATGCCGTGCGCCCCGCCAGTGTAGATATAGGTATCGGCCGACAGGGAGAGCCAGCCGGGCAGGTCGGTCACGACCATCCATTCCTTTTCGAACCCGCGGGCCTTGCAGGTCACGCAATCGCCGGGGAAGTCGACCAGCGACTGCTCCCATTCGCTTTTCTGCTCGGCAAGCAGCTCGCCGCGCTCGGCTTCGAGCATGGCGGCAAGGTCCGCCAGCTGCGAAACGGCAGTCGGCCAGCTGTAGGTGAACTCGCGCGTACCGCCGCTGCGTTCCTCGTCATCGTTGAAGGCCACGCCTTCGACCGCCGGAACCTCCGGCGGCTGGGGGACTTCGGGCGGCCGAGGAGGCGCGGAGGCATCACCACCGTCTTCTTCGGCCTGCGAGCATGCAGCGCTCGACAGAGCCAGAGAAATCAGGAACAGGGGCGCGCGCATGGAATTACCTTGCCGAGACACTTAAACACGCGAGAGACATATCATGGCCGACAAAGCCGACCTAATCCAGGCAGACCGTGGACAGGAAGCTATCCCCATCCATCTGGTCAACAAGGCCGGTTTCACGGATTGGGTGAAATCGCTCTCCTCCGGACAGCGTGCGGCCCTCGCTGCCCAGAAGTTCGACGGTTCGGGTTACCAGGTCGGCATCGTCCCCGATGGTGACAACTGGTTCGTGGTCGGCGGCGTCGCCAACCCCGACGAACTGTCGAGCTGGTGCATGGCGAAGCTCGCCGAGACGCTTCCCGAAGGCACCTATCGCAGGGCCGAAGGCGATCCCGGCCCCGCCATGCATGGCTGGCAGACAGCACAATACACTTTCGAGCGTTACAAGAAGCCGGCCAACCCGACCGGCCCGCGCATCCTGCTGACCAAGGAAGCGGGCAAGATCGACGCGGCGCTGGCCGAGGCGCGCGCGGTTTGCCTCGTTCGCGACTTGGTGAATACGCCAGCCGAAGACATGGGCCCGGCAGCTCTGGAGAAGCAGTGCGAGAAACTCGCCAAGGATCATGGTGGCAAGCTTGAGGTGACGCGCGGCGATACGCTCGAACAGGAATTCCCGATGGTCCACGCGGTCGGGCGCGCCGCCGCGCGCAGCCATGCACCGCGGATCATGCATCTCACCTGGGGCAAGGAAAGCGATCCGGTGATTGCCGTGGTCGGCAAGGGCGTGTGTTTCGACAGCGGCGGGCTCGACGTGAAGAGCTCCAAGGGCATGCTGCTCATGAAAAAGGACATGGGCGGCGCGGCGCATGCCATTGCGCTCGCCGGGCTCATCATGGGCGCGAAACTTCCCGTCCGACTGCATCTCTTCGTACCAGCGGTCGAGAACGCGATTGCCGGCAACGCCTTCCGTCCCGGCGACGTGCTCCAGACGCGCAATGGGCTGACCGTGGAGATCGGCAATACCGATGCCGAGGGCCGCCTGATCCTCGGTGATGCGCTGACCCGTGCATCGGAAGAGAACCCCGAATTCATCGTCGATTTCGCAACGTTGACCGGTGCGGCACGCGTGGCGCTGGGGCCGGACTACCCCGCCCTCATGACCCGTGAAGATAGTACCGCCGACGCGCTGATCGAGGCGGGCCGCGGCGTCGATGACGAACCGTGGCGCCTGCCGTTGCCCGAAGCATATGCCGAGTGGCTTTCCTCGGACATTGCCGACACCAACAACGCGCACGGCAATGCTTTTGCCGGGGCCAGCGTGGCCGGCCTGTTTCTCGACAAGTTCGTGGGAGAAGGCATCGATTGGGCCCACTTCGACACTTTCGCATGGCGCCCCACGGCCAAGCCCGGCCGGCCGAAGGGCGGCGATGCCTATGGCCTCAGGGCCAGCTGGCACATGCTGCAAAAGCGTTTCAAACCGGAATAGTGACAGCTTGCGCGCTTGCCCCGGGAAAAGAGCGAGGGTAAGCGCCCGCAACTGCAACAGGGAAACGACACGTTGAGCGAAACGGCGAAATACAACCTGCCCACCGGTATCGTCGGCCTCAAAGGCCCGGTGGAGAAACCTGCGCCCGGCACGCTGCCGCTGCGCGGCGACCTGGCGCATATCGCGCTCGCAGACCATTTCCTCGCAGCGCACTACGTGATCCCGCACGAACGCCACATCGGTGACAATGACGTCGTGCTCAAGATCGCCATGCGCGACGATGCCGACGATGGCGCTACGCTGGCAGCGGGCAGCAAGATCGAACTGCTCGACCAGGCCGGTGACTGGCTCTGGGTCACCGTGGGTCCTGAAGGCCCGAGCGGTTACCTGCGGCTCGGCGCAATCGCACCCAACCAGTGACGCACAAGGTCTTTATCGACGGGGCAGCGGGCACGACCGGCCTCGAGATTGCCGACCGTCTTTCCGGGCGCAGCGAATTCACGCTTATCACACTCGACAATACCCGCCGCAAGGACACCGAAGCGCGACGCGAAGCGCTGAACGAGGCGGATGTCGCAATCCTCTGCCTGCCCGACGATGCCGCACGCGAAGCGGTCGAGCTGATCGACCCTGCTTCGGGCACGCGCATCATTGATGCGTCTTCCGCCCACCGCACCGCCGAGGGCTGGTGCTATGGCTTCCCCGAACTGGTCGGCAGCGATCGCGTCGCAGATGCGCGGCGGGTGAGCAATCCCGGCTGCTATCCGACCGGCTTCCTGGCGCTTGTCGCGCCGCTGGTGCGCGAAGGCCTGCTGCCCGCAGACTGGCCCTTCACCGTCAACGCGGTGAGCGGTTACTCGGGTGGCGGCAAGGCTTTGATAGAGCGCTTCGAGGCCGAGGGCGCTCCCTCCTTCCGCGCCTACGGCTACGACCTTGCGCACAAGCACCTGGCCGAAATGAAGGAGCATGCGGGGCTCGAGCATCCGGTACTGTTCGCGCCGTCTGTCGTGCCTGCCTATCGCGGAATGATCGTCGAGGTTCCGTTGCATCTCGGCGCGATGGAAAGCGATCCACACGCCGACAGCCTGCGCGATGCGCTGGCCGCGTTTTACGAGCGCTCGCCCCTCATCACCGTCCGCGAAAAAGGCATCGTCGGCGAACTGCTGCTCGAAACCGATGCCGCCCCTTCGGATGGACTGGAGCTGTTCGTTTTCGGAAATGAAGGCGGCTGGAACGCGCGTCTCGTCGCGCGGCTCGACAACCTCGGAAAAGGCGCAAGCGGCGCGGCGGTGCAGAACCTCAACCTGCTTTGCGGATTGCCCGAGACTGCCGGCCTCAAGCTGACCGCTGCCTAAAATTTAGGCACGGCGCGACCAGCCTTTGGGCAAGACCGCCCGGCACGCCATCCACCACCCGCGCATTTGCGCCATTTGCGCAGTTGGCACGCTTCTTGGAACGACGCGCGCAGAATTACATTAGGCCTGTGTGCGGAATTTTCCCGCGCGGCGCCAGACGGGACCGGTGGACACGTGAAAAAGATCGAAGCGATCATCAAGCCCTTCAAGCTCGACGAGGTGAAGGAGGCGCTGCACGAAATCGGCGTGTCCGGCATCACCGTTACCGAGGCCAAGGGCTTTGGCCGCCAGAAGGGCCATACCGAACTCTATCGCGGCGCCGAATACGTCGTCGACTTCCTGCCCAAGGTGAAGCTCGAGGTCGTCGTCTCGGACGACATCGCCGAGCGCACCGTCGAGGCCATTGCCGCAGCTGCCCAGACCGGCCGCATCGGCGATGGCAAGATCTTCGTCTCGCCGATCGAAAGCGCGCTGCGCATCCGCACCGGCGAGAAAGACGAAGACGCGATCTGATCCGACTGACCTAACTGCCCGCAACAAGGCGGGCGCAATACGAACTACCCCAACGGAGGCAACCAAATGGCAAGTGCGAAAGACGTCCTCAAGCGTATCAAGGACGAGGACATCGAGTGGGTCGATCTCAGGTTCACCGACCCCAAGGGCAAGTGGCAGCACCTGACCATGGTCGCCAAGGTTCTGGGTGAAGACGAGCTCGAAGACGGCCTGATGTTCGACGGTTCGTCGATCGCCGGCTGGAAGGTCATCAACGAAAGCGACATGATCCTGAAGCCCGATCTCGAGCGCGTCTATCTCGACCCGTTCAGCGCCGAGCCGATGCTCATCATGTTCTGCGACATCGTCGAGCCGTCGACCGGTGAATGGTATGCCCGCGATCCGCGCACGACCGCCAAGCGCGCCGAAGCATTTCTCAAGTCGACCGGCGTCGGCGACACCATCTACGTCGGCCCGGAAGCCGAATTCTTCATGTTCGACGATGTCCGCTTCGAAGACGGCTATGCCGGTTCGGGCTACGCCATCGACGACATCGAACTGCCGACCAACTCGGGCAAGGAATACGAGAGCGGCAACCTCGCTCACCGTCCGCGCGCCAAGGGCGGTTACTTCCCCGTGGCACCGGTCGATAGCGCCGTCGACATCCGCGGCGAAATGGTCTCGACCATGATCGAAATGGGCCTACCCTGCGACAAGCACCACCACGAAGTGGCCGCAGCGCAGCACGAGCTCGGCCTCACCTTCGGCACGCTCGTCGAAACCGCCGACAACATGCAGATCTACAAGTATGTCGTGCACCAGGTCGCGCATATCTACGGCAAGACCGCGACCTTCATGCCCAAGCCGATCAAGGACGATAACGGTTCGGGCATGCACACCCACATGTCGATCTGGGACGACGGCAAGCCGACCTTCGCAGGCAACCAGTACGGCGGCCTCAGCGAAAACTGCCTCTACTACATCGGCGGTGTCATCAAGCACGCCAAGGCCCTCAATGCCTTCACCAACCCGACCACCAACAGCTACAAGCGCCTGGTACCGGGCTTCGAAGCTCCGGTCTTGCTCGCCTATTCGGCGCGCAATCGTTCGGCTTCGTGCCGCATCCCTTACGGTGCGGGCGACAAGGCGAAGCGCGTGGAATTCCGCTTCCCCGACGCGATGGCCAACCCCTACCTCGCCTATGCAGCGCTGCTGATGGCCGGTCTCGACGGGATCACCAACAAGATCCACCCGGGCGAAGCCATGGACAAGAACCTCTACGACCTGCCCCCGGCAGAGCTCGCCGACGTTCCGACCGTATGCGGCTCGCTGCGCGAAGCGCTCGAGGCTCTGGAAGCCGACCACGAGTTCCTGCTCAAGGGCGACGTCTTCACCAAGGACCAGATCGACGCTTATGCCGAACTGAAGTGGGAAGAAGTCCTGCGCGTCGAAACCACGCCGTGCCCGGCAGAATTCGACATGTACTACAGCGCCTAAGCGGCGTCGGTACCGAACAAGAAAAGGGCCGCTCGGAGCATATCCGGGCGGCCCTTTCTATTTGCGCAATTCGGAGGCGGGATCAGCGCGGGGCCAGCAATCCTCGCCGCCCCGCAGCGATGAACGTCGCCAGCATTGCGATCACGTAGAACATGGTCAGCATCTCGATCGGCTCTTGTGCCCGGGCCAGATCGAGATGTGCGGCCATCGCCCAGATGCCGACCACCCCGAGCGTGAGCGAATAGGCAAGCACCGTCGCTTCGGCATTGAGCATCTGCATCAGTTCATCGGATGCGCGATATGAGACCCACGCAAAGCCGCTCCCGATCACGAGCAAGACTACGCCGCCGATGAACGCGGGCCGCGCCGCGATCGTTCCGCCCTCTCCGCCCAGCGCGATGACGATCAGGGCTGCGCCCCAGAGCGCCATGGCGATGCAGGAAGTGATGAGCTTTCCCTTCTGCTCCTCGAGTTCCTCGGCATCCTCCACATTCAGGATTTTCGCCCCGATCCGGGGGCGAAGCGCGCCGAAACCGACACCCACGCCTGCCAGGATGTAGAATGCTCCCACGAGAACAGCCATCTCGGCGGCCGTCGACAGACCTTCGAGCAAATCGCCCGAGGTAAGCTTCGACACGCCGAACATCGTGACGAAGCCGAACACGGCGCCAATCACGACTGGCACAGCCAGCTTGCGCCACACCGATTGCTCGTTCTTGCCGCTTTCTTCCGTCATCATTCCGTCGGCTCCCAATCGTCGATAAACAAGTCCGGCACGTCGACGGCGAACAGCTTCGCCATGCGCAGCGCCAGCGGCAGCGAAGGATCGTATTTGTCGGTTTCGACCGCGTTGATGGTCTGGCGCGAAACGCCCAGCCGGCGCGCAAGTTCGCCCTGGCTCCAGCCCTTGCCCTCGCGATGTTCCCTCAAGCGGTTCTTCACCGAATCACTCCGTCTGCCTGTAAAGAGCTCTTTACTGACAAGAGCTCTTTACAGTCAAGAGCTCTTTACAGCGTCGCGACAGCGGAATGGCCCGGATCAGGGTGGGAACATTCGCTATACGAATTCTTAGGGCCTTGGTTCTAGCAATGTATTCGCAAGTATTGGGGCGGAATTACTGCAATGACTTTCTGGAAGAAAGATATCGCGGAGGACGTGGCCGAACGCCGCGCCGAACGCATTATCCAGAGGAAGCGCAGTAAACAGGACCGCTCGGCCAAGGGTTTGGGCGCGGTTGCCATCCCCCGCCGAGGTGCCCGCGCCATCCACCAGCGCAACGAGGATCGCCATGTCCTCAAGGGCAAGATGGCGACCGCAGACCTCGAAGGCGATATCTTCGACGTCTCGCTGCTGAACCTGTCGTCCAACGGTGTGATGATCGGCAGCGACCGTAATCTCGCCATCGGTGACGAGATAACGCTCTCGATCGAGAATTGCGCCCCCATCACCACTGCGGTGCGCTGGGTCCGCGACGGCCGGATCGGTCTCGAATTTATCGCAGAAACCGTCATCATCGCCGAAGCAGGCGTGCGCGACTTCATCATGAAGACGATCCGCAAGGAGCACGAGACGGCAAGCTATTCGCCCAAGCTCTCGATCGGAAGCGAACGCCGCGATGTCGCCAAGCGCCACCAGCTGGTGTGGGTGGGCAAGCTCAAGCTGGGCGAGAAGGACGCGACTGCACGACTGCGCAACATCTCGCGCTCGGGCGCCATGGTCTCGCTCTCGGGCAACCTCGATCTCGAGGACGGCCGCGACGTGATCCTCTCGCTGCGTCATGCAGGCGAGCTGGCTGGCATGGTCCGCTGGCACGCCGGCCAGGAATGCGGGATCGAGTTTGCCGACGAATTCGACGTCTCGCTGCTGGTCAACGAAAGCTACGCGGAGCTCGCTCCGGAAATGGAACAGGCAGCCAGGCGCGGCGACGACAGCGAAGAAGATTCGGGCCCTTCGGACTACGACCTGCTGCGCGTGCGCCTCGGCAATGTCGAGAACCCGCACCATGCCCCCGACATGGAATACAAGGCGCTGACGCTGGAAGAGCTCTACGCAACGCTCCACCCGGAAGGGAAAGCGAAAGGCAAAACGGTCGAGGCGGACGAGCCGGCCGAAACCGATCAGGCGTAATTGTACTCGAGCAAATCGATCTCCGAGAGACTGGCCCACAGATCCGGATGGTTCTTGGCCAGCGCGCGTCTGGCCTTTCTCAAATCGCTTCTGAGGTAGGGCTTCAATCCGGTTTCGGCGGGGCCGAGATCGAAACCGTGTAGCGCTGCGGATGCCGCAGTTGCCGTCACCAGCGATTGCTCCGAAAGGTATCCGGCCGTCGACGACTGCCAGTATCCGTAGAGGTCGTCCTGCCACTTGGCGAAGGTCCGGGCCGAATTCGCCAGTAACACGCCGAAGCCCAGATATGCAGCCGCACAATCGGTCGAGTGCTCCATCAGGTCCGGGCCACCCGGAGGATCGCCGGCTTCCCACAAGAGGAAATGGCACAGCTCATGTGCAAAGGTGCCTGCCAGTGCGTCGGGATTGGCAAGCATCTGCGAGCTGTAGCGGATCGTTGCGACCCCATCGACGACCGAGCAGGTTCCGCATGCGCCCGTCCCTTCGAGAAAAGTTCCGTCGGGTTCATGTGCCGGATCATCGGCCACCATCTCGAGCTCGCAGGGCCAGTCCTGCATGCGCATGAGGCCCCTGACCGCTTCGAAAAGCTGCGGGCCGGTCCGCGCTTCCAACAGTTGTGGATGCGAAGGTCCGATCAACCCGGGAGCCGTGTGGCGGTCACCGAGCATAGTCCGCAGCCATGCGAAACAAGCGAGCAACCAGTCGAATTCTTCACGCGATATCGGTGGCTTGGAAGAAAACAGCATCGACACCGGTTTACCCGGACCGGACGAGAATGACAGTATCGCTCGTCACGGGCATTTTCCTACTCCCCGCTTTTCTGCCTAATTCCCGCACCTCTTTCACAAGGAGGTACAATCCATGTCACGCAAGCCCCTGTTCGATACCGTCCGCCGCCTTCTCGGGCGAGGTTTCAGCCAATCCGAAGTCGAGGTGCTCGACCGCGCCATCGATGCCGCGGAAGGTTCTGCGCAGGACCGTGTTCCATCCGTTCCATCCTGTGGGGTCAGCGAAGCAGGTTTCCAACTCATCAAGAGCTTTGAGGGCTGCGCGAGGCTGCGCCCAGACGGGATGGTCGAAGCCTATCCCGATCCCGGCACGGGCGGCGCGCCATGGACGATCGGCTGGGGCGCTACCGGTGCCGACGTGACCCCGGACACCGTGTGGACGCAGGAGCAGTGCGACGCGCGGCTCCTGCACGATGTGGCGCGCCACGCTGCGGAAGTACGCGAGGCGATCGGGAGTGCGCCCACCACCGAGGGCCAGTTCGCTGCGCTCGTCTGCTTCCACTTCAACACCGGGGCGATCGGCCGGGCCACGCTGACACGCAAGCATGTCGCCGGAGACCATGAGGGCGCCGCTCGCGAATTCGCGAAATGGAAACATGCAGGCGGCCGGGTCCTGAGGGGGTTGGTGCGACGTCGCAGCGCAGAGGTAGCCCTGTACCGCTCCTGAGATACGACGAACCGTGGCAGGTAATCCGGTTCTTTCGGAACCCGCCGACGGTCCGCGCCGTTTCGAGGGGCAAAGGAGCTTGAAAATGCGTATATTGATGGCTGGAGCGGCAGCGCTCGCCCTCGCAGCGAGCGGAGCTGTCGCGCAAGGCAATGGCAATGGCAAGGGCAACGGCGGCAACAAGGTCGCTGCAGCCCAAGGCAACGGAAACGAACGCGACAATCGCGGCGGCAATGACCGGCAGGAACGCCGTGCCGAACGCCGCGAAGAACGGCAGGACCGCCGGGCGGACCGGATGGAAGACCGACGTGACCGCTCTTCCGATCGCAGGGAAGATCGCCGTGACCGGATTGAAGACCGCCGCGAGGATTATCGCGACAATCGCGCCGATCGGATCGAGGACTATCGCGACCGCGGCGCCGACCGTAACGAGAATCGGGGCGATGGGCGTATTCGCTACGAGGATCGTGACGACCCGCGCATCATCCGCGAAATCCGCGACTATGGCTGGTTGGCTGAGGATCGCTCGCGCGGCCTGATCGACGGTTGCCCGCCGGGTCTCGCCAAGAAGCGCAATGGCTGCAATCCGCCGGGGCAGGTCCGCGATCGCTACGAACGCACCTTGTTCGGGGATCGTTACCGCCCCTCGCTGTTCGGCCTCTCGAACTATCGCCGAGGCGACTATTACTACAACGACGGCTACCTCGTGCGCTACGGCGACAGCGGTATTTCGGGTTGGGTCCCGCTGCTGGCAGGTGCGCTGGGCATCGGCAACGTCTGGCCCAGCGGCTATCGCAGCTACGAAGTGCCTCGCTATTACGTCGACTACTACAATCTCGGCGGGCGCGATCGCTATCGCTATGCCGACAACGTCATCTACCGCGTAAATCCCGAAGACGCCGCGATCACCTCGATTGCCGCGCTGATTACCGGTGACGAGTTCACTGTCGGCCAGCCGATGCCTTCAGGCTACGATGTCTACAACGTACCCTATGGCTACCGCGACCGGTATTACGACAGCCCCGAATACATGTACCGATATTCGGACGGCTACGTTTACCAGATCGACCCCGAAACACGCCTGGTTGCCGCTGCAATCGACCTGCTGATCTGATCCGGAGAGAAACGATGACGAACACGTTCGCCAAACCCTTCGTGCTGGCCGGAGCAATCGCGGGGCTCGCACTCCTTCCGGCATGCAGCGATACGCAGCCCGGGGAAGCGACCTCCGAAACGCAGGAGGAAACCTCGCTTACCATGGCCGCGGCACTGGGCGGCAAGCCCGACCTAGCAAGCCTCAACGGCGCGGTCTCGAACGCGCAGATCACCTCAATTTTCGAGGGTCCGGGCAGCTACACGCTGCTTGCCCCCATCGACGACGCTTTCGCAGCGCTGGGTGAACAGGGACAGGCACTGATGACGGAGGAACAGGGGCCGGTGCTAGCCGGTGTCCTTCGCGATCACATACTGCCGGGCCACCTCACTCCCGAAAACATCGCCGACGCGATCGAAAACCAGGGCGGCGAAGTGAAGATGACGAGCTTCGGTGGCGTCGAAATCACCTTCTCCAAGGACGGCGACACGATCATTGCGACCAATAGCGCGGGTGAAGAAGCTCGCTTCACCGGCAGCGCAACGGCTGCGACCAATGGCGTGATAATTCCGATCGACACAGTCCTGCTGCCCGGAGGGGCAAGCTAGGGCGACCTAGTAGTCGCGGCTGATTTCCGCGACCACGCTCTCGCGACCGACCGTCGAAACGCTTGCCAGCAGCGACAGCCAACTGGTGATGCGGAACTCGAGCTCGGTCGCGCTGTAGCCTCGCCCGTCGGTGATAAGCTCGACATAGAAGCGACGCCCGAAGTTCTTGCCCAGCGCAACACCGGTCTGGCGGTCGAGTGCGGGATCGGCCGAGACGATCCGCAGCCGGTCGAGGCCGATGGCGCTGCGCAGCTGGTTGATCGGGTCCATCCCGCCGCCACCGCGCAGGCTTGCGACCGCTGCGCCGAGCTGGAGCGCATCGGTCGCGGAAAGCGTCGTGATCGAGCCTCCGAAGAGCAGCCGCGCAAGGATCTCCTCCTCGGGCAGAGCCGGATCGGAGGAGAAGGCGACCTCTGGCTGCTGCGCGCTGCCGGTCACGGTGACGATCACGTCGGTCCCGTCACGCTCGGTCTCGGCACGGATATCGAGGCGCGGATCGATCGGAAGGTTCTCGTCGAAAGCGATCTCGCCGCGCGTCAGTTCGAAGCGCGTGCCCGCAAAGGTGTAATCGCCACGGACGACCTCGGCGCTGCCGCCGATGCGCGGATCGTCAGTCGTCCCGCGAAGGATGATGTCGGCGCCCCATTCGCTGTCGAGGCCCATGCCGTCGACATCGATCCTGCTGCGCCCGCGTGCATCGATCAGGTAGCGCCAAGGGCGGCCCGGCGCGACGCGCGGCGCGCGGTCGGCGGGCGCGTTGATCTCCTGGGTTGCGATCACCGGCAGGCGCATATCCTCGGCGGCGGTCCCGAGTTCCCAACTCGCACGGTTGATGCGCACACGGCCCGCGATTGTCCCGCCGAGGCCGTTCGAGACAATCCTGAGTGGCCCGGTGATTGTCGCGCTGATACCTGCAGCCTCGAGCAGGCGCGCATTTGTCGCCGCAACGCGCAAGTCCAGAGTCGGACCGCGGATCTCGAGCAACCGGCCCTGGACACGTTCGCCGAGGCCTTCGAGGTCGACGATACCGCTCCCGGTCACCGTGCCTCCATTCGCGGTAGAGCCGGCGAAACGGGTCAGCTGGAGACGCGAGCCGGCAAACCGCCCGCGCACGCTCACATCACGAATATCGGTGCCCGAAAGAGAGCTCCTCACGCGCAGATCATCGCTCGAGACGGTTCCGCGCACCCGGGGCGTAGCTAGCGAGCCGCTGGCATTGGCGGCAATCGCCACCTGCCCGGTGAGATCGAAGGCCTCCACGGCTGCAAGGCGCCACAGGCTCTCGGCAGCGCCCTGATAGCGCAATTGCCCGTCGAGACGGCCCGCGCGCAAGCGCTGGGTCAGGTCTCCGCTCGCCGGCAGGTCGGTGATAAGCGCCTGGATGCGGCCGCGCCTGATATCCTCGTTCGCGAGCACTGCGCGCGCTTCGAGGCGCTGCGGGTCAAGATTCACCAGCAGGGAGAGATCGACCGGCTTTGAAGAAATGACGAGACCCGAGCGGGTGAGATCGTCCACTTTTACGCGCGCGGTCCCCGCCGGCAATCCGCCCCGCGGGCTGCTGAAATCCACCACGCCCGAAATCGTACCGCCAAGGCCGATATCGTTGACCGCGATATCCGCAAGCGAAAGAGGCATGCTGGCAAGCTTCAGTTCCAAAGCCGTTTCGTCGGGCGCGAAAATGCCCGAGGCGATTGCGGCTCCGTCGCCATAGTTGAGCTGGGTCGGCGCGAGACGCCAGCCGCCTTCTTGTCGCGCAGCAAGGACCGCACGGCGCGGCATGGAAATATCGCGTCCGGCAAATTGCCCTTGCGCCGCCACGGCAATCCGCTGCGGCTGGAATTGTGCGTTGAGATCGAGCGCGAAGCGGTTGCCGCGCCGCCCTGCGATACTGGCATCGACGCTACCCCTGCCGTCTTCGACCTCGCCCCGCGCAGCGAGACGACCGATAAACAGCGTGCCGTACTGCAGGCCTTGCGCCGTCGCGTTCCCAGAGAAACTCGTCGTACCGCCGCCTATCACGCCCTGCGCCTCGACCTGCCCTCGACCGATCTGGAGCGGTGTGTCACCTCCGAAACTGGCGTTGCGCGCGGCGAGGTCGATGTCGAGACCCTGTGCCCCGTCGCGCGGAGCCAGCCCGATTGTGCCGCTCAGGCCGCCCCCGGTCAGCCTTAGGTCGCCCCTCGCGCCCCCTTCAACCAGCGTAAGGGCACCGGCCACCTCGGTATCGGAAACGGTGAGCCGCTCGACATCGATCCGCGTCGGACCGTCTTCCGGAGAGAAGAGCGCGAGTGCCCCCTCGAAGGGGCCAAGCGTGGAATCACCCTCGGCATCGATCGCGAAGCCCTCTTCGCTCGGCGCGATCGCGACGCTCACATTTTCGAGACCCGTGAACGGGCGCGCAAAGACCAGCTGTGCGGTCGGCGCGCCGTCCTCGATGCTGCCTTCCACCGTGAAATCGCCATATTGGGTGTGCGTGCCCGTGCCGGCAAGCTGCGTTGTGCTTCCCTCGATCGCTCCGTCGAGAGCGACTTCGAGCTTGTCTGCCGTGATGCGCAATGCATCGAAGTCGATCGCGGCACCGCTGCGCGTGGCAATCCCGCCGCGCACGCGGATGGCAGGCCCGGCCAGGTTTTCCAGCGTTGCGTTGGTCACCGGCGCGATACGTCCGTCGATTTCTGCCGCGACCTGCCAGCCGTTCGGCAATAGATCGAAATCAATGAGCGCCGTGCCGCCTGCCTGTCCGACATTCTCAAGTGGAACGCCGTTCGCACGGACCGGACCGCGGATCTGGTATCGCCCAGCATCGAGATCCCCGCGCAGAGCCAAATTGGCAGCGAGACCGCGGAACGAGACGCGGATGTCCTCGCCCGAGAGACGGCTTCCCGAAAGCGTTAGGCGGCCGCGGCCGTCACCATTGACCAGCCGCGCATCGACCAGCGCATTGCCAGTGTTGACCCGTTCGACCGAAAGCGCCAGCGGAAGTCGCCACTGTGCTCCGTCGTAGGAAAGCGTGCCGCGCTGGCGCAGGCGAGACACATCCGCACCGCCAAGCTCGAGGTTTCCGACCCGGAGGTCATGAACGATGGCAAGATCGTCGAACGCGCCGTCGATAGTGGCTTGGAAACTGGTGTTCTCGAGCCGGATATCGGGGCCGAAGACCTCCGGATCGCGAAGCCGGCCGGTCAGTTCAAGATTGCCCACACGGTTCTGCGCAAGATCGACAAGGCCCTCGCCATCGAGCCTGACGCCCCGTCCAATCATCGTGATCGTGCCGTCGAACGCACGGTCGTCGATCGCCATGCGCGAAGATAGTGAAACATCATTCCCCGCCACGCGCGCCAGTGTGCCGGAAAGGAAATCGCTCGGGTCGAGCTTGCCGAGGAGCCCGAACTGTCCAGCCCGGTTGGTGATCCTGAGCGCGGCAATCCGATCATCTTCGGAGCGCACGAGCAGGCCGCCCTTCCAATCAGTCCACGTGCCATCGCCTTCGAGGATTGCTTCGTAAGAGCGATCGAGACCTAGCATCCCCGCCAGGGCGCCGTCGGCTGCCGCACGCAAGTCTGCAAAAAGGTCGAAGTGGTCGCCGTCGGGCTCTGCATCCAGCCTCAGCACGAGACGGTCTTCATCCCCGAGGCTCGCATCGGCATCGACGAGCAGACGCCGATCTTCGACCTGGACTTCCGCGAGCAGGTCGGCCTGCTGCGCCTCATCGCCCGCGATCCCCGGCGCCAGCGTGAGGGCATCGATCTCCAGCCGGTCTATCGAGATATCGAAGCCCGGAAGGATTGGGCCATCTTCCTCGCTCGGGAGGAATTCGGGAATGCGCGATAGCGTGGCGCGGCGCGCGGCAAAGCTATCGATCTCGAGCCGGTTGGACAGCCATGCGCGCGGGTTCCAGTCGACCTCGGCGCGCGGGATCATCAGGAAGACGCCCTCCGGGTCCGATAGGGCAACGTCATGGAGGACAGCCTCACCGTAGATATTGCCCTCGATCCGGCCGATCCGGATATTGAGGCCGTTGGGAAAAGTTTCGCGCGCGATGCGGTCGGCGAGATAGCGCTCTCCAATCGGCGTATTGAGCAATGCCGCTGCCCCGACGATCAGCAGCAGCAGCCCGCCCAGTATCCCGAGCGTCCACTTGCCGATCCGGCGCTTGCGCCCACGGCGCGGAGCCTCGCTCACTTCGGCCTCTTCCGCCATCAGAAAGCCTGCCCCAGCGATACGTAGACCGCCACCGGCGCATCGTTTTCATCAGGATTTAACGGCACGCCGACATCCACGCGGATGGGTCCGAAGCCAGTATTGTAGCGCAGGCCCACGCCCGCGCCGTATTTGACGAAGCGGAAGTCCGGCCAGGGCTCGATCGAGACCGCTCCCACATCGAAGAAGGGTACCACCGAGACGGCACCGTCGAAGAATGGCGTGCCGATCCGTGCTTCGAGCGAACCCTCCACGAGACTGCGACCGCCGGTCGGCTCGAGGAAGTCGTTCTTCGGACCGATCGCTTCGAATCCGTAGCCGCGCACCGAACCGCCGCCACCGGCGTAGAGCCTCCGCGAGGGAGCAATACCCCCGAGTTCGGCACCCTGGATGGTGGCGAACCTCGCACGCGCCGCGAGGACAATATTGTCGGACGCAGGCAGGTAATAGCTGCCGTCGCCCTGGAAGCGGACATAATTGAAGTTGCGGCCGGCGGTGCGCGAAATCTCCGGCGCCACGAATGCGCTGAGCCTGAATCCGTTACTGGGATCGAGCAGAGAGTCGGTTGAGTCGATGCTCGCGCGTCCGAAGACCGAGCCGATGAAATAGGTCTGGCGGGGACGCGGAATGCCGCCAATGACCCTATTGCGTTCGTCGGTAGCGAGCACTTCGACGCCGCCCGCCCAGCTGAAAGGCTTCTGGAACAACAGGGTCGACAGCTTCTCGAAGGTGCCCGTCACGGCAACCGTGTTCGCATCGTACGCCTCTGTGTCGAGCGTGCGCGCATAGGTGTCGATCGTGAGAACCCGGTCGCGGCCTGTGAAATTGTTCTTGCGGAAGGTGACGCCGGCGAGTTGCTCGCGCGTCCCGATGATGCCGCGCACCCTCAGCAGGCCTTCGGGCGGGAACAGATTACGATGCTCCCAGCTCGCCTGGACGCGGATACCCTCTTCGGAGCCGTAGCCGATTGCGCCCGAGATGGTGCGCAGCTTCGCCCGCTCGAGCTCGACATCCATGTCGACCACACCCGGCTGGTCGCCCTGCGGTGGAGTGACTTCGCGCGGCGTGACACTGACCGAGGAAACGAGGCCAGTGGCCGTCACGGCCCTGCGCAGGTCCATGGAGAGACTGCGCTTATAGGTTTCGCCGGGCTCGAAGCGCGCTATGGTGCCGAGGTGATTGCCCGAGAGAAAGTCGGGATCGTTGCTGACAACTTCCCCGAAAACATACTTGCCGCCCGGTTCGACCTCGAGCGTGAGATCGCCTTCCTCGCGTTCGTGGTCGATCAGAAGGCGCGGCTCGTTGATCTCGGCAAAGGCGTATCCCGTTTCGCCCAACCTGCGGTCGAGCGCGAACTGTTCCTGTACGATCGTGTCGCTCTGCAGGAAGTCGCCCGAAGTTATTCCGAAAGATGCGCGCAGATCCTCGTAATCTGGCGCCTGATCGAGATTGCCCAGGTCGATCGCGCCGAAGCGGTAGCGATTGCCGGGAATGACATCGAAACGCACCGTAGGCGCCTCGCTCGCAGTTTCATCGCCCGGCTGCAGCGAGCCAATAGTGCGGATCACCTGGCCGTCATAATAGCCATAGACGCGAAGCAAGTTGCCCAGCAATTCCTCGTCCTCGCGGGCGCGAGCCGCGAGCTGGGCGATGCTCGCATCCTCGTCCTGCAGGTTCTCGATCGTCGAGAGCGCTTCGTAACGCAGCAGGAAATCGCCGCGTTCGGAGAACGGGGGTTCGGTCTGCGGGAACCCGAGTAGGAGATTATCGTCGATACGAACGGTCTCCGCTTCCTCCAGATCGAGCTGCGCACGGCCCAGGTCGAGATCGGCAAACTCGATCTCTTCGTCGGCTTCTAGCGCCTCGACGTCATCGATCTCGATGTCGCTCGGCCACGGCAAATCGTTGCCTTCCGGGAGCTCGATCGGCGTGTCCGGATCGGGCACGTCACTATTGTCCGACGCCTCTTCGCCCTCGGTGCCCTGCCCTGCCCAGTCTTCGGGATTCTCGACTGCGCTATCGGGAATGAGGTCTTCGAGTGCAGGAGGTGCTTCGCTGTCCTGCGCAGCAAGCGGCGCGCTGGCCACAGCCAGGGCCGCAACGCAGAGCAACAGCGATTGGCGAAAATGCCTATTCGGCGAGCTTGTATTCAAGCTGGTTGCCGTCCTTGGCCGGCAGAGAATCACCGACGCGCCCTTTCCTTGCCGCGGTTGCGGTTTCGATGTGGCGCTTCTGTTCGGCTTCGGGCATGCGCTCCCATCCGCTACGGCTGAGCCGCTCGAGCGGGCGATAGCGGACCTTGTATTGCATCCGCTCAGAACCTTCGACCCAGTAGCCGAGGTAGACATAGGGCAGCCCGTTTTCCGCCGCACGGCGGATGTGGTCGAGGATGATGAAATTCCCAAGCCCGGCGCGATCCTCAATTTCGGGGTCATAGAAGCTGTAGATCATCGACAGCCCGTCACCCTGAACGTCCGTGAGACAGGCCCCGACCAGACGGCCCGGTTCGGATCCTACTCCCGGTTCCCGATATTCAACCAAAAAGCTCGATACCGGAGTGTGTTCCACCATATCGGCGAAATCGCTTTCGTCCATCTCCGCCATGCCGCCACCGGGGTGACGTGCGGCAAGATAGCGACGAAGCAGCTCATATTGCTCATCCGTGGCCCACGGACGGCATTCCGACACGACGAGATCGCAGTTCGCCTTGATCGTGCGCTTCTGGCTGGACGAGGGCTTGAATTCACCCGCCACGACGCGAACCGACACGCAGGCCTGACAGTCGAGGCAGGAAGGACGGTAAGCGACGGTCTGGCTGCGACGGAAACCGATCCGGCCCAGCGCTTCGTTCAACTCATCCGCATTTTCGCCGCGCAGTTCGGTGAAGACCTTCCGCTCGCTGCGGCCCGGCAGGTACGGACACGGCGCAGGGCTGGTCACGAAAAACCGGGGGAAGCGAATGGGTGCCGTCACGGCTGGCAGGTCCTCTCTGAGCAACGTTCTCTAATTCGTTAACAACTCCTTTATGCATAACCCGGGTCCGGGTTTAAAGACAATTAACCACGAAAAAGCGGACGACCCGACGAGTCGCCCGCTTTCCGGGAGTTTCGCGATTAAGATTCCTCAGGCGAGTTCGGCCAATTCCACGCTGTAGCCCTTGCCTTCCAGCTCCTTCACCAGCCGGTCGATCTGCGCGCCATCGCGTGCCTCGCACTCGATTTCGGTAATCAGGCCCTTCGCTGGAAGCGTGGTGAAGATGCGCTGGTGGTAGATCTCGATGATGTTGACGTTGTGCGCATTGAACTCGCGCATCACCTTGTAAAGCGCGCCCGGGCGGTCCTGTAGCGTGATGCGAAGGCGCGCGAGACGGCCCGAACGGGCGAGGTCGCGCACAAGGACATTGGCGAGCAGGCGCGTGTCGATATTGCCGCCACAAAGCACCAGCCCCACCTTCTTGCCGGCAAACTTCTCCGGATTGGACAGCACTGCGGCAAGACCAGCTGCACCCGCGCCCTCGACCACCGTCTTCTCGATCTGGAGCAACAGCGAGACGGCGCGTTCGAGCTTGGGCTCGCTGACCAGAAGGACTTCGTCGACCAGCTCACGGATGATCTGCCGGGTAAAGGCGCCCGGCTCCTTCACCGCGATGCCCTCGGCCAGAGTATCGCCGCCGCAGGGGCGTTCGTCGCCGGTCACGGCAGAGTACATCGAGGGATAGAGCTCCGCCTGCACGCCGACCATCTGGATGTCCGGATGAAGCGCCTTGGCAACCGTTGCCATGCCGCTCATCAACCCGCCGCCGCCGATCGGCACGACGAGGCAGTCGAAGTCGTCCTTCAGTTCGAGCATTTCAAGAGCCACGGTCCCCTGCCCCGCTGCGACTTGCGGATCGTCGAAGGGGTGGACGAAAGTCAGCCCGCGCTCGGCCTCAAGCTCGCGTGCATGGGCATAGGCCTCGTCGAAAGTCTCGCCGAACAGCACGACATTGCCGCCCACGCTCTCGGTCTGCATCACTTTCACGCTGGGCGTGGTCGAGGGCATCACGATCGTGACAGGCACCCCAAGGCGGCGTCCGTGATAGGACAGGCCCTGCGAATGGTTGCCCGCCGAGGCCGCGATGACACCCTTGGCCATCTGTTCTTCAGTCAACTGCAGCAGCGCATTCAATGCGCCGCGTTCCTTGTAGGCCGCAGTAAACTGCAGGTTCTCGAACTTCAGCCAGATGTCGGCGCCGGTAATTTCGGAAAGAGTGATCGAGTGCATCATCGGCGTCTTGACCACCGCGCCTTCGATGCGCTGCGCAGCGGCGCGCACATCGTCGAGGGTCAGAAGCTCGGTCGCGCTCTGCTCGGCGCGAAGGGATGATGCCTGTGTCATGGCTTCGCCCCTACGGCGCACGTGCAAAGGACGCAATCTTCGAAAGGGTTTGCCTACGCCAAGCTATGCCTTATCGCTGGCGCCACAGATACAGAAACCGGGGTCTCTCAATGAAGCTGAAACTTGCTGCCGCCCTTCTCGCCAGCGCTGTCGCCATGCCCGCACAGGCCGATGTGCTGGTCGACAACGTGTCGGGGATCACGATCGACGAGAACGGCGAGGTGAAACGTTTCGGCGCATTGGTGATCGACGATGACGGCAAGGTCGCGCAGCTTCTCGAGCGGGGCGAGGAAGCACCTCGGACCGACTACCGCGAGGACGGCGAAGGCCGCGTCATGCTGCCTGGCTTCATCGATGCGCACGGTCATGTAAGCGGCATCGGCTTCGGTGCGCTGACGCTAGATCTTTCGGGCACCAACTCGCTGGAGGAAGCGCTCGAGGCGATCCGTGTCTTCGCCGAAGAGAATGAGGCCCGCCCGTGGATCCTCGGACGCGGCTGGAACCAGGAGAAATGGGGCCTTGGCCGCTTTCCCACCGCTGCCGAACTCGACAGCGTGGTGTCCGACCGCCCCGTCTATCTCGCCCGCGTCGACGGCCATGCCGGTTGGGCCAATTCGCTCGCGATGAAGGCTGCGGGCGTTACGGCAAAGAGCGTCTCGCCCAGCGGCGGACGGATCGAAACCCTAGCGGACGGCAAGAAGCCCTCGGGCGTATTCGTCGACGCTGCAGAAGAGCTGATGACCAAGGCCATTCCGGCCCCGCGCCCGGTCGAGCGGGATCTCGCACTCGCCGAAGCGCAGAAAGTCCTTCACGCGCAGGGCATCACCGCAATGGCCGACATGGGCACGACGATCGAGGACTGGCAGGCCTTTCGCCGCGCCGGCGACAACGGCTCGCTCACGCTGCGCATCATGGCCTATGCCGCCGGACCCGAGCAGATGGTCTTGATCGGCGGGAGCGGCCCCTCGCCCTGGCTCTACGACGACAAGCTGCGCCTCAACGGGATCAAGCTCTACCTCGACGGCGCGCTGGGCAGTCGCGGTGCATGGCTGAAAGAACCCTATGCCGACGATCCGCACAACACCGGTCTGCCGCTGACGCCGCCTGCCGCGCTCCGCAATATCCTGGTGCGCGCAGCACAGGGCAATTTCCAGCCCGCCGTCCACGCGATCGGAACGGCAGCCAATGCCGAGGCGCTCAATGCCATTTCGGAGATCGCCGAGAGCTTCGACGGCGACCGGCGCTGGCGCATCGAGCACGTCCAGATCGTCGATCCTGCGGACCTGCCGAAACTGGCCGAGCACGGCATCATCTCGAGCATGCAACCCGTCCACCAGACGAGCGACATGTTCATGGCGGAGGCACGCCTTGGCCCGGACCGTCTCGACGGCGCCTATGCCTGGAACACGATCCTCAAGCTCGGCGGAAGGCTCGCCTTCGGCTCCGACGCACCGGTGGAATCGGCCAACCCCTTTGCCGGCCTCGCGGTCGCCATCACCCGCGCCAATGCCGAGGGCGAACCCTTCGGCGGCTGGCGTCCGGGCGAAAGCGTGAGCCGCGAGCAGGCGCTCGCCGGCTTCACCTCAGAAGCCGCCTTTGCGGGCTTTGCCGAAGGCCGCTTCGGACGCCTACTCCCCGGAGAGCGTGCGGATTTCGTGCTGGTCGACGTCGATCCGCTGGTCGACACGCCCGACCAGATCCGGAACACGAAAGTGCTGGAAACCTGGGTCGGCGGGCGGAAGGTCTACGAGGCCGACTGATCGGCATCGGGCGGGGTCTCGACCTCGCCCTTCTCCTTCGCCTTCGCCTTCGCGTCGCGCTTGTCGAACACGCGCATTAGCAGCAGCGATCCTTCGAATAGCAGTAGAAGCGGGACCGCCAGCAGCAGCTGCGAGCCGGGATCGGGCGGCGTGATGATCGCGGCGAGCGCTACCACCAGCACGATGACATAGCGGCGCGCGCCGACGAGCTGCTCGCGCGTCACGATCCCTGCGCGGTGCAGCAGCAGCAGCAGGACCGGAAGAAGGAAGCTCATCCCGAAGGCGAGGATGAACTGCATCACGAGGCCGAGATACTCGTTCGCCGTGGGCAGCGCCTCGATCTGGAGGCCGCCCGCACTTCCCTCGAAACCGAGGAACCACTCGAATGCGGTCGGCATGACGATGTAATATGCCAGCGCAGCGCCGCTTGCGAAAAGGAAGGGCGTGGCGAGCAGGAATGGCAGGAAAGCCTTCTTTTCCTTCGCATAAAGTCCCGGGGCGACGAATGCCCAGAGCTGGTTGGCAATATAGGGAAAAGCGATGCAGAAGCCTGCGAAAAGCGCGACTTTCAGCTCGACGAAGAAGACCTCGTAGAGCTTGGTGAAGATCAGCTGGCCCTCGCCATCGGCGAACGCGCCCTTCAGCGGCTGGATCAGGAAGCCGAGGATCTGGTCCGCAAAATAGAGGCAACCGAGGAACGCCACCACCAGCGCCGCTACGCAGCGCACGAGGCGCATGCGCAGTTCGATCAGGTGGTCGAGCAGCGGCGCCTGGGTCTCGTCGATATCCTTGACCTCGAACGCCATGTCAGCTGCCCTTTTCCGGTTCGCCGAAAGGCAGGCCAGGCTCGTCCGAAGGCTTCTCGCCGCTGTGCTCGGGCGCTTTCTTGGGCGCGGCGCGCTTTATGGCGGCCTCTGCGACGGCATCTGCGTCGGGCACTTCCTCTGCGGCGGCCAGCGGCTCCATTCCTTGGTCGGGCGGCAGGATGTTCTCGGGAGCGCCCGCTTCGGCCTCGGTACCCTTGGGGTACTTTGCCATGATCTCTTCGTTACGCTTGGCCCACTTGTCTTCCATGTCCTCGATCTCGGCCTGGCGGACCATCTCGTCGAGACCGGCACGGAAGTGCGAGGACATGCGGCGCAGCTTGCCGATCCAGCGTCCCGCGGTACGCATGGCCTTGGGCATGTCCTTGGGGCCGATCACGAGGATCGCCACCACGACGATCACCAGCAATTCGGCCGCGCCGATATCGAACATCGAAAATAGCTCCGCCTAGCTGCGGATCACTTGGGCTCAGAGGTAGTCTTGACCTGGTCGTCCTTCAGGCCCTCTTCCGCCGGCTTCGCCTCGTGCGAAATCTGCTTCGTCGGCTCGGCGTCGTCCTCGTTCATGCCCTTCTTGAAGCTTTTGATTCCCTTGCCGAAATCACCCATCATTTCCGAGATGCGACCGCGCCCGAAAAGGACGAGGATGACGAGGGCGATAATGATGAGCTGCCAGGGGCCGAGCGACATTGTAAATACCTTTTGAGCGTGGGCTGTTATGGCCAATATAGGCGTGCGATGGCGCGAACGCCAGTCAGGCCGCGTCGTTTGCCTGTTCGTCGGCCTCAACCTCTTCCTGCGGCTCCTCGCTGTCGCCCTCGCCCATCAGGTCCTCGTAGGCGTCTTCGACCGGGTCGAGCAGGCCTGTCGCGCGCAATTCCGCAATTCCGGGCAGGTCGCGGCGGCTGGTCAGGCCAAAATGGTCGAGGAACTCGGGCGTAGTCGCATAGATCGTCGGGCGGCCCGGAACCTCGCGGCGGCCGGCAATCTTCACCCAGCCCGCTTCCATCAGCACGTCGAGCGTCCCGCCCGACGTCTGCACGCCGCGGATCGATTCGATTTCCGCGCGGCTGACCGGCTCGTGATAGGCGATGATCGCAAGGACCTCGGTCGCTGCACGACTGAGGCGGCGGACCTGTTCGCGCTCCTTGCGCAGCAGGTGCGCTAGATCAGGTGCGGTCTCGAAATGCCAGCGCTTCCCACGCTCGACGAGGTGGATGCCGCGTTTCTCGTAGGTCTCGGCGAGAGCCTTGAGCGCTTCGCGCACCTCCGCCTTTTCCGCATCGCCGAGGAAACCCGCAATCGCATCGACGCTCATTGGTTCTTCCGCTGCGAACAGCGCGGCTTCGACGGCGCGTTCGAGCTCGGTCACGCGACCCGCCTCAGGCGCATCGGGCCGAAGGTCTCCTCCTGCGCGATCTCCGCCTTGCCCATGCGCGCCAGTTCAAGCGCGGCCACGAAGCTGGAGGCCAGCGCCGAGCGGCGCAGGCGCGGCTCGGCATGCGGCGGGAGGAAATCACGCAGCTCCATCCATTCGAGCGTCACGCCGAGCATGTTGGACACGCGGTCGAGCGCCGATTCGAGCGTCATCACCGGCCGCTCGCGAACCATGTGGACCGCGGGCGCAGTGCGCGCCTTCACGCGGCCATAGGCCTCGATCAGGGAGAACTGGTCGCATTCCCACTGCGTCTTGCGGACGATCGCGAGACCTTCGGGCGACCCGCGCAGGAACACGTCGCGCCCGATCCGGTCCCCGCCCATCAGGCGGCCTGCCGCCTCGCGCATGGCACCAAGCCGCTGGAGGCGCAGCTGTAGCTTGAGCGCCAGTTCCTCGGGGCTCGGATCCTCCTGCTCTTCCTTGGGCAGGAGCATCGCCGATTTGAGGTAGGCGAGCCACGCCGCCATCACGAGGTAATCGGCGGCCAGTTCAAGCTTCAGCGCCTCGGCCTGCTCGATATAGTCGAGATATTGCTCCACCAGTGCGAGGATCGAGATTTCGCGCAGGTCGACCTTCTGGCGCCGCGCAAGGTCGAGCAGCAGGTCGAGCGGACCCTCCCAGCCATCGAGCTCGAGATAGAGCGCGTCCTTGTCGGCGGTCGCCTCGGCAGCGATGCCCTCCCAGTTTTCGGTCTCCTGCTGGGGAGGATCGGTGAAGAGAACGCCCTCGGTCATGCGGCCTCCTCGGTAATGGCGAGCAGCGCATCGCGCTTCGCAAGAAGGTCCGCGGCCTTGCCGGTATCCGGAGCATCTCCCATCGCGGCATACACCCGTTCGAGGCGCGCGGCGGTCTTGTCCGAGAGGTCGGGGAAGCGGTTGGCGATCTCCTGCTGGTCGTCCATTTTAGCCCAGCAATTCAAGATGATGTCGCAACCCGCATCGAGCGCCTTGGCGCCGCGCTCGGGGATCGTCCCGTCGAGCGCCTGCATGTCGATATCGTCGGTCAGCAACAGCCCGTCGAAACCGATCTGGCCGCGAATGATCTCGCCGATGACCTTCTTCGAAAGCGTCGCCGGATTTTCGGCGTCCCAGGCGTCGAACACGATATGCGCGCTCATGCCGAGTGGGTGCGAGGACAGCGTGCGGAAGGGCTCGATATCGGTTTCGAGCTCTTGCGCGCTAGCAGTGACGCGGGGCAATTCCTTGTGGCTGTCCACCGTCGCGCGACCGTGACCCGGCATGTGCTTGAGACATCCGACAACACCGGCCCGCGCCATCCCGTCGAGGACTGCACGACCCAGCGCCGCGACCTGCATCGGATCGCTACCCAGCGCGCGGTCGCCGATCACGTCGTCGGTCTCCGGACGGCGGACGTCGAAAGGTGCATGGTAATCGACGGTGATGCCGACATGGGCCAGCTCGATCGCCATCGCCTCTGCATTGACGCGTGTCGCTTCGATCGCGGAGGCGGGAGCCGCCTCGTAAAGCTTCGCGAAGGCCTCGCCGGCCGGGTATTTCGGCCATTCGGGCGGCTTCATCCGCACGACACGGCCACCTTCCTGGTCAATCGAGATAATCAGTCGGTCGCGGCCGTGAATCGCCCGCAAATCGTCGGTCAGCCGCCGCATCTGCTCGCGGGTTTCGCAATTGCGCGCGAACAGAATGTAGCCCGCCGGATCGGCCTCCTTGAAGAAGGCGCGTTCGTCGGGCGTGAGTTCAGGCCCGGAAATGCCGAAAATGGCGGGTGTCATGGGGCGATGCTGCTGCTTTTCGCCTGCGAATCCAAGCGCAGCTGAGTCCACAGGTGTGGAAATTAAGCCAGATCGAGTCCGAAATGGCGCCCTATTTCACGAAACAGGCGAGACCCTCGGCTTTCAGGCGGTCACAGAGCGCCTTTGCAGCGGCCCGATCGCCCGGAAGTGCCTGGAGGCGGTAAACCGTGCCGATATCCACCTGCGCCTCGACAACGCGGTTGCGCACGCCGTTCAGGGCCTCCGTCTGGCGCATCAGCCTGCCCCACGCCTCGTTGGCAGCAGTTCGGGTCGGGAAAGCGCCGACCTGGACGGCCACTCCGGTCGGTTCGGGCACCCGCGGCCCTTCGTTGAGGGTGGTCGCGAGCGAAGGTCCGGCGACTTCCTCGGGCGGAGGCGCCGGAGGCGTGTCGGCAAGCTTGGCCTCGCGGGTCTGGCCTTCGCCGACCGCATAGCTGGTGTCGCCCGTACCCGGGAAAGTCTTGCCCCCGGCATCTTCTGGCCGGGTCTTGTAGGGTTCGTCCGGCGCTTCGATCAGGCTGCCGTCAGCCAGCGGTTCGTTTCCGCCCGACCCCAGCAGGAACCACGCGCCCGCCACCAAAGCGCCGACCAGCGCGAGCGAGAGCACGCCAAGCATGACGAGACGCGAAGTTGCGAAACCCTCGTCGGCCTCTTCCTCGTCATCCGCCTCGAGCCAAGGCAAGCGATCTTCGGACTCGATCAGCTCGAGGTCCTCGCCGTCGTCCCAGTCCTGGTCAGTCCCGAAAGGCGTATGCGTCATGGCTCACATCTCCTCGACCGCCTCGACACCGAGAATGCCGAGACCGTTGCGGATCACCTGGCCGACCTGGGCTGCGACAAACAGTCGTGCAGCGGTCAGCTCTGCGTCATCGTCCTGGATGATCCGCTTTGCAGGATCATCATTACCCGCATTCCAGAAACTGTGGAAGGCGGCGGCGAGATCGCCGAGGAAAAAGGCGATACGGTGCGGTTCGCGGGCCTTTGCGGCGGCTTCGACCACGCGCGGGAACTGGGCCGCCTCGCGCACCAGTGCGAGTTCGTCCGCACCTAGGCGGTCGAGATTCGTATCGCTTGGCTCGACACCTGCCTTGCGCAGCGTCGAGCGGATACGCGCATGGGCATACTGGAGGTAGAAAACCGGGTTGTCCTTCGAGGCTTCGACCACCTTAGCGAAATCGAATTCCATCTGTGCTTCGGGCTTGCGGGTCAGCATGGTGAAACGCACCACGTCCTTGCCCACTTCCTTCACCACATCGGCGAGCGTGACGAAAGTGCCAGCGCGCTTCGACATCTTCACCGGCTCGCCGTCGCGCATCAGGTTGACCATCTGCACCAGCTTCACGTCGAACGGCACATCGCGGCCAGCGCCCTTGGTGAGCGCGGCGACGGCAGCCTTGATGCGCTTAACCGTACCGGCGTGGTCCGCACCCCAGATGTCGATCAGTGCATCGGCGTTTTCGGCTTTCTGGAAGTGATAGGCGAGATCGGCGCCGAAATAGGTCCATGCACCGTTCGATTTCTTGATCGGGCGATCCTGGTCGTCACCGAATTCGGTCGAGCGGAAGAGCGGCAGTTCGACCGGCTCCCAGTCTTCCGGCGGGGCCTTGCCCTTGGGCGCTTCGAGTACGCCGTCGTAGACGAAGCCGTGTTCGCGCAGCCACGCCTCGGCTTCTTCGGGCTTTTTCGCTGCCTGCAGCTTGGCCTCGGAGGAGAACAGGTCGTGATGGATGCCGAGCAGCGAAAGGTCTTCGCGGATCATGTCCATCATCGCGGCGACCGCGCGTTCGCGGAAGAGCTCGAGCCATTCGCTCTCGGGCGCGTCCTTGTAGGCCGGGCCGAACTCCTGTGCGAGGCGTTCGCCGACCGGCTTCAGGTAATCGCCGGGATAAAGCCCCTCGGGGATTTCGATCTCTTCGCCCAGCGCCTCGCGGTAGCGAAGGTGCGCAGAGCGGGCGAGCACGTCCACCTGCCCGCCGGCATCATTGACGTAGTATTCGCGGATGACCTTGTGGCCGGAAAACTCGAGCAGGCCGGCAAGCGCATCGCCCACCACCGCGCCGCGGCAATGGCCCATATGCATCGGGCCGGTCGGGTTGGCCGAGACATATTCGACATTGACCGTCTGCCCGCCGCCCAGTTGCGAGCGGCCATAATCCTCACCCAGAGCGGCGATGGCCTCGAGTTCGCGCAGCCATGCCTGTTCGGACAGGCGCAGGTTGATGAAGCCCGGGCCGGCGATGGTCGCTTCGGTGATGTCGGGCTCGCGCGTCAGATGCTCGACGATCAGCTCGGCCAGCGCGCGAGGATTGGTCTTCGCCTGCTTGGCGAGGACCATCGCGGCATTGGTCGCAAGGTCGCCATGCGAGGGATCGCGCGGCGGCTCTACGGTAACGCCCGAACGGTTGGTCTCGGGAGGAAGGTGTCCTTCCATCTCGAGCGCATTGAGAACGGCATCGATTTTCGCCGCGAAACCGGCGTGAAGAGTCTGGATGTCAGCCATGCCCGCGCGCCTAGACGAATGGCGCAAAATGGCAAGGTGTCAGAGCATCAACGCGTCGCGTTGTAGCGCAGCTGGTCCTCGGTGAGCTGGAAGCCGACGAGCAGTTCGAAGGTCGCGCGCTGGACAGCGGCACGTACTTCGGGATCTGCCAGCGGGTCGAGCGCAGCGTCGGGATCTCCGGGCTTGCGGCGACGGGTAATCCGTTCGACGACGTCTGCCGGCAGCGTCGCATCGGCGCGATTGACGAAAGCACCGGCCTTGCCCGTTGCGCGGGCGCGCTCTTCACCGTCGGCGAAGGTAAGCGTCACGGTGCCGACGCGCTTCGTCACGACGGCCGTGCCGCCGCGCAGGACGGTGGTGAAATAGGGAAGCTCGACGGTGCGCGCGCCGCGCACATCGGTGCGACGGGCAACCACGTCGAAGCTCGCTTCGGAATAGACCCTGTCGTTCGCCTCGTTGCAGGTGGAGGTAAGATTGGTCATCGCGGCTGTCACGTCGAGGTCCGCCAGCGTCTTCGTCGCGCCACGGAAGAGGGTGACGTCGCCTGTGTAATCGGGAATGCCAACTGCGGGGCAGGCGGTGCGCACTGCCGTGATACCCACTGCATTGCCCTGCACCACGAGTTCGCCGTCGGACTTGCATCCGGCAAGCGCGAGACCCATTCCAAGGGCAGTCAGGAGGCGAAAGCGATTGGTCATGTCGGCGACATTCCTCATGTGTTCGTATTCAAGAGCCCGTCGGGGCGACGCGTGCCCTAGCTTGGCACGATGCAAAGCGCTAGAGGGGCACTCATGAACGCCCCCTTTCCGTCCACGACACAAAATCCGGCCCAAGGCGATCCACGCCTGCCGCTCCAGCTCCTGATCGCGGCTCCGCGCGGCTTTTGCGCCGGTGTCGACCGCGCGATCGAGATCGTCGAGCGCGCGCTCGAAAAATATGGCGCCCCGGTCTACGTTCGCCACGAAATCGTCCACAACCGCTATGTGGTCGACAGCCTCAAGGCCAAGGGCGCGATTTTCGTCGAGGAACTGGACGAGGTTCCCGACGACGTTCCTGTCGTTTTTTCCGCGCACGGCGTGCCGAAATCGGTCCCGGCAGAGGCGGAGCGCCGCAAGCTGCTATATGTCGATGCCACCTGCCCGCTGGTGAGCAAGGTTCACCGCCAGGCCGAACGCCAGATCGAAAAGGGCCAGCACATCATCTTCATCGGCCATGCAGGCCACCCCGAGGTGATCGGCACCATGGGCCAGGTGCCCGAAGGCCAGATCACGCTCGTAGAGACGGTCGAGGACGTTGCAGCGCTATCCTTCTCGCAGGACAACGACCTGTCCTACCTTACCCAGACCACACTCTCGGTCGACGATACGGCCGAGATCATCCACGCGCTCGAGGCGCGCTACCCGCAGATTGTCGCACCCAAGGCAGAAGATATTTGTTACGCGACCAGCAATCGCCAGGCCGCAGTAAAGATCATCGCGCCCAAGAGCGACCTGGTGCTGGTAATCGGTGCGCCCAATTCCTCCAATTCGCTTCGCTTGGTCGAAGTCGCAGAGCGACTCGGTACCGACGCACGGTTGATCCAGCGGGCCGATGAGATCCAGCCCGAATGGCTCGAAGGCGTCGGCACCCTCGGCCTGACCGCCGGGGCTTCGGCGCCAGAGAAACTGGTGCGCGAAGTCGTCGACCGGATTTCGGAATGGCGCCTGGTGGACGAACACCCCATTGCCGCCGCCGAAGAGAACATGGTCTTCAAGCTGCCACGCCAGCTGACCGAATAGGTGGCGGTCTACACGCATCTCGGCGCGGAGGATCTCGCGCGCCTGATCGCGGAATATGATGTCGGCGAGCTTACTTCTGCGAACGGCATCGCAGAAGGTATCTCCAATTCCAACTGGCTGATCGAGACCAGCCGCGGCCGGTACATCCTGACGATGTACGAGCGCCGCATCGACACGGCGCAACTGCCGTTCTTCCTCGGTCTGCTGGACCATCTTGCGGCAAATGGCTGTGCGGTCCCCGCCACCATCCACGACCGTTCGGGCGCTGCCTTCCGGCAGTTCGACGGCAAGGCGGTCGCATTGATTGAATTCCTGCCTGGTGTTTCCCCGACCGAACCGACGGCAGAGCAGGCCGAGGCGGTCGGAGCTGCGCTTGCACGGGTCCACATCGCGTCGCAGGATTTCGCCATGGAGCGGACGAACGACCTTGCGCCCGCCGATACACTGGCCGTGCTCGAGAAATGCGGCGAAAACGCACTTGCAGGCATCGATCCAGCCCTACCCGACATCCTGCCGCGGGCGCGCGCACAGGTAGCGGACTGGCCTACGGACCTGCCGCGGTCGGTAATCCACTCCGATTTGTTTCCCGACAACGTCCTCATGCTGGGCAGCAAGGTCTCGGGAATGATCGACTTCTATTTCGCCTGCAACGACACCATGGCCTACGACCTCGCCGTCACGCACGCAGCCTGGTGCTTCCCTGGCGGCACATTCGCACCGGAACTCGGGAAAGCCCTCGTCTCGGGTTACGAGAAGGTTCGCCCGCTCGGCGACGACGAACGCGAAGCACTGCCGCTGCTCGCACAAGGAGCATGCCAGCGCTTCGTCGCCAGCCGCGCAGAGGACTGGCTCGATACGCCCAGCGATGCCCACGTCCTGCGCAAGGACCCCATGGACTTCGTCCGGCGCTGGGATTTTTACGCCAAGAAGGGCGCTGAAGCGTTTTCCTGAAGCGCATCCCGCGCTAGGGGCGCAAGCATGAAGCGGGTCGAGATATTCACCGATGGCGCATGCAAGGGCAATCCCGGTCCAGGAGGCTGGGGCGCGCTGCTGCGCATGGGGCGGCATGAGAAGGAAATGTCGGGCGGTGAAGCAGACACCACCAACAACCGGATGGAGATGACTGCAGCGATCCGCGCGCTATCGGCGCTGATCGAGCCTTGCGAAGTCGAACTCTACACCGACAGCAAGTATCTGATCGACGGCATCACGAAGTGGGTGCACGGCTGGAAGAAGCGCGGCTGGGTAAATGCCAGCAAGAAGCCGGTGCGCAATGCCGACCTTTGGCATGACCTTATCGATCTGACCGGTCGCCATCGGGTGGATTGGCATTGGGTAAAGGGTCACGCAGGCCATCCGGAAAACGAGCGGGTGGATAGCCTCGCCAGCGACGCCGCCGAAGCGATCGCCGCTGGCGGAAGCTAGATATGATTAGCTCTCGTCAACCGTTTCGGCGCCCGGGCCGTTCTTCTTGATCGATTCGATGGCGTTTTTGGCGCTGGCCTTCGAGCTGTAGCCCTCGGTCCAGAACATCGTTTCCGAATTGTACATGAAGTAAGCGACGTATTCGCCCTTCTTGTTCTGCTTGATCTTGAAGTGGTGCGCCATCGATGGGCTCTCCCGATAATTGTGAATGGGTCGCGTACCCTAACAAATGATACGCTCTTGGCTAGGCAAAGCGTGCAGGATCGTAGAGCGAAGCATCAAGTTTCTCGGTCATTGCATCCCTGCCCGCCCCGAGAAGCAGCTGCGCGGCAAGGCGCGCGGCGGCTGGAGAGGTCTGGATTCCGTAGCCGCCCTGCCCGGCAAACCAGGCGAAACCTTCCACCAGAGGATCGAGCCCGTAGACCGGCAGCCGATCGGGCGAGAAACTACGCAGTCCCGCCCAGCGGCGTTCGACAGCCTCGATCCGGCAGTCGACGACCTGCTGGAACCGGTCGATCGCAGTCGCCACATCGATCTCTTCAGGTGCGGCATCGCAGGGCTCGCTGGGTATCTCGTCATGCGGGCTCAGCCAAAGGCGCCCCGCCTCCGGCTTGAAGTAGAAGTGCCCCGATATATCCAGCACGAGCGGCTGGTCGGCAGGCACGACGGGATCGATACGCAATTGCACCACGGTGCGTCGCAGCGGTCCGATGCCGAGCGGACGAGCACCTGCAAGCTGTGCGAGACTGTCGGCCCAAGCCCCCGCCGCATTGACCACCCAGCTCGCCTCGTAGGTGTCGCCTGCAGCGGTCTTTATGGTCCAATGGGCATCTTTTCTTGAGAGGCCATCGACCCTTGCCCGGCATACAAGGTCGACCCCGCCCTTGCGCGCACGCGCGAGATAGTGCGCGTGGAGGCCAGCCACGTCGATGTCGGCGCAGGCAGGCTCCCAGACCGCATCTGTCCAGTCCTCGCGCAGGCCGAGGACTTTCCCGGCGAGCGCTTCGCGGTGCAGCCGCTCGATCGTTGCCCCGGTATCGCCGAACCTCTCCATGAACCGATCGAGCGCGCCCGCATCTTCCTGCCTCCCGATATAGAGCGCGCCGCGCTTGCTGAGAAAACCGTTGTCGCGCAGGTACTCGCCCGAGGCGAGCGTCAGCGGGACGATCTCAGGCCCGCCGTAGCATTCTTCCCAGAATGCCGCCGACCTGCCGGTGGAATGGTAGCCCGGACGGTCCTCGGCCTCGAGCAGGAGCACTTTCGCCCCGCCCTCTGCCAGTTCCGCAGCAAGGCTCGCACCGGCAATCCCGGCTCCGACAATGGCGAAATCGTAAGTCGTCACTGCCTTGCGGGCACCACCCGGTCGAGGAATTCGGTGATGCCGTCCATGGCGCGGCGGCGAACCCCGTCGACTTCACGCAGGATCTCGTGATGCGCCTCTGGCCCGAATGAGAGCAGTTCGCCCTTGGGGAACCTGCTGGCAGCGCGCGCTGCGGCCTCGTGCTTCACCAACTTGTCATTCACGGTGGAGATCACGAGCACCGGGACATCCACCGCCTCCATGGCGCCGGGCGCTTCGAGTTCGCGGGTCGAGGCATAGGCGCGCTCGACCCAGCCCCAGCTGCCCGGTCCCATGGCCAGTTCGGGACGCGTCTCGCGCCACCACAGCTCGTCCTCGTAGCGATCATCGTCGTGGGTAAGTAGGTCGCGGCGGCGCGCGGGCATCTCGCCAGGCTTTTCGCTCCACTTCCACGCAGGGCGCGTGGGCGAGCCGATCTTTGTCATCACCTTTGCTACCGAATGCAGCATCGCCAGCGGAAGCGGCGGTCCGGCCATGCCGAGCATGGGTGCGGAAAGGACAACGGCATCGGGCTTCACGGCACCATCTACTAATGCGCGGGTCACGATGTGGCCGCCCATAGAGTGTGCGGCGAGCACATGCGGGCCCGGTGTTTCGGCAACCCAGCTGTCCCAGAAATGCTTCAGGTCCGCGACCCAGTCGTCGAAATCGTCGACATGGCCGGTCAGCGGATCGTCGCCCAACCGGCCCGAGCCGGCCTGGCCCCGCCAGTCAGCGGCAGTGACCTTCCAGCCTGCGCGGTGCAACTCCTCGAGGCTCTCGAGATACTTCTCGTAGAAATCGCCGCGTCCGGGAAGGAAGAGGATGGAGCCCCGAGCGGGCTCCGAACCCGCGGGCCAGTCGATCCGGCGAAGCTCGTGGCCGTCTTCCGCCCGCCAGCGGCTTTCGCTCGCAAGGGGCGGAATGGCACGCCTGTCGATCGGCTTTTCGATAGTCTCGGCGATTGCAACCTCCGTCTCACCGGTCGTCATGGTTACTCTTTAGTAAGCATGTTTGGGTAGGCCAGCCCTCGAAACAACTTCGAAGGCAGGTCATGGACCAAGAGATTTTCACCTACGTTCTGCTCGGCGCCTTGGCAATCGCGCTGCTGGTTGCCGCGTTCACCGACCTCAAGAGCCGGACGATCGGGAACAAGCTCAACATCGCAATCGCAGCGGGCGCTCCGCTGTTCTGGTGGGCGAGCGGCATGTCGCTGTGGCCGGACGTTGCCATTCAGATCGGCATCGCGGCGGCCACCTTCGTCGTTTGCTGCGCCTTCTTCGCCATCCGCCAGATGGGCGGCGGCGACGTGAAGCTGCTCACCGCGCTGGCGCTGTGGTTCCCGCCGACCAACTTCGTCGGCCTCATCCTTATCATGGCAATGGTCGGCTGGGTGCTGACGCTTGCCATGGGCATCTGGGGTGTCGCGCGTTCGAACGTGCTCGGCGCCAAGCCGATCCGCGACACTTTCATCCTGGTGGCCTGCACGCTCATCGCTGCAAACTTCGCCAGTGCTGTTCTGGGCGGGCCGAAGCTCGCCGTGCCGGGCAGCATCATCGAGGCGATCTCGACAAGCGCAGCCGGTCCGCTGGCCATCGCTTTGATCCCCATCGCGATCCTCGCGGCGGTGACCCTGGTGTCGATTCAGAATCATCCGTCGTCACAAGCACCAGCCGCGTGTTCCTTACGGCCTCGCGATCTCGATTGCGGGCCTGTGGATCGTCGGCGGCGTCTTTCTGACGAGTTTTTCTGCACCTGTGGCGGGCTGAAAACCCGATTTTAACCAATCGCCACTTAGACACGGAAACCATAGTCGCCCGCATCCGATTCCAAGCGGGCCATACGAGGGGGCTTAATAGCCATGGATAGGAAGAAGCTGGTTCTGTTGGTTGGCGCGCTGGTCATTGCGATCGGTACCGCTCTTGTAGCCCGCAGCATGTTCGCCGGAGCAGCAGCTCCGCAGGCAGAGGCCGCAGCGGTTGTCGAACCGCAGGGGCCCAAGGTTCTCGTCGCGCAGCGTGCGCTGCCGACCGGCACCATCATCACGGCAGACGCCATCGGCTACCAGCTGTGGCCGGAAGAGCTGGTCCAGAACGCCTACTTCCTCGATGGGGAAGCAGACGTCTCGAAGCTGATCGGCACCGTCGTCCGCCATCCGGTTACCGCAGGTGAGCCGGTCACGCAGGGCTCGCTGGTGAGCCCGGGCGACCGCGGCTTCCTCGCAGCTGCCCTTACGCCAGGCATGCGCGCAGTCACTGTTCCCGTGGACGCCAAGAGCGGCGTTGCCGGCTTCGTCTTCCCGGGCGACCGTGTCGACATGGTCCTCACGCAGACCGTGCAGGGTGAAGAAGGTGCTCCGCTGAAAACGTCGGAAACCATCCTTCGTAACCTTCGCATCCTCGCGACCGACCAATCGACCACGCAGACGACTGTCGATGGCAAGACTCAGGTCAAGGCCTTCCGCACGGTTACTCTCGAAGTGACGCCGACCATCGCCGAGAAGGTCGCAGTTGCCCAGACGATCGGTACGCTGAGCCTCGCGCTGCGTTCGCTCGCCGACAACGAGAACGAACTCGAACGTGCCCTTGCGTCGGGCGAGCTCGTCATCCCCGACGACGCGAGCCCGGAAGAAGAGGAACGCCTGCTGCGCGAAGTCGCCGCACGTCCCGACGATGCCAAGGGTACCTATGTCACCGGCGGCGATGTCTCGCGCTTCCAGCGCAGCTCGATGCCCGCACAGTCTCGCCCGCGCGGCGGTGCAGGCGGCAACGGCGGCGGCGCTGCCCAGGTCCGTACCGGCGGTCCGACCGTGATCGTTACCCGCGGCAAGACCGCAGAACGCGTCACCGTTGGCCGTGCAGGAGCACTCAACGCCTCGGTCGCTAGTGGAACTCGCAACGCCGGCAACACCGTTCCGGTCGCGCTGAGCACCGTTCGCTAATCCGATGATCAAGACAGGAAGCCATTCAGGGGGCCATTCCATGAAACGTCGTCTTACCGCTAAATTGCTGCTCGCCGGCCTGGCGCTCGCGCCTCTGGCAGCAGTCCCGACGAACGTGGCCACGGCCCAGTCGGTCGTCAGCCCGAGCCAGGAGATCGTCCTTTCGATCGGCCGCGGCGAACTCGTCAACGTGCCCGGCAATATGGCCGATGTGTTCATCTCTAACGATGCCGTCGCCGATGTGCAGGTGAAGTCGCAGCGCCAGCTGTACCTGTTCGGCAAGGGATCGGGTGAAACCACGGTCTATGCCAGCAACGCTGCAGGCGACATCATCTGGGCAGCCAACGTCCGCGTCGGTTCGAACATCGGCAGCATCGACCAGATGCTCTCGCTGGCAATGCCGCAGGCCAAGATCAACGTCGCCACGATGGGCACCAACACGGTGCTCCTGACCGGCACGGTCGCCGCTCCCGAAGATGCAGCCGACGCCCAGGCGCTGGTCGAAGCATATGTCGGTGAAGGCACCAACGTCATCAGCCGCCTGCGCATGGCAACGCCGCTGCAGGTCAACCTGCAGGTCCGCATCGCCGAAGTCAGCCGCAGCGTCGTCCGCGCCATCGGCGTGAACCTCGCCTCGGTCGACGCCTCGAGCGGTTTCAAGATCGGTGTCGGACAGGGCTCGGGTTCGTGGATCCCGCAGTATACACCTGGTTCGCCCGCCGGTCTCGGCGTGGGCCTCACCGAAGGTCCCGACGGGGCCACCGTGATCCCGGGCGGCGAACAGGGTACGACCTTCGGCGTCGAGGGCAACCTCCTGGGTCTCGATATCGCCTCGGCTCTCGACCTTGCCGAGACGCAGGGCCTCGTGACCACGCTGTCGCAGCCGAACCTGACCGCGCTTTCGGGCGAAACGGCCGAATTCCTTGCCGGTGGCGAATTCCCGATCCCGCTAAGCGGCGGTCTTGGAACCACCACGATCGAATACAAGAACTACGGTGTCAGCCTCGCTTACACGCCTACGGTTCTGGCCAATGGCCGCATCTCGATCCGCGTGCGACCGGAAGTGTCGGAACTCTCGAGCCAGGGCGCCATCACGCTCAACGGTTTCCAGATCCCGGCTTTGATCACTCGCCGTGCGGAAACGACCGTGGATCTCGGCTCCGGCCAGAGCTTCATGATTGCCGGCCTGCTGTCCAACAGCTCGCAGAACACGATCGAGAAAGCTCCGGGCCTCGGCGACGTGCCGATCCTTGGTAACCTGTTCCGCTCGACCAACTATCGCAAGGGCGAAACAGAACTCGTAATCGTGGTGACGCCTTATCTGGTGAAGCCGGTCAACGCCAACGAGATCAAGCTGCCGACGGACGGCTATCTCAAGCCGACCGAACTCCAGCGCCTCGTCACTCTGCGCGAAGGTGGCGGATCCGTCGGCCAGCAGCGTCCGATGCCTTCGGCAAGTGGCAGCGATGCCGCTCCGCAGGTCTCGCAGGCCGAGCAGGACGAAGCCCAGGTGGCAATGCCCGCCGAGGCTCGCCGTAACGAGAAGACCGCGGCTGCCAAGCCCGGCTTCAGCTTCGAATAAGGGAGACGAGTATCATGCGTATCAACATCACTCGCAAACTCGCCGCTCCGCTGGCAGCCTCGCTTGCTCTCACGCTGGGTGCATGTGGCGGCGTCAACATGGACAACCGCACGCTTTACAGCGTCAAGCAGCCGGTGGTCGAACGCTCGAACTACGTGCTCGACGTGAACACATCGGCCGACGGTCTGCCCGTCAGCGAACAGCAGCGTCTCGCCGGCTGGTTCGAAAGCATGGGCCTTCGCTACGGCGACCGCCTTTCGATCGACGACGCGGGTAACAGCCTCGCCGTTCGCGACGATGTCGCGGCGCTGGCCGGCCGTTACGGCATCCTGGTCGCCGAAGGCGCCCCGGTAACCGCAGGTCGTGCAACGCCGGGTCAGGCCCGCGTGGTCATCACCCGCTCAAGCGCATCGGTTCCGGGCTGCCCGGACTGGTCGCACACGGCCGAAGGCAACGACAAGAACGCGACGAACCCGAACTACGGCTGCGCAACCAACAGCAACCTTGCTGCCATGGTCGCCAATCCGGAAGACCTAATCGTGGGTCAGCAGGGTACGGGCGAGACGGTCGTGACCACTTCCACCAAGGCTATCCAAACCTATCGCGATGCAGAGCCGACGGGTGCTGGTGGCCTGCCTGAAATCAACACCGAAGGAGGCAACTGAGCCATGAGCGCTTTCCAGAAACCCGGAATGCCCGGCAATCGCGATGCGTTCGCAGCCTATATCTGCGACGAGACCGCGCTGGACGTTCTTCGCCCGGTCGTCATCGAGCTCGGCTGGCAGCCCGAGAAGTGCAACAAGGGTGGCCTGCGCAACGCCGTGCAGTCGCTGTCGGTGTCGGCTAGCCCGAACATCCTGATGGTCGACCTGTCGGAAAGCGGCGACCCGCTGAACGACATCAACGCCCTCGCCGAGGTTTGCGAGCCCGGTACAGTCGTGATCGCCATCGGCCAGGTCAACGACGTGCGCCTTTATCGCGACCTGCTCGCGAGCGGCATCCACGACTACCTGCTGAAGCCGCTTTCGGCTTCGGTGCTGCGCGATCTCGCTCAATGCGGCACAGGCAGTGTTCAGCGCGCCGCGTGGCGGTGAAGCCGAACAGGTCACGCGTCACATCTCGACCGCCATCGTGGGAACCCGCGGCGGTGTCGGTGCCTCGACCCTCGCGACTTCGCTCGCCTGGCTCTATAGCGCCGAGAAGAACATGCCGACCGCACTGCTCGATCTCGACGTTCACTTCGGTACCGGCGCGCTGACGCTCGATCTCGAACCGGGCCGCGGCCTGACCGACGCGATCGACAATCCGAGCCGTATCGATGGCCTGTTCATCGAACGCGCCATGATCCGCGCCAACAACAACCTCGCCATCCTCTCGGCAGAGGCGCCGATCAACTCGCCGCTGATGACCGACGGCGCGGCCTTCCTGCAGCTGCAGGAAGAATTCCGCCACGCCTTCGAGATGACGCTGGTCGACCTGCCGCGCAACATGCTGATCAACTTCCCGCACCTGCTCAACGACGTGAATGTCGTGACGCTGGTTACGGAAATGACGCTCGCTTCTGCGCGCGACACGATCCGCCTGCTTTCTTGGCTCAAGACCAATGCCGCGCACGCCACCCCGGTGGTCGTCGCGAACAAGGTCCAGCCCGGCGCTGCCGAAATCAGCAAAGCCGATTTCGAAGCCTCGATCGAACGCAAGATCGATATCTCGATCCCGTACGACCAGAAGGGCGCAGCCACGGCAGCCAAGCTCGGCAAGACCTTCATCGACGCGAACAGCTCGGGCAAGGCGACTGCGGGCATCAAGCAGCTCGGCAGCCGCATCATCGGCCTCGGCGATTCCGACAGCGAAGAGGCAGCGGAAGTTGCCGGCAAGAAATCGCTGCTCGGCGGCTTCGACCTCAAGGGCCTAATGTCGAAGAAGGACAAGGCAGAAGCCGAATAATCATGCAACCGGCACGCGCGGGCCAGTCCCCTGCGTGGCGGAAGCAGACCAACGAATGACGGACGGGACGGAGTAGACAGATGAACACGATCCAGCTCATGCTGGTTGCCGGCGGCGTTCTCGCCTTGCTCGTCTTGGGTTACGCCATCATTGCGGGCCCCAATGTCGGCAAGAACGGCCAGCGACGCCTGCAGCAGCTGCGCTATCGCCACTCGGAGAGCACCGACACCAAGGTGGAGTCGCAGCTCAAGAAGGCGATCGCAGCCCGTAAGCCCAAGGCACACAAGACTGCGGGTTCGGATTCGCGCATCGAAGCGCTTGCCTTGCGCCTGGATCGCACCGGCAAGGGCTGGACGCTCAGCCAGTATGCCTATGCTTCGCTCGGCATTGGTCTCGTGGTCGCGCTGATCATGTTCCTTCGCTCGGGCTCGCTGCCCCTGTCTCTCGCGATCGGCACCTTTGCAGGTGCGGGCATTCCGCACTTCATCGTCGGCCGCGCTATCAAGAAGCGCACCAACCAGTTCAACGCGAAGTTCCCGGACGCCATCGAACTGCTCGTTCGTGGCCTCCGCTCGGGTCTTCCCGTGACCGAAACGCTTGCGGTCGTGGCCCAGGAAGTGCCTGGCCCGGTCGGCGCGGAATTCAAGGGCATCGTCGAGCGCATCAAGATCGGCCGGACCATGGAGGAATCGCTCCAGGAAACCGCCGACAGGCTCAACATCCCGGAATTCAACTTCTTCTGCATCACGCTCGCCATTCAGCGCGAAACCGGTGGTAACCTCGCCGAGACGCTCTCGAACCTGTCGGACGTGCTGCGCAAACGCGCCCAGATGAAACTCAAGATCCGCGCGATGAGCTCGGAATCGAAGGCCTCGGCCTACATCGTCGGCGCGCTGCCATTCATCGTCTTCGTCCTGATCTGGTGGATCAACCCCGGTTACATCGGCGGCTTCTTCGAGGACGAGCGTCTCATCGTGACCGGCCTTGGCGGGCTCGTGTGGATGAGCATCGGCGGCTTCATCATGGCCAAGATGGTCAGCTTCGAAATCTAAGGACCCGAGGGAACAGATATCATGGAAACCGGTACCGGACCCACACTCCTCGGCTTCGACGTCATCCTCGTCGGTTCGATCCTGATGGGAATTGCAGCGCTGGCGGTCGTTTTCGCGATCTACACAGCTGTCACCATCAAGGACCCGATGGCAAAGCGCGTGAAGGCGCTCGAGGGACGCCGCGAAGAGCTCAAGGCTGGCCTCGTCACTTCGGGCACGAAGAAGCGCCAGAGCCTCGTGCGCAAGTCGGACACCACCGACAAGGTGCGCGACACGCTCGGCAACATGAAGGTGCTTCAGGACAGCCAGGTCGAGGAAATGCAGCAGAAGCTTGCCTGGGCAGGCTTCCGCAACAAGGAATTCGCAGTCGTCCTTATCGGTTTGCGTATGGTGCTTCCGGTCGTGCTCGGCCTGATCGCGACCATCCTGCTCTATGTCGTCGAGATTTATCCCGACTGGCAATTCAAGCGCGTCGCCGCGCTCGGCCTGATCGTCTTCCTCGGCTACAAGGGCCCGGAGATCTACCTCGCCAACATCGCAGGCAAGCGTACCGACGCGATCCGCAAGGGTCTCCCCGACGCGCTCGACCTTCTGGTCATCTGCGCCGAGGCCGGTCTTACGGTCGACGCCGCCTTCAACCGCGTCGCCAAGGAATTGGGCCGCGCCTATCCGGAACTGGGTGACGAATTCGCCCTGACCGCGATCGAGCTGTCCTTCCTAAACGAGCGCAAGAAGGCCTTCGACAACCTCGCCTATCGCGTGAACCTCGAGGCGGTGAAGGGCGTGGTCACGACCATGGTCCAGACCGAACGTTACGGTACGCCGCTTGCTTCCGCGCTGCGGGTGCTGTCGGCCGAGTTCCGTAACGAGCGCATGATGCGCGCCGAGGAGAAGGCCGCACGCCTTCCGGCGATCATGACCGTGCCGCTGATCCTGTTCATCCTGCCGGTGCTGTTCATCGTGATCCTTGGCCCGGCAGCCTGTTCGATCTCCGACGCGTTCTCGTGATCGAAGCTCCGCAAGGAGCCACATAGAACCAAGCGAAAAGCCTGGTCGGCTATCTTAGTCGGCCAGGCTTTCTGCGTCGAATTCGCCAGCATTGTCGCGCAGGCGGGAAAGCATTTCGCGGAACGTCTCCTGCTCCTCGGCCGAGAGGACAGAGAACATCTCGGCCTCGATCTTCAGCGCGAGCGGCATAATGCCGGCGTGCACCGCCCTTCCCTCTGCCGTGAGTTCGAGCAGGTGCGAGCGACCGTCCTTCGCATTGGGCGCGCGCTTGGCGAGACCACGGGTCTCGAGGACCTTGCAGGCGCGGTTGACCGGCACCTTGTCCATCAGCGTCATCTGCGAAAGCTCGCGCTGCGTCAGCGGTCCGCTGTCGCCGAGAACCGCCATGATGCGCCACTCGGTAGTCTTGAGCGCAAACCGCTTGCGGTACTGCTCCGCGATCCGCGTCGAGATCGCGTTCGAAGCGATCGACAGCTGGTACGGCAGGAAGTCTGCTAGGCGTTTTGCTGGTTGGCGTGACGGCATAGGCCATAGCTGTAACCTTCCCGTAGCGCTTGGCAAGGTTTCACCTGTGACTATCACATGTGCAACTACCCGAAGGGCCTATTTGTAGGCAGGCTGATCCCACCATGGGTAGAAGTCTGGCATGTCCTTGCCGACCGTGTCTGGATAGGCCGGCGCACGCTTTTCCAGAAAGCTCGCGATACCCTCTTTCGCATCGTCGCTGCGGCTGAGGCGATAGATCGCGCGGCTGTCGATCCGGTGCGCATCCATGGGATGGCCCGCCGCTCCCAGCCGCCAGAGCATCGCGCGGGTCATGGCGACCGAAACTGCCGAGGTGTTGTCTGCAATCTCGCGCGCAATACCCATGGCTGCATCCATCAGCTCTTTCTGCGGGTGGACCGAGCGGACAAGGCCGCGATCAAGCGCCTCCACCGCGTTGAAGATCCGCCCGGTCATGCACCATTCGAGTGCGGTCTGCATGCCGACAAGGCGCGGCAGGAACCAGCTGCTTGCCGCTTCCGGCGTGATCCCGCGCCGAGCGAAGACGAAGCCGAAACGCGCATTCTCGCTGCACAGGCGGATGTCGAAGGGCAGCTGCATCGTCGCGCCCACGCCCACGGCCACGCCGTTGCAGGCGCCGATCAACGGGTTCTTGGAATCGAACAGACGCAGCGTCAGCCGCCCTCCCCCGTCGCGCACGCGCTCGTCGGAGAGGTCCTCGACCGGGTTCGGGTCGGAGAAGACATGTCCGCCACCCTCGGGCGTCAGGTCGGCACCGGCGCAGAAGGCCCGGTCGCCGTGCCCGGTTACGATCACGGCCCGCACGCTGTCATCGGCATCGGTCACGTCGAGCGCATCGATGAACTCCTGCATCATGACCCGCGTGAAGGCGTTCATCTTCTCAGGCCGGTGCAGCGTCACGGTGGCAATGCCATCGGCGATGTCGAGCTTGATCTGCGTGTAGGAACTCATTTGGATTCGTCTCCCTCGGACCCGTCAGCTTGGAACACATGGAACACGGTCCTGGAGCAAAAGCCTCTCGCGGCGCGAAGAACGGCAATCGGGCGCGGAAAGGAATAGCGTGAGGACCGTGGCATCTGGCGAGACGATAGGCACAAGCGGGCGAGTAGGGAAGCGCGCCCGTGCATTCGTAGTCATTGCCTAAAGCCTAGTCTAACTCCCCCGCCCTTGGCACAAGGCAGCGCATGGGAGAGAAAACCGTAGCCATGCTTACCGCAGGGGGCTCGCGCCCTGCCTGTCCTCCGCCGTCGGCGGACTGATCGAGCGCTATACCGAGATCGCGCCCGATGTCCGCATCGTCGCCTATCGCAATGGCTATGCAGGCCTTCTCACCGGCAACTGGATCGAAGCGACCGCAGACGTGCGCGCCAATGCAGGCCGCCTCCACGCCTTCGGCGGCAGCCCCATCGGCAACAGCCGTGTGAAGCTGACCAATGTCGAGGACTGCGTGAAACGCGGACTGGTCGAGGAAGGGCAGGACCCGCTCGAGGTCGCCGCCGAGCAGCTGAAGCGCGACGGGATCGACATCCTCCACACGATCGGCGGGGACGATACCAACACCGCTGCCGCCGACCTGAAGGCGCATCTCGCCAAGATCGGCTCCGACCTCACCGTGGTCGGCCTGCCAAAGACCATCGACAACGACGTCGTACCGATCCGCCAGTCGCTGGGCGCCTGGACCGCCGCGGAACAGGGTGCGCTCTACGCCCGCAATATCATCGCGGAATTCTCCGCCAATCCGAACATGCTGATCGTGCACGAGGTCATGGGCCGCCACTGCGGCTGGCTGACCGCTGCGACCGCGCGCGCGCACCACGAATGGGTCGGCACCGCGCCATTTGCCGAATGGGTCGACAATGCCGCGGCCCGCTGGGACGTCCACGGGGTCTACATCCCCGAGCGCGCTTTAGACCTGTCGGCGGAAGTCGCGCGCCTCCGAGGCATCATGGACGAACACGGCGGCGTGAACCTGTTCATTTCCGAAGGCGCCGGAATGGGCGAGATCGTCGCCGCAATGGAAGCGGCAGGCGAAGAGGTTCCGCGCGATGCATTCGGCCACGTGAAACTGGACAAGATCAATCCCGGCCAGTGGTTCGCCGACCGGTTCGCCGAAGAACTGGGCGCCGAAAAGGTGCTGGTCCAGAAGAGCGGCTATTTCTCGCGCTCCGCTCCCGCCAACGCCTCGGATCGCGAGCTGATCGAGCATTGCACGAGGCTGGCGGTCGACGCCGCACTTGCGGGGACGAGCGGGGTCGTCGGACACGACGAGGAACGCGGCGACGAGCTCCGCGTCATCGAATTCGAACGCATTTCAGGCGGCAAGAACTTCGACGTAACGCAGAGCTGGTTCAGGGAATTGCTCTCCGAACTTGGACAGGCCTGAGCCGGAAGGTCAGCGCGCCAGTTCCATCCAATGGAACTCGAACCGGTTCAATCCGGAGGCGAAATAGTCTCGGTGCGCGAGGTATTCGGGCATTTTCTGCACCTTCTGAAAACCGTCGAGGCTATCCCACTCGACGAATGTCAGCTGACCGGGGGCTTCGTCGGGTGAGGCATGCGCTTCGAACCGCGGGTTGTAGATCTTCGCGATGAACCGGCCTCCGGCGCGCGTGACCGCCGGTTCGATCCCTTCGAGGTAGCGCGTATAGTCGGCCCCGGTCTCGGCATCGGGCCAGGCGACGACAACCGTATAGTATTTGTCGGGCGAGAAGGTCAGCGAAAGGTCATCGCCGAGGGTGGCAGTGTAGATTGCCAGCTCGTCCCAGCCTTCAGGGCGGGTTTGCCTGAATTCCGGCCAATCGGGGTTCTGCGAGAAACGCTTCTCTGCGGCCTCGCTCGGCCATGCGAAGAAGGAGAAGGCGTCCGGCTTTGTTTCGCTGATCACCGATTCCCGGACGTTGAGCTGCGCAAGCCTGCGATACCCCTCGGCCTGCGCCAGCGGCAGCACCTTGGTAAAGTAGTCGAGACGCGCCTGCCGCCCGTCCTCACGGTTGTCGGAAGCGATAATCTGCAGGACTTCGCCGCGCTTTAGTGAGAAGGAAACCGCCTCCGAGGCGGACGAGCTCGCACTCGCTGCGTCCTGCGCCATGACTTTCGAACTGTCTCCTCCAGAGAGCGGCACGCTCGCAAGGCAGAGGGAAAGGAAAAGCGTGGTCTTGAAGTTGGGGGTCATCGCGATCTCCATCGATGAATGAACTTTCGTGCACCAATAACAGTCCATTCACGCCGGTATTGGCTAGATTTTCGGGTTTAGTGGTGCATAAACGTTCCAATGGAAGCCTGGGACGACTACCGGATCATCCTCGCCCTTGCCCGCGGCGGTACGCTGCGTTCGGCCGCCGGCTTACTGGGGCTGACGCATACGACCATCGCCCGCAGGCTTGCCGCGATGCAGGATCGCCGCGGCATTTTGTTCGACCGCTCACCCACAGGATACGCGCCGACCGATCTCGGCCTTGCACTGGTCGAAGTTGCCGAGCGGATGGAGGCGCTGGCGCATGCGGGCGCGCGGCACAGTAAGGCGGCGGGAGAGGACATCTCCGGCCCAATAACCCTCTCGCTGCCCGAACCGATTGCGCAGTATCTCCTCCTCGAAGACCTCTTTGCATTCATCGAGCGCTATCCCGGTATCGAGCTCACGATCGAAACGGGTTTCGCCTTTGCGGATCTCGACCGCTCGGAGGCCGATGTCGTGGTGAGAGGCACCGATACGCCGCCGGACCATCTCGTCGGACGGCGGCTCTTTCCGAACCACGTCACATTCTACGCCAATCGCGATTACCTCGAGCGCACGCCGCGTGAAGAGCTGCGCTGGATCGCGCCGAAGGTCGGTGGGTTGTGGCCGGACTGGCTAGAGACCTCGCCCTACCCCGATGTTCCGGTGGGATTACGGCTCGATGACATCACCGCACGCCACCGCGCCATGGTCGCGGGACTGGGACTCGGACGCGGTGCCTGCTTCATGGCCGATACCGATCCGCGCGTCGTGCGCCTGACCGACGCGGCTCCGGTCGCGCAGCAGGATCTCTGGGTTCTCACCCATCCCGACCTGCGCGACACGCCGCGTATCAGGGCGCTGATGTCGTTCCTGATCGCTTCGCTCGAAGCCAAGCGCGATCTCGTGTCCGGCAATATGCCGGCCAAGCTGGCGCTCAGAACCGGCGGGTAAGCGAGAAGCGCGCCTGGAAATAGTCGTAGCCCGAGCCTGCCACGGCATTGTCGCCGGGCGTCTGCGAATAGATCGCCTCCCCGGAAGCGAACCAGTCGTTCTCGGCAGGGCTGACGAAGCGCAGCTGGGCAAAGTTCGCCTGTTCCCAGCCGGTGCCGGTGATCCGCTGTGCGCCGATACCGCCAGCCGCGAGAAGCTGCCAGTCGTTCAGGAACCGCCTGAGCTGCACGACGGGAAGGACCTGCGTGTAGTTCTCGGGCGAGAAGTAGTCGAACTCTCCCGGCTCGGTGCTGTGGAAGTAGCGCGTTCGCAGCTGGACGCTGAGGCCAAGTTCGCTGTCGACCACATGGACGAAATTGCCGCGCAGGTGCAGCCTGAGGTTGTCGCCGGTAAACTCCTGCACGCCGCCGAGGATAGTGAAGATATTGTTCTCGTCCGCGGGCAGGTCGACCGCAGCACCGGCAAAGGTCGAGTAGATGCCGCGCTCGAGGCCGAGCGGAGTCTCGACGATATCGCGCTCGATGAAAGCTTCCTTGCGGAAATCCTCGTTGTCGTTGATCGAGGCGGAGCCGATCACCGTGTCGCCATCTGTGCCGATACGCACCGACCATTCGACATCGCCCTTCCCGTCGGCGACCTGCAGGAAGACACGTTCGCGCGCGATGCGGCCCTGCCCCTGCGGATCGTACCAGGCCTTCTCGACGCGCACGCCCAGCCGGCTGCCGTCGGGCGCGTTGCGCAGGTCGAAGTCGCCCGCCACGCGCACCACCGTGGTGTCGTCGCTGTCGGTGGAGACGAAGACTTCGGTGCCAATCGCCGGACCGGCCTGAGTATCGATATCGGTTCCGGTTTCGTCCTGCGCCATGGCAGGCACGGCCAGCATGGAGAGGACCAGCAGGCTGGCGTGTTTGAGAGGGCGCATCAGTGCCACTCCTTCTTTCTTCCGAAGAGCTCGGAGGCATATCCCCAGACGGAGACGGGTTGCATGATGAAGGGATAGATGAAGGCGAACAGCACGAAGCCGGCGAAGCTCTTCCTCATCTTGATTTCGTTGCGTTTCAGCATCCTCGACTGGATGCGGAAGATGACGATGTTCCACAGCGCCGCGAGCGGCAGAACCAGCAGCGTGATCGGACCCGCCAGCCAGTAGATGCCCAGCACCGCCAGCAGCAGTCCCGGTATGAAGGCCAGCGTAAAGGCGAGATCGATGCTGATGAACATCAGGTTCCAGTAAATGAACAGCGTCGAGAGGCGCGGCTTGGCGAGCAGGCTCTTGTGGATCGCCAGCGCCTCGATCATCCCGCGGGCCCAGCGTTTGCGCTGGCGCGACAATTCGCCCCAGGTCTCGGGCGCGTGGGTCCATGCGATCGCGTCCTCGGCGTGGCGCACGAGATAGCCGCGGCGCAGGAACGACCAGGTGAGAACGATGTCCTCGCCCACCGTGTCCGGCCAGCCGCCCGCCTGCTCGAGAGCGTCGCGTCGGTAGAGCGAGAATGCGCCCTGCGCGACCAGCGTGCCGTTGAAAATACCCTGCATGCGCTTCACGGCGGAAATGCCGTGGAAATAGTCCCACTGCTGCGCGCGCGTGGCCCAGCTTTCCATCGGGTTCGCGAGCAGGATCGCGCCCGCGATCGCCGCGGTCTGTGGAGGGCTGGCATAGAGATGCGCGACCATCGAGCGCAGGCTGCCCGGCTCGAGCAGCGTGTCGGCATCGATTGTGACGATCAGATCGTGCGAGGCGATCTCGAGTCCGTGGTTCAGCGCCTTCGCCTTGCCGCTGTTGCGCTTCATCCGCTCGACGCGCAGCGTGTAGTTCGGATTAGCGGCGAAGAAGTGCCGGCACGCATCGGCATTGGCGAATGTCGCGTCCTTCGAACCGTCGTCGATCACGATTACTTCGACGACGCCCGGATAGGTCAGTCCGCCGAGGTTCTCGAGCGTGTTCGCGATCAGCGCTTCCTCGTTATAGGCCGCCACGAGGATCGAGAGCGCAGGCCAGTGCTCGGGATCTTCCTTGAGCGCTTCCGGCCTCAGCGCGAGCGTCGACAGCAGGAATGCATTCATGAAGCCCGGCACATAGGCGATGAAGGTCAGCACCGTGAGCGCAATCGCAGGATGCGACAGCTCTCCAAGGTCGCTGAGCCAAGGCAGCGAAAGCCAGAGGCTGAACAGCGCCCACAGCGTCGCGAAGGTTAGCGAGGCAGTGAAGATCGCGCCCCTTCGGATCGCGCGCTTGCGCCAGTAGCCCTCCTCGCGGCGCAGGCCGAAGGCTCGCCGGTCGGGGCCACTATAGGTGGCAGTTTCCACCCTGCCCGGCACGGAAGCGGGCATGTCTGTGTCGGTATAAGCCATGATTGAGCGCCCCCTAGACGGCCATTCGTAAACGGGCCGGTAACAATGGCCTGAAGGTTTTTCGCAAGGCTGAGCGTGCAGTGCTGCCGGGTCGAAGTGGAGACCGGAACATGGCAATCACGCTGTACGAACGGATGGGTGACGTGCTGTTCACCGTCGGCGTGTTCGCCGCCAAGGCATATGTCGCCATTGCTCTGATCTGATGTTGGTTTGAGGTCGTCCCGCTTGCGGCGGGTCAGTCCACGAGGCCCTGGAGGCGCGGCGGCTGCGGGATCATTCCCGCTTCGATCGCGAGGCTCACCGATACATAGGCAAAATAGACGCAGGCCACCGCCAGGAAGGCGACGGCAAGCGCGAGCAGGAACACGAGACGCGGGTTTACGCTTGCGAATTCATACGAGCTCGCATCCTCTGCGCTCTCGTCCAGTTTCCATTCGGGTGCAGCCATGACGGTGTCCTAAACGCACCGCTCCGGTAAAGTTCCGGTTAGCTGGGTGCACCGTAAAAAATACTTAGGTCTCGGTGGTTTGGCAAGAAAAATGCTGCACCGCACAATTCGCCTCGTCGCATTTGCCTCACCCATGAAAAAGCCGCTCGCGCAATGAGCGCGAGCGGCCTTTCGAGAACTTGCGGCCGTTCGGCTTAGCGCGGTGCCATACGGATTGCGCCGTCGAGGCGGACGTCTTCGCCGTTGAAATAGCCGCACTCGATCATGGTCATGGCGAGACGGGCGTATTCGTCTGGATTGCCGAGGCGCTTGGGGAACGGGACCGAAGCGGCGAGGGCTTCCTTAACCTGCGGCGGGGCTGCGTTCATCAGCGGGGTGTTGAAGATACCCGGCAGGATGGTGTTCACGCGGATGCCCTCGTTCATAAGGTCGCGCGCGATGGGCAGAGTCATACCGATCACGCCGCCCTTCGATGCCGAATAGGCCGCCTGACCGATCTGGCCGTCTTCACCGGCAACCGATGCGGTGTTGACGATCGCGCCGCGGTCGCCGTCGTCCGAAAGCGGGTCGAGGGTCATCATGCCGGCTGCCGACTTGGCTATGCAGCGGAAAGTGCCGATCAGGTTCACCTGGATGACGAACTCGAAGGCCGAAAGCGGGAAGTGGCTGATCTCGCCGGTCTGCTTGTCGCGCTTGGCGGTCTTGATGGCGTTGCCGATGCCTGCGCAGTTGACGAGGATACGCTCCTGGCCGTGCGCTTCGCGCGCCTTGGCAAAGCCCGCGTCGACATCTTCGTCGCTCATCACGTTGACCTTGCAGAAGATGCCGCCAATGTCCTTGGCGACGGCTTCGCCCTTCTCTTCGTTCATGTCGAAGATGGCGACCTTGGCGCCCTTTGCGGCGATGGCGCGGGCGGTGGCTTCACCAAGGCCCGATGCGCCGCCGGTGACGACTGCTGGGGTATTGCTGCTGACTTCCATGGGGGTAATCCTCTCGTGATATTAGAAGCTTAAAGTGCCTCGACGATAGTGACGTTGGCGACACCGCCGCCTTCGCACATCGTCTGGAGGCCGTATTTCTTGCCGCGCGCCTTCAGGGCATGAACGAGCGTGGCCATGAGCTTGGTTCCCGACGCGCCGAGCGGATGGCCCAGCGCGATCGCACCGCCATTGACGTTGAGCTTCTCGGGATCGGCACCGGTGTGCTTGAGCCATGCAAGCGGCACGGGCGCGAAAGCCTCGTTGACTTCGAACAGGTCGATGTCGGAAATCTTCATGCCCGCACGTTCAAGTGCGCGGTCGGTCGCGAAGAGCGGCTCTTCGAGCATGATGACCGGATCGCCTGCGGTGACGGTGAGGTTGTGAATGCGCGCGAGCGGGGTGAGGCCGTATTCCTTCAGGGCCTTTTCGCTAACGACCAGCACCGCGCTCGATCCGTCGCAGATCTGGCTGCTCGAAGCGGCCGTGATCGTGCCTTCGGGGCTCAGCAGCTTGACGCCTGCGATACCTTCGAGCGTTGCGTCGAAACGGATGCCTTCGTCCACGGTGTGCATTTCGGTGCCTTCGGGCGTCTCGATCTCGACCGGCACGATTTCGGCTTCGAATGCGCCGGACTTGGTCGCCTCGATCGCCTTCTGGTGGCTCGAGAGCGCGAAGCGATCGAGATCGTCCTTTGAGAAGCCGTGCTTCTTCACGATCATCTCAGCGCCCATGAACTGGCTCCACTGGATGCCGGGATACTTCTCTTCGAGGCCGGGCGATTTGTAGTTCCCGAGGCCTTCCTTCATGTGGAACATCGCGGTCGAGCCCATCGGCACGCGGGTCATGCTTTCGACGCCGCTGGCGATGACCACATCCTGCGTACCGCTCATCACGGCCTGCGCGGCGAACTGGATCGCCTGCTGCGAGGAACCGCACTGGCGGTCGATGGTGACGGCGGGGACGCCTTCACCCAGATGCTTGGAAGCAAGCACGGCATTGCGGCCGACCTGCATCGCCTGTTCGCCGCCCTGGCTGACGCAGCCCATCACGACATCGTCGATTGCCTTGGCCTCGAGGCCCGAACGCTCCATCACCGCGTCGAGCGACTTCGCAGCCAAATCGACCGGGTGCACTCCGGCAAGCCGCCCTCCCCTGCGCCCACCTGCTGTCCTGACGGCTTCGACGATATAGGCTTCGGGCATGGGGGGAGAATCCTCTTTCCGTTTCAATTTGCGACGGGCCTATGGCTGCTTTCCGTTTACGTCAAGTGCCGCTTGCGGGGACGAGCGCGGAGGCGTGCTTGCGGGCAGCCGGAGCGCGTCGTAAAGCTCGGCCTATGGCGCTCAAGAAGCTTTTCGAAATCAATCCCGACCTCGACCGCGAAGCCCTCGCCAAGCGGTTTGCCGAGCATGGCCGCGTCCAGGTGCGTAATGTCCTCACCGAAGAAACCGCTCGCGAGATCCAGATGATCCTGGCACGCGGCACCAAGTGGGGCATGGCCGTGCAGGCCGGTGACGGCCCGGGCCAGGAGCCGCAGAGCTGGCGGATGGAGGAAATCCAGGCCCCCGGCGGTGCGGAAAAGGTCAACGCCGCGGCCAATGCTGCCCACCAGGCCAGCGCAAAGGGCGATTACGCCTTCCGCTTCGCACAGTATCCGATCCTCACTGCAGTGCAGGAAGGCTGGGACCCGGGCGGTCCGCACGAGCTTCTGCTCGAATATATCAACGCGCCCGAGTTCCTCGACCTTGCGCGCGACATTACCGGAACCCGCACGCTGACCAAGGCGGACGGACAGGCATCGCTCTATGCCCCCAACCATTATCTGGGCCGGCATATCGACAGCCATGTCGCGGAAGGGTGGCGCTACGCCTACGTCCTCAATTTCGCGCGGGACGACTGGCATCCCGACTGGGGCGGATACCTCAACTTCCTCGACGAGGACGGCGATATCGTCGAAGGTTTCCGCCCGCGCTTCAATGCGCTGAACCTCTTCGCCGTGCCGACCAGCCACCAGGTATCCTACGTCCCGCCTTTCGCACCGATGGGCCGTACCGCGATCGTGGGCTGGATCCGCGACCAGTGAGCACAGCCCCGCAGGACTGGCACGCACGCGCTATCGCTGCGGAGCGCGGCGGCGATATTGCCGGCGGGCGCAAACTCCTCGAGCAGGCCCTCGCCGAGCACCCCAGAGACGCGCAGCTGCAGAACAGCGCCGGATCGATGGCCATGCGCGCCGGGGACGCTGCGGCTGCCGAAGCCGCATTCGCGCGCGCCATTGCGCTTGATCCTTCGCAGGCCGACTATTCGCTCAATCGCGCCATCGCTCTGGGTAAGCTGGGGCGGTCTCGCGAAGCTCTGGCCCTGCTCCGCGAGAAGGAGGCAGCAGCTGGCAGTATCGCGAAATACTGGTCGATCCGCGGGAACGCGGCTCGTGCCGCCGGCAATTCGGCGGATGCTGCCATGAGCTACGATCGCTGCCTCACGGTCCAACCGGGCCACGCCAAGGCGCTGCACGGCAGGGCACGTGTGGCGCTCGACCGCGGCGAGGAACAGGTGGTAACGCGTTTCGATATTGCCTTGTCGGTCAACCAGACCGAGGCGGACCTCTGGCTGGGCAAGGCGCAAGCGCTCGATGCGGCCGGTGACCATCAGCAGGCCCGTTCGATAGCCGAGCAAATCGTCGCGCACGCCCCGCAATGGCTAGAGGCGCTCAAGTTCCTCGCACAGCTGCGGCTTGGCATGGGGGACGAGGACTACGCCGGCCATTACCGCGAGGCGGCCGCGCGGCTTCCCGCCGATCCGAATATCCCGACCGCCCATGCCGACCAGCTCGCAGGGCTCGACCATGCGGCCGAGGCTGCCGAAGTGGTGGCGGAGGCACGCCAACGCTTTCCTGACAGCCCGCAGTTCGCCCTGATGGAAGCCGTGCATGCCGGCGCTGCCGGCGATCGGGAGCGCGCCGAGGCGATATTTGCCGATCTGCAACTCGACAGCCCCGACCGAGCGATCCACGAAGCCCGCCACCGGATCAGGTGCGGAGAGCTGGAAAGGGCCGAAAGCCTGCTCGAGAAGGCGCTGGCCGGAGGCGGCTCGCTTCATTCGACCTATGCGCTTCTTGGCATGGTCTGGCGCCTGACGGGCAATCCGAAGGCGCAATGGCTCCACGAACAGGAGAACCTCGTCCAGCTGCGTCCGCTGCGCGATGCGGGGAGCATCCTACCGCTGGCGATCGAGCGCCTGCACGAATTGCACGACCACTCGCCCCTGCCGCTTGGCCAATCGCTTCGAGGCGGCTCGCAGACGCGCCACATCCTCTTCCAGAGACACGAAGAAATCTTCGCAAAACTGCACCGGGCGATCCTCGGAACTCTGGAAGACTACAGGGCCGAGCTGCCACCGGCCGATTTCGACCATCCGCTGCTACGGCACCGTGACGACCCTTGGGAGCTCACAGGATCCTGGTCGGTGCGCCTGCGCGGTGGCGGTGACTATCACACATCGCACATCCACCCCGACGGCATGCTGAGCTCGGCGCTGTACCTCATCGTGCCCGAGGCGGCACAGGGTGACGACCAGCAGGGCTGGCTCGAGGTGGGTCGTCCCCCGCCGCATCTCGGCCTCGACCTGCCTCCGCTGAGGACGATCCAGCCCAAGGAAGGGCATCTCGCCCTGTTCCCGAGCACGCTTTACCACGGCACGACGCCCTTCGAGGAATCGCTGCGCATGACGGTAGCTTTCGACGTCGTTCCTGTGGCAAGGCCCGCCGCATGACGAACCAAGCGGACAAGGGCGAGGCCTGGAAGGAATTCTGGGCGCGGCAGAGCGCCAAGGGCAAGAGCGGCGGCGGTTGCCTGCCCGAACGCTGGGGCATCATCGAAAAGGTCCAGAAGAGCGCCTGGGAGGCATTTTTGCCCGGCGTCCCCGAGAATGCGAAGGTCCTCGACCTTGCGACGGGCGATGCGAGGGTCCTGCGCTGGATGCTGGCGCTACGCCCCGACCTGAAGCCGGTAGGCGTCGATCTGGCACCCCGCCTGCCCCCGCCCCCGCCCGGGGTCGAAGTCCGTCCGAACATCGCGATGGAGGACCTTCCCTTCCCCGACAGCAGTTTTGGCGCGGTGACGAGCCAGTTCGGCTTCGAATATGGAGATAGCGCCAAGGCTGCCGGAGAGATCGCACGCGTGCTGGCACCAGGCGGCCTGGTGGGCCTCATGGTCCATCGCGGCGACGGCCCGATCCTTGAGCACAACCTCAATCGCCGTCACCAGCTGCACTGGGCGCTCGGCGAGAATGGCGTAGCCGAAGCAGTCAAAGAGGCTCTGCGTGAGGGCGCGGGCGGTATAGACAAGGGCGCGCGCATCGCTGCCGAGATTGCCGCAGAAGGCGCAAGGGAATTCGGGCAGACGTCACCGGCCTGGGAGATACCTGAGGCCATCCGGCGCTCGTGCCTGATGGGGCGCAGCTCCGGTGCCGGCTCGATTTCCGAGACGATCGGCGTGATCGAGATGCAGGCGAAGAACGAACTCGGCAGGATCGACTCCCTCGCAGAAGCATGCCGGACTGCGGATGCCCGCAGCGACATCGTCGATGCCTTCGCCGCGCATGACCTTTCGCTCAGAGAAACTCGCGCGCTGGAAGACCCTTCCGGCAGGGCTATCGCCGATTTCCTGACCTTCTCCTGATCTTCCGGATCAAGGCCTCCTTCGAGGCAGGTTCCGGACAATAGAAAAAGGGCGCCAGGCACGAAGCCTGACGCCCTTTTCTTTGTGCTCCCCACCCGAAGGCGGGGAGGCACATGTCCCGATTAGAAGCGGAACTGAGCCGAGAAGAAGAAGTCACGGCCCAGCACGTCGTACGTGCTCGGGTAGGTGTTTGCCTGTTCCGAGTTGTTGAAGTCACCCAGAAGCAGCGAGTTGGTGTCGTTGATGACCGTACCCGAAGCATCGAATTCCGGCGACGACGGCAGGGTGTCGAACAGGTTGTTCACACCAGCCGACAGCGTCAGGCGTTCGCTTGCTTCGACCGAGAAGGTCAGGTCGACCAGGTCGTAGGCATCGATACGCTCAACGTGGTAGTCGAACGTCGGATCATCGTCTTCGACGGCCGACAGGTGACGCCAGCGAACCGAGGTGGTCAGCGGGCCATCCGACCAGCTGAAGCGCGAGGTCCATTTGAACGACGCCTGCGGCTCGCCACAGGTCAGGCCGAATTCACCCGCACAGGTCACGACATTGCTCGTGTCCGATACGTCCGGAATGAAGTCGTTGCTTTCCGTCCAGGTTCCAAGGAACTGAACGGCCATGCGCGAGTCAGCTTCGCCGAAGAGCGAGAAGCCGACATCGGTGCCGTAGTTGACCTGAAGGTCGACGCCCGAGGTGCTGAATTCAGCGATGTTAGCGCCACCCAGAAGCGGCGGGTTGGTACGACCGAACGCACCGTCAGCGTCACGCGTGCCAACGAAGTTGAGGCAGCGCGGGTCGCTCAGGTCCTGTGCCTGATTGTAGCACAGGTCGAGAGCCTGCTGGAGGCTGATCGTGGTGATCGCGTTGTCGATGGTGATGTCGAAGTAGTCAGCCGTGATCGTAAGACCAGGGATGAAGCTCGGTTCGAGCACGATGCCGAAGCTGTAGCTGTCCGAGGTTTCTTCTTCGAGGTTCGGGTTACCACCAAACAGGGCAGCGATCTGGCCGTCGGGCTGAAGCACGACGTTGTTGCCGATGTTTGCCTGCGGAACGCCGTTAGCAAGACAGGTTGCCAGAAGGCCGCCGGTCGGGATCGGGCCGTTGCCAGCACCGTCACCCGCACAGGGGTCGTTGGCGCCCGGGAAGCCGATTGCGGTACCCTGGAACAGCTCGTTCACGTTCGGTGCGCGAACTGCACGCTGGTACTGACCACGAAGGGTGACGTCCGGGATCGGCTGGATCTGGATACCACCTGCGTAGGTCCACACGCCGCCGACCGTCTCGAGCGAGTAGTCCGAGTAACGGCCTGCACCGGTGAGCTCGACGCGGAAGCCGCTTTCGGTCTCGAACGGAACGTTGAGCTCGGCGAACACTTCGTTGACGTCGTAGCTACCTTCAGTCGGCGAACCGGCGTTGAAGCCAGCCACGTCGCCCGAAGCGAGGAACTCGTCAGGAAGGAATTCGGCCGAAACGCTACGGCGCTCTGCACCGATTGCGAAGCCGACAGCTTCAGCTTCACCCAGGGCGAAATCGCCGAAGGTACCCGAGACCACACCGGTCAGGACCTGCAGCTTCGAGATGTCGCCGTTCTGAGCCTGGATGCGGAACGAGTCCACCATCGCCGGGGTCAGGGTGTTGGGGCCGAAGATGTTGATCGGGGTTGCGCCCGTGCCGTTCACACCAGCGGTGAAGCGCGAAACCGACGCGTTACCCTGCTGGATGTTGGCGTTACGGGTACGTGCGAACAGGTAGTACGCATCGTAGCTCAGGTAGTCGTTGATCGCGCCGCGAGCACCCGTGACAAGACGGAATGCGTTACGTTCGTCGAGGTTACGACGGCCGCCGGCTTCGAGAAGACGACGACGGACCTGAACGTCGATCTGACCGTCGTTCTGGTCGGCACCGGTTTCGTTCGCGTCGAGGTCGCGGAACGCTGCGATGGTTGCAGCGTCGACGAAGCCGTTGGCTTCGAGCGAGTCGATGTCGAGGAAGGTGTTGACCAGGATCGGGGTCGGAGCGAGTTCCGCGTCAACGCGGTTGTTCGAGTACGAAAGTTCACCGTAGAGCTCGAGGCCCGACGAAATTTCATACGCTGCGTTACCACCAAGCAGGTAGCGCTCTTGCGGCAGCTGCAGGTAGTTGACCGGAGCGTAGTTATAAAGGTCGCCCGGGTTCTCGTATTCACGGATCGAACCGCCTTCGTCGAAGATCGCGAACGGGTTGCCATCGACTGTGTCGTCGAACGGCGAACCAGCCGTGTCAGCATCGCCACGATAGGTCAGGCGGGTTGCCGGCGGAAGCGACGAACCAAGCTGGAAGAGCGGCGAACCACCCAGTGCGAATTCCGAGAAGTCACGGTCGCCCTGGAAGATTTCTTCACGGTTGTAGTATTCCGCATAGGCCGTCACGTTACCGCGACCGTCAGCGAAGTCGCTGCCGACTGCACCGTGGACCTGATAGCGGGCACCATCGCCGCGCTCGGTGATCGAGTACTGGCCGCCAACTTCGGCACCGTCGAGTTCACGAAGGCGGAAGTTAACAACACCGGCCATAGCGTCCGAACCGTAAACGGCCGAAGCACCACCGGTCACAACGTCAACCGATTCCAGCAGGAACTGCGGGATGGTGTTGAGGTCGGTGACCTGGTTTGCGTCGTAGAACTTCCAGCGACGGCCGTTGACCAGCAGCAGGGTGCGGGTCGCGCCGAGGCCACGAAGGTTCAGCGAGGCAGTACCGTTACCGGGATTGTTCGAGAACGACGTAACGCCGGGAACGACCTGCGGGAGCGTGTTGACAACGTTTTCAACGTTGACGGTACCCGAGAGCTTGAACTCTTCGGCGTTGACGACTGCAACCGGTGCAGCGGTTTCGACGTTGCGGCGCGCAATACGCGAACCGGTAACGACGATCGGTGCAGCCGAAGTTTCCTCGGCAGCGCCCGACTCAAGCGCCGGCTCTTGATCATCGGCCTGCGCCAGAGCAGGCGAAGCGATCATGGCACCAGCCATGACCGTGCCCGTCAGGAGCGAAGCCTTGGTGAAACGGTAAGACATTAGTATCCCCTCAAATTCGGCCACCACCCATGCGGCAGCCACAGAAAAGAATGGATCCAGACATTAGTCCGAATGTGGCGCATCTAGGCTCATGGGAGGTGGCGGAGCAATCGCCGAACCAAATGATATAGTCGTAAAATTGCCGGTGTGACATTCCGGTTACAGTTGAAACGGCCCCGGGAAAACGGGCGAAAGGGCCTCCCCGGCGCCTCGACGTTATCACCGTGTTGCATGCGTATCGCGCGTTTTTGTAATCATGCGGGGCGCAGAAATTTTCTTGCGAGGCCGGGTTTCTTTCCGCCTGTCGTGACCTGTCTACAGGCTGGCCCGCCGCGTCGACACGACAAAGAAAAAGCCCGGCGGTTTCCCGCCGGGCTTTCCTGTTTCCGGATGGTCAGGCTCAGAGCCCGCCCGGTCCGCAATCGTTCGCCAGGAAGTCGAGCATCTTGGTGTAGAACTGCTCCTGGTGCTCGTACATCAGGGTCGAGTAGAAGTGGTCCGCACCGGTCAGGGTGAGGAACTGGGCATCGGTCTTGCCCGCCTTCTGGATCGCGTCGCGATAGTCCTCGAAGTTAAAGTAGAGAACGCGCGCGTCGACGTCGCCGTGGACCATGAGGAGCGGCACGTTGACCTTCGACACTTCGTTGATCGGGTTGATGCCGATCATGCCGCGACGCTGTGCCCAGTCGTCGATCGCCGTCGGCGTCCACGGGTTGCTGCGCAGCTTGTAGACCTTCTCCGGATCCGCAACGGCTGCACCTGCGATGACGCACTGGTAGATGTTGGGATCACGCGAGGCTGCAACGAGGGCAGCGTAACCACCGTAGGACCAGCCGAACATCGCGATCCGGTCCGGATCGACGAGACCCTGCTCGACGAGATAGAGCGCGCCGTCGTCCTTGTCGTCCTGCATGGCGAGACCGTGCTGGCCATAGGCGCTGTCGAACAGTTCCTTACCCCAGCCAACCGACATGCGGTACTGCGGCTGCAGGACCATGTAGCCGGCGTTGGCCAGCAGCTGGCCCCACTCGTCATAGCTGATGACTTCGTTGACGTGCGGGCCGCCGTGCGGAAGCACGACCAGCGGGAACGGTCCTTCGCCCTTGGGCTTGGTGACGTAACCGGCGATCATCTTGCCGTCGCGCGCGGGGTAACGGATGAATTCGACATCCGACAGGTCTTCCGCCTTCAAGAGCGGATTGCGGCTGCCGAGCTTGCTCATGCGGCCGTCCTTGACCAGCCAGAACGAACCCGGGTCACGCGGACCGCGGTTCTGGACGATCATGGTGTTGCCATCGCGCGAACGGCTCGAGATCGAAACCTCATGGGCGTTCGGGATCTGGGCTTCCAGCGCGTCGTAGAGCGCCTTTTCCTGCTCGTCGAACCAGATGCGGTTGCGCTTGTCCCACGGATAGCGGGCCGCCACGAGGCGGTCGTCACCGGGGAGCGAGCTGGTCTGGATCCACATCACGTCGGCCTGGTCGGTACCGGCGAGCTTTTCGCCGAACTGGCCGGTGTTGAAGTCGAACTCCCACAGCGACGCCTTGTCCTCCCCGCGGTTGTCGATGACGTAGCCGATGTTGGGATTGTCCTGCTTGAAGCCGACGAGGCCCATGAAGCCCGAAAGGACGCGATACAGGTTCTCGTGATCGTCTTGGTCATAGCGGGCGAATTCGGTCCACGAACCGTCACCCGGCTTACGGTAATACGTCACTTCTTCCTTGCTGGCGCGGTCGTAGCCCGAGGTCCAGCGCGGGTTGCCCTTGCTGTCGAAGACGGCAGTCGGATACTTCTCGCTGCCCTTCAGGACGAGCTGCTTGGAGCCGGTCTTGAGGTTCAGCTTGTAGTATGCGCGCGGACGGAAGGCCGAGAACGGATCGACTTCGGCGGCGCTGCCGACCGACCGGCCGGTACCGATCAGGATTTCGTTCGGCTCGTCGGGAAGCAGCGTTGCGATGCTGAAGACGCCTTCGACGCGCTGGAACTTCTTCTTGTTCACGTCGAAAATGAACGAAGCGTAGTCGTAGGTGCCCTCTTCCGGGCCGTTCACCTTGCTGCGGTTCTGCTGCCAGGCGGTGCCGAAGATGAAATCGTCGCTGACCCACTGTGCGCCGATGATCTCCATCGGGTCGGCAGCGATACGATAGGGCTTACCACCGAGATTGTCGGTATCGTAAAGCTCCATGAGGTAGTCGCCGTCGCGGCTCTCGTTTTTGATGACGAGCAGGCGTTCGCCGCTGGGCGAGACCTGGACGGTCGTCATCGTGTCGCGAAGAGCCCAGACCTCGATGGGAACGGTCGGCTGGCCGGTGGTCTGTGCAGTGGAAGGCGCGACCCCCAGTGCAACGGTGCAGGCTGCTGCTGCAAGGAATACTGATCTGAACTTCTTCATGTCTCAACTCTCACAAGACGTGTCCCGAAGGACAAATGAACCCCTTGAATTAAATTGGGCGGCCCCGCGACTAAACGCGAGGCCGCCCGAACTTACTTACCCTGTTCTGAATAAAATCAGAACTGGATATTGAAGCGGGCGAAGAATTCGCGCCCGTTGTAGTCGTAACCTGCACCCAGTGCCGTGTTCGAGATATCGGTGATACCCGAAGCGAAGGGGCTGACCTGCGGCGGAGCGGTGTCGAAGACGTTGCTCACACCCACCAGGAGGTCCCAGGTGTCGGCACGGTAGCGGATCGACGCGGTGTGCAGGAACTGCTCGTCGGCGTAGCCGATCGGGCGACAGAACACGCCGTCACCCTGGACGATGCCGTCCGGAACGCCGTTGGCGTCACGCGAACCGCCACCGAGGCAGGTGCTGCCCGTCTGGCCGATGAAGTTGCCGTCCGGATCGTAACCGAACACGTCGGAGAACGGATCGATGACGTCCGGATCCTGGTCGAAGCCGCCGATGTAGCGGGTGTTCCAGGTGAAGCGCCACTTGTCGATGTCCGCCGTGAACGTCGCACGACCGGTCCATTCCTGCAGACCCACTTCGCCTTCATCGCGGTCGCTGATGAAGTTGCCCGTGGTGTCGTCGATGAACAGCGTGCTGCGCTCGATCAGGTGGTTCGCACGAAGGTTCAGACCGAGGTCGACGATCGTACCGAACGCCTGGACTTCCTTCGACAGACGGCTGTTGAAGTCGAGACCGCGGACGCTTTCTTCGTTCAGGTTGATGAAGCCAGCGAACACGTCCGAGATCAGCTGCGGGCCGGTCGTTGCAGCCGTGATACGGTCACAGAACGGCGAACGTTGCGGATCTTCGCGAGTGTAGCAGTCCGAGACGATGAACCCGAGCGAAGGCGAAATGATCGAGTCCTTCACCTTGATGTCGTAGTAGTTCGTGCTCAGTGCGAAGTCCCATCCGTCACCGAAGGTTTCCTCGAAAGCGAAACCGGCGGTCAGCGAACGCGACGTTTCCGGATCGATGTCGAGTGCACCACCGCGGCTGACTTCCACGCTGGCGACCTGGATCGGCGCGAGCGACTGGCCCGTGCTCGGATCGGTCTGCAGACCGACCGAGGTCGGATCACGACCTTCACGGATACAGTTGTCGAGGATGCGCTGGTCACGCGTCTCGTTCGTCGGATCGTAGGTGCCGGTGGTCGTGTCGAACGCCGCATCGGGAACCGCACAAGGGTCGGTGACCGAGTTGAAGCCCGACTGCGAACCGAGGAAGTTCTCGCGGAGGTTCGGCGCACGGAACGAAGTACCGTAGCTGAACTTGAGCAGCAGGGATTCGATCGGACGCCAGCCGGCCTTGATCGAGTAGGTGTAGTTGGTGCCGTAGAATTCCTCGTCGGTGATACGGCCCGAGAGGTTCAGGTTGAGTTCCTGGACCCAGGGCTTGCCAGCCTGCAGAGGAATGTCGATTTCACCGAACGCTTCCTTGATTTCCTTCGAACCGGTTGCGCCGCTGTCGGCGAAGAAGCCGAAGAAGAGGCCGTTCGATGCGACATCGCTGGCGACCGAGTTGATCTCGTCGCGACGATATTCGACACCGAACACACCGCCGACCGGACCGGCCGGGAGGGTGAAGAGGTCGCCGGTGACGAATGCGTTCACGACGATCTGTTCGTAGGTGGTGTCGAACGAACGGTCACCGAAGACGTAATCACGCTCGGCCTGGGTCGCGAAGTCGCCCTGGGCCGAACCGAGAACGCTGTCAGCGAACAGGTTCACCGGCACACAGCCCTGCGTCAGGTCTGCGAGAGCCGCATCGGGGTTCGCAAGCGCAGAGGCATCACAGGGATCGATGGCGGGCAGGCCGCCGACGAGCTGCGAGATGAGCGCGTTACCGACATAGGCGCCGGAAATGTAGTCATCGGCAATGCCGTCGCCGTTGTTGTCGACGATACCGTCGCCGTCGAAGTCCATCGTCGGGTCGATACCCAGAGCGAAGGCGAGCTTGTCTTCGCGGATACCGCGCACGTTCGACTTACCGTCTGCGTACGAATAGACACCCGAAACTTCGAAGCTCCAGCTCGGCGAGATGAAGGGCAGGTCGCCGCGAACGCCGAACACGCCGCGATACTGCTCCTGCGTGACGTCGGTGTTGTTGCGGTCACCCTCGATCGCGAAGACCGGACGGACTGCGATCGGGCCGAGAGCCGAACGGCTCGAACCGGGCAGCGAAGTCTCGGTGTCGGCACGACAGTCAACGCCGCTAACGGTGGTGTTACACGGGTTGAAGGCGTTCACGTCCGGAACGTACGGGAAGATCTGGGCGAAGAACTCGTTCTCGCCGCGGATCTCTGCACGCGTGTACATAGCCTCGAAGAACGGCGTGATGTTGGCTTCACCCGGGAAGGTGTACTCACCGTATGCGAGGATGTTGTAACGCTTCTGTTCGCTGAGGAACGTCTGCTCGGGGTTTGCACCGTTCAGGTTGTAATCGTTCAGGAAGTCGATGTCGCGGACACCGTCGCCGTCAGCATCCACCGGACCGCCGAGGAACGATTCCGAGTAGCCCGGGATGCCCGTGTTACCGACCTGCCCACCGAAGTAGGTGCTGTCGTCACGATAGATCGAGCCCAGATCGGTGAACGGAACGATGATACGGTTGTTGAAACCGTCCTGGATACATTCGCTCGTCGAGGTGGTGACCGTGCCGTTCGAATCGGCAAGCGCGTTGGCCTGCTGGTCGATCGTCAGACGACGGACTTCACCGGTGTTGGTGATGTCGAGGTTGGTCGTACAACCGCGGAAGAAGTCACGATCGCTCAGGCGGATGCTGTCACGATAGTCGTACTCGGCGCCGATGCCGAAGAAACCGCGGTCGGTATTGAAGCCCCAGGCTGCGCCGACCGTGTAGTCGTCACCGCCACCTTCAGGGTTGATGTTGCCGAATGCAGTCAGTTCGAGACCGTCGAAGTCCTTGCGGAGGATGACGTTACCCACACCGGCAACAGCGTCCGAACCGTAAACCGACGATGCGCCGTCAAGGAGCAGGTCGTAGCGGTCGATCAGCGTGCTGGGCAGCAGGTTGAGCGAAGGCGAAGTCGGCGCGCCTTCCACACCGGCCGGTGCGAGACGACGGCCGTTGATGAGGAGCAGCGTACGGTCTGCGCCGAGGCCGCGAAGGTCGAGCGTGGTCGAACCCGGGCCGTTGTCGAGCACGAAGCCCTGGAAGGTTGCGTCGATCTGGACGCCGGCGGCGCTTTCCGAGCGCTGCAGGATCGAGGTCGGATCGAACAGACCAGCTTCCTGCTCGCTTTCGGTCGTCAGGACCTGCAGCGGCGAAATGCTGGAGTAGGTATCGCGGCGGATACGCGAACCGGTAACGACGATGGCGCCTTCGCTGCGCTCGCCGCTGGCGCCGGTCGACGTGACGTCGACGACGTCGCCCGTGTTGGCGTCGTTGTTATCTACACCGTCGGGACCGTCGCTCTGGACGACGCATTCGCCGTCGACTTCGTCGGTGCCTTCAGGGCAGTCTGCGTCCTGTGCGAACGCCTGGCTGCCCGAAACGAGCGCCAGGGCGGAAGCCGAGAAGGCCAGACCCTTGATCGTGTTGATTTGTAATTTTCGCATTAGATACTCCAGTCGCGACAACCGGAACTGCGCTCCCGAGCCAGGACACATCAGACGACACTCCCCTAGCGGCGTCGAATTGATGTTGAATCAGTCCCGGACAATGGTCCCCCAGTCCCTGATGAGACGGGTTCTGCGTTAACCTCAGGTACAAGTCAAAGCGAGTGAACCGCTTTTGGGCGCGATGTTGCGAAAATCCCACAATTTCGCACCGGTTTCACGAGGGTTGCAAATGGCAACGCAACAATGAGATTCGTTGCCCCGTCTCCAGGTCATAATATTTCGCGCGAGCCGGTCACAGTAGCGTCGTACTTAACAGCCCCCGCGAATCAGCGGATTTGTTGCAGCCATGTGAAAACGGGCAGGAGCACATCCGCGCCCCTGCCCGCCTGAATGCCGTATGCCGATCAGCTGACCTGCATCTCCAATGCGCCGTCGCCTTCGTCGATCTTGACCGTCGAACCGTCGGGCACCTTGCCCGAAAGGATCATGTCGGCGAGCGGGTCCTGCACATAGCGCTGGACCGCGCGCTTGAGCGGCCTTGCGCCATAAACCGGATCGTAGCCGACACGGCCGAGCCAGCGCTTGGCGCCATCGGTGAGATCGAGCACGATCTTGCGATCCTTGAGCAGCTTCTGGACGCGTGCGACCTGGATATCGACGATCGGGGCCATGTGCTCCTGCGCGAGGCGGTGGAACAGGATGATCTCGTCGAGACGGTTGAGGAACTCGGGGCGGAAATGTCCGCGCACCACGTCCATGACCTGCGGCTCGACATCCTCGACCTTTTGGTCGTCGTCCATGTTTGCGAGATACTGGCTGCCGAGATTTGAGGTGAGGATGATCAGCGTATTGCTGAAATCCACCACGCGGCCCTGCCCGTCTGTCAGGCGGCCGTCGTCGAGCACCTGCAGCAGCACGTTGAAGACATCGGTGTGCGCCTTCTCGACCTCGTCGAACAGCACGACCTGGTAGGGCCTGCGCCGCACCGCCTCGGTCAGCACGCCGCCTTCTTCATAGCCGACATAGCCCGGAGGCGCGCCGATCAGGCGGGCGACCGCGTGCTTCTCCATGAATTCGCTCATGTCGATACGGACCATCGCCTGGTCATCGTCGAACAGGAAGCCGGCGAGCGCCTTGGTGAGCTCGGTCTTGCCGACGCCGGTCGGGCCGAGGAAGAGGAAGCTGCCGAGGGGCCGGCCGGGGTCCTGCAGGCCGGCACGCGCACGGCGCACGGCTTTGGAGACGGCGTCGATCGCCTGGCTCTGCCCGATCACCCGCTTCGACAGGATGTTCTCCATGTCGAGCAGCTTCTCGCGCTCGCCTTCCATCATCTTGTCGACCGGGATGCCGGTCCAGCGCGAAACCACGCCGGCGATATCGTCTTCGGTGACCTCTTCCTTGAGAAGCGCATTCTCGGTGTGGCCGCTGGCTTCCTCGAGCTTCTTCTCGAGCTCGGGTATCTTGCCGTATTGGAGCTCGCCCGCCTTCGCGAGATCGCCCGCACGCTGGGCCTGCTCGAGTTCGAGCCGGGCCTGGTCGAGCTCTTCCTTGATCCGGCCTTCGGCATGGATCTTGTCGCGCTCGTTCTGCCAGCGGGTGGTCAGTTCGCTCGACTGCTGCTCGAGCTCGGACAGCTCCTTGCGCAGCGTTTCGAGGCGATCCTTCGAGGCGCTGTCGGTTTCCTTCTGCAGCGCCTGCTCCTCGATCCGCAGCTGGATGATGCGGCGGTCGAGACCTTCGATTTCCTCGGGCTTCGATTCCACTTCCATGCGGATGCGCGAGGCCGCCTCGTCCATGAGGTCGATCGCCTTGTCGGGCAGGAAGCGGTTCTGGATGTAACGGTTGGAGAGCTGCGCCGCCGCGACGATCGCGCCGTCGGTGATGCGCACCCCGTGGTGCAGCTCGTACTTGTCCTTGATGCCGCGCAGGATGCTGATCGTGTCCTCGACGCTGGGCTCGTCGATATAGACAGGCTGAAAGCGTCGCTGGAGCGCCGGGTCCTTCTCGACGTACTTCTGGTATTCATCGAGCGTGGTGGCACCGATGCAGTGGAGCTCCCCGCGTGACAGCGCAGGCTTCAGCAAGTTGCCCGCATCCATGCTGCCTTCGCTCGCGCCCGCACCGATCAGCGTGTGCATCTCGTCAATGAACAGGATGATCTGGCCTTCGGCGCCCTTCACTTCGTCCAGCACCGCCTTCAGGCGCTCTTCGAACTCGCCGCGATACTTCGCGCCGGCGATCAGCGCGCCCATGTCGAGCGACATGAGCGTACGACCCTTGAGGCTGTCGGGCACGTCGCCATTGGCGATACGCAGCGCGAGGCCTTCGGCGATCGCCGTCTTACCCGTGCCGGGCTCGCCGATGAGGGCGGGATTGTTCTTCGTTCGGCGTGCGAGGATCTGCACCGTGCGGCGGATTTCCTCGTCGCGGCCGATGACAGGATCGAGCTTGCCGTCGCGCGCCGCCTGCGTGAGGTCGCGAGCGTACTTCTTCATCGCGTCGTAGCTTTCTTCGGCCCCCGCGCTGTCCGCCGTGCGGCCACCGGTGACCTCCTGGATTGCGTCCTCGAGCGACTTGGTATCGACGCCCGCCGCCTTGAGCGCCTTGCCGGCGCCGTTGTCCGCCAGCGTAAGCGCCTGGAGCACGCGCTGGACGGGCACGAAGCTGTCGCCTGCCTTTTCGGCAAGCTGCTCTGCCTGGTCAAGCGCACGCACGGCGTCATTGTCGAGGCCCGGCGTCTGCTGCGCCCCACCGCCGGAGACGGACGGGATTTTACCGAGTGCGGTGTCGATCTCGGTAATCGCCACACCCGGATTGCCGCCGGCGCGCTGGATCAGCTGCGCAGCCATGCCCTGCTCGTCGTCGAGCAGCGCCTTGAGAAGGTGCGCAGGCGTGATGCGCTGGTGGTTCATGCGGATCGCAACCGTCTGCGCGGCCTGCAGGAAGCCCTTCGCCCGATCGGTGAACTTCTCGAGATTCATTCGAATACCCTCATGCTTGAATTACCACTCGAATATGGTGTTGCGATAATGCAACACAAGCCCTCCCCCGCACTAAATCACGAGGTGTATTAGCTGCATATAGGGGTCAGGACCGCGTTGGCGAGGGGGCAATGTGAAAAAGTCTGCCGCGCGATCGCCCGAAAGGATTTTCAAGCTGGGGAATCCAGGCACAAAAAAACCCGCCGAAAGGCGGGTGATCTCTCGGTGGTTGCGGGGGTTGGATTTGAACCAACGACCTTCAGGTTATGAGCCTGACGAGCTACCGGACTGCTCCACCCCGCGGCACCGTGCGTGTCTTCGGGACGTGTAGTCCAGAGACACAAAAGCCGCCGCTCGGTTCGCACCGGCAGCGGCTTTTGAAACTGTGAATGGGTTTATACCACATGCCCGCCGGCTTTAATGCCTGGCGACGACCTACTCTTCCAGTGCTTGAGCACTAGTACCATCGGCGCTGTCCGGTTTCACGGCCGAGTTCGAGATGGGATCGGGTGGGTCACAGACGCTAAGGTCACCAAGCAATAGAGCTGGCGGACATGGGTTTAAATCGATGCTTTGAGCTTTCTGGGCTTATCCGGCTTCGAAGTTTCCTCCGACCAAGACAGCACAGGGCTGTCGTTGATGGTGGGATCCTACAAGCGCGAAAAGAACTATTAGGACCGGTTAGCTACACACATTACTGCGCTTCCACACCCGGCCTATCAACGTCGTGGTCTACGACGGTTCGAAGATACCTTATCTTAAGGGAGGCTTCCCGCTTAGATGCTTTCAGCGGTTATCCCGTCCGTACATAGCTACCCTGCGGCACCCTTGGCAGGATGACAGGTACACCAGAGGTACGTTCACCCCGGTCCTCTCGTACTAGGGGCAACTCCTTTCAAGTATCGACGCCCACGGCAGATAGGGACCAAACTGTCTCGCGACGTTCTGAACCCAGCTCACGTACCACTTTAATTGGCGAACAGCCAAACCCTTGGGACCTGCTCCAGCCCCAGGATGTGATGAGCCGACATCGAGGTGCCAAACGATTCCGTCGATATGAGCTCTTGGGAATCATCAGCCTGTTATCCCCGGCGTACCTTTTATCCGTTGAGCGATGGCCCTTCCACGAGGGACCACCGGATCACTATGACCGACTTTCGTCTCTGCTCGACTCGTCAGTCTCGCAGTCAGGCAGGCTTATGCCATTGCACTCTTGCAGACGGTTTCCAACCGTCCTGAGCCTACCATCGCGCGCCTCCGTTACTCTTTAGGAGGCGACCGCCCCAGTCAAACTACCCGCCACAGAGGGTCCCACTACCGGATAACGGTAGCTGGTTAGACATCAGAAAACAGCAGGGTGGTATTTCACCTATGGCTCCACTCGGACTGGCGCCCAAGTTTCAAAGCCTCCCACCTATGCTACACAACTCTTTCCTAATGCCACTCTGAAGCTGCAGTAAAGGTGCACGGGGTCTTTCCGTCTAACCGCGGGTACTCCGCATCTTCACGGAGAATTCAATTTCGCTGAGCATATCCTGGAGACAGTGGGGAAGTCGTTACGCCATTCGTGCAGGTCGGAACTTACCCGACAAGGAATTTCGCTACCTTAGGACCGTTATAGTTACGGCCGCCGTTTACTGGGGCTTCAATTCGGAGCTTGCACTCCTCCTCTTAACCTTCCAGCACCGGGCAGGCGTCAGACCCTATACGTCGTCTTGAAGCCGACTTAGCAGAGTCCTGTGTTTTTGCTAAACAGTCGCTACCCCCTGGCCTGTGCCCCCTGAAAAGAGTTGCCTCGATCCAGGGCCTCCTTCTTCCGAAGGTACGGAGGCAATTTGCCGAGTTCCTTCAGGATACTTCTCTCAAGCGCCTTGGTATACTCTACCTGACCACCTGTGTCGGTTTCGGGTACGGTCTATACGGAGAGGCTATTTCCTGGAACAGCTTGGCTGCCCAACCAATCCAATAAGGTTGAACAACTTCCACCATCCGTCACACATCTCCAGGCCCACGAATATTTACGTGGTTCCCATCGACTACCCCCTTCGGGCTCGTCTTAGGGGCCGGCTAACCCTGCGCCGATTAGCGTTGCGCAGGAACCCTTGGTCTTTCGGCGACAGGGCATCTCACCCTGTTTGTCGCTACTCATGTCAGCATTCGCACTTCCGATACGTCCAGCGTCGGTTACCCTTCGCCTTCACTCGCTTACGGAACGCTCCGCTACCGCTGCAGTAAACTGCAACCCTAAGCTTCGGTGCATATCTTTAGCCCCGTTACATCTTCGCCGCAGGAACCCTTATTTAGACCAGTGAGCTGTTACGCTTTCTTTAAAGGATGGCTGCTTCTAAGCCAACCTCCTGGTTGTTTTGGGATTCCCACATGCTTTCCCACTTAGATATGACTTGGGGACCTTAGCTGTAGGTTAGGGCTGTTTCCCTTTTGACGACGGACCTTAGCACCCGCCGTCTGTCTGCCGGATAAGACTCGATGGTATTCGGAGTTTGGTTAGGTTTGGTACCGCTCGCGCAGCCCTAGCCCATCCAGTGCTCTACCCCCATCGGCATACATCCGACGCTCTACCTCAATAGATTTCGCGGAGAACCAGCTATTTCCCGGCTTGATTGGCCTTTCACCCCTAAACACAGCTCAT